>NZ_JBFCVK010000007.1:0-228004 GCF_040712085.1 Aquibaculum sediminis
CACAGCCATCATGCGCAAGCTCGTGATCCTCGCAAACGCCCTCCTCAGAGATCAGCGTCCATGGGTCAACTTTCCTTCTTGATCAACACGGATACTCTAAGCGACTGCTTCTTGTGCCGCCGACCGGGTGGCATCCAGGAAAGCATCGACCTCCTCGTCGCGCGTCGACCAGGCGGTCACCAGGCGCGACGCACCCTCGTGCATCTCGGCATAGAACTGGAAGCCCTGGGCCTGCAGCTTCTGCGTGACCGCCCTCGGAAAGCGCGCGAAGACCTGATTGCTTTCCACAGGGTAGTGCAACGCGACTCCCGGCACCTTCTCCAGCCCTTCGGCCAGGCGCGCGGCCATGGCGTTGGCATGCCGGGCATGGCGTAGCCAGGCATCGTCGGTGAGGTAACCTTCGAACTGCGCTGTGAGCAGGCGCATCTTCGAGAAGAGGTGCCCGGTGCGCTTGCGCAGGAAGGCGGCATTCGCGGCCAATTCTGGTCGGAAGAAGACCACGGCTTCCGCTGCCAGGCAGCCGTTCTTGGTGCCGCCGAAGGACAGCACATCGACACCGGCCTTCCAGGTGACGTCGGCGGGATGGCAATCCAGCGCCGCCACGGCGTTGGCAAACCGCGCCCCGTCCATGTGGACGTGCAGACCCGCGTCTCGGGCAATCTGCGTCAGCGCTGAGATTTCAGCCGGTCGGTAGAGGGTGCCGGCTTCCGTACTTTGCGTCAGCGAGAGGGCCGCCGGCTTGCTGTGGTGGACGGAACCGCTGCGGTCGATGGCCGCCTCCAGCGTTGCCGCCTCCAGCTTGCCCTGCGATCCGGCCACGGGCATCAGTTTGGCGCCGCCGCTGAAGAGCTCAGGCGCACCGCACTCTGAATTCTGGATGTGCGCCTCTTCATGGCAGTAGACCGCGCCCCAGGGCGGAGCGAGCGCCGCCAGAGCAAGGGAATTCGCGGCGGTGCCGGTCGCCACCAGGAAGACCTTCACATCAGTACCGAAGACTTCACCCAGGCGCGCCTCGATCGCCTGCGTGGCGGCATCATTGCCATAGGGCATCCGCGGCCCGCTATCGTTGGCGTCGATCACCGCCTGCAGGACTTCGGGGCAGGCGCCGGTCACATTGTCGGAAGCGAAGTTCACCATTTTTGCAGCACTCTCGATTCATTCCGCCGGGAGGTCGATGCGGCCACGGAAGCCCCCCTGGCGCGCGTCAAACAGCAACACCGCCCGACAGCCTTGTTCCACCGGCCCTGCCAGGCGCAGCAGCAACAATCCGCGTCCATCGGCCGTCACCTCGGCCAGCGTACAAGCCTCCGGGACGGTCTGCTGCGCCGCGACGACGTCAGGCGCATCGCGCAGGCCGTCAGCTTGGCGCACCATTCCGTAGACCACCAACCCCATCCCCGCGACGATCACGACCGCCATTCCGATCACCAGGGCCTTGAGCGCCGCCATTGCTTCGTGTCCTCTTGTTCCATCATGCCAGCAAGCACTCCCCCTCCCCGCTCCCCGAGCGGAACCGTCCATCCCGGTCGCTATTGCTTCAGCGTGGAAGAGGCCGATGTCGGGCTGCGGCTCGATCGCTTTCTTGCCGCAAGCCTTGTCGGAATGTCACGCAGCCGAGTCAAGCAGTTGATCGAGGAAGGGAGGGTCAGCAGCGACGGCGCGACGATAGTCGAGGCCTCATTCAGGGTCAAATCCAGTCAAAGTTTCGCCATAGAAATACCGGAGATTAAAGAGGCTCCGCCCGAGGCCCAGGCCCTGGATCTCTCTATCCTGTACGAGGATGCAGAACTGATCGTGATCGACAAGCCCGCCGGCCTTGTTGTCCATCCCGCACCCGGTAACCCGGACCACACCCTGGTCAACGCTCTGATGGCCCACTGCGGCACGGAGCTGACCGGGATCGGCGGTGAGCGTCGGCCGGGAATCGTCCATCGCCTGGACAAGGACACCAGCGGGGTGATGGTCGCGGCCAAAACGGAAAAAGCGCTGCACTCACTGACCGAGCAGTTTGCTGCGCGCAGCATTGAGCGCGCCTACGACGCTTTTGTCTGGGGCAGTCTCTCGCCGCCCGCCGGCGAGATCAGCGGCAACATCGGCCGCAGCCCGCGCAATCGCAAGAAGATGGCCGTGTTGCGTCGGGGCGGCAAGACCGCTGTTACCCGCTATCGCACGATGGCCCGCTACGCCGGAGGAACAATCAGCCGGCTCGAGTGTCGTCTCCTCACGGGGCGCACGCACCAGATCCGGGTTCATCTGACCGATGCAGGTCATCCGCTTTTGGGTGATCCAGTCTACGGCGGCAGCGTACAACGAAAGATAAAGGAACTGCCCGTGGAACTGCGCGAAACAATTGCGGAGCTTGGCCGCCAGGCGCTGCACGCGCGTACCCTGGGCTTCACCCATCCGGTCAGCGGAGAACGTCTCAGCTTCCAATCGGATCTACCACCCGATCTGAGGAACTTGACCACTCTTCTGGAATTAGTCTAATATCACGCAATTCGGATGGCATTGGTATGGATTGGGCAACGGGCCGGTTCAGCCAAGTGAAAAGTCCGATCGAAAGGGGTGATAGATCATGAGTACAGCAACCGCTTCCCCCAAGCTTCCGGTGCTCACCGCCGAGAGCAATCTGACGCGCTACCTGCAGGAAATCCGCAAGTTTCCTATGCTGGAAGTCGATCAGGAATACATGCTCGCCAGACGCTGGCAGGAGCGTGAGGACCTTGAAGCGGCACATCAGCTTGTGACCAGCCATCTGCGGCTCGTGGCCAAGATCGCCATGGGCTACCGCGGCTATGGTCTGCCTCTGGCTGAACTGATCAGCGAAGGCAACGTCGGCATGATGCAGGCCGTCAAGCGCTTCGATCCTGAAAAGGGCTTCCGTCTCGCAACCTACGCAATGTGGTGGATCCGCGCGGCCATCCAGGAATACATCCTGCACTCCTGGTCGCTGGTGAAAATGGGCACCACGGCAGCGCAGAAGAAACTCTTCTTTAACCTGCGCAAACTCAAGGGCCAGATGCAGGCGATCGATGACGGCGACCTTCATCCTGAGCAAGTCAGCCACATCGCCACGCAACTCAGCGTGCCCGAGGTCGATGTGGTGAATATGAACCGTCGTCTGGCCGGACCGGACCATTCGCTCAACGCGCCGCTTCGCATCGATGGCGATGGTGAGTGGCAGGACTGGCTCACCGACGATAGCGAGGATCAAGAAACCCGCTATGCGGAGGACGAGGAACTGACCAAGCGGCGCGCGCTGCTGGTCAGGGCCATGGAGAACCTCAACGATCGGGAAAAGCACATCCTGAACGAGCGGCGCCTCAAGGAGGAGCCGACCACCCTGGAGGAGTTGAGTCAGGAGTACGGCATCAGCCGCGAGCGTGTGCGCCAGATCGAGGTGCGCGCCTTCGAGAAGCTGCAGAAGGCGATCCGCAACGCCGCCATCGAAGAGCGACTGGCCACGGCGTAAGCGGAAACCGTTTCAGGGCCGTCCGACAGGCGGCCCTTGGCGGTTCAAACACCCAAGTATCAGTCCCAACAAAAAGGGCGGCCTGTATAGGCCGCCCTTGATGCTTGTGCGATCCGGATGGGATCAGCGCTTGGAGAACTGGAAGCTCCGACGCGCCTTGGCCCGGCCGTACTTCTTGCGCTCCACCGCGCGGCTGTCGCGGGTGAGGAAGCCGACCTGCTTCAGCACCGGCCGCAGTTCCGGCTCGTAGTGGGTCAGGGCACGAGAGATGCCGTGGCGCACGGCACCGGCCTGGCCGGAGAGCCCGCCGCCGGAGACGGTGCAGATCACATCGAACTGGCCGTCCCGGTTCGACACCAGGAAAGGCTGCGCGATCAGCATGCGCAGCACCGGACGTGCAAAGTAGACATCCAGCGCCTTGCCGTTGACGGTGATGTTGCCGCTGCCCGGCTTGATCCACACACGGGCAACCGACTCCTTGCGGCGGCCGGTGGCATAGGAGCGACCGAACTCATCGCGCTTCGGCTGCGCGGTGACCGGCGCGGCTTCGCTGGTGGGCTCCGCCACCGCGGTGCCGCCGAGTTGGTCGAGGGAGGTCAGGGTCTGTTCGGCCATGGGGTCAGGCCCTCTTGTTCTTCGGGTTCATCGCGGCGAGGTCCAGGACCTCGGGCTGCTGGGCCTCATGCGGGTGCTCGGCACCGGCATAGACGCGCAGTTTCTTGAACTGGGCGCGCCCCAGGGGGCCGCTCGGGATCATGCGCTGCACGGCCTTCTCGATCGCCCGCTCCGGAAAGCGGCCGCCGAGGATCTGTCCCATGGTGCGATCCTTGATCCCACCGGGATAGCCCGTGTGCCAGTAGAAGCGCTTCTGTTGCAGCTTCTTGCCGGTCAGCTTTACCTTCTCGGCGTTGATGATGATGACATGGTCGCCGGTATCGATATGCGGAGTGTACATTGCCTTGTGCTTGCCACGCAGCACGTTGGCAACCCGACTGGCGAGACGGCCGAGAACGACGTCTTCGGCGTCGATCACGTACCACTTTCTCTCGACGTCAGTCGGCTTTGCGGAATAGGTCTTCATGTTTGGCCTTCGCTGGTCGACGGGTGTCGCTGAAAACTGCCTGCGCGCAGAAAAACGCATGGCTTCTGCCGCGCGGTCCGAGGGCTTTTACGCTCCGCTCAGACCAAAGTCAACGCCGGAAAATGGCGATAAATCAGCATCTTTAGTGTTGTGGTAACTATATACCGCATGGTGCAGAGGAGACGCAGCGATGATCGAAAGCCTGAGCGCCGTGACACTGGCCACCCACGACATGGCAGCGGCCGTCGCCTTCTATCGCAAGCTTGGATTTCGGCTCAAGTATGGTGGCGAGAACGCCGACTTCACCAGCTTCCACGCGGGCCCTGGCTATCTCAATCTCATCAAGGTGGGCCCGGAGCAGGAGATTGGCTGGTGGGGCCGGGCGATCTTCTACGTCACAGACGTCGACGACTGTCACGCGCGGGCCGTGAATGCGGGACTTGCGCCCGACTTCGCCCCGGAGGACGCGCCTTGGGGTGAGCGATACTTCCACATCCGCGACCCCGACGGCCACGAAATCAGCTTCGCCCGTCCGCTTTGACCCCTGCCTGCTGTTAACCAGCGAAGGGATCGCGCATCAGGATGGTGTCATCCCGGTCGGGGCTGGTGGAAAGCAGTGTCACCGGCGCGCCGACCAATTCCTCAATGTGCCGGACATACTTGACGGCAGTCGCCGGCAGGTCGCCCCAGCTGCGCGCACCCTGGGTGCTCTCCCCCCAACCAGGCAGGGTCTCATAGATAGGCACCGCCTTGGCCTGCAGCGCCGGGCTGGCCGGCAGGTAGTCGTAGCGCTTGCCATCGATCTCATAGCCTACACCGATCTTGAGTTCGGAGAGACCATCGAGCACGTCCAGCTTGGTCAGCGCGATGCCCGTGATGCCGCCGGTCTGGATCGCCTGGCGCACCAGAACGGCATCGAACCAGCCGCAACGCCGACGCCGACCGGTGACCGTGCCGAACTCGCGCCCGCGTTCGCCAAGCCGCTGGCCGATCTCGTCATCCAACTCGGTTGGGAAGGGACCGGAGCCGACACGGGTTGTGTAGGCCTTGGTGATGCCAAGCACCTGATTGATCACGGCGGGGCCGGTGCCGGATCCGGCCGCCGCCTGCCCGGCGACGGTGTTGGAGGAGGTCACATAGGGATAGGTGCCGTGATCGACATCCAGCAGCGCCCCTTGCGCGCCCTCGAAAAGGATGCGCCTGCCACTGCGCCGCGCGGCCTCCAAGCGCTGCCAGACCCGGTCCACATAGGGCAGCACCTTCGGCGCGATCTCCAGCAGCTGCGCCATGAGTTCCGCCTTGTCGATCTCGGTCTCGCCCAGCCCACGCAGCAGGGCATTGTGATGCACAAGCAACTGATCCAGGCGGTCGGAGAGCAGATCCGGATCGGCCAGATCGCACAAGCGCACGGCCCGCCGGCCGACCTTGTCTTCATAGGCCGGCCCGATGCCCCGACCCGTCGTACCGATGGCCTTCTTGCCCTGCGCCGCCTCCCGCGCCCGGTCCAGGCGGCCGTGCGGTGGCAGTATCAGAGTCACGTTCTCGGCAATCTTCAGATTGTCCGGTGTGATGGCCACGCCCTGCTCGCGAATGCGTTCGATCTCTTCGGCCAGGGCCCAGGGGTCGACGACCACGCCGTTGCCAATGACCGAAAGCTTGCCCGGCCGCACCACGCCCGAGGGCAGCAGCGAGAGCTTGTAGGTCACGCCGTCTACCACCAGGGTGTGGCCTGCGTTGTGCCCGCCCTGGAAGCGCACCACGACGTCGGCCCGCTCGGACAGCCAATCGACGATCTTGCCTTTACCCTCGTCGCCCCACTGGGAACCGACGACCGCTACATTCGCCATGACTCACTCATTCTCCACTTCGTGCAGGACCCCGTCCCGCAGCAGATGGCCACAATGCAGGCGCCGGGCTTCCGCCAGGGGATCTGCTGCAGGTTCCAGCCCCGCCACGGTCACCCATCCCGTCGCCCTCAAGCCCCGGGCCTGCGCCGGATCCGTGCCGATCGGCAGGTAGACGCGCTTTCGGCGCTGCACGGCAGGCAAGGCACGCAGCAGCGTGTCCATGAAGAGCGTAAAGCCCGTCGCCCGATCCTCTTCGCCCTGCGCTCCGATTGCAGCATAGCGCCCTCCCCGGCCCAACTCGCCGCGCACGCCGGTGGCGAAAAGCGTGAAAGACAGACCGGTTTGGTATTCGTAACCGCGGTGCTCGACGGGATCGACGGTCAGGCGCAGATCAGGCGCCTCTCGCTCCACCTGTTCGACCACCTGTGCCAGACCGGCCACCTCGCGCCGCGCAGCTTCAGGCAGGTCCAAGGCCTGGAGCGCCGGCAGGGCCTTGCCCACTGGGCCCACGGCACGCACGAGGCCGTCGAACAGGGGTGCAGCGTCGCCAGCAGCCGCGTGCACAGCGGCAGCGTCCTTGCGGTCGAGGGCGGAACGCAGCGCCCTTCCCGAGTGATCCGAGATGCCAAGATCCGCCAGCAGGCGGCCCACCAGCGTCGGCAGGGAGAGGTCGATGCTGAGAGACTTCAATCCCAGGCTTTGCAGCGCGTCGGCCGCCAGCCGCACCACCTCCGCATCCGCGGCGGGTGCATCGCTGCCCAGCAGCTCGGCGCCCACCTGTGCGAACTGCCGCTCCGGACGCAACTGATTGCCGCGCACCCGCAGCACCTCACCGGCGTAACAGAGCCGCAATGGCCGGGGCGCCCGGCCGAGACGCGAGGCGGCGATGCGCGCCACCTGCGGTGTCATGTCGGCGCGCAGGCCCATCATGCGCTGGCTGATCGGGTCCATCAGGCGGAAGGTTTGCTGTGCCACCTGCTCGCCCGGGCCGGCCAGAAGCGAGTCCTCGAACTCCAGCAGCGGCGGCTTGACCCGCTCATAGCCGTAGCCGGCCAGCGTGGCGATCATCTGCTCCACCAGCGCCGCCTCGTGCGCGGCGTCCGGCGGCAGACCGTCCTGCAGACCGGCAGGCAGCAGTGCCAGCCCGGCCGCATCTGATAGCTGGGTGATGCTCATGGTCTCGCTTCGCTCCCGACTTTCGAGGCCGTTAGTAGCGGGTTTGCCCCGGCCTCGAAAGTCCGGACTCGAAAGCCTCCCCTTACGGGTGACCAGAAGTCAGAAACGCAAGGGCTCGGCGCGCAGCACCTGCGGGAGGGCCCGCACCTCTGCGAGCGCGGCCGGGGGAATCTCTGCGTCGAGCTCGATGAGACAGATGGCATCGCCGCCTGCCTCGGCACGACCCAGGTGGAAGGTGGCGATGTTCATGCCGGCCTCGGACAGAATGCGTCCCACACTGCCGATCACGCCGGGCGTGTCGTGATTGGTGAGATAGAGCATGTGCTGTCCGAGCTGCGCTTCGACCTGGATGTCCTTGATTTCCACCAGCCGCGGCTTCGAACCGCCGAACAGCGTCCCTGCCACCGAGCGCACCTGTTTTTCTGTGTCCAGGGTCACGCGGATCAGGGTCTGGTAGTCGCAATCACGCTCGTACTTGGTTTCCGCCACCGCAATGTCCCGCTGCCGCGCCAGCACGGGAGCGTTCACCATGTTCACGGAATCAAGCATCGGGCGCAGCACACCAACCAGCACCGCTTGCGTCAGCGGCCGGGTGTTGAGGCCGGCCACATGGCCTTCGTATTCGATGCGGATGGCTTTCAGGCCCGTGCGCGTGAGCTGCCCGGCAAAGGAGCCAAGCTGATCTGCCAGCGCCATGTAAGGGCCGAGATGCTTGGCATCTTCCGCAGTGAGCGAGGGCATGTTGAGCGCATTGGTCACCGCACCGGTCAGCAGATAGTCGCTCATCTGCTCAGCCACCTGCAGGGCCACGTTCTCTTGCGCTTCCGCGGTCGAGGCGCCCAGGTGCGGGGTGCAGACCAGGTTCGGCGTGCCGAAAAGCGCGTTCTCCTTGGCAGGTTCGACTTCGAACACGTCGAGAGCCGCGCCTCCAACCTGACCGGATTCCAGCGCGACCTTCAGATCCTTCTCCACCACCAGACCGCCACGCGCGCAGTTCACGATCAGCACGCCCTTGCGGCACTTCGCCATCGCTTCGGCGTCGAGAATCCCGCGGGTCTGGTCGGTCAGCGGCACGTGGAGCGTGATGATATCGGCCCGGCGCAGCAGCTCCTCCAGTTCGACCTTCTCGACGCCCAAGTCCTGGGCGCGATCGGGCGAGAGGAAGGGGTCGTAGGCAACGACCTTCATGCGCAAGCCGTGTGCACGGTCGCAGACGATGGAGCCGATGTTGCCGCAACCGATGACGCCCAGCGTCTTGCCGGTGAGCTCGACGCCCATGAACTTGGACTTTTCCCACTTCCCGGACTGGGTCGAACGGTCGGCCGCCGGCAATTGCCGGGCCAGGGCGAACATCATGGCCACGGCATGCTCGGCCGTGGTCACCGCGTTGCCGTAGGGCGTGTTCATCACGACCACGCCTTGAGCCGTTGCGGCGGGCACGTCGATGTTGTCGACACCGATGCCGGCGCGCCCGACCACGCGCAAGCGCCCTTGCGAGCCTGCCTCCAGGACAGCTGCCGTGGCCTTGGTGGCGGAACGCACGGCCAGGCCGTCGTAATCGCCGATTCGGGCCACCAGTTCCTCTTCCGAGAGGCCCTGGACCACATCCACTTCGACGCCCCGCTCCTCGAAGAGCTTGGCGGCACGCGGGCTGAGCTTGTCGGCAATAAGTACCTTGGGCATGACTCTCTTACTCTTTCCTTCGTGTCATTCTGGGTCGCTGTGCTGGCTTCAAGCCTGCTCGTTACGGAGTTTGGCCCAGGTCCAATCAAGCCAGGGCAGCAGGGCTTCCAGATCGGCGGCTTCGACCGTCGCCCCGCCCCAGATGCGCAACCCCGGCGGCGCATCGCGGTACGCGCCCACGTCGTAGGCGACGCCTTCCGCATCGAGGGTCGCAGCGAAAGACTTGGCGAAGGCGGCCTGCCGCTCGGACGAAAGCTGCTCGAACCAGGGATCGACGAAGCTGAGGCACATGGAGGTGGGCGAGCGGGTTTCTGGCGCCTTGGCCAGGAAATCGATCCAGTCGCGACTCGCAACCCAATCGGCCAGACAGCGGTAATTGGCCTCACTGCGCGCGATCAGGGCCGACAGGCCGCCGATGTCTTCCGCCCAACGCAGACCGTCCAGCGCATCCTCGACCGCCAGCATCGACGGCGTGTTGATGGTCTCGCCCTTAAAGATCCCTTCGATCAGCTTGCCGCCCTTGGTCATGCGAAAAACCTTGGGCATCGGCCAGGCCGGCGTGTGGCTCTCCAGGCGAGCCACGGCCCGCGGCGAGAGGGCAAGCATGCCGTGCGCCGCCTCCCCGCCGAGCACCTTCTGCCAGGACCAGGTCACCACATCGAGCTTTTCGTAGTCGAGCGGCATGGCGAAGGCAGCCGAAGTGGCGTCGCAGATCGCCAGGCCGTCGCGGTCGGCCGCAATCCAGTCGGCATTCGGCACCCGCACGCCCGAGGTGGTGCCGTTCCAGGTGAAGATCACGTCGCGGTCCTTCCCCACCGCGCCGAGATCCGGCAACTCGCCGTAGTCCGCTGCAAGCACGCGGGCGTCGCTCAGCTTGAGCTGTTTGACCACGTCAGTCGCCCAACCCTGGCCGAAGGACTCCCAGGCCAGAACATCGATTCCGCGCGCGCCGAGCAGCGACCAAAGCGCCATCTCCATCGCGCCGGTGTCAGAGGCCGGGACGATCGCCAGGCGCCAATCCTGCGGCAGCCCGAGCAGCCGGTGCGAGCGCTCGATCACCTCCGCCAGCTTGGCCTTCCCGGGCTTGGCGCGATGCGAGCGACCGAGGAAGGCGCCCTGCAGGGCTTCCAGCGACCAGCCCGGGCGCTTGGCACAGGGGCCGGAAGAGAAATTGGGGTTGGATGGGCGGCGATCCGGCTTCTCGGGGAGAAGCGGTAAATCGGCATTCGAGAGCATAAAAAGGCGTTCCTTCGCGCAAGACTGTCGCTTCAGGACTAGCGATGGCGGCGGATAGTAGGAGCCATGTTGCAGTGCGTCAACGCAGCCTCGGCAGCCCCACTCGCCATACGAAACCAGAAGACAATTGCAGCCGCAGGGTAGACCTTGCCGCCGCAAGGTCGCATACTTCGACATTATGACGAGCGGGGGCGGGGGAGTTCGATGATCAGCAGGCGGCAGTTCAGTCTGGTCTGCTTGGCCATGCTCACCACCCCCCTGTCAACCACCCTCTCGTCCGCAGAAGCCCTCCCGATCACCGTCGGTGGCTATGTCTTCCCACCCTTCGTAAGTATCGCTGCCGACGGATCCCCGAAGGGACTGACCATTGAGATGATCGACTGGCTGAACGAAGCTCAGGCCGATTACCACTTTTCCTTCTTCTTGACCTCACCAGCCCGTCGCTTCGCCGACTTCGAGGCGGGGCACTTCGATGTGATGTTCTTTGAGAGCCCGGACTGGGGGTGGAAAGGCAGGGAGTTTTCGATCGATGCAACCGAGGTGTTCCTGCTCGACTACGATCTCTTCGTTGCCCGCAAGGAAGACGGCCGTACCCAAAGCTTCTTTCAGGACTTGAGTGGCAAGCGCATCGCCGGCATGTGGGGCTATCACTACGCTTTCGCCGGTTTCGAGCGCGACCCAGGCAAGCTGGAAAGCGAACACGGGATGATCCTGGTCAATGACAACCGCGCTGCGATCGAACTTGTTCTGGCCGGGCGCGCCGACATGGCTATCGTCGCCCGCTCCTATCTGGAGTACTATTTCGCCCAAACGGGGCAAGGGGTCTCGGGCCTTTTAATGTCGGATACGCCTGATCAGATCTATCGGTACCGCGCACTGGTGCGCGCAGACTCACCTATCGAGGCAAACCAGCTATTCAACTGGATCAGCCGAGCGATCGACGAACTCGGCTACCGGGATCGCTGGATGGAGGCCGGCGGCAGCCTATGAGCGGCTCTTCTGGCACTCACGGGCTGCGTGGTCGCAAGCTGCGCGAGTCGGAACTCGCTGCGCGGCTGCTGTTCCGCACCTTTCCTTTCATCGCGCTGATCGTCCTGCTAACCCAGGGCACCATTGCCTGGCTGGACTATCGCGATCGCTACGACCAGCTTGAGCAGCGTGTGACGGTGGTCGCGCAGTTGACCGCCGAGGCGTTGGCCCGGCCGGTGTGGATGCTCGACCGCCCTACCTATGCCGCACAGGTCAGCGCCATCGAACAGGACCCGGCCTTCGTATCCGCGCGCATCCTAGGCGAGAATGACGAGGACATGCTGTCGATCACCAGTGCACGCTCGACCGCAGCAGGCACGATCACGGCCTCCAGCAACATTCTCGATCCCCGTGGCTCGGTCATCGGACGCTTCGAACTGGTGATGAGCCAGGAAGAACTGCGTCGCGCATTGCAGCGGCAACTCCTGATCGCACTCAGCGCCTTCGTCATCCTGCTGCTCGGCTCCTCCATAGCCTTCCACTACGCCGTGCGCCACCTCGTGATCACGCCGCTCGAACAGATGCTGGAAGCCATGCGCCTGGTCGAACGAAAGGTCTGGCCGCACCTGGGGTGGAAACGCAAAGACGAACTGGGACGCGCAGGACGTGCGTTTGACAGCATGGTCAGCGGCCTGAAAAGCGGCGACGAGGCAAAGCGCCTGCTGGATGAACTGCAGCAGACCCAGAACGCCCTCGTCGAGAAGAACGCGGAGATCGAGTCGGCGCATCGGCAGATCACCGAGAGCCTGAACTACGCGCGCAAGATCCAGGAAGGGCTGATGGCTGATCCGACGGACCTGGAGCGCCACTTCGTGGAAGCTGAATTGCTCTGGCGCCCGCTGCAGCGGGTGGGCGGCGACCACTGCTGGGTGGTGGAGCAAGGCGGCCGATGTGTGATCTTCCTGGCCGACTGCACAGGCCATGGAGTGCCCGGAGCCTTCATGTCCTTGATCACAGCCTCAGCCCTGGATCAGGCGCTGCGGCAGAGCCACACGCCCTCCCCGTCCCGCCTGCTCTACAGCGTGGATCGCCTGGTCCGACAGCACCTCTCGCACAGCGCCAACAACGAAGCCGACGACGGCCTGGATGCAGCCTGCTGTGTCTATGATCCAGAGAGTGGCGAACTGCACTATGCCGGAGCCAGCATCCCATTGCTGATGCAACGCAACGGCAAGATGGAAACCATTCCCGCCACCCGCGGCAGCCTGGGCTATCAGTCCTTGCTGCCGCCCGGCGAACTACCGGAAACGCGGCTCACCATCGAACCAGGTATGAGTTTCTACCTATTCACCGACGGCGTGACCGACCAGATGGGTGCACCGGACCCGAACAGCCGCCAACGGCTGTTCGGACGCCGGCGCATGCTGCGGGTGTTGCAGCAATACGCTGCACTTCCACTGAATGAACAACTCGCACGATTGGAAGAGGCGCTCGCGAGCTGGCGCAGCGACGAGCCGCCCCGCGACGACTATACACTTGTCGCCTTCCGTCCCCTATAATCCCCAACAGTGGTATGAAGGGCAGAACTATATGACTCACACCGGGGGTGCATCGAGCGGGCTGGCCAAGACCTACCTCGCCTTCAAGCGGGACCAGGACGAAACCGGCGCCATTCTCTCCTACAGCGGCTTCGTATCGGAATCGATCCTCTTCGCGCTCGGCGAGACGCTGCGCCGGCGGGTCGAGCAGGAGGAAAGCGATAGCAACCGCACCAAGCGACTGTTTTCCGTTTTCGTCGAGCAGGTCCAGAACATCATTCGCTATTCCTCCGACAAGCTCCCGCAACGGGATCCGGATGATGGAATGCTCGGCTCCGGACTTGTTTCGGTGGGCAAGGACGGGCAGAACTTCTTCATTGTCTGCGCCAACACGCTGGAACGCTCGCGGAAGGATGCTTTGCGCGAGCGCCTGACTCGGCTGTCAGCGCTCGACAAGGACGAACTGAGAACCGTTTATCGAGAGAAGCTGCGCGAACCGCCCGAGGAAGGCAGCCTGGGCGCGTCGCTTGGCCTCATCGAAATTGCGCGGCGTTCAAGCCAACCGATCGAGTTCGATTTCGTCGATATCGATGACCAACGCTCCTTCTTTTGTCTGAAGGTCCACGTATGACCAGCGACCCCAAAATCATCGAGATCCCTTCTGGAGAACGCTCGCCCTATATCTGTTTTGATTTCACCAAAGGTCGGATGAAGATCAGTGGCGAGTCCTACCCCGAAGATGCGGCTGCCTTCTTCGGACCGCTTTTGAAGGAGATCGAGGACCAATTGAGCGCGCCTGGACCAGACCTCGTCCTCGACCTGAATCTGGCCTACTTCAACTCCAGCAGCGCCAAGGCCTTGATGAATATATTCCAGATGCTTGAGGACGCCGCCGCACAGGGGCGGAAAGTCTCCATCAACTGGCACTATCATAACGACGACGATACGATGGAGGAGTTCGGACACGACTTCGCCGAGGATTTCCAGCACGTCAACTTCGCGCTTCAACCCTATAGTTAACCAATGACGGGCCAACGGAAGCAGACCGGCGAGAAGCAAGACGGCTTTACCCTCTTCGATGCGGAAGAGCGACTCATTCTCGAGTCCGAAGAGATGGTCGGGATGCTCCATCGGGCGGCTGACCGACTGGAATGGATGTCCAAGGTCGTGCGCCAGAGCCTGCGCGAGCAACGCCGGCTCATTCGCCTGAGCGACCGCAGCCAGCTCGAACTTCAGGTGGCCAACCGCAACCTGGCCGACCAGGCGAAGGAGCTGACCCGGCTGAACACGGCACTGCAGCAGGAGATCGTGCGCGGCGAAGAATTGGCGGAGGAACTCCGGCGTCAGGCAACGGTCGATATGCTCACCGGCACGGCCTCACGTCGCCACTTCTTCACTCTGGCCGAGCGGGATCTGCGCAACGCGCAGCGCTTCGGCGAAACCTTGGCGGTTCTGCTGTTCGACCTCGATCACTTCAAGGAGATCAATGACCGTCACGGGCATGCAGTCGGTGATGAGGTGCTCAAGCACTTCGGCCAGATCTGCAACGAGATCTTCCGCAACATAGACACTGTCGGTCGGCTCGGCGGCGAGGAGTTTGCCGTGTTGCTGCCGCGCACCAACGCCGCTGCCGCGGAAACGGTCGCTGCGCGCTTTTTACGCCACCTCAGCGACTCGCGCGTGACCCTGGACGACGGGACAAGCCTGCACTATCAGGCCTCAGTGGGGATAGCGGAGTGTCTCGCTGAGGATGTCAGCATCGAACGCGCCCTGGCGCGGGCGGACAAGGCGCTCTACCTGGCCAAGCAAAGCGGGCGCGACTGCTACAGGGTCTATACCGAGGGGACAGATGAGCCCTCGGCTGATCTGCGGCGCAGTATCTGAACCGTTTCCAGCCGCATCACCTCTTCGCGGCGCTGGTTGAACACGCGATAGAGCATGGTCACGATGCCCCGATCGGGCTTCGATTGAGAAGCGCGTGCGTCAAGCACTTCGAGTTCGGTTCTGATCGTATCTCCAGGCCGCACAGGGCGCATCCAGCGCAGCTTGTCCATTCCGGGCGAACCCAAACTGGCGGCCGTGAAAATACGCGCCTGCACCACCATGCGAAAAGCCGCGCAGAGTGTATGGAAGCCGCTGGCGATCAGTCCACCATAGCCCCAGCTTTCCGACGCCTCGACATCGATGTGAAAAGGCTGCGGATCCCACTGCAGGGCAAAGTCCAGGATCTGCGACTCGCTCAAGGTGACGCCCCGCGTTTCGAAGCGGCGTCCGACGGTGAAATCCTCAAACCAGAGATCCTGCGACATTGCTGCGTCCCTTCTTCCTCAAACCGCTTCGATACGATCACTCGCCGGCCGTAGGTCGCGGCAGGCGTTGTCGCGGCGACTCCGGCCAGGCCGCGAGCACGGCCTGCACAACGGTAGCCAAGGGAATGGCGAAGACAATGCCCCAGAACCCCCAGACCCCACCGAAGAAGAGAATGGCCACGATGATCGCCACAGGGTGGAGATCCACGACCTCCGAAAAGAGAACAGGCACCAGGACGTTCCCGTCCAGGGCCTGAATCACCAGGTAGGTCCCCACCGCCCAGATAAAGCCCGGCCCCAATCCGAACTGGACATAGGCGATGACAGCGACCGGCAAGGTGATGACGGTCGCCCCGATGTAGGGCACCAGCACCGACAGGCCGGTCAGGACCGCCAGCAAGAGCGAGAAATTCAGGCCGACCAGCATGAAGCCAATATAGGTCACCACGCCGACGATGATAATCTCGACGACCTTGCCCCGGATGTAGTTGCCAAGCTGTCGATCCACATCGCGCCACACCCGATCCGCAAGGGGACGTTCCTCCGGGAGAAACTGCACCATCCAGTTCACGATCCGCTCGCGGTCCTTCAGCATGAAGAAGACCAGAAGGGGCACCAGCACGGCGTAGATCGCCAGGGCGGCAAGGGTGTAGAGGGAGGTCACCGACCAACCCAACACCCGCTGCCCCAGGATGAGGACTTCACTGCGCAGGGACGCAATGACCTGCTCCATCTGCTGCGGGTCGAACAGCGCCGGATACTGCTGTGGCAATTCCATCAGTGCCGTCTGCATCGCAGCGAAAATCGAGGGCAAGTTGCGCGCAAGATCGACGGCCTGCTGCACCATGACCGGCACCACCGTCAGCATCAGAAAAGCGACGGCCGTCAGGAACCCCACGAACACCAGTACAACCGCCAGCAGGCGCGGCACGTGCAGCCGCTCAAGCAGGCGTACGGGACCAAGCAGCAGGTAGGTGATGACCAGGGAGACGAGGAAAGGAAGCAGAATTCCAGCAAACGCCATCACCGCCAAGGTGAGACCTGTCAACAAAAGCACCAGGATAATCACCTGGGGGTTGTTGAAATGTCGCCGGAACCAATTACTGATCGGATTCATTCAAGATTACCGGGCACAAAGAACGTCCGCTCCATCTGGCCGCTACTCGAAAAAGGTACTCCCGGCAGAGGCGTACGTACAGAGCGGATGAAGCTCATTGCACAGCTATCAGGGCCGCTGCGACAGCGCGCTCCTCAGCCATCAGCACGTTGTAGGTCCGCGCGGCCGCGCCGGTGTCCATGGCCTCAATGACAATGCCGTGGTCTCGCAGGCTTGCGCGGAAATCCTTCGACGGCAGTTGGGCGCCCTTGCCGCAGCCCAGCAGCAACACCTGGATGCGATCGTCAGCCTCGATAAGCGGCGCAAGGCTTTCCAGCGTTATCTGCGCAAAGGCCTGGGGCGCCCAGGACAGCGTCCGCTGCGGCATGATCAGGACCGAGCCCTTCCAGCGCGTGCCCGACACGCGAAAGCCGCCGTCGCCGTAGGTCTCAATGACCTGCCGCCCCTCGGGGATCAGCGGTGTGACGTCCATTCTTGCCGCCTTACCTTAGCCGACGGTTTGATTGCCGGCCTGCTCCTTGCCGCCCTCTTCGGAGGGCTGCATTGTCGCCCGCTTCAGCCCCAGATAGTACAGCAGCGGCACGGCAATTCCGACAGTCGAGAAGGTGCCGATGATCACGCCCCAGATCAAACCCGCCGTGAAGCCGCGAATGACCTCGCCACCAAAGAAATAGAGGGTGCCCAGTGCAATCAGCGTGGTCACTGAGGTCATAATTGTGCGCGTCAGCGTCTGGTTCAATGCCTCATTGAGCATCTCGGGCATCGATTTCTTTTTGTATTTGCGCATTGTTTCACGCACACGGTCGAAGACCACAACCGTATCGTTGATAGAGTAACCCGCGATGGTGAGCACGGCTGCCAAGGTGGTCAGGTTGAACTCGATCTGCGTGAAGGAGAAGAATCCGATAGTGACAATGACGTCGTGCACCAGCGCCAGCAGGGATGCCATGGCGAAGTGCCATTCAAACCGGAACCAGATATAGAGCCCGATTCCCAACAGCGAGAGCAGCGTGGCCATCATGCCGGCGCGCCGCAGCTCCTCGCCCACCCGGGGGCCCACGAACTCGGTCCGGCGATATTCCGCCACTTCATCGCCGAGTTCCGCCCGAACCGCGTTGATGGCGTCCATCTGCGCGTCCTCGGTGCCGTCCTGGCGCTGGAGGTTGATCAGGACGTCCGTCGGTTCACCGAACTCCTGCAGCGTGACCGGGCCAATATCAAGTGCACCCAAGCGGCTGCGCATGTCTTCCAGGTCCGCTGGCGCGTCGGTGCGGACCTCCATGAGGATGCCTCCGCGAAAATCAACCCCGAAGTTGAGGCCCTGGACAAAGAAGGTGGCAATGGAGCCGGTCATCAGGATCATGGCAATCGCCAGGAACCAATAACGGACCGCAAGAAAGGGGATTCGCGGTTCGGCGGGAAGGAGTCGAATCAGTGGCATTGGCGCGCCTCCGTTAGATCGGCAGGGCCTTCTTGGCGCGGCCGGCACGGAGCCAGCCGACCACCATGAGGCGCGTGATCATGATTGCTGTGAACATTGAAGTGACAAGACCGATCCCCAGGGTCACCGCAAAGCCGCGGATCGGACCCGTGCCGAAGTTGTACAGCAGCACGGCGGCGATCAGGGTCGTCACATTAGCGTCGATGATGGCCGAGAGCGCCTGTCGATAGCCGATGTCGATGGCCGATACGGGACCCCGGCCGTTCCGCACTTCCTCACGGATGCGCTCGAAGATCAGCACGTTGGCGTCGACCGCCATGCCGATGGTCAGCACGATGCCGGCGATTCCCGGCAGCGTCAGCGTTGCCTGCAGGCCAGACAGCACCGCTAGGATCAGGATCAGGTTGAGCAGCAGGGCGCAAGCCGCCATCAAGCCGAACAGCCCATAGGCCGCCGCCATGAAGAGCATCACCAGGACAAGTCCCAGCAGTGACGCGGTTTCGCCTGCGGCGATGGAATCCGCACCGAGACCCGGTCCCACTGAGCGCTCTTCCAGTACCGTCAGCTCTGCGGGCAAAGCGCCGGCGCGCAGAAGCAACGCGAGGTCCTGCACCTCCTGGGTGGCGAAACTCCCGGAAATCACGCCGCGCCCGCCCAGAATGGGCTCGCGGATCACCGGAGCGGAGATGACCTCTTCGTCGAGCACGATGGCAAAGAGGCGACCCACGTTGTTGCGCGTGGTGTCACCGAAGCGCTGTGCCCCCACCGAATCGAAGCGGAAGGAGACGACGGGCTGGCCTTCCTGGAAGGTCGCCTGCGCGTCCACCAGGTTGTCGCCACTGACCATCACGCGGTTGCGCACCACATACTCGCGCACCTGTCCGGTCGGGTCGGCTTCCTGAGCCGGAAGGAGGCGCGATCCGGGCGGCACACTGTCGACGCCCGGCACCACATCCTCATCGACGAGATGAAACGACAAGCGCGCTGTCTGGCCCAGCAGATCCTTCACCCGCTGCGGATCATCCACACCCGGCAGCTGCACGAGAATGCGGTCCTCGCCCTGACGGGCGATTGTCGGCTCGCGCGTGCCGGTTTCGTCGATGCGTCGGCGCACAATCTCGATGGATTGCTGCACCACGCTTATGCGACGCTCGGCCATGGCCTGATCGCTCAGCGTAATAGATCCGCTGCCATCATCGGAGATCCGCAAGGTGGCATCCCCGATATAGTCCCGCAGCACCTCTCGCGCCCGGTCGATCTCGGCGGTATCGCGCAGGCTGAAGACGACGCTGTTTCCCTCGAGACCGAGGCCAGTGTAGCCGATGTTCGCCCGACGCAGTTCAACGCGCACGGAATCGACGAATCCGGCGAGTTGCTCCTCGAAAACCCCATCGACATCGACCTCCAGAAGGAGGTGCGAGCCTCCCCGGAGATCGAGGCCAAGATTGACCTGTTGATTGGGAAGCCAGGAGGGCAGCTGATCGAGCGTGGCGCGGGACAGAAGATTTGGCAGGGCAAAGATCAACCCTGCCAACAGCACCACGATCACGGCAAACAACTGCGCGCGGGAAATGTTAACCATCGGCGCTTACCACCCCTACTGCACGACTGGAAGCGCGCGCTTACTTACCTGAACCGCGACGGCCGCTCTTCTCTTCGGCCTCGGCATCATCGTCAGCATCGTCAGACGAAGTTTCCACCGCCTTGGACCGCGTGGCCGGATCGGTCTTGTCCAGCACATCGGTGATGGTGTGCCGGATCACACGCACCCGCGTGCCCTGAGCAATCTCGACCTCGACCTCACCGTCGTTGAGGACCTTGGTGACCTGGCCGACGATGCCCCCGGAGGTGACGACGCGGTCACCGCGGCGCAACGCCTCGACCATGGCCCGGTGCTGCTTCACCTTCTTCTGCTGCGGACGAATCAGCAGGAAGTAAAACACCACAAAAATCAGAACGATCGGCAACAGCGACACCAGAATGTCGCCACCACCACCGCCAGCCGCCTGCGCATAGGCCGGAGAAATCAACATGCTCGCTCCTCGGTAAAGCCTTCATTGAACGGCCAGACAGCCGGCCGCAAATTCAGGCGGGACTATAGCCCCGTGCCCATGAAATGCAATGAAAGCCCGAGCGCTCGATTGACGACGCTCCGGCGCCCTCGCTAGCTTAGCGCTTCGTTCCCGCCTGCCTGTGCGCGACGATGACGCAAGGGCCCTGCCCTGGCGCTCTTCGCGACGCCATGACATCAGAGAAACCATGACCAGTCCCGACCCTCAGGAAACCCACGCCCTGCTCATCCGTATCGCCGACGCGCTTGAGCGCATGGCTCCTCCTCCGCCGCCAGCCATGACGCTGGAGGGCAGCGATGTCTTCGTCTGGCACCCGGAGGAGGGCCGCCTGGCGCCCGTGGGTCGCCCCAACCGCGTGGAGCTGGAACTGCTGCGCGGCATCGACCGGCAGAGTGATCAATTGCACGACAACACGCAGCGCTTCGCCCGCGGACTGCCGGCGAACAACGCCCTGCTCTGGGGCGCGCGCGGCACCGGCAAGTCGTCACTGGTGAAGGCGGTGCATGCTGCCGTGAACGAAGAGGCCAAGGTCGGCGACTATGCGCCACTGGCGCTGGTGGAGATCCATCGCGAGGACATTCCCTCGCTGCCGCGACTCTTGACGCTGCTGCGCGACGAGGAGCGGCGCTTCATCCTCTTCTGCGACGACCTCTCCTTCGATCAGGACGATGCAAGCTACAAGTCACTCAAGGCGGTGCTGGAGGGCGGCGTCGAGGGTCGGCCCGACAACGTGATCTTCTATGCCACCTCCAACCGTCGGCACCTGCTGCCGCGCGACATGATCGACAACGAGCGTTCCACCGCGATTAATCCCGGCGAGGCGGTGGAGGAGAAGGTGAGCCTATCGGATCGCTTCGGCCTTTGGCTGGGCTTCCACAACTGCGATCAGCAGACCTACTTCGAGATGATCGAGGGCTACGCGCGCCGCTTCAATCTCGAGTTGGAACCGGAGACGCTCCGACGCGAGGCAAACGAATGGGCTGTGACGCGCGGCTCGCGCTCAGGCCGTGTCGCCTGGCAGTTCATCCAGGATCTGGCAGGTCGGCTGGGACAGAGGCTCGAGTAGCCTCGACCCGACAAATCGCCCCCTGATCAGCCCCCTGCCCCGTCCAACAGTGGCAGGGGGTCGATTGCCCGGGTGCCCTTGCGAATCTCGAAATGGAGCTGCGGCTGCCCAACGCTGCCGCTGCTGCCGACTTGCGAGATCACCTGACCGCGCGAGACCGTGTCTCCGGCGCTGACCAGCAGGCGGTCATTGTGAGCGTAGGCGGTGATCCACTCATCGGAATGCTTGATGAGCAGGAGATTGCCGAAGCCGCGCAGCTCGTTGCCCGCGTAGGCCACAACTCCATTCTCCGCAGCGCGAACCTCGGCGCCGCGTTCGGCCGCGATGTTGATGCCGTCATTGTGGCGGCCATCGCCCTGGGGACCGAAACGCGCGATCATCTCACCCTCCAGCGGCCAGAGAAAACGTCCTCCCGACCGCGGCGGCGGTGCGCTCACCTGCTCCGGAGTCGCGGTGGCGCTGGCGACGGATTCTTCCTCCTCCTCCGCCGCAGCAGGAGGCGTGGTCTCGATCGCCTCTGCCGGCTCCGGCGCGTCCTGCTCGTCCTGGACAGCACCTTGCTCAGGGGGAGCTTCTTCGGCCGGCACCTGGGTTGGATCCTGACCGGCCGGAGAGGTAGCAGCCGCGGCTTCGGCCAATGTCACATCGACCTCCCCGCGGGACTCAGACGCGGCGCCTCCCGGCAGCACCAGCCGCTGCCCTGTCCAGAGACTGTAGGGTGGTTCGAGGCGGTTGGCTTCGGCCAGCTGGGCCGGGGTCGTCTCGTACTGTCCCGCGATAACCTGGAGGGTTTCGCCGCGCCTCACCTCGTGAACCTGGACCGATGGTATGTCCAAGCGCTGCCCCACCCGCAGATCGAAGGGCGGGGTCAGATTGTTGGCGTCGATCATCGCGGCCAGGGGCACGTCGTAGCTCTGCGCAATGGAAAAGAGCGTGTCCCCAGCCACCACGCGGTGGGCTGATTCCTGCGGCTGTACGCGAGTCGCCGCGGCCGGCGCTGGTTCGCTGGTGGCCGGTTGGCTGGAAGGCGGTTCGCTGGAGAGCGGTTCACTAGAGAGCGGCGCTACGTCAACGTCCCTGTTGTCCGGTGTGGCCGCCTCCGGGAGAATGGGGCCACTGGTTTCCGGCTGCGACTGCGGGCTCGATTGCGGCAGGGTGGCGTTGCGGATGCGCTCGGGGTTGCTGCAGGCCGTCAGCAACGTGGCGCCCAGCAAGCCCAACGCCAGGAGTTTCGCGAATCCGCCTGATCTCATACTTCTGCCCTCATGCCGTCGAGCGTCTTGCGGTGGTGTCCTCGGCAACCAGGGGCACAAAGCGCACGATGCCGAGACTGGTTTGCTCCACGCCGTCCGGCGTGCGCTGGATGCGCAGGAGTTCCTGGGTGCGTCCCTGCGTGCCCACCGGCAGAATCATGATCCCCCCTTCCGCCAACTGACGCAGCAAGGGTTCGGGCGGCAGGGCCGCCGCGCAGGTCACGATGATCCGATCAAACAGGCGCTGCTCCGGCCAGCCCCGCGAGCCGTCGCCGAGACGCGGTGTGATGTTGGTGATGCGCAGTTCATTGAACCGCTTCTCAGCCTCGTTCAGTAAGGCCTTGTGCCGCTCGATGGTGTAGACCCGACGCGCCACCCGCGCCAGAATCGCCGCCTGGTAGCCTGAGCCAGTACCGATCTCCAGCACGGTGTGCTGTCGGGAAGACTGCAAGGCCTGGGTCATCATCGCGACGACCTCTGGCTGGCTCAGGGTCTGTCCCTGACCGATCGGCAGGGCGATGTTCTCGTAGGCCTGGTCCTGAAAGGCTGGCGGGACGAAAATCTCGCGCGGAACCCGTTCGATCGCCGCCAGCGTCGCAGTATCGGAAATACCCGCGCGCCGTAGCTGCATGAGCAGACGTATTTTGCGCGGTTCCGGGGTCACGCGAAGCGTTCCTTGAGCAGCGCGAGCGACTTCTCGTGCGTGAGATCGAGGTGCAGCGGCGTCACCGAAATCGCGCCATCCTGAATCGCCGCCAGATCCGTGTCTTTCTCTTCCGTGGCGTCACCGCCCCAGTGGCCGATCCAGACATAGGGATGGCCTCCGGGATCGCGGCCTTCCACCATCCCCACCATATCGTCCCGGCGCCCCTGGCGCGCCACCCGCACCCCCGTGACCGCATCCGGGCTCACGGGAGGAAAGTTCACGTTGAACAGGCGGTCGCGCATCTCCGGCATCTCATAGAGCCGGCGCACGATGTCCGGCGCATGCTGTTCCGCCACGGCGAAGCTCGTGGGGGCATCGCTGCTACGCAACTGGCTGAAGGCAATGGAGCGGATGCCGAGCAGGGTGGCCTCCATTGCCGCGGCCACCGTACCGGAGTAGCCGACATCCTCGGCCAGGTTGCCGCCGTGGTTCACGCCCGAGAGCACGAGTCCCGGTCGGCGATCCTTCAACAGGTGATTGACCGCCACCACCACGCAGTCGGTCGGCGTGCCGTCCACGGCAAGACGCCGTTCGGCAAAGCGTCGAATGCGCAGCGGCCGGCGAAGGGTCAAAGAGTGGCTTGCGGCCGACTGCTCAACCTCCGGGGCCACCACCCAGACATCGTCGGACAGGCTGCGGGCCACCGCCTCCAGGGCACGCAGACCCGGTGCGTGAATGCCGTCATCATTCGTAACGAGAATTCGCTCTCCGCGCAGCGCCTGTGCAGCCGTCGTCATGCCTTGCTGGTACCCCAAAATTATCGTGGGGCGGTGCTCTGGGCCTCCGTGCCGGAGGAGCGACTCGCCGCCCGGGTTGCTCTCCCCCGCTTATAGAGCTTCACAGGGTCGAGGTCCACGAAACCGGCGGCAGGACACCAACGTGAAGGCACAAGCAACAGCGGGGCGGGCCTCCGCCCCGCGCTGCATCAGTCCTCGATTCCGGCCTCGCGGTTCAGCTCTTCTTCGCGCTGTGCGCGTTTGCGTTCGACCATCTTCGCCAGATAGATCGAAATCTCATAGAGCAGAATGATCGGGATCGCGAGGCTGATCTGGCTGATGGGATCAGGTGGCGTGAAGATGGCCGCAACCACGAAGACGCCCACGATCGCATACTTCCGCTTGGCTGCCATGCCTGCCGACGTCGCGATGCCGGCCCGCGCGAGCAGAGTCATGAGCACGGGAAGCTGGAAACAAATGCCGAAAGCGAAGATCAGCTTCATCGTGAGGGCGAGGTACTCGCCCACCTTGGCCTCGAGCTGGATCGGCAGCGTACCTTCGCCGCCGGTGGTCTCGAAATGCAGGAAGAATTCCCAGGCGAGCGGCAGGATCAAGAAGTAGACCAGCGCACCGCCGGTGAAGAAGAGGAGCGGCGAGGCGACCAGGAACGGTCCAAAGGCCTTGCGTTCCTCCTTGTACAGGCCGGGCGCCACGAACTTCCAGATCTGGGACAGAAAGATCGGGCAGGTAACGAAGGCAGCGAAGAAAAAGGCCACCTTGATGTAGGTGAAGAAGACCTCGGTCAGATCGGTAAAGATCATCCGGGCCATGCGATCGTCGCCGCGCTGCAGCAGAATATCTGCCAGCGGTTGGACGAGAAAATTGTACAAATACTCGGCAAAAAAGAAGCTGACGAAGAACGCCACGAAGAGGGCGATCACCGAGTAGAGCAAACGTTGCCGCAACTCGATCAGGTGTTCGAGCAGCGGCATCTTCTGGGAGTCGACCGTATCGTCTGCCACGGCGGATCAGCCTGCTTTCTGGGTCTTGTCGTCGGAGCCGCTCTTGGCGGTCTCCTCGCCTGACGCCGACGCACTTTTCATCGCGTCATCAGACTCTTCGCCGCGGCCCGGATGTCGGACGACCTTGCTATCCGTGCCTTCAGCTTTGCTTCCGGTGCTGCTCGATCCTGCCGATGGCCTTTTCACCGATGTACCGCCGGACTTGCCGGCGGCGTCACGAGCCGTGCGATCGACATCGCGCAATTCCTTCTCGACCTCGTCTTCAGGGTCGAGGGCCTTGCGAATCTCTCGGTCCAGATTGCGACCGCCGGTCTTCTCGATGGCTTTGCGCGCGTCGTCCAGTTCCGCTTCGCGCATCACTTCGTTCAGGCCAGACTGGAATTCCCGGCTGAGCGAGCGCGCCTTGCGCATGAATTGCCCCATGGTACGCAAGACCCGGGGCAAGTCTTTCGGACCGATGACGAGCAACGCCAGCAGGGCGATGATCGCCATTTCGCTCCAACCGAAATCGAGCATGCCTGAACCTCAAAGGCGTCCGCGGGCAGGCCGAAGCACAACACCGCCCGCCGGCCACCGAGTTGTACTAGCCGTTGACGGCCTTCTTGTTTTCTTCGCTCGACGACGCGGTGGCCTTGTCGGTCTGAGCCGTGGTGGTCCCGGTCTCGTCCTCGATCGATTTCGACTCGGCAGTCGTTTCTTCTTCTTCCTTCATGCCGTGCTTGAACTGCTTGATGCCCGAGCCGAGGTCCTTCATCAGGCGCGGAATCTTGCCGCCACCGCCGAACAGCACCAGAACGACCGCCAGAACAATCAGCCAATGCCAGATACTAAAGGAACCAACCATCGCCACCGTGACCATATCGGTCAACATAATGCTCCCCATCAACAGGGTCTCCTCAACAGCTGTCCCAGCCCCAATGCGGGCCGCCTTTGCGGACTATGGCAAAATCCTTTGATCACCGCAACGACAGCCCATGCCCACTATGCACGCGTGCGTGATTCAAAGACGAAGGCTTGATGCGGATCGAGATCGATGGAGAAAGTCTGCCCTTCTGGCGGCAGAAAGCGTCCCGGCACGCGCACGTGCAGATGAAGGTCGATCTCGTGGCGAGGATCGGCGACGGAAAGGTGTACCAGACTGGTGCGGCCCAGCAGCTTTGCGGTCACCACTGTGCCCGGCACCTGCCCTGATCCGGCATGCTCGCCCGGCGGCAGGAGCTTGATCGCCTCCGGGCGAATCAGCACGTCAACCGCTGCACCTTCTCCAAGGCCCTGAGCATCGAGCATGCCCAGAGGCGTCTCCACCTGGCCGTCGCGGACGCTGGACTCCAACCGGTTGATCTCGCCGAAGAAAGCGGCCACGAAGGCGCTAACCGGTTGATAGTAGAGTTCCTCCGGGCGCCCGATCTGCTGAATGCGACCCTGGTGCATCAACGCAATCCGGTCAGCCATGAACATGGCCTCTTCCGGGTCGTGGGTGACCATGAGGGTGGCGGCGCCGGACCGCTTGAGCACATGCAGGGTCTCGTCCCGCACCTCCTGGCGCAACTGCACGTCCAGCCCGGAAAAAGGTTCATCGAGGAGCATCAGACTGGGCTGGGGCGCCAGCGCACGTGCCAAGGCCACCCGCTGCTGCTGTCCGCCCGAAAGCGTGTGGGGATAGGCCTCGCCGTAATCCTCCATGGCCACCTGCTTCAAGGCGGCACGCGCCCGGGCTGCGCGCTCGTTGCGGCTCGCCTTGCGCACGCCGAAGGCGACGTTTTCCTGCACACTGAGATGGGGAAAGAGCGCGAAATCCTGAAACACCAGCCCAACGGAGCGTTCTTCCGGGGGAACGTCGCGCTGGCCATCGGCCATCACCTCGTCGCCGATCAGGACGCGCCCCCGCTGCAGCACTTCCAGGCCTGCCGCCAGTCGCAATAGCGTCGTCTTTCCACAACCGGACGGACCGAGCAGACACACCAGTTCCCCGGCGTCGACCGAAAGGCTTACATCATCCACAGCACGCAGGTTGCCGTAGGCATGACTGACGTGCTCGAACACGAGATTGGACATGGATCGCTGCTTCTATGGCTTGGGCAGCGGGACACTATTGCCTGTGCTGGGGGAAAACAACGCTGCGCACAATCGTGGATGACCTGGCGACCCGTTCCAGACTTGCCATACCGTCCGACCGTGTGCCTGATGGGTGAAAGCGATGCACAGTGCGGGATCGATACAGCATGCTACACGACCAGAAACTGCCCATGGATCGCATCTACGTTCCGACGAAGCTGCGCACGCTACTGGATCCCGAGAAGGTCGAGGAGATCGCGGCGAGCATCCTGGAAGAAGGGCAGAAAACACCGATTCTAGTGCGGCGCGACGGCCAGCGCTTCGTCCTTGTCGAAGGCGTGCACAGGCTGGAAGCCTGCCGGGCTCTCGGGGAGAGCACAATCACCGGACTGCTGGTGAACGCGCGGCGCTGAGCTGCGGCACACTGCAGTGCTCTCAGCAGTGCGCTCGGGCGTGCCCTCAGGCGCGACGGCCTTCCAACGGCGGTCGTGGCGGCAGGTCGATGTTGACCTCCAGGCGGGCGGAGCCTCCCTCCTGCGCCATACGCACCGACACGTGATCCTCCGGGATCGGCACGTACTTGGAGATGGCGGCCAGGATGTCCTTCTGCAGCCGCGGCAGGTAATCGGGCGCGTCACGCCCCGCCCGCTCATGCGACAACACAAAGCTCAGGCGTTCCTTTGCCGCGGAGGCCGCATTGTCCCGGCGCTTAAAGAGTCCGAAAAGGCTCATGCCGGCCTCCCCATCAAGCGTGCAAAGAAGCTTCGCCGAGCAGCCCTCACGAAACGCTGCTCGATTATATCTCCTAGGAAGCGTCCCACCGCATCCTCGTAGGCCTGGGCCGGCGTGGTGCCCTGATCCAGGATGACCGGCTGGCCGATGTTGGAGGCCCGCAGCACGGCCTGGCTCTCGGGAATCACGCCCAGCAGCTTGATTGCCAGAATTTCCTGGACATCCTCGACTGAGAGCATCTCCCCCTGCTCGACGCGGGCCGGATCATAGCGTGTGACCAGAAGGTGTTCCTTGACCGGATCCTCGCCCTTCTCGGCCCTGTGGGACTTGCTGGAAAGGATGCCGAGAATGCGATCGCTGTCCCGCACCGAGGAGACCTCGGGATTGGTGACGATGATCGCTTCGTCGGCATAGTAGAGCGCGGCCAGCGCGCCCTTCTCGATGCCTGCCGGGCTGTCGCAGACAATATAGTCGAAGTCCTTGCGCAGTTCGTCGAGCAGCTTGCCGACGGCATCGAGTTCAAGGGCTTCCTTGTCCTTGGTCTGCGATGCGGCCAGGATCGAGAGGTTTTCCATCCGCTTGTCGCGAATCAGCGCCTGGCGCAGCGTCGCCTCGCCGTTGATCACGTTGACGATGTCGTAGACCACCCGGCGCTCACATCCCATAACGATGTCGAGATTGCGCAGGCCGACATCGAAATCGACGACGGCGGTTCGATGGCCCCGCGCGGCGAGGCCGACAGCAAAGGCCGCACTCGACGTCGTCTTGCCGACGCCGCCCTTGCCTGAGGTCATCACGATGATTTTGGCCACGTTTCTGTCCTTCCGACCTTTCGCTCTCAGTCGATGGTCTCTATCCGCAGGTTGTCCCCCTGCAAGCGAACCTGTACGGGGCGCCCCTGCACCGCATCCGCAATCTCTTCACTTACCCGGTGATGGCCGGCAATGGAAAGCAACTCCGCCGCCAGCCGCCGACAAAAAATGCGCGCGGAGGTATCGCCCGACACACCGGCCAGGGCGCGGCCACGCAAGGGCGCATAAACATGAATGCTGCCATCAGCCAGCAATTCCGCCCCCGCACTCACCGGCGCAGTGACCACCAGATCGGTGCCCTCCGCATAGATCTGCATACCGGAACGCACCGGCCGATCGATCAACAGGGGCTTTCGTGGCTCAGGAGGCGCCTCCTGCCGGACGCGCTCACTGGCGGGATCGATCGCTCTCGTTGATTTGTTGCTGGCGCGCCAGGAGGGGAAGATTGCCAACCCCACCCCGATTGCAGCCTCATGCTGGCGCTCGTCCCCGCCCTGCACGCCGACAAGGGCCAGGCGCAGTTCTCGGAGTCGGCGCTTCAGTTCCTCGAAATCCTCAGCCGACCCCCCTGCCGTTCCGTCGAGGTCAAGCAGCATGGGCGCGCCCTCGAAGAAGCTCGGTGCCTGGGAGATCTTGGCCTGCAGCCGGCCAAAGAAATCCGGCTGCGCCAACTCCGCCAGACGCAACACCATCATGGTGTAGCTTGCCCCGCGCAGCGGCATAGGCGTCAGGCGCGACGGCTTTTCCTCGCTGGCGTCTGTGCTTTTCTGCGGGTCAACCGCCACCCACTGATACTCCAAATTGCTCCGATGTTCGTGCGGCGTGGCCGGCGAAGAGAGCCGGTCCAGGCGACCGCTGGCACCATGACTAGGACAGCCACAGGAGTCGGGGAAAGTGGCGTTTGTGAGACCTGGCAGAAAGATTGCCGCAAGCGGCAGCCGCGCTGCTTCCATTGCCATAGCATTACGAGTTAAGGTCGCGCCCGGCGCCGGCTGCTCGCGAAGCACAACGCTGGCGCCCACAAGTTTCACTGCAATCAAGAAAAGTTTAACGGGTGGTTTCAATGAGAGTTACGCGTCGCGATACCCTTCGCCATGCTTCTGCTTGGACCCTTGGCGCCGCCGGACTGGCTGCCGGAACTACGGTGATGCCCGGAACAGCTCGTGCATCACGCACCTTGACCATGGTGACAGCCTGGCCACCCGGCTTTCCCGGGCTGGGCACAACGGCCGAGCGATTCGCAAATCGCGTGAGTACGATGTCGAATGGCGAACTGCATATCCGCCTGCTGGCTGCCGGCGAACTCGTACCGGCCTTCGAGATCTTCGATGCCGTGGAAGCCGGCACGGCCGATCTCTACCACGGCGCCGCCTACTACTGGCAGGGACAGCATCCTGCCTATTCCTTCTTCACCTCGGTTCCCTTCGGCCCCACCCCGATTGAGTTCCAGGCTTGGCTGAACTTCGGTGGTGGCCAGGAGCTGCTCGACGAACTGGGCGAACAGTTCGGACTGAAGCACCTCGTCGCCGGTGACACTGGCGTGCAGATGAGCGGCTGGTATCGCCATCCGCTGGAAACGGTGGACGACCTGAAGGGCCTCAAGATCCGCTTCCCCGGTTTCGCCGGTCAGGTCCTGACCCGGCTGGGCGCGGTGGTCGTGAACCTGCCTGCAACCGAAGTGGTCACCTCACTGGCAAGCGGCTCGCTGGATGGCACCGACTGGGTCTCCCCCTGGCCCGACCGCGCCATGGGGCTCTTCCGGGTAGCTCCCTACTATTACTACCCCGGCTACCAGGAACCCAGCGGGCTGCTCGATCTTGGCATCTCACTTGCGGTGTGGAACGACCTCACGGAGGCGCAGCAAGCGATCCTGCGCAACGCGGCCCAGGCCGAAACCCTGGAAACCTTGGCCGAGTATCAGATCCGCAACGCGCAGACCTTGAAGACGCTGGTCGAAGAGGACGGCGTCGAAGTGCGTGCCTGGCCGGAGGATATGCTGGACCGTTTTCTGGAGGTGTCCCGCGAGGTGATCGCGGAGACCGCCGACAAGGATCCCTTGACCGGCCGCATTCGGGAATCACTGGCCGCTTTCCTGGAGAGCTCCGCACCCTGGAGCCAGATCTCCACCGAAGCGTTTCTGGTCGCCCGGCAGCGCCGGCTGGCGTTGTAGGCCGCCCTTGGCGCAGCGCCGGTGAAAACCACGTCCACGAGCAATCCCGTGCAGGAAGGGGCAGTGCCTCTTCCTGCCTTGCTGCTGAATGGTCTTCAGCACATCGCCATCATTGCGCCGATCGGACTCGTGTTTCCGCTCCTGGTGCTTCGGGCAGCTGGCGCGGATACGCAGTTGCAGGAAGCTGTCATCAGCGCTTCGCTGGTGGCGCTTGGGCTCGGAAGCATCCTGCTGTGCGCCCGGCACCGGGCCTTCGGGAGCGGTTACCTGGCTCCTGCAGTCTTCACTGCCGCCTATCTTCCCGCCTCGTTGATCGCCGCGCAGCAGGGTGGTCTGCCGCTCGTATTCGGCATGACGATTTTCGCCGGCTTCTGTGAGGTTCTCTTCTCCTTCTTCCTCAGACGGCTGCGCCCCTATCTGCCGGTGGAGATTGCCGGCCTGGCCGTGGTCATGATCGGCTTCATCCTGGGGCTGATCGGGTTCCGGCTGCTTTTTGGGCTCGATACCCTCGGCGTCTATCGAGGTTCCGGGCCGGATGGTCTGTCATTGGGGCTGGGATTCCTCGCCCTGGCCATCATCATCGGGCTGAACGTTTGGGCCAGAGGCGCCTTCAAGGTCTTCTCCGTGCTGATCGGCGTCGCGCTCATCTATCCTCTCGCATGGATGCTCGACCGCACCGACCTGAACAACGAACTGCTGGAAGGGCACAACACGCTTTTCGCGCTGCCCAACTTTCCCCTGCTGGTTCCGACCTTCGATATTGCTTTGGCCGTGCCCTTCATGGTGGGGGCCCTGGCCTGCGCGCTGCGTGCCATCGGCGACATCACGACCTGCCAGCGGATCACCGATCCCAAGTGGGTGCGCCCTGACATGAGAAGCCTGGAGAAGGGGGTGCGTGCCGACGGCATAGCAACGCTGCTCGCAGGTGCAGTCGGCACAGTGGGCCTCAACACCTTCTCCGGTTCCGTCGGCCTGGCGCAGGCCACGGGCATGATGCAGCGCCGGATCGGCTATGCCATCGGCGGGCTTTTCATCCTGCTTTCGCTTTTTCCGCATGTGGTGGTTCTGACCATCGGCATGCCGGATTCACTTACCGGCGCCATTCTCATCTTTTCGTCCGCCTTCATCCTGGCAAACGGGTTGAGCATCATCGTATCGCGCATGCTCGACGAGCGACGGATCATTGCCGTTGGCGTCGCGCTGATCCTTGGCGTCAGCCACGATATCTTTCCGCAGTTCTACGAGACCCTGCCCCACTGGCTTATGACGATCACTGGCTCGTCGCTGGTGGTCGCGGTGGTCACTGCACTGCTTCTCAACGGGCTGTTCCGCATCGGCATCAGCCGCAAGGCAGGGGCACAGTTCCCGATCAATGCCGACCTCATCAACGAGATGGTTGCATTCTGCCGTCTGCATGGCGCCCAGTGGGGCGCACGGCGCGACGTTATCGATCGCGTGATCAATGCCATGACCGAGGCCGGGGAAATGGCGGTTTCTCAAGGCCATGCCCATGGCTCGGTGGACATCGAACTGCACTACGATGAGTACCGCATCCTTGCACGAATGGTCTTCAAGCCCGACGACGCCAAGGATGGAGGCGGGGCCGGGGCAGATGAAATCGACGATTTCGCGCCGGAGGCCTCGGACCTGGAACTTCGCCTCATGCGCCACTTCGCCGACAAGGTCAGCATCGAGGAGCAAAGGGAACGACGGGTGCTACGGCTGGTCTTTCAGACCTGACGCCATAGACCGAATCGCGTCCAATCTGAGCCACAAGGCATCAGATTAGACGCGTCAATCCGGTCTACACTGAAGAATTAATCCGGATCGCGTTCAATCTGAACCGCAAGGTTTCAGATTAAGCGCGGCCTGCTCTGGCCTCCGCCACGGCATCGCGCAATCGTCGGGCCGCTTGCGCCGGATCTTCCGCTCCGCCGATGGCCGAGACCACGGCCACTCCGTTGGCGCCGGCTTCGACCACCGCTGCGGCGCTGTCTGCCGAGATTCCGCCGATGCCCACCAGTGGCTTGTCGGTCAGACGTCGCATCGATGCCACGCCTTCCAGACCGATCGCGGCCCCGGCATCGTCCTTGCTGGAAGTCGCAAACACCGGCCCGACGCCGATATAGTCGACCGCGTCGAGCGGCACCCTGGCCAATTCCTCGGCATTGCCGGCGGAGACGCCCAGGATCCGATCCTCCCCCAGGCGCGCCCGCGCTGCGGCGGCCTCGTCATCGTCCTGTCCCAGGTGCAGGCCATCCGCACCGAGCGCCAAGGCGACATCCAGACGATCGTTGACGATCAGAGGCACCCGCGCGGCCCGGCACAGCGGCATCAAGGCCTCTCCCAGTGCCAGCATATCGTGGTCGCTGGCCTCCTTGTCCCTGAGCTGGACCAGGGTGGCGCCCCCGGCCAGCGCACGCGCCACCACGTCACTCATGCGCCGGCCGGCACAATCGCCGGGGCCAATAACGAGATAAACCGAAAGATCGAAGGTCGGGCGAGTCATGGCAGCCTGGCTTCCTGGTCCAATTGCTCGGTTTCAAGGCTGTAGAGGGCGTCCAGCAGGGCCACGCGAAAGGATCCCGGCCCGCGCGCCACCGCCGCCGCTCGCTCACCGGCCACGCCCATGATGACGAGCGCATCGCGCGCCGCACGCATCGGGTCCTTGCACACCGCAGCCGCAGCCCCGGTCAGTGCGGTGAGTGCGCAACCGGCCGCGGTGACGCGGGTCAACAGCACATGTCCGTTCGCGATCCGCAGGACGGCCTCTCCATCCGTTACCAGATCCACCTCGCCCGTCACCGCGACCACCGCGCCGGTGTTCAGGGACAGGCGACGTGCCTGATCCAGAACGGCATCGGCGGCCAGGGTCGAGTCGACACCCTTTCCGCCAGAGTCCTGCGCGCTCGCGCCGGAGAGTGCCGCGATTTCCGAAGCGTTGCCGCGGATGATTGTCGGCCGCATCTTCGCCAGGCGCGAAGCATTCGCCAACCGGAACTTGGTGGCGCCGCAGCCCACCGGGTCGAGCACCCAGGGTGTGCCCGTCGCCACCGCCTGTGCCGCTGCGGCCACGGCGGCCTCGAGCCAGTCACTGGTGAAAGTGCCTGTGTTGATGGTCAAGGCGGACGCCAGGGTAACGAACTCTTCCACTTCCTCACCCGCATGGGCCATGGCCGGCGAGGCTCCCACCGACAGAAGCAGATTGGCTGCCAGGTCCATGGCCACGAAGTTGGTGATGTTCTGCACCAGAGGACCCGTGTCCCGAATGGCCGCAAGCGTAGCGCCCGGTCCCTGGTCTGCTGCGAATGACTGTTTCGACATGAGAAACTTTCCTCCCGTTGCTAATTACGGGAGACGTCGCGGCGCGAGGCACAAGCCCCTCGTCAGTCGGCGGCTCCCTGCGCTGGCATGACCCAGATCAGGTTCCATGGGTGTCATCTCAGCCCCGCCCTATCCCCGGCGGGACACCCCAGGCCAGTCGGCACTGTGGCTTTCACCGCGCTCCATGTCAAAGAACCCGAAGCAGTTCGGTCTCAGAAGACATTGCCTCGCAGGGCCAGCCCGCCTATTCACGAAAACCTTCCAGCCGGAGTGACTGCCATGATCCTGTCCGACCAAGAGACGGCGCGGCTGACAGCCGAAACCCTGCTCGATATCGAGGCAGTGCTGTTCCGCCCGCAAGAGCCATTTACCTTTACCTCCGGCCGCAAGAGCCCCGTCTATGTGGACTGTCGGCGGATCATTTCCTTCCCACGGGCGCGTGGGCTGATGATGGATCTGGGGTGCGGGCTGCTGGCACGCAAAGCCGGGGTTGAAGCCTTCGATGCCGTCGCCGGAGGCGAAACCGCCGGCATTCCCTTTGCCGCCTGGGTTGCCGAACGGCTGGGCCTGCCCATGGTCTACGTCCGCAAGAAGCCCAAGGGTTTTGGGCGCAACGCCCGGATCGAGGGGACCTTTCCTGAGGGCGCCCGGATCCTGCTGGTCGAAGATCTCGCCACGGACGGCGGCAGCAAACTCAGTTTTGTAGAGGCGCTGCGCGAAGCCGGTGCCGAGGTGGCGCACAGCTTCGTCATCTTCCATTACGGCATCTTTCCCCAGGGCATTGCGCAGTTGGAAGCGGCCGGCGTGAAGCTGCACGCGCTCTGCACCTGGTGGGATGCGCTCGCCGCCGCCGAGGCGAAGGGCTATCTTGATGAAGCAGGCATCGCCGAAGTGAGACGGTTTCTGCACGATCCGGACGGCTGGGCAGCAGCGCAAACGGACTGACGCACAGGGTACGCACTGGGCGCGGAATGACGGCAAAAGCCCTCTTGCGCAGTACAGCACTCCCAACGATACTGCGAATCATTCGCATCATCGTTGGGAGGCACGAATGCCCGCATGGCAGACACTGAACCTACAGCTTGTCGCGCGCCTGCTGCTCGCGGCTTCGCAGGAATGGCGCCAGCCACCACGGCCGTGTCGTGCTTCCACATCGGACACGCCCGGTCCTGCTGTGAGCCAAAAATCAGCTCGTCGATCACGGTAGGACGTAATTGCAATGGTAGCTGCGTCAGGCGGAGAAAGTGAAACGTGATGATCCTGCTCTACACCGATTTCGGCTGGGCCGGGCCCTATGTCGGGCAGATGCATGCAGTGCTGGCGGCGCAGTGCGCCGATCATACGATCGTGGATCTGCAGCACGACGCACCGACCTTTGCACCGCGGGCTGCCGGCCATCTCCTGGCGGCCGTTGCCGAGCCCCTGCCGCCGGGTTGCATCGTGATCGCTGTCGTCGACCCGGGCGTCGGATCGCCGCGCCGAGCAATCCTGCTCGAGGCCGGCGGCCGAACCTACCTGGGCCCGAACAATGGCCTGCTCACCCCGCTGGCGCTGCGCGATCCCGCGGCACGGGCAGCGGTCATCGAGTGGCGCCCACATGTCCTCTCCGCCAGCTTTCACGGCCGGGATCTCTTCGCACCGGCCGCCGCAAAGCTCGCCAACGGCGAGCCCTTGCCGAGCGAACCACTGCCGCTCCGGGACCTCGTGGGCGCCGATGAGCCCTCTATCCTGGAAGAGGTGATCTACATCGACGGCTACGGCAACTGCTGGACCGGGCTGGCGGTGAAGGAACTCGCGCCCGATAGCCGGATCGTTTGCGCGGGCTCACCCCTCGCCCGGGCGCGCACCTTCTCGGACGTGGAAATCGGCCAGCCCTTCTGGTACGAGAACTCTGCCGGTCTGGTCGAGATCGCCGTCAATCAAGGTTCTGCCGCAGCCGCACTCGGGCTGACCATCGGCAGCGCGATTGGAGTGCGCCCTGGAGACCGGCTGTCTCGATGAAAGGCTTCCGAGGTGGACTGCACGCGATGACAACGCTTACCCGCGGCCTGTTGCTGGGCACCCTGGCAATGGCGCTCCTGGTCACGGCCTCCAATATCCTGGTGCAGTTCCCGGTGAATGATTTCCTCACCTGGGGCGCGTTCACCTATCCAGCCTGTTTCCTGGTCACCGACATCTGCACTCGGACCCTGGGAGCCCAGCGCGCGCGCAAGGTGGTCTATGTGGGCTTCGCCGTGGCCGTCGTGCTGTCCGTCGCGCTTGCAACACCGCGCATTGCAGCAGCCTCCGGCGCCGCCTTCCTGACCGCACAACTCCTGGACGTCGCGATCTTCGACCGTCTGCGGCGGGCGGTCTGGTGGCTGGCCCCTCTGGCCTCCTCGCTCTTCGCCTCGGCCATCGACACTGCCTTGTTTTTCTCCCTGGCCTTCGCCGGCACTGGATTGCCGTGGATCACGCTGGCTCTGGGCGATTATCTGGTGAAGCTGGCCATTGCCTTGATCATGCTGATCCCCTTCAGGGCCCTGATCTCGATCCTGCCCAGTCGCGAGCGGATACAGGGCTCGGGTCTCTCACCCTGACGCCTGGCGTTTCGACGCCGGTGCCCGGGCCGATGTGCCCAGGTGGCGGTTCCACCAGAAAATCAAGGGCGTCAGGGCTACTGTCGGCCCGAGCCATAACAGTAGCGGCGGCAGGAAGGTCAGGTTGACGACGGCGACTGCGGTAATGGTCGCGATCAGGCCGCCCAGCATCCGCCCGAGATGCCGCGCGATACGGGCCTTTCCCTTGTCCCCACCCCGCTTCAGCCAGCCGATGTCCGTCACGGCGAGCCAGAAACCGAGCGCACCGAATACCAAAAGCACCAGGGACTGATCCGAGCCTGATTGCCCCGGAAGCCACGCGCGCAGTCCCCAGAGCATCATGGCCCCGGCCGTCAACAGCATGATCACAGTTGCCACCACATCGATCCTCTGCGGCCGTCCGTCCCGGCGAAGGGCAGCCCGCCACCCGGTGAACACCAGGTAGAAGCTGAACAGGCCGATGGCGAAGAGAAACGGCGAGGGCCGCAGGCTGGCCAAGGCCAGGGCACTGGCCGACACCACAAACATCGACCAGACATAGCAGCGCCCGCTGCGCACATGCCCGTCGCCCCCCTTGCGCAACAGGGCAGCCGCCACGCCGCTCAGCAGTGCCAAGGTGCCCGCTGCGATGTGCAGCACCAGCAACAGCGTGATCACGTTCTGCATCTTGCCTTCCCCCTTCGACTGTTTGCCTGCTCCCCGGCATGCCAACCGCGACCGAAAGGCCGCAAGCCGAATTGCGTGAGCGCCTCGGCCTCTGCGCGGTTGGCGTGCTATCATCCATTCACGATGCGTGAACGACCTCCCCTTCGCTGGATCGCCCGGGTTCTGCGGGTGCTGCTGCCTCCCCTGCTCACGGCAGTGATGCTGGCGCTGCTGGGCCCCTTCGGCACCCATGCCTCTCAGAGCCTGCCGCAGCGGCTCGGCTTCTGGTCCATGGCGGTGGCAGGCAACTGGCTGCTGTGCCATCTCGCCATCCTGTGGCTGGAACAGCTCTGGTTCTCACCCAAGAGCCCGGTCCGTGGCGCCTCGGCTCACCTTCGCCGCCTGGCGCTCCCCCTCCTGGCCGCGCTGCTGGTGCTGCTGCCGGCAACGGCGCTGGTGAAGCTGGCCGGAGACACCTTTGGAGGGCTCGGGGCCGCCTCACTGCCAAGCCTGGCACTGCAGGTCTACCTGATCTGTGCCGCCATCTCCCTGATCGGCTACAACCTCATCGATATGGCGGAAGAGGCACGCACCGCGAGGAACGCGCAGGAAACCGCAACGGCGGAGGTATCGAGCGATGGCCGGAACCCAATCCTGCCACCGCCGGATAGCCTCTTCCGACAGCGCCTCGCCGCAGATGATCCCGGCGGGCCCTTGTTGTGGCTGCGTGCCGAGGATCATTATTTGCGAGTGCGCACCGAAGGCGGCGAAGCACTGATCCTCTGCCGCCTGGAAGACGCGGCACGGGAACTCGGAGACTGCGGACAACGGGTCCATCGCTCCTGGTGGGTGGCAGAGGATGCCGTTCGCGGCTCCTCCGCCGGCACCACGCCGCATCTGACCCTGGCGGACGGAACCCAGGTTCCGGTCAGCCGCAGTTACCGGGCAGACTTGCGAGATCGCGGCTGGATACCCTCAAGGCGCCGGGCATGACACAGAGCCGCCCTCCCCTGCCCCCGGTCATCGCCGTGACCAGCCCGACGGCTGCGCGCATCGCCGCCCACTGCGCGGCAGAACTGGCGCGGCAGGCGCTGCTCCTCTGCCCGCAGGAAGCGGCGGCATTCGGCGGCCCTTCCTGGTACCGCGAACTGGTCGATGCGGCTGCCCGGCAGAGCAGTGCACAGCTGTTTGCCGGTCTGGATGCCGGAGGCGATGCCGGACTCGCCCTGGAGGCCCTTCACCTCCGGCTGGATGTCGTGATCTTTTCCGGACCTGAAGGCACCACCGAACGGCTTCGGCGGTTGGGGGAGAGCCTGGGTCAGCAGGTGCTAACCGATATGCCCGCTGCCCTGCACCTCACAGGTCGGGATCCCGAAGCCGCCTGTCGTGCCTGGCTGGAGCGATCATGAACCGCCGTCGATTGCATCCCTAGCAGCCATGGGCTATTCCACGGGCGGACATTCGCGGGCGCCTGCGGCCCCGCTCTTGCTTGCGTCACAACTCAGCGTGAAAGGGATATAACCATGCGGGTCCACCAACGCGTAAAGCGGATCCTGAGGCACTATGAAAGCGACAACCCCGGCACCAAGGCCAACCTGGCGCGCATCCTGACGCACGGCCGCCTCGGCAACACCGGCAAGCTCGTGATTCTGCCTGTGGACCAGGGCTTCGAGCATGGGCCGGCGCGCAGCTTCGCGCCCAATCCCGACGGTTACGACCCCCACTATCATTACCAGCTTGCCGTCGATGCCGGGCTTAACGCCTTCGCCGCACCGCTGGGCATGCTGGAAGCCGGGGCCGACAGCTTCGCCGGCGCCATTCCGACGATCCTTAAGCTCAACTCCTCCAACAGCCACGCCGCTGCGAAGGACCAGGCGATCACCGGCAGCGTCGGCGACGCGCTGCGCCTGGGCTGCTCGGCAGTCGGCTTCACCATCTACCCCGGCTCGGATGACTGCTTTGCCATGATGGAGGAGATCCGCGAGCTGGCCGAGGAGGCCAAGTCAGTCGGTCTCGCCGTGGTGATCTGGTCCTACCCGCGCGGCGGCAGCCTCTCCAAGGAGGGCGAGACCGCCATCGACGTGACTGCCTATGCCGCCCACATGGCGGCCTTGCTCGGCGCCCACATCATCAAGGTGAAGCCGCCGACCGATTACATCGAGCAGGAAGAGGCTCGCAAGATCTACGAGACTCAGGGCATCGACATCTCCACGCTGTCGGCGCGCATCGCCCATGTGATACAGTCCAGCTTCGCGGGGCGTCGCCTGGTGGTCTTCTCCGGCGGCGGCGCCAAGGGCACTGACGCACTGCTCGACGAAATCCGGGCGCTGCGCGACGGTGGTGCCTCGGGCTCGATCATCGGCCGCAATTCCTTCCAGCGGCCGCGCGAAGAGGCCCTGGCTCTGCTCGACTCCGTGATCGATATCTACCGCGGAAAGGCGTGACGGGCCGAAATGGCCTCCGCACCGACCTGTCGACTCTGTCTGGTGACACCGCCCGAGCTTGTCTCGGGCGGTCTTGCCATTGAGCGCTTTTCAGATTCCTTTGCTGCGGCCTTCACGGGCGGCGATGTCGCAGCGATCATCCTCAGCGGAACCTCCTCCGCAGACACGCCTCCCGCTACCCTGATCGAACCACTGCGCGATATCGCCCAGGCGGCAGATGCGGCCTTTCTCCTGCAAGACGATGTCGATGCGGCAGTCAGGTATCACTGCGATGGCGTTCTGGTCGCGGCCGAGCCTGCCTCGATCCGCGCAGCGCGTTCACGCCTCGGGTCGCAACTCATCGTGGGCGCCGACTGTGGTACATCCCGACACGCAGCCATGATCGCGGGCGAGGAAGACTGTGATTTCGTGGTGCTGGACGCCGGCGACCCCGAACTGCTGGCCTGGTGGGCGGAGCTGATGGAGTTGCCCTGCGTCGCCTGGGGCAGTGTAACCCTTGAGAACGCACCTGCCCTGCTCGCCACCGGTATCGAGTTCCTGGCCGTGGGTGATGCCATCTGGAATCATCCAGAAGGCCCGAAGGCCGGCGTGGCTGCTTTCAATGCCCTTTGTGCAGCTGCAGCAACCCCGGGACCCCCGGGACCGTAGTTCCCCCTCCCTGACAATCAGCTCAGACGGCCCGGGCAAGCGCCAAGGCCTCGCCATAGTCGGTCGCGTGCACCAGGCGGCCGCTCTGAGGTCCCAGATCCATGCGCTGCAGCACCGCAGCGACCTCCGGCTGGACCGAGGTCACGATCACCTTGGTGCCATGCGCTGCCGCCCGGCGCACCAGACCGGCCAGGGCTTCCGCGCCACTGGCATCGATCATCGGCACCTCCCGCATACGCAGGATAAAGACCCGGGGCGGCTCGCCCACGCTGTCCAGGAGGTCTCCCACGGTCGAGGCCGCACCGAAGAACAGCGGACCGCGCATCTGGAACACCTCGACGCCGGACGGCAGGGCGTCGCGCTGGTCATAGGTTTCGGGGTCGCGCTGGAAGTCGTCGATGTCCCGTTGCAGCACGGCATCGCCCTTCTCCACGGCCACGAGCCCGGCCATGCGGTGCATGAAGAGAATGGCTGCCAGCACGACGCCGACCTGGATGGCGACCGTGAGGTCCACCAGGACGGTCAGCAGGAAGGTGAGGACCATGACCAGCCGGTCGCCCAAAGGCGCGCGCAACAGCAGGTGAGTGAGCTTTCCGACCTCACTCATGTTCCAGGCCACCACGACCAGGATCGCAGCCAAGGCCGCCAGAGGCACCCAGTAGGCCAAAGGCGCCAGCAGCAACATGAACAGCAGCAGGAAGACCGCGTGCAGGATGCCCGACACCGGGCTGCGCGCGCCGGCGCGGATGTTTGTGGCCGTGCGGGCTATGGCACCGGTGGCGGGCAGACCGCCGAAGAACGCAGAGCCAATATTTGCCACACCCTGGGCCATGAGTTCGCAGTTTGACCTGTGTCGCCGCCCGGTCATGCCGTCCGCGATCACAGCGGAGAGCAGGCTTTCGACACCCGCCAGGAAGGCGATGGTAAAGGCGCTGGGCAGCAGGACGCCCATACGCTCCAGGGTGATCTCCGGCCAGACCGGCGCCGGCAGGCTGCTGGGAATGCCACCGAAGCGGCTGCCGATGGTATCGACCGGTAGCCCGAAGGTAAGCACGATGAGCGACGCTCCGGCAACCGCGAGCAGGAAGCCAGGAAGTTTCGGCGCCCAGCGGCGCAGCCCCAGGATCAAGGCCAAGGAGGCCCCTGCCAGCACCAACGTGGTCAGCGAAAGACTGTCGCGGGCAGCCCAGAAAACCACCAGTCGTTCCAGAAAGTCGCCGGGCACACTGTCGAGCGACAACCCAAAGAAGTCGCGGATCTGGCTGCTGAGGATGATGAGGCCAATGCCGGCGGTAAAGCCGATCACCACCGGTTCCGGGATGTACTTGATCCAGGTGCCCAGGCGCGCGATGGCCGCAATGATCAGCATGACCCCGGCCATCAACGTGGCCAGAACCAGTCCGTCGTAACCGTGCTCGGCAATGACATTGAAGACCACGACCACAAAGGCCCCGGTGGGCCCGCCAATCTGGAAGCGGCTGCCGCCCAGCGCGGAAATCAGGAATCCGGCCACCACAGCAGTGACCAGCCCCTTGTCCGGCGTGGTGCCTGACGCGATGGCCAGCGCCATGGCCAGCGGCAGCGCCACGATGGCAACCGTGAGTCCGGCAATGACATCATGCCTGAGATCGCCCAGGCCGTAGCCCTGACGCAGGGTGGTAATCAGTTTCGGGACGAAAAGGTGCCAGGCAGGCGAAGCGGTGGGCGTCGGTCTTTGTGTTTCAGCCATGGTCCGGGAAGCAGGAGAAAGGCGCGGCCGGTTCCGTTCAGGGAACCAGCCCGCGCTGGGTGCAGCAGGAGCGGTGTTGATGCTCCACGCTGCCACGCACTACCCCTAGAGGCCAATGCAAAATTCACAACACTGTTGTGTATTATGAAGCCCCGGCTTCTTTTCCGCCAGCGGCTGAGGCGGCCGACCAGCCTGCAGAGCGTGGTGATGCGGGTGCTCACCACGAAGGGCACGAAGAATTGCACGAGGTGCACAAAGAGTTTTTTCTCAACCAGGCTTGAAAGCGGTGTGGTTGTTTCCTGGTGAACTTCGTGAAGCCCTTGGTGTCCTTCGTGTCTGGACCGGATTCTCGGCGACGCAAAGGCCTTGAAGGATGGCCGAAATAAAAAGACCCCTGGCGTCATCCCGACACCAGGGGTCACTTTCCTTGATACTGACCGTTGGCGCAGATGCGCCGCGGTTTACCGCTCCAGCGGCTTGTACTTGATGCGGTGCGGTTGATCCGCTTCGGCGCCCAGGCGACGCTTCCGGTCGGCCTCATAGTCCTGATAGTTGCCTTCGTACCAGACGACCCGGCTGTCGCCTTCGTAGGCCAGGATGTGCGTACAGACGCGGTCCAGGAACCAGCGATCATGGCTGATGATCATGGCGCAGCCGGCGAAGTCCAGCAGCGCCTCTTCCAGCGAACGCAGGGTGTCCACATCCAGGTCGTTTGTCGGTTCGTCCAGCAGCAGCAGGTTGGCGCCGGATTTCAACATCTTGGCCAGATGCACCCGGTTGCGCTCACCGCCGGAAAGCTGACCCACCTTCTTCTGCTGGTCGCCGCCCTTGAAGTTGAACGCGCCGACATAGGCCCGCGAAGGCATCTCGCGCTTGCCGAGCTGCACCACGTCAAGGCCGTCGGAGATCTCCTCCCACACGCTCTTGTTTGCATTCAGGGCATCGCGGGACTGGTCGACGTAGCCGGACTTCACCGTATCGCCAACCCGGATCTCGCCGCCATCCGGCGTTTCCTGGCCCACGATCATGCGAAAGAGCGTGGTCTTGCCCGCGCCGTTGGGGCCGATGATGCCGACGATGCCGCCGGGCGGCAGCTTGAAGCTGAGATCATCGATCAAGAGGTGATTGCCGAAGCCCTTGCGCAGGCTGATGGCTTCCACGACCAGGTCACCCAGGCGCGGGCCCGGCGGAATGGTGATGCTGCCCGGCTCCGGCGCCATCTCGTTGCCCTGACGCAGCAGCTCCTCATAGGCCTGAATACGTGCCTTCGACTTGGCCTGACGCGCCTTGGGCGACTGCCTGATCCACTCCAGCTCGTGGTTGACCGTGCGCTGGCGCGCCTTTTCCTCGCGCGCCTCCTGCTCCAGGCGCTTGCGCTTCTGCTCCAGCCAGCCGGAATAGTTGCCCTGGAAGGGAATACCGCGGCCGCGATCGAGTTCGAGGATCCAGCCGGCGACATTGTCCAGGAAGTAGCGGTCATGGGTCACGGCCACGACGGTGCCCGGATACTCCTCCAGATAGCGCTCCAGCCAGGCCACGGACTCGGCGTCCAGGTGGTTGGTCGGCTCATCCAGCAGCAGCATGTCGGGCTTGGACAGCAGCAGGCGACACAGAGCCACGCGGCGGCGCTCACCGCCGGAAAGCTTGGTGACCTCCGCTTCGCCCGGCGGGCAGCGCAGCGCGTCCATGGCGATCTCGACCCGGCGCTCCAGGTCCCAGGCGTCGGCCGCCTCGATCTTTTCCTGCAAGTCCGCCTGTTCGGCCAAGAGCGCATCGAAGTCGGCGTCCGGGTCGGCGAACGCCTCGCTGATGGCGTTGTAGCGATCCACCAGTTGCTTCAGATCGCCCAGCCCTTCCATCACATTGCCGGCGACGTCCTTCGTGGCGTCGAGCTCCGGCTCCTGCGCCAAGTATCCGACCTTGACGCCCTCGGCGGCCCAGGCTTCGCCGTTATACTCGGTCTCGATGCCGGCCATGATCTTGAGCAGCGTCGACTTGCCGGCGCCATTGAGACCCAGCACGCCAATCTTGGCCCCCGGCAGGAAGTGCAGATGGATGTTCTCCAGCACCTTCTTGCCGCCGGGATAGGTCTTCGAGAGACCCTGCATGGTGTAGATGTACTGATAGGACGCCATAGGGCTCCCCTCACCGTTTCGCTGCTGTAGGAGGCTAGACCGGATCGCGTTCTCTCGCATCGCACAGCGATCCGAATAGAACGCGATCTGCTTTAATTGCCGCGCATCCTAGCCAGGGAAGGCCACGGGTCAACGACACTTCCCCGCCGGCGAGAAAGTCTGCGACGGCGCTTGCCAAAAAGTCTGCCTGCCAACGCGAAACGCCCGAACCATGCGATCAGGTTCGGGCGCTTTCGCGGTCGTGAGTTTGGAGCCCTTGCAGACCCCGCCGAACGCTCGTCAGGCCGCTTCGGAGCTGCGGTCGCGCGATTTCACGACATAGGCGACGGCGCAATGCTCGGCGCAATAGGGCTTGCCCCCAGCGGCCGGCGCCTCACAGAAGTGGAAGTCCGGCGTTGCCGGATCACCGATCGGCCACTGGCAGCGTCGTCCCGTGGATTTCTCCTGCTGCTGCACGCGCACCATTGGCGGGCGCCGCCGCTCTTCCTTTGCTGGCGCGGCCGGCATCGGCGGCGGGGTCTTCAGCACCGGCGCCGGCTTGCGGGCCGGCTGAGCCGGCTTGCTCTCGCGGCGGATAGGTGACGGTCGCGCCGGCAGGTTAAGGCGGTGCGCCTTGCCCACGACGGCGTTCTTGGAAACCCCCAGCCGCTTGCCGATGGCGGAAGCCGAATGGCCGGCGTTCCACAGCTGGGTCAATTCCTCGATTCGTTCTGGCGTCCAAGCCATGCCATGCTCCCCACATGTTGAGGTCGTCGCCGACGAGGCACACTATATTCAGGCTCCTGCGGGGAGTCGAGTCGCTTGGCACAATATCTTGTGGAAAACTTCCACCCGGCCGGCAGGTCTTGCGTAGGGCGCCTGCTGGCCGCTTTCTGCAAGGCTGAGGGCAACAATTCAACCGCCTCCTGTGGAAAGCTTCAGCTACTTTGGAACTGCATCAGTAGCATCAGGAGCGGCGAGCTGCGGCCCGGCCGACATTGCCCCAAGTGACGAGCGCGACATCAGCAACACCGGCGCCGGCCAGTCGGCGCCGAGCCGTAGAACTCATCATCATTCTCGGCGCCATGACGGCCTTTGCGCCGCTGTCGATCGATATGTATCTGCCGGCCTTCCCCACCCTGCAGGAAGCCTTCGACACCACGGCCGGCCGCATCCAGCTCACGCTGTCCTCCTTCTTCGTCGCTTTTGCCTCCGGGCAGATGCTCTACGGGCCCTTGGCGGATCGTTACGGACGCAAGAAGCCAGCGCTCTTCGGCCTCGGACTCTTCGTCCTCACCTCCATCGGCTGCGCGTTTGCCGCCACGGTGGAGCAGCTGATGGTGTTGCGCTTCCTCCAGGCGCTGGGCGCCGGGGGCGGCGTGGTGGTGGCCCGCGCCATGGTGCGCGACCTCTTTCCGCCGTCCGAGGCTGTCAGCGTCTTCTCGCGCCTGATGCTGGTCATCGGCATTGCACCGATGCTCGCCCCGCTCTTGGGCGGCTACCTGCTGATCTGGTTCGATTGGCAGGCGATATTCTACTTTCTGGCCCTGTGCGGCCTGCTCTGTGCCCTGGCCGTGCAGTTTCGCCTGGCGGAGAGTCTGCAGCCGCATCTGGCGCAGTCTCTGTCGCTCCGTGCGATCATCAGCGCCTATGGGCGCCTGCTGGTCGACCGCCGTTTCATTGGTCCCGCCCTGGTGGGCGGCCTCTCCATTGCGGGCATGTTCGTCTACATCACTGCCTCACCCTTCGTGTTCATCGAGGTGCTGGGGCTGTCTCCCGAAGCCTATGGCTGGGTCTTCGGGCTCAACGCCCTCGGCTTCATTGCTGCCTCCCAAGTGAATGCCCGCCTCGGCCGAACCTTCGGGCCGGAAGGCGTACTTTCGGTGTCGAACCTGGCGCTGGCGCTGGTGGGCGTGGCGCTGATCCTCGGTGGCGCGCTGGGCATTGGGGGACGCTACGGCGTCTTCCTGCCGATCATCGCCTACATCACCTGCCTGGGCTTCATCATGCCGAACACGGCCGCCCTGGCGATGGCGCCTTTCGGACGCAACGCGGGTTCAGCCTCCGCTCTTTTGGGAACCTTGCAGTTCGGGCTCGCAGCGGTGGCATCGGCCATCGCCGGCACCTTCTCGCATGAAACGCCGGTAGCCCTGTCGCTCATGGTCGCGGGCCTGGGCTTTTGCGGAACCCTTGCCTACTTCCTGCTCTGCCGAAAGGCCCGGCCCGTCGTCTGAAAGCAGGCACTCACAGCCGGGTCATGAAGCGCTCCAGCCGCTCCAAGGCACCATCGAGCACGGCGTCGCGTTTGGCGAAGCAGAAGCGCACCGCCGTGGTGACCTTGTCCTCGGCGTAGAAGGCACTCACCGGAATGGCCGCCACGCCGGCCTCGCGCACCAGCCGCTCGCAGAAGGCCACGTCATCGCTCAAGCCCAAAGGCGCGATGTCGACATTGAGGAAGTAGGTCGCCTGGCAGGGCAGAACGGTGAAGCCGAGCCGCTCCAGGCCCGAGGCAAAGCGGTCGCGCTGCCTCTGAAAGCTCTGGCGCTGTCCGGAAAAGAAATCGTCGTCCTTGCCCAGGCCATAGGCCACGGCAGTCTGGAGGTTCGGCGGCGTGGTGAAAGTCAGGTACTGGTGGGCGCGGGAGATGGCGGCATGCAGCGGCGGCGCTGCTGCGACCAGTCCAACCTTCCAGCCAGTGAGAGAGAAGATCTTGCCGGCCGAGCCGATCTTGACCGTGCGCTCGCGCAGGGCCGGCACCGAGAGCAGGCTTGTGTGGGCGACATCGTCAAAGGTGATGTGCTCCCACACCTCATCGCAGACCACAGTGGCGTCGTAGCGCTCGACGAAATCGGCGAGAAGTTCGATGTCCTCGCGCGCCAGCACCGTGCCTGCCGGGTTCAGCGGCGTGTTAAGCAGCACGACGCGCGTCTTGTCGCTGAAGGCCGCTTCCAGTTGGGCGGCATCGAAGCGCCACTGCGGCGGTTGCAGCGTGACGAAGCGCGGGACACCGCCGGCGCGCAGAACCAGCGGCAGATAGGCATCGTACATCGGCTGGAACAGCACCACCTCGTCACCCGGCTCGATCAGCGCGAGGAGCGATGCCGCCAGGGCCTCTGTGGCGCCAGAAGTCACCAGCACCTCGCGCTGCCAATTCAGATCGACGCCATAGAAACGCTGGTAGTGCGCAGCGATGGCCTGGCGCAGGTCGGGCAGCCCGAACATCGGCGGATACTGGTTCCAGCCATGCACCGCGGCGTCTGCCGCCGCACGCCGCACGTCCTCGGGGCCCGGATCGTCGGGAAAGCCCTGGCCGAGGTTGATGGCCTCGTGCTCGCGGGCCAGTTGGGACATGGACTCGAATACCGTGGTCGGCAGCGAGGCGAAGAGCGAGTTCATAGCGCGAAGGTCCGGTAGCAATGCGTGACTTTGCGCCAAGCATGGCCGTGGGAGACCGGAAATCAAGGGTCAGGCCGTGGTGCGCGCCCTGCCCCGTCTATTGCAACGGCGAGGGCTCCGCTTCCCCCTCGAGGTCGGCGGCGGTCACCTGGGTGGGGCCGGCATGATGATGAACCAGGCGCCACTCCCCCTCTTCCTGCACAAAGACATTCGTCGCCAACAGCAACCCCTTGCCCATCTGCTCATAGCACAAGACCATCGCGCTCTCCGGCGTCAGCGGTACCACGCGCGGCTCCCGGCAGCGCAGGGCTTCGGGCACACCGCCATTCTCGATGATGGCCTTCCAGCTTTCCATGACTGCCTCCCGGCCCACCAGCGGCGCCCAGCCTGGATGTGCGCAGGCCACTGGCGCTGTGCGTGCCCAGAGCCCATCCATCGCCTGCAAGTCGCCGGTGCGAAAGGCCTCGTAAAAGGCATCATTGGTGAAAAGGATGACAGCTCTCTCTCGCATAGATTTCTCCAGCCTGCGTCGCGGTTGGTGCGCCCGGAAAAGCATCAGTTGCGACCACTGCAAGCTTTGCCTAGAAGTAGAGGTCGGTGTCACTCGAGAAAAGAGCACCACGCTCATGTTTGGGCGAGCTTGGGGGCGTCACCGGCAGAGGAAGAGCGACACAGCACGCCGCAATATCGCTCTACACCTCCGTCACTGCCCCGGACGACCGAATCAATACGTTGCAAGAATAAACGGGAAGCGGCCGAATGCACAGAACGCTCACTTGGACCGCTGGGTTCCTTTTCCTGACAGTCGGAGCCAGCCACGCCGCCGACGACGTGATGGTCGTCTATGACGGCTCCAACTCGATGTGGGGGCAGATCGATGGCGTCGCCAAAATCGAGATTGCCCGCGAGGCCATGGGCAGCCTGCTGGGCGAATGGGCGGACGGAAGCAACGTCGGCTTGATGGCCTACGGGCATCGGCGGGAAGCCGATTGCGGCGACATAGAAACGATCATCCTGCCCGGCCCGCTCGAGCGCGACAGCTTCATGGAGCGCGTGCATGCCATCACGCCGCGCGGCAAGACGCCTCTCACAGCCGCGGTGGAAGAAGCCGCCCAGGTGCTGGCGTTTCGGGACAACCCGGCGACAGTCATCCTGATCACTGACGGTGTCGAGACCTGCCAGCGCGATCCCTGTGCGCTTGCGGATCAACTCGAAACCGCCGGCGTTGGCTTCACCGCTCATGTGGTCGGCTTCGATCTGAGCGGCGAGGATCAGGAGGCCGTTGCCTGCCTGGCCGATCGGACCGGCGGCCGCTTCCTGGCAGCCGATAATGCCGATGAACTCAGCAGCGCGTTGGGTGAGGTCGGTGCAACCCTGGCTCAGGCCACCGTGCCGGAACCAGAGCCGGAACCAGAGCCGGAGGCACCGGCCCTGCCGTCGGTTGAGGTGACTGCGCCCGAAACCGCGACAATCGGATCGGCCGTAAAGGTCCAGTGGAATGCCCCCGAACAGTTGGAGCGTGACATGATGACCATCGTCCCATTCGGCACAAAGGACGGCGAGGCCGGGAAGTACATCCGTGTCCGGGACGACAACGCGGGCACACTGCGGGCTCCCGCCGACACGGGACTCTACGAGGTGCGCTATGTCGTGAATGACGGACGCAGGACCGCCGGCTCGGCTGAGCTTGAGGTGGTGGATGCGGCCATCACGCTGGAAGCGCCTGAGAACGCCACCAGCGGCGCAACCTTCGCCGTTTCCTGGTCCGAATCCATCCATCCACAGGACTATGTGACCATCGTCCCCATGGGCGCCGAGGAAGGCGAGAGCGGTGACTACGTCCGCACACGGGACAACACCGAAGGTTCGCTGCAAGCCCCGGCTCAGCCCGGCCTCTATGAGGTTCGCTACATTCTGAACGAAGGCAGAAAAACCCTGGCATCAGCGGCGATCGAGATCGTTGAGGCCGAAGCCTCGGTTTCGGCGCCCGAGCAGGCAACCGCCGGCGCCGCCTTTCAGGTCAGCTGGTCAAACTCCATCCATCCACAGGACTACGTGAGCATCGTCCCCATGGGCGCCGACGAAGGCGAGAGCGGTGACTACGTCCGCACACGGGACAACACCGAAGGCTCTCTGCAAGCCCCGGCTCAGCCCGGACTCTATGAGGTCCGCTACATTCTGAACGAAGGCAGGAAAACGCTGGCTTCTGCAGCGATCGAGATCGTCGAGGCCGAAGCCTCGGTTTCGGCGCCCGAGCAGGCAACCGCCGGCGCCACCTTCCAGGTCAGCTGGTCAAACTCCATCCATCCACAGGACTATGTGACCATCGTCCCCATGGGCGCCGACGAAGGCGAGAGCGGTGACTACGTCCGCACACGGGACAACACCGAAGGCTCTCTGCAAGCCCCGGCTCAGCCCGGACTCTATGAGGTCCGCTACATTCTGAACGAAGGCAGGAAAACGCTGGCTTCTGCAGCGATCGAGATCGTCGAGGCCGAAGTCACGGTTTCGGCGCCCGAGCAGGTCGTGACTGGCGCAAGCTTCCAGGTCAGCTGGACCAACCCCATTCATCCACAGGACTATGTGACCATCGTCCCCATGGGCACTGGTGAGGGCGAGTATGGCAACTACACGAGGACGCGCGACAACACGCAGGGTTCCGTGACCGCACCGGCCACTCCCGGCCTCTACGAGGTGCGCTACATTTTGAACGAAGGACGAAAGACCCTGGCATCAGCGGAAATCGAGGTGGTCGAAGCAGGCATGGAACTGTCGGGACCGGACACAGTCCGGGCCGGCGACCAGTTCCGGGTGGCCTGGACCGGCAGCGCGCCGAGCCCGCGCGACTACGTCTCCATTGCGCCTCTCGGCTCCGACGACGGCGATTACGAGACCTACGCCCGTGTGCGTGATGCCCAGGAGGCTGATCTTACCGCCCCGGAGACAATGGGCTTTTACCAGCTCCGCTACGTCCTGGACGAAGGACGTCGCGTGCTCGCCCGCCACGACCTCGAGGTGGTTTCCGCAACAGCCGCCCTGGATGACGGGGGATCCCTGAGTGTGCCCGAGACGGGCACGCCCGGAGAGTCCATAGCGGTGACCTGGTCGGCCGAGGACAACGGAAACGACCGTCGCATCTCCCTGGCTCAAGCCGATCAGGCGGACTTCACCTGGATCGAGATGCAATCGGCAAGCGCGGAGGAACTGACCTTCACCCTGCCCGATGCCCCCGGCAGCTACGAATTCCGCTTGCTGGACATCTCCGAGCGCAAGGTCCTGAGCCGCGCCATCATCCAGGTGCAGTAGGGCTGGCGGCTCCTCCGGTCTTCTTGCCGGAGGGCCGCCTGCTCGACCGCGCTGCGTCCCGAAAAGGCCCGGACAAGGTTTCGGACTTTTCCTTGACGAACGGCGGTTGGGAGCGTTTTGCTGCCCATCCCTTCACCTTCTGACGGATCCCGCCTCATGCTCGATACGCACGGTGCCCTCATCTACACCATGGTCCTTGCCTCCGTGGCGGACCAGGAAATGAACGACCGTGAAATCCGCATGATGAGCGAAATGATCCGTCTCCTGCCGGTGTTTCAGGAATTCGAGTTCGACCGCTTGAGCCCGACAACGCAGGCCTGTGTCGAACTGCTGCAGGATCCGGACGGCATCGACACCGCCCTGGATGCAATCGACGAAGCGCTGCCGGAAAGCCTGCGGGAAACCGCCTATGCCCTGGCATGCGACGTCGTGGCGGCAGACGGCACAGCGACCCAGGAGGAACTGCGGCTGCTGGAAATGCTGCGCCATCACATCGGCGTCGGCCGGCTGGAAGCGGCCGCCATTGAGCGCGGCGCGGGCGCACGCTTCCGCACTGCCTGACGGCGCCCTGGCAGCCACTCTGGGAGACGGCTGCTAATCCTTTGTTATATCTAATTTTTTGTTGCCAGTCGCGTTCAAGACCGGGCAAGATTCCTGTGCGTTGTTGATGGCTCGACAATCAGGGAGGTTCCGGATGTCCGCACTGGCGCTTCAGTTGAAAGACTATCGGCTGACCACGGCCGAGATCCTGTATCACATGCCCGATCACCCGCATCTGCTGCAGAGCTACGTCTGGCAGGATTACGACATTTCACCGGAGTTTCCGCAGTTGCGGCGATTCCTCGACTTCTGGAGCCGGAATCTCGACGGCAAGCTGCACAGCGTCAAGGTGGACAGCCAGAAGCTGATCGGACAGAGCGAGTTGCGCCGGGCCGATTGCATGCTTTCCCTGCACTGAGGTCGACGCCGCGCCCGCGAGTAACCTGACCCGGCCGCGGCATTCCGCCGCGCCGGAGCTCCTGTGGCCGGCTTGCTCCGCCGCAAAGCGCGGCTAGACTGCCGCGCATGTCCACCTCAGGTCACACCTCGCCCGTCGACGCCACGCTTCGGTCTGGCGTCGATGCGCGCAGCCAGCCACGCGCCGTGGCGCTGTGGCTCGGCTTTTCTGCCGCCATGGTCTTCGCCATGGCCGTCATCGGCGCCATTACGCGCCTGACGGAGTCAGGTCTCTCAATCATGGAATGGGCGCCGATCACCGGCACCCTGCCCCCCCTGTCCCAGGCGGAGTGGCAGCGGGTCTTTGACCTCTACCGCACGATCCCGCAGTACCAGCTGCTGAACCAGGGCATGACCCTGGAAGAGTTCCAGACCATCTTCTGGTGGGAATGGATCCACCGCCTCTGGGGTCGGCTGATCGGTCTCGTCTTCTTCGTCCCGCTGGTCTGGTTCTGGCTGCGTGGGCGGCTTCCGACCTGGATCAAACCGCACGCCATCATGCTGCTCGCACTCGGGGGACTTCAGGGTTTCATGGGGTGGTTCATGGTGGCGAGCGGCTTTGCCGACCGCACCGAGGTGAGCCAGTACCGACTCGTCCTGCACCTGGGACTGGCAGTGTTTATCTACGCCTACATGCTCTGGCTGACGTTCCGCCTGGTGACACCCGCGCCGACGCGCAGCGCGCCGGAAACCCGCTCCCTGCGGTGCTGGCTGGTGGCATTGCTGGTGCTGATCTGCATCACCCTGGTCTCCGGCGGCTTCGTTGCCGGGCTCCGGGCCGGCTTCACCTACAACACCTTCCCCCTGATGGATGGACGGGTGATTCCCGGCGGCTATGGCATGCTTCAGCCCTGGATCGCCAACCTGTTCGAAAACCACGCGACAGTGCAGTTCAACCACCGTCTGCTGGCGACACTGACGCTCATTGGCGCCGTGGTGCTCTGGGCCTACGCACGCCGTCAGAAACTCGCCACCGCGGCGGCCAGGGCAATGGCTGCCATCGCCGGGATGGCGGTGATCCAGTTCCTCCTGGGAGTCACCACTCTGCTGCTGGTGGTGCCGGTCAGCCTGGGCGCCCTGCATCAGGCCGGGGCGCTGATCCTGCTCGGCCTGACCCTGTTGGCGCTGCATCTGCTGCGCCCGGTCGAAGCCGGACGCAGCAGCCAGGGGTCATAGCCCGCTTACTCCGCAGCCTGACGCAAGGCCAAGGGGTCGTAGGCCAGGTTGGGGGCAAGCCAGCGCTCGGCCTCCTCCACGGTCCAGCCCTTGCGACGGGCGTAGTCCTCGACCTGATCGCGCTCGATCCGGCCGACGCCGAAGTACTGGCTTTCGGGGTGGGAGAAGTACCAGCCCGACACAGTCGAGGCCGGCTGCATGGCGCAGGATTCCGTAAAGGTCACGCCGCAACGCTTCTCGGTCTCGAGCAGCGGTAGCAGCGTGCGCTTTTCCGTGTGGTCCGGGCAGGCTGGATAGCCCGGCGCCGGACGGATCCCGCGATACTTCTCCGCAACCAGATCCTCGTTACTCAGATCCTCGTCCGGCGCATAGCCCCAGAACTCCATGCGCACCCGCTGATGCATGCGCTCGGCAAAGGCCTCGGCCAGACGATCGCCCAGGGCCTGGATCATGATGGCCTCGTAGTCGTCCTCGCGCGCCTTGGCTTCCGCCACACGCTTTTCGATCTCCGGACCGGAGGTGACGCAGAAGGCGCCGAGCCAGTCCGGCGGACCGTCGAGCGGGGCCACAAAATCCGAAAGGGCCAAGTGCGGGCGCTCCCGCCCCTCTCGCCGGGCGATCTGCTGACGCAGGTGGTACAACCGCTTCATTTCCTCGCCCGATTCCGGATCGAACAGAACGATATCGTCCCCGTCCGAAGCCGCGGGCCAGAAGCCGAGCACCGCCTTGGGGCCGGGCCAGGATTCCGCAACCATGCGCTCCAGGATCTTCTGTGCATCGTTGAAGACGCTGCGGGCGGCCTCGCCCACCTTCTCATCCTTCAGGATCGTCGGATAGCGCCCGTGCAGCTCCCAGGTGGAGAAGAAGGGAGTCCAGTCGATGCAGGAGATCAGCTCTTCCAGATCATAGCCCTGGAAATCCCGCAGGCCTTCGAAAGTCGGCCGCGGCGGCGTGTAATTCGCCCAATCCAGTTTCAGGGCATTGGCCCGGGCGTCCTCGATCGCCACACGCGCGCGCCCGCTGCCCTTCTTGGCGTGGGACTCGCGCATCTTCTCATATTCCTGATCGATGTCCTTCACGAAGGGCTCGCGCAGCGTTGGGGAGGCAAGCCGACCAGCCACGCCAACTGCGCGGCTGGCGTCCAGCACATGCACCACCGGGCCCTTGTAGTTGGGCGCGATCTTGACGGCAGTGTGGATCTTGCTGGTGGTCGCCCCGCCGATCAGCAGCGGCAGTTCGAAACCTTCGCGCTGCATTTCGCTGGCGATGTAGCCCATCTCCTCCAGGCTGGGCGTGATCAGTCCGGAAAGACCGATGATGTCGACATTTTCCGCCCTTGCCGTCTCGAGGATCTTCGCGGTGGGCACCATGACGCCGAGGTCGATGACCTCGTAGTTGTTACACTGCAGCACGACGCCAACGATGTTCTTGCCGATGTCGTGCACGTCACCCTTCACGGTGGCCATGAGGATGCGACCCTTGGTGTCCCTGTCGCCCTCCTGCTTGGCCGCTTCGATGTAGGGCAGCAGGTGCCCCACGGCCTTCTTCATGACCCGCGCAGACTTCACCACCTGCGGCAGGAACATCTTGCCGGCGCCGAAGAGGTCGCCGACCACGTTCATGCCGTCCATCAACGGCCCCTCGATCACCTCGAGCGGCTTGTCATGGTTCAGGCGGGCTTCCTCCGTGTCCTCAATGATCCACTTGTCGATGCCGTGGACCAGCGAGTGCGACAGGCGATCGTTGACCGGCATCTCGCGCCAGGAGAGATCCTGCTCCTTGCGCGCGCCAGCGCCATCCGAGCGATAGCGCTCGGCAATCTCCAGCAGGCGCTCGGTCGCCTCCGGATTGCGGTTGAGGATCACATCCTCGCAGGCCTCACGCAGCTCGTCGGGAATGTCCTCGTAGACCGTGATCTGTCCGGCGTTGACGATGCCCATGTCCATGCCGGCACGGATCGCGTGCAAGAGGAACACCGAGTGCATGGCTTCACGCACCCGCTCATTTCCGCGGAACGAGAAGGAGACGTTCGAAAGGCCGCCCGAGATATGCGCGTGCGGCAGCTCGTTGCGGATACGGGTCGATGCTTCGATGAAGGCCCGAGCATAGTCATTATGGTCCTCGATTCCCGTCGCCACCGCGAAGATGTTGGGATCGAAGATGATGTCCTCAGGCAGGATGCCGACCTTGTCCACCAGCAAGCGGTAGGCGCGCTCGCAGATGGTGAACTTGTGGTCAGCGGTTGCCGCCTGACCTTGCTCGTCAAAGGCCATCACCACCACGGCGGCGCCATAGCGCTTGACCAGGCGCGCCTGCTCCAGGAAGGGCTCTTCGCCTTCCTTCAGGGAAATCGAGTTGACGATGGGCTTGCCCTGCACGCACTTCAGGCCGGCCTCGATCACCTCCCACTTGGAGCTGTCGATCATGACCGGCACGCGCGCCACATCGGGCTCGCCGGCGATCATGTTGAGGAAGCGCGTCATCGCCTGGACGGCATCGATCATGGCGTCGTCCATATTGACGTCCAGGATCTGGGCACCGTTCTCGACCTGGGTGCGGGCCACCTCAACAGCGGTGGCGTAGTCCTCGGCAGCGATCAGCTTCTTGAAACGGGCGGAGCCGGCGACGTTGCAGCGTTCGCCGACGTTGACAAAACGTCCGGTGGTCATGCTGCCTCCTCTTCTTCATCACGGGGCAGAATAAAGGGCTCGAGGCCGGAAAGCCGCATCCAGGGCTTCATCTGCGGGACACGCCGGGGCGCCTTGCCCTCGACGGCAGCCGCAATGGCCTTCAAGTGTTCTGGGGTGGTGCCGCAGCAGCCACCCACGATGTTCAGGAGTCCATCCTTGGCCCAGTCGGCGATATGCTCGGCCATTTCTTCCGGTCCCAGATCGTAACCGCCGAACTGGTTCGGCAAGCCGGCGTTGGGATGCGCGGACACAAGCGTATCGGCGATCCGGCTCAACTCGGCCACGTGCGGGCGCAGCTCCTTGGGGCCCAGAGCGCAGTTCAGCCCGACCGAGAAGGGCGCCACATGGCGCACGGAATGCCAGAAGGCTTCCGGGGTCTGGCCCGAGAGCGTGCGACCGGAGAGATCCGTGATCGTGCCGGAGATCATGATCGGCACCGCATCGCCCAACTCGTCGAACAGACCGGTCAGCGCGAAGAGCGCCGCCCGCGCGTTGAGCGTGTCAAAGATCGTTTCCACCAGGATCAAGTCGGCACCACCTTCGATCAGGCCTTTGGCTGCCTGCCGGTAGTTCTCGACCAGCTCGTCATAGGTTACGTTGCGGAAGCCGGGATCCTCGACATCCGGGGACAGCGAGGCGGTGCGAGACGTCGGGCCGATCACTCCGGCCACGAAGCGCGGCTTCTCCGGCGTCTTCTCGGTCATGGCATCGGCGGCGTCACGCGCCAACTGGGCCGCACCGCGGTTCAGATCATCCACCGCCGATTCCAGGCCGTACTCCGCCTGGCTGATCGCGGTGGCGTTGAAGGTGTTGGTCTCCAGGATGTCGGCACCAGCCTCGAGATTCTCGCGGTGGATGTCGCGGATCAACTCGGGCCGGGTGAGAGCGAGCAGGTCGTTATCACCCTTCAAGTCGCGCGAGTGGTCGCTGAAGCGATCACCACGATAGTCATCCTCCTCCAGGTCAAGTCCCTGGATGGCGGTACCCATCGCTGTGTCGAGCAGAAGTATCCGTTCCTTGGCCGCTGCGTGCAGCGCCTTTCTTCGGGTCTTTCGATCAGTCATGAAATTCAATGTAACTCCGTGATGATTGGATCGAGGCGCAGCGCCGAAGACGGCACTACGCTCTCATCGCTGTGGGCACCTGCTGCGCGGGCGGCGGCATTGAGCGGCCGCAGCCCGTCGTCGGCGAGCAGGCGCAGGCGTCGGTCAAGCGCCGCGGTGTCTTCGGGGGTATCGCCACCCCCGATCAGGTTCACACCTTCACTTTGAACGGCCCGGGTGAGCCAGTCGCCGCGAGCCCGCGAACCGTTGCGATAGATGATCGTGCCATCGACCTGCTCCAGGACGTGGTTCGAGTAAGCGACGGCGCCGGGCGTGCTCTGGAGGTAAAGCGGTGCCATGGCGCCCAGTTGGCGCCGTGCCTTCTCCGCCCCGCGCAGAAAGAGGGAAGCGCGACCGGTCCCCGGCGTCACATCCAGGGCGATCCCGTCGGCGCCCCCGGCGATCAGGCCTTCGGCCTGTGTCGCCACGGCAGCTTCGAGTTCGCCCGGCGACGCATCCCAGCCCTGGTCACGTACCAGCCCCAGCACGAAGCGCCGGCGGCCGCGACCGGGGATGGAATCCACTGCCTCGCAGGCGATCTGCGTCGCGACGAAGTTCAGGTAGAAGGCCTGGTCGGCCAGCCCCGCATCCTCCAGCGACAGCGGCGAAGCATCGAGCGTGTGACTGCGCACCACGTCGGCGCCCGCACGAAGATAGGCTTCGTGCACCGCCTTAACCCAAACCGGTCGAGTGAGGCACAGCAATTCCAGCCGCCCTTCGTGCCCCCAGAGGTCGCGCTCAGGGTCGATGGGCTGCTTGCGCAGCTGGCGGCTGACGGCGCCGTCCGTCAACAGCACGCGCTGTGCCAGTGCCTCCTCCAGGCGTCGCATGTCAGGCCGCCTCTTGCAGATCGGGCCGGATCCCCAGCAGTCGACAGATCGCCAGGGTCATCGGCGCCTTGTTGAGTGTGTAGAAGTGGAAATCCTCGATGCCTTCGGCGCGCAGATCGCGGCAAAGATCGGCTGCGATGACGGCACCCACCTGGCCGCGGGTTTCCGGATCGTCCTCCAGCCCGGCAAAGCGCTCGCCCACCCAATCGGGCACCGTGGCGCCGCAGCGCTCGGCAAAGCTTTTCACCTTGTTGAAGTCGTGCACCGGCACGATACCCGGGACCAAGGGCTGCGTGATGCCGGCGCGCACTGCACGATCCCGGAAGCGGAGGAAATCATCGATATTGAAGAAGAACTGGCTCACCGCCCGGTCGGCACCGGCATCGAGCTTGCGCTTGAGATGCTCCAGTTCGGCTTCGATGGACGGCGATTCCGGGTGGCCTTCGGGATAGCAGCCCACGCTGATGTCCTCGGCGCCCATACGCCGCAGCGACGCCACCAGTTCCACCGCCCCGGGATAGCCCTCCGGATGCGGGCGATAGGGCCGCGCCATATCGGGCATGTCGCCGCGCAGGGCCACAAAGCGCTTCACGCCGGCGTCCAGCCAGCTCTGCAACTGGGCGTCCACTTCGGCCCTCGGCTGCCCCACGACGGTGATATGGGCGGCCGGGTCCATGCCCGGCGTATCCAGCAGAAGCTGCAGCCCCTTATTGCTGGACTCACGCCCGGACCCGCCGGCGCCGTAGGTCATGGACCCAAAGGCCGGGCGCAGGGGCGCCAGCTTCTTGGCCGTCTCGGCCAGTTGACGCTCTCCCGCCGGCGTGCGCGCCGGAAAGAATTCGAAGGAGAATCGCATCAGATCACCTTCCTCGCAGTTTCTGCGTTATCAGAGTTGAGACTGTCATTGGCGGGCCGGCGCCCGAGCCAAAGGCCAACGGTCAAGGGACCGCCGGCTAGAGAGTGCGAACGTTCCGCCACCAGACCCGCTTCACTCAGGAAATCGGTCATCCCAGCATCGGAGAAGCCCAGCCAACGATGGGCATGCTCGCTGCGCAGTTCGGCGCGTTCATGCGGCAGGAAGTCGACGACCACGAGCCGCCCTCCCGGCCGCAAGACCCGCGCCGCTTCCTTGATCGCCGCCGCAGGGCGCTGCGCGTAGTGCAGCACCATATGCAGCGTCACCACGTCAAAACGCCCCGCGGCAAAGGGCAAAACCGTCATCTCGGCATGACGCACCTGGCAGTGCCGCAGACCGGCCCGGAAAAGATTGGCCCGGGCCACGGTCAACATATCGCGCGACAGGTCGACGCCTATGGCACTGCGGGCATGATCGCCCAAAAGCTTGAGGACATGCCCGGCGCCGGTGCCCACATCGAGAAGGTCGTCGATAGGCTCGGCCAGGACGATCTCCCGCAAGGCGCTGTCCACCGTGTCGGTGTTGGCATGCAGCGCCCGCAGCCGGGTCCAGTCCGTGGCGTTGCGGCGGAAATAAGCGGCAGCCTTGACCGCCCAGGCTTCCTGCACCGCCTGAAGCCGCTCCAGGTCACGCGCATGCAGCGGGTCTTCCGCCGGCAGCAGGTCGACGAGCTGGCGGGACAGTTCAGCCCCAAGCCCACGATCGGAAAGCCGATAGTAGGCAAAAGAGCCCTCCTGGTGCCGCTGGAGGAGACCTGCCTCCACAAGCAGCTTGAGGTGGCGCGACACCCTGGGCTGGGACTGGCCGAGAATCTCGACCAGGTCACTGACCGTGAGCTCCGCATGGGCACAAAGCGCCAGCACACGCAGCCGTGTCGGCTCCGCCGCTGCCCTCAGCCCCTGCAAAAGCACGTCCATCCCTGGTCCTCGCTCGCTCATATAAAGATATCTTTATACCCTTATGCTGCCGACTTCAAGAGGAGCAAAAGAGGCGCATGGTCATCGGATGCATCGCAGATCTGTCGGCGCCTGCTGCCCTGAGCGGTTGCACCGAGGGGGCCGATGGTCGATATGACCACTTCGTAATGGCAGGAGCGGAGAATGACCGGAGCAGGCGAGAAAGCGGCGCCGCAGGGGAGCCCAGAGGCAAGCACCGTGGATCGAAGTGATCTGCGCGACGCCCTGGGCAGCTTTGCCACCGGCATCGCCATCGTCACCAGCATTGACGAGACCGGCACCCCCGTGGGCGTGACGGTGAACTCCTTTTCGTCGGTCTCCATGGACCCGCCCCTGGTGCTCTTCTGCCTTGACCGGAGCGCCTTCAGCCTGCCCACCTTTGTGTCGGCGGGCCACTTCGCCATCAACATCCTGGAAAGTGCGCAGGCCGAACTCTCCAAGCGCTTCGCCACCCCAATGGCCGACAAATGGGCGGGTCTGCGCTGGACTGCAGGGTCCGGGGGCATTCCGCTGATCCCCGGCTGCGTCGCCTGGCTGGAGTGCGCCCGCCATGAAGTGATCGAGGCCGGCGACCATCTGATCCTGGTCGGCGAGGTCACGCGGGTGCGCAACGAGCCGGAGCGTGATGCACTGCTCTACAAGCGCGGCCGCTACGGCCACTTCGTCAGCGCCTAGAGACGTATCACATGCGCTTGATTCGCCACCCGCGCGCAACGCCACCTGAGTGCCGCAACGCGGTCGCGGTCATCGGCAACTTCGATGGCATCCATCGCGGTCACATGCACCTCCTGGAGCATGCCCGTGCGCTGGCGACAGCGCGAAACGCACCCTGGGGCATGGTCACCTTCGAACCGCACCCGCGGCGCCTCTTCGCACCCGATCTTGCGCCCTTTCGGCTGACCCCGCTGCGAGTTAAGGCCCGCCTGCTGCAAAGCCTGGGCGTCGAGGTGCTCTGGGTGCTGCGCTTCAATCGGGCGCTGGCCGGCTTGACGCCCGAAGCCTTTGCCCGAGAGGTCTTGCATGAGGGGCTGGCGCTCAAGCATGTGGTGGTGGGAGCGAACTTTCGCTTCGGCAACCGGCGCGCCGGTGATGTGGACGCGTTGCAGCAGTACGGGCAATCATTCGGCTTCGGCGTCAGCGGCCTCGGCATGGCTTCCGCGCCGGGCCAGGCGCAGGAAGTCTACTCCTCCAGCCTGGTCCGGGACTACCTGCAGGCCGGCAATCCGACCCGCGCGGCACTGCTGCTCGGCCGCTACTGGGAGATCGAGGGCCGGGTGCATCATGGCGCCAAGCGCGGCCGCGAACTGGGTTTTCCCACAGCCAACATCCTGCTCGGGCGCGATACGCTGCGCCCCGCCTTCGGCATCTATGCCGTGCGCGTGGCCGTGGAAGGCGCCTCGAGCGAGGGGCGCAGCACGACCCGCTGGCTGCCGGGTGTGGCCAATCTGGGCATCAGCCCCATGTTCAACTACGCCGAACCACTGCTGGAAGTGCACCTGATCGACTATCAGGGCGACCTTTACGGCCGTCATCTACGAGTGGCGTTTATCGACTACCTGCGGCCCGAAGCTCGCTTCGACAGCCTGGACGCCCTGAAGAACCAGATGACCGAGGACTTGCGCCGAGCCCGCGCCACGCTGGCCTGGGAAGACTGGCAGGGCAACTGGCCGGCCAGTTCCTTCCTTCCCATACGACCCGGCGAGTCCTGACTGGTGGGCGCATTACTGACCGGACGCGCGCTCAAACGCAGCGCCCGCCATCCACCGGCAGCTCGATGCCGGTGATAAACTCCGCCTCTTCCGAGGCCAGCCAGAGGGCAGCCCGGGCAATGTCCAAAGGCTTGCTCATTCGCCCCAAGGGAATGGTTGCGACGAAGCGGGCCCGGTTCTCCGGCGTGTCCGGTACACCCATGAAGTGCTCGAGCAGCCCGGTCTCACCGATGACCGGGCAGATGGCATTCACCCGGATGTTGTCCGGAGCCAGTTCCACAGCCATGGACTTGGAAATCACGTTGGCCGCACCCTTGGAGCCGTTATACCAGACCAGGCCGGGGCGCGGACGGATGCCCGCCGTGGAGCCCACGTTGATCACGGACCCGCCGCCCTTGGCGCGCATGGCCGGCACGGTCGCCTTCGCCATGAGATAGATCGCCTTGACGTTGACGGCGTAGACCTTATCGAAGGTCTCCTCGTCCACTTCCAGCATCGACTGGTTGCGGTGGGTGATGCCCGCGTTGTTGACCACGATATCCGCCTCGCCGAAGGCCGCGCGCGTGGCGGAGACGATCGCATCGATGCCGGCAGCCGTCGAAACGTCGCCCACAGCAGCGATGGCGGCCGCGCCGATGTCACCGGCAACGCGCTTGGCTTCCTCGGCGCGGATATCGGCGACACAGACCTTGGCCCCCTCCTCCGCGAACAGCCGGGCAATGCCTTCGCCGAAACCGCCGCCGGCACCGGTGACGATGGCAACCTTGTCCTTCAGTCTCATGCAGCGTCCCTCGCTTCCATCTCTTGTTGCAGGATCATCCTCAAGTAGGGAGAGCAAGACAAGCCCGTTCCCGGGTTAGCCTCAGGGTATCTCCCGCTCACTTGCAGCCTGTTGGCCGATCTTCGCCAGGCTCTTTCGGTCGAGCCGCGGCGAGAGCAGCACGCGAGCGCCAGCCTCCAGCCCGCGCAGCACCGCGGCAAAGCTGCGCGCATCGGCCAAAGGGGCCGTCAGCAACCAGCGCTCGTCCTGTCGCTTCGGCACCGCTGCTGCCGCAATCTCGGTTCCGAGACGGGCAGCGTCCCACTCCGTCATCAGGCCCTCCAGGGCCGTCATTCCGTGCACTGCTCCCCCGAACGACTCCCGTTTCCTCAGGGAGGCATAACGCAGAAAGCGTGGATCCGGCGGCAGCGTCGCCAGACCGCCGCCGCGCAACAGAGGCGCGATCAGATTGCGCGGAAAGGGCAAGAGATCGGTCAAACGGTCAACGGCCACCGGCATATCGGCAGGACAGGCACGCATGAGCCGCAGCACCTTATCGAAAAGCGGCGTCGGGTTGGAGGTAATCAGCAGCTTCGGCGGCCTGGCGCCAAGGCGTGCGGCCAGTTCAGCCTCCTCCTCCCGCGGGTCCAGGACCAGCAGGAGCAAGCCCAAGCAATCGGCGGCAATCAGCAGTTCGATGTGTGTGGGACTGTTGGGCAGAAGCACGGCCACCCGGTCGCCGTGGCCCAGCCCCCCTGGCACCGCTTCGACCAGACCGGCCGCCAGCGCCCGGCCGGCATGCGCCAGGGCCGGAGCCGATGTCGTGCGGCCGAGGAAGTCCACACTGCCTCGCCCTGCGTCAACATAGGCCTGCAGCGCCAACGGCGCCTGACGGCCCGCGGTCACAGGTCCAGAAGCAAGCGCTCGGGATCCTCGATCGCTTCCTTGACCTTGATCAGGAAGGTCACTGCCTCGCGACCATCGACGATGCGGTGGTCGTAGGAGTGCGCGAGGTACATCATCGGCCGAACTTCCACCTGCCCGTTCACGGCCATGGGCCGTTCCTGGATCTTGTGCAGTCCGAGAATGCCCGATTGCGGTGCATTGAGGATCGGCGTGGAGAGCAGCGAGCCGAAGACGCCGCCATTGGTGATCGTGAAGCTGCCACCCTGCATCTCCTCGATCTTGAGCTTGCCGTCGCGCGCGCGGCCAGCAATCTCGCCAAGCGAGGATTCGATCTCCGCGAAGGACTTGCCGTCGCAATCACGAATGATGGGGACCATCAAGCCCTGGGGTGTCGAGACCGCCATGCCGATGTCGAAGAACTTGTTGTAGACAATCTCATCCCCGTCGATACGGGCATTGACCGCCGGCACCTCCTTCAGCGCCGCCACCACGGCCTTGGCGAAGAAGGAGGTAAAGCCCAGCTTCACCCCGTGCTTCTTCTCAAAGCCTTCCTTGTGCTTGGACCGCAGGGCCATGACGGCGCCCATGTCTACCTCGTTGAAGGTGGTCAACATGGCCGCCGTGTTCTGCGCTTCCTTCAGGCGTCGGGCAATGGTCTGGCGCAGCTTGGTCATGCGCACCCGCTCCTCACGCGGCGAGGAGTCGGCGGGAGCCGCCGTCGATTTGGGCTCGGCAGTGGGCTGGGAGGCCGGTGCCGGCGCTTGCGCTGCCTGCACCTGAGGCTTTGCCAGCAGTTCCTTGCGCCCTTCCACCACGGCCAGGACGTCTTCCTTGGTCAGGCGTCCCTTGGGGCCGGTCGCAGGGATGCGCGCCGGGTCCAGGCCATGCTCAGCCACCAGATTGGTCACAGCAGGCGAAAGGGTCATGCTCGAGCTTCCGCCCGCGCTCTCCAGGAAGCTCTTCAGGTCGCGCGCCGTGATCTTTCCGCCTTCACCACTGCGCGGCACCGCACTGGGATCGAGGTCGCCGGTCGTCGCCTCTGCAGGGGCCGCCCTCTCGGGCTGAGCCGCCGCGGGTGCCTTCGCTTCGGGTTCCGCCGCAGCAGCGGGCTTGCTTGGCGCCGACTTCGCCCCCGCTCCACCGGCGGTGACAGCGCCCAGCACTTCACCCGGTTCGACAGAGGCGCCTTCCGCTGCATCGATCCGCGTGAGCACACCGGCCACAGGTGCATTGACTTCGAGACTGACCTTGTCGGTTTCCAGTTCCACCAGGGGCTCGTCCGCGCCCACGCTGTCGCCTTCCTGCTTCAGCCACTTAGCGACCGAAGCCTCCGCCACGGACTCGCCAAGCGTCGGCACGACAACCTGCTGTTCCTCGCCGCCGCCGGGCTCCTCTTCGCTCGGCGCGGCCTCGCTCGCTTCTTCCTCGGCGGGTTCTGGTGCAGCGGGCTTGGACTTCTGCGAATCAGCCGCCGGCGCCTTTTCGGCGGGCTGGCCCTCCCCTTCACCGATGCGGCCCAGCAGTGCATCGACCTCGACGTTGGCGCCCTCTTCCGCCAGGACCTCGCTCAATACACCGGCTGCTGGCGCATTGACCTCGAGCGTCACCTTGTCGGTTTCAAGCTCCACCAAGGGTTCGTCCGCGGCCACACTCTCGCCGGGCTGTTTCAGCCATTTGGCCACCGTTGCCTCGGTGACTGATTCGCCCAGCGTCGGGACCCGGATCTCGGTTGTCATGATCGCTCTCTCGTCCTTGGTTCGTCCGGTGGCTGCGAAGGGGGTCGACTACTTTGCCGCTGCGTGCTGTTCCTCGTCGGCCGCGCGGCGGGTGCCGATGCGCCCGACCCGCGCCATTCCCACGGTGAACGCCTCTTGCAACAGCTGGTTCTGTTCGGCCACGTGCCGCTGAAAGCGCCCGGTTGCTGGCGACGCCGCGGCCCGCCGACCGGCGTAACGCGGTCGCGGCTTCTTGAAGCCGATCTCATCCGCCGTTTCCTCGATGAAGGTCTCGACGAAGGACCAGGCGCCCATGTTCCGCGGCTCTTCCTGGCACCAGACCAGTTCGCAGTGACGGTAGGGCTCGAGCCGTTCCTGCAAAGCATCCCAGGGGAAGGGATAGATCTGCTCCAGTCGGATGAGATGCACATCCTTGACCTGATGCTTCTCCTGCTCCTCCAGCAGGTCGTAGTAGACCTTGCCCGAACAGAGCACGACCTGCTTGGCGTCCTTCGGCTTGCTGGGCAGCTGCGGTTGCACCATGACCCGGTGGAAGGAACTGTCCCCCGTCATGTCCGCCAGGTTGGACTGGCAGCGCTTGTGCCGCAGCAGCGATTTCGGAGTCATCACCACCAGCGGCTTGCGGAACTCCCGATGGACCTGTCGGCGCAGCGCGTGGAAGAAGTTGGCTGGCGTGGTGCAGTTCACCACTTGGATATTGTCTTCAGCACAGAGCTGCAGGAAGCGCTCCATCCGCGCGGATGAGTGCTCCGGCCCCTGCCCCTCGTAGCCGTGGGGCAGCAGCATGACCAACCCGGACATCCGCAGCCACTTGGCCTCGCCGGAAACGAGGAACTGGTCGATGATGATCTGGGCACCGTTGACGAAATCGCCGAACTGCGCCTCCCAGAGCGTCAAAGCTTTGGGTTCGGCCAGGGAGTAGCCGTACTCGTAGCCCAGGACCGCCAGTTCGGACAGCGGGCTGTCGACAATTTCCAGCTTGCCCTGATCCGGCCGGATGTGTTCCAGCGGCTTGTAAATCTCCTCGGTCTTCTGGTCGATCAGCGAAGCATGGCGCTGGGAGAAAGTGCCGCGATTGCTGTCCTGCCCCGACATGCGCACCGGATGGCCTTCGATCAGCAACGTGCCGAAGGCCAGAGCCTCGGCCGTCGCCCAATCAATCCCGGTCCCGCTCTCGAACACCTTGCGCTTGTTGTCCAGCTGGCGCTGGATCTTGCGATTGACGTTGAAGCCTTCCGGATAGCTGCACAGCGCTTCGCCGACTTCCTTCAATTGCTCCTCTGACACGGCCGTGCGACCGCGACGCGGATCGTAGCCCCGCGCAGCCTTGAAGCCGCTCCACGCCCCCTCCAGCCAGTCGGCCTTGTTGGGCTTGTAGGACTTGGAGGCCTCGAACTCCTGATCCAGCCGGTCGAACCACTGCTGCACCAGCGCATCCGGCTCCTTCTCCGAGACCACCCCCTCGCTCGAAAGCTGCTGGGCATAGATGTGACGGGTCGAGGGGTGGCCCTTGATCCGCTCGTACATCAGCGGCTGGGTGAAGGCCGGCTCATCGCCCTCGTTATGGCCGAAGCGGCGATAACAGAACATGTCGATGACGACGTCCTTCTTGAACGTCTGCCGGAACTCCGTGGCGATGCGCGCCGCATGAACCACGGCTTCGGGATCGTCGCCGTTCACGTGCAGGATCGGCGCCTGGATGATCTTGGCCACATCCGAGCAATAGGGCCCGGAGCGCGAATTCACCGGATTGGTGGTGAAGCCGATCTGATTGTTGACGATGAAATGGATGGTGCCGCCGATGCGGTAGCCCTTGAGCTCGGAGAGATCGAGCGTCTCCGGCACCAGCCCCTGGCCCGAGAAGGCCGCGTCACCATGCAGCAGCAGGGCCATGACCTTGGTGCGGTCACTGTCGCCGCGCTGCTGCTGCTTGGCACGCACCTTGCCGCAGACCACCGGGTTCACCGCTTCCAGGTGCGAGGGGTTTGCGGTCAGGGACAGGTGGACCACGTTGCCGTCGAACTCTCGATCCGCCGAAGTGCCAAGGTGGTACTTCACGTCGCCGGAGCCACCCACATCCTCAGGGTGCGCAGCACCGCCCTGGAATTCGCTGAAGATCGCCTGGAATGGCTTGGCCATGAAGTTGGCCAGCACGTTCAAGCGACCGCGGTGCGGCATGCCGATCACCACTTCCTCGAGCCCAAGGTGTCCACCGCGCTTGAGGATCTGCTCCAGCGCCGGGATCATCGCCTCGGCGCCATCCAGGCCGAAGCGCTTCGTGCCGGTGTACTTGCGGTCCAGAAACTTCTCGAAGGATTCCGCTGCCGTCAGGCGCTCAAGAATGGCGCGCTTGCCGGGAATGGTGAAGTCGGTCCGATTGTGGTCCCGGGTCTCGATGCGTTCCTGGATCCAGCGCTTCTGGTCCGGATCCTGGATGTGCATGAACTCCACGCCAATGGAACCGCAGTAGGTCTCGCGCAGCGCCTGCACGATCTCCCGCAGCGTGGCGATCTCCATGCCCAGCACATTGTCGATGAAAATCGGCCGATCCATATCGGAATCGCTGAAGCCATAGGACTTCGGATCGAGTTCCGGATGCGGCTCGACCTTGACCAGGCCGAGCGGGTCGAGCTGAGCCTCCAGGTGCCCGCGAACGCGATAGGCGCGGATCAGCATGAGGGCGCGGATCGAGTCCACGGTCGCGGCGCGCACACGCGGATCGTTGATGTCCGCGGGAACCGCGCCGGGCGGCAGCATGGGGCGTGGCGAGCGGGCCGGCCGGGTGTAGCCGTCGGGGCAGCCCTGGACGCCGGTGTCGCCGGGTTCCGCCCCTTCCGGCCAGTCCACCGCCTCGTTCAGGACCGCACGGGCATCCTCGTCCAGAGCATCGAAAAACGCCTTCCAGTCCGCCCCCACGGCATCCGGGGAACCGAGATAGGTGGCATAGAGCGCCGCCAGTTCGGGCGCATGAGGCCCCATCAGCTGCACGTCACCACTCGCCTGTTGCTGCGCCATCGCTTCTTTCAGCGCGGGACCCGCAAGGGCGGCCGCGCCGCCTCCTTCCAATCAAAGGCCGGGGAAGTCGAATGCAACTCCCCCGGTCTCATTTAACACAGTGCGCGCTACTTACCAGCGGCCTGCATGGCCTTGACCATGGAGCTGCCCAGGCTGGCCGGTGAGTCGGCCACGAAGATGCCTGCCTCCTGCAGCGCCTTGATCTTGAAGTCGGCCGTGTCGTTGCCGCCCGAGATCACCGCACCGGCATGGCCCATGCGACGCCCCGGAGGCGCCGTGCGGCCGGCAATGAAACCGCAGACCGGCTTCTTGGTGGCTGCGGCGGCCAGGTATTCGGCACCCTTCACCTCGGCGTCACCACCGATCTCGCCGATCATGATGATGCCTTCGGTCTCATCGTCGTCGAGGAACATCTCGAGACAATCGACGAAGTCGGTGCCATTGACCGGATCGCCGCCGATGCCGATGCAGGTGGACTGCCCCAGCCCCGCTGCGGTGGTCTGGGCAACAGCCTCGTAGGTTAGGGTGCCGGAGCGCGAAACGATGCCGATCTTGCCGCGGCGATGGATGTGGCCAGGCATGATGCCGATCTTGCATTCGTCCGGCGTGATGATGCCGGGGCAGTTCGGGCCGATGAGCCGCGCCTTGCTGTCCACCAGGGCGCGCTTCACCTTCACCATGTCCAGCACCGGAATGCCCTCGGTGATGCAGACCACCAGCTCAATCCCGGCATCGATGGCTTCCAGGATGGCGTCGGCTGCGAAGGGCGGCGGGACGTAGATCACGCTCGCGTTGGCGCCGGTGTCGTTCACCGCCTCGGCCACGGTGTTGAAGACCGGTAGGTCCAGGTGCTTGCTGCCACCTTTGCCCGGGGTCACGCCGCCGGCCATGTTGGTGCCGTAAGCAATCGCCTGCTCGGAATGGAACGTCCCCTGCGCGCCGGTGAAGCCCTGGCAGATGACCCGGGTGTTCTTGTCGACCAGAACGGCCATCAGTTCGCCTCCTTCACTGCGCTCACGATCTTCTCCGCCGCATCGGCGAGGTTGTCTGCCGACACGATGGGCAGACCGGACTCCTCCAGGATCTTCTTGCCGAGTTCCACGTTGGTGCCTTCCAGCCGCACGACCAGCGGCACATGCAGGCTGACCTCGCGCGCCGCGGCGACCACGCCCTCGGCAATGACGTCGCAGCGCATGATGCCGCCGAAAATGTTAACCAGGATGCCCTCGACGTTGGGGTCGGAGAGAATGATCTTGAAGGCCGCGGTCACCCGCTCCTTCGTCGCACCACCGCCGACATCCAAGAAGTTCGCCGGCTCGCCGCCGTAGAGCTTGATGATGTCCATGGTGGCCATGGCCAGGCCGGCGCCATTGACCATGCAGCCGATGTTGCCGTCGAGCTTGATGTAGTTCAGCTCGTGGCGCCCGGCCTCGATCTCCATCGGATCTTCTTCGTCCTCGTCGCGCATTTCGGCGACGTCAGGATGGCGGAAGAGCGCGTTGTCATCGAAGCCCATCTTGGCATCGAGGGCGATCACCGCCCCCTCGCCCGTCACCACCAGCGGATTGATCTCCATCAGGGAGACATCGAGCTCGGTGAAGGCCTTGTACATGGCCGCCAGGAACTTCGTGGCCGCGCCCACCTGCTTGCCCTCGAGGCCCAGCGCGAAAGCGATCTTGCGCGCCTGGAAGGGCATGAGGCCGACGGCCGGATCCACAGGCTCCTTGACGATCCTCTCGGGATGGGAGGCTGCCACCTCCTCGATCTCCATCCCGCCTTCCGTGGAAGCGACCACCGTCACCCGGCTGCTGGCGCGATCCACGAGCATGGACAGGTAGAGCTCACGAGCGATGTCGCAGCCTTCCTCGATATAGAGGCGCTTGACCTCCTTGCCCGCGGCCCCGGTCTGCTTGGTGACCAGCACATGGCCCAGCATCGCCTTGGCGTTGTCCCGGACTTCCTCAATGGACTTGCTGACACGCACACCGCCCTTGCCTTCAGGGTCGTCCTGGAAGCGGCCCGCGCCGCGTCCGCCGGCGTGAATCTGCGACTTGACCACCCAGACGGGGCCGCCGAGTTCCTTTGCGGCCGCTTCCGCTTCGTCCGGCGTGTAGGCGACATGCCCGCGGGGCACGGCCACACCGAACTTCGCGAGCAAGCTCTTCGCCTGATACTCGTGAATATTCATGCTGTTGCGCTCATTTCTTCCAAGGAAAGTTTAGAATGAAGCTGTCGAAACACGCTCCGCCCCACACCCATGTTTTCCGGCGCCTTCGCCTCCCGGTGGCACTTTAACAGCCTGCCGAAACGGCGCAACCGGCGCCGGAAATACCTGGGATCGAGGCGATCGGTCTCGCCGCATGCGCCAGATCACGCGCCTTCGAGATTCTTGCAGGCGTCGATCAGTCCGCGCACCGCATTCACCGAGTGGGTGAAGCCGTCCATTTCGGTTTCGTTGAGTTCGAGTTCCACGATCCGCTCAATGCCTTCCGCACCGATCACCGCCGGCACGCCGACATAGAAGCCGTCCACACCATATTCGCCGGACAGATAGGCGGCGCAGGGCAGCACACGCTTCTTGTCCTTGAGGTAGCTCTCCGCCATGGCAATGGCCGAGGAGGCCGGGGCGTAGAAGGCCGAGCCGGCCTTGAGCAGGCCCACGATCTCGGCGCCGCCATTGCGGGTGCGATCGACGATGGCGTCGAGCTTTTCCTGGGTGATCCAGCCCATCTTCACCAGATCCGGCAGCGAAATGCCGGCCACGGTGGAGTGGCGCACCATCGGCACCATGGTGTCGCCATGACCGCCGAGCACGAAGGCCGAGACATCCTCCACGGAAACCTGCATCTCTTCGGCCAGGAAGTGGCGGAAGCGCGCGGAATCGAGCACGCCAGCCATACCCACCACCTTGTTGTGCGGCAGGCCGCAGGCCTCGCGCAGGACCCAGACCATGGCATCCAGCGGATTGGTGATGCAGATGACAAAGGCGTCCGGCGCATGCGTCTTGATGCCCTCGCCGACCGCCTTCATGACCTTCATGTTGGTGGCCAGCAGGTCGTCGCGGCTCATGCCCGGCTTGCGCGGAATGCCGGCGGTGACGATCACCACATCCGCGCCGGCGATGGCCGAATAGTCGCTGGCGCCGGAAAAGTTGGCATCGAAGCCTTCGACCGGAGCGGACTGGGCAATGTCCAGTGCCTTGCCCTGGGGAATGCCGTCGACGATGTCGAAGAGCACGACGTCGCCCAGTTCCTTCAAGCCCGCCAGCAGGGCCAGCGTGCCACCGATGTTGCCTGCGCCGACCAGCGCGATCTTGTTGCGTGCCATGGAAAACTCCCCGGATTCGAGGCCGCTTCGACAAGGGGTCGAACGGCTATCGTTGCGCCGAAAAAACGCGGAAAAAGGACCGCCGCTGTTTACGACCTTTGCCGGTTGGACACAAGGCGGCGTCGCCTTCTGACTAGCGGCCGGCCGTCCAGATCAGGCGCCGGCGGTGGACAGCGGGAGCGCCGGCGAGAGGCGGTCGCCGGCAAAGCGATCGGCCTGATCGAACTGTAACGTGGCCAGGCGCCGATAGAGGCCTTCGGGTTCGGCCATGAGCGACTCGTGGGTGCCGCTGGCCACCACACGCCCGCGATCCAGCACCACGATGCGGTGCGCGCGCTGAACCGTGGCCAGGCGATGGGCGATCACCAGAGTCGAACGCCCGCGCGAAAGGCGGTCGAGAGCGCTCTGCACCATGCGCTCGCTCTCGGAGTCGAGGGCCGAGGTCGCCTCATCGAGCAGGAGCACCGCCGGATCGCGCAGGATGGCCCGGGCGATGGCCAGGCGCTGGCGCTGGCCGCCGGACAGGCGCACGCCGCGCTCGCCCAGGAAGGTGGCGAAGCCCTGCGGCAGGGCATCCAGGAACTCCGTGCAGCCGGCGGCCTCGGCCGCGTCACGCACCTCGTCGTCGCTCGCGCCGGGGCGGCCGTAGCGGATGTTTTCCCAGGCGTCGGCGGAAAAGATGACGGCATCCTGCGGCACCAGGCCGATCCTTTGCCGCAGAGCCTGGGGATCGGCCTCGCGCAGATCGACTCCGTCGAAGCGAATGCGTCCCGCCTGCGGATCGTAGAAGCGCAGCAGAAGCTGGAAGACCGTCGACTTTCCGGCGCCCGAGGGGCCCACCAGCGCCACGGTCTCGCCCGGCTCCACCGCCAGATCGAAGCCTTCCAGGGCCGGTGCATCGGGGCGGGCGGGATAGCGGAAGGCCACGGACTCGAAGCGAACGGCGCCTACGGGCGGCTCCGGCAGGGCCACCGGCTGGGCGGGAGCGGCAATCTCCGGCTCGGTTCGCAGCAGTTCGATGAGCCGTTCCGTGGCACCTGCAGCACGCTGCAGATCGCCGATGACCTCACCGATCGCTCCGAAGGCGCCGGCCACCACCACGGCATAGAAGACAAAGGACGCCAGTTCGCCGCCGCTGATTCGGCCGTTCAGGACATCGCGACCGCCGATCCAGAGCACGGCGGAGACCGCACCGAACACCAGCAGGATGACCAAAGCCGTTAGCCAGGCGCGGGCACGGATGCGGGCTACCGCGGTGGTGAAGGCCTCCTCCACCCGGCCGGTGAAGCGGGCGCGGTCCAGGTCCTCGTGAGTGAAGGCCTGCACCGTGCGGATCGCGTTCAGCGACTCGTCCACATAGGCGCCGACATCGGCGATGCGGTCCTGGCTGTCGCGCGACAGCCGGCGCACCCGGCGCCCGAACAGGAGGATGGGGAAGACCACCAGCGGCGTGACCAGCAGCACCAGCCCGGTGAGCTTCGGCGAGGTGATCAGCAGCATGATCAGGCCGCCGGCAAAGAGCAGGGTGTTGCGCAGCGCGATGGACACGGAGGTGCCAACCACGGTCTGCAGCACCGTCGTATCCGAGGTCAGCCGGGAGAGGACCTCGCCCGTGCGGGTGGTTTCGTAATAGGCCGGGGAGAGCCGGATCACATGGCCGTAGACCGTCGTGCGCACGTCGGCGATCACCCGCTCGCCGATCCAGGTCACCAGGAAGTAGCGGCCATAGGAGGCCAGTGCGAGCACGACCACCACGCCGAAGAGGCCCAGCACCGCCCGGTCGAGCCGTGCCGTGTCGCCGGCAGCAAAGCCCTCGTCCACCAGCCCGCGCAGGCCGGTGCCGATGGCAAGCAATGTCGCGGCCGCAATCACCAGCGCCACCATCGCGCCGGCAACCTGCAGCTTGTAGGGTCTAACGAAGCGCCAGAGATAGGTCAGGACCCGAAAGTCCCGGCCGGTCGGTCGATCGAACTGCTGACGCGCCGCGGCCGTCGCGGCTTCCTGGATGCGTGCCATCGGCACCTGTTCCGGCTGATTGCAAAAGGCCCGCCGCGGAGAACCAGTCTCGAGGCTCCGTCGGGCGCGGCTGCTAGATCGCATGCCGGACGGCAGGGAGCAAGGCGGCCTTGCAATAGCCCCGTCCCTTGGTTACAAGGCGCGCGACTTACGGAGGTGCGCGATGAAACAAGGTATTCATCCTGACTATCATGAAGTGACCGTCATCATGACCGACGGCACCGAGTACACGACCCGCTCGACTTACGGCAGCGCGGGCGACACGCTGCGCCTCGACATCGACCCCAAGACGCATCCGGCCTGGACCGGCGTTCACCGGGTGTCGGAGCGTGGCGGCCAGGTGGCGAAGTTCAACAAGCGCTTCGGTGCCTTCGGCCTGAAGAACGACTGATTGCGCGGCACCGGGCCACGCGATGGCTCGGTTCTGGCACAGTAGACGCAGCAGGGCGGCCCTTTGCGGCCGCCCTTGTTGTGTTTTGCGGCTTGTGACGCTGTGTCGCAACCTCCGGGCAACCGCTCGTCTCTGTCGTTCGCGGCGGGGAAAGCCATTGCCTCCGCCTCCCTGCAATCGATACAATCTTATGTAGAGATTTGCAGCGAGACGCGCCCTGATGGGCGTTGATCGCTCCGTCTACGGAAAATCGACGGATCGCAGGGGTGGGGTCGTGACAGCGAACAGGGGCAGCACAGCAGAGGGCACGGCACCCTCCGCGCGAGGACAGCCGCCGGAGTCCGTCAGCGAACGGGCTTGGTTTCTGGCCCAGTTCAAGCCGAACTGCCAGCACATCGCCGAGCGCAATCTGCAGCGCCAGCACTTTCCGGTCTTCCTGCCGCAGCAAATGGTCACCCGCCGTCAGCGCGGCCGCTTCGTCGAGGCGCTGCAGCCGCTGTTCCCAGGCTATCTCTTCGTTTCCTTCGATCCGGCAAGCGGTGGCTGGCGCAAGATCAACGCGACCTATGGCATCACCCGCCTGGTCGCCTTCGGGAGCGACCCGGCCCCGGTGCCCCCTGCCCTCGTCGCCGAGCTCATGGCCCGCTGCGATGGCGAAGGCCAGCTCCAGCCGCCCACCGCATTCGCCCCGGGCGACAGCGTGCGCGTGACCAAGGGCCCCTTCGCCGACTTCGTCGCCCGGATCGAAAAGCTCGACTCGCAAGAGCGCGTCTGGCTCCTCCTCGACATCCTGGGCCGCCCCACCCGGGTCTCGGCACAGCTGGATGCGCTGCAAGGCGTGTAGGATGTCGACAACGAGCCTATCAGTTAACTGTAAGCGCCGTTCTGATGGGGTATCGCATCGCTGCTTTTCATTATGCGGGGCAAATTATGGTAAATTCGTCGAAGCCTAGACCCATATCGAAGCTGATTCGTGAATGTAACATAAGCCCGCCCGCGATCTCCTTCCCACAGCAAGCGCATCGTCAATCGCAAATCATTGCGACGAGCAGGCATGCGAGGGACGATCAGGCGTACATCGACGCGATTTCCGATTCGGACGATGTATGAGGCACGGCAAGCCTGCCTAAACCGTCTCGGGGCGCCACCAATTGCCATTTGCTACCTATGTCTCAACAATTACTACCGATGCCATGGCGAACCCGAGAGGCCAAAGTGTGGAGCCACTATAGCATTGTTATTGCTGAGTAATTGTCCAGGTGGTCGGCCTTAGCGCTTGGCGCACTCTCCCAACAGGGTTGCCTATTGTTCCCGAAAAGCTGAAAAATTGCGTCAGGATGGGGGGCATGGGTTGCATGACTACAAACCACAATAACGATATCGAACGCGTGTCGGGCGAAACGCTCGGTGTCCTGGAAGCGATCGCGGCCTCAGCGGATGCTCAGTTGCGTGAGCCGAACACGATAGGCCCTGATGCTTTCGCGAGCGTCAACACGTTCACTTCTCACGAGGCGATAAAGAAGCTCAGCGGCATCGACGCTACGAAACGCCGCAGTCTTGAGTCCCAGTCCCGCGAACCAGCGATCGCGCGTGTCCTGGTCCGGACGGACGCTGGCAAGTTCATCATATACTACATCACCCGCGATACGCCATATGCGGCACTCGACCCAACCACGAAACTTGCAGGCCGCAACGCGCCGGCCGGACGGCTTGCCGCACTCTCTGTAGGCGAGGATTTCAAAATTGGCGGCATATCTGGCGTCATTGTCGAAAAGGTAATCCTCCACCCACTCCGACCCGAAGGCCTCTGGGACTCGCGTAACTCCGTACTCGAAGGCGACACATACGGGCCCATAACCGTTGTTTCGATGAGGGAGGCGCTGGCCGTCATCCCGACCGCCGACATTGGCGATGAGATACTCGCCAGTATTCTTGCGGCGGACGAGAAGGCCGCCAATGTCATCGAAGGCATTCGCCGCAGTGTCATCACGAAGATGGGCCTACGCGACCAACCGATTCTCGACCGCTACCAGGACGAGATATTCCGGTTGCCGCTGAACAGGCAGATTCTGATCGTCGGCCCGCCTGGCACGGGTAAGACGACGACACTAATCCGCCGCCTTGGGCAGAAGCTCGACCGCGAATATCTGGACGATGACGAGCGCCGCCTTGCCGATGCCGCGCGCTTCGACGGCTCGCCGTCGCACGCCGACAGCTGGATGATGTTTACGCCCACCGACCTCCTGAAGGTTTACCTCAAGGAGGCGTTTGCCCGAGAGCACATCGCCGCACCGGACCAAAGAATCTCGACTTGGGCGCGCTTTCGACTCGACCTTGCACGCGACCGCTTTCTCATCCTGCGTACGTCGAATGGCGGAGGGCCGTTTGTTCTCAGAAGCAACGCCTTCTTCACGCGGCCCGACCTGCTCTCACGACAGACCGCTTGGTACGAGGATTTCGCGAATTGGCAGTATGGGCACTTCCGAGACAATCTGAAAGGCGCCGTCGCGCTGCTCAGCAATTCCAAGACCGAGGAAGCCCGGAGGTTGTCGGAGAAACTGGCAGCGATTGTTGACGACGCCGGCGCCGACTCGTTCGCGCGCACGATAACAGCGCTGGCCGCTACGGAGGAGCGCGTTACTGATTTGCTGCAAGTGCTCAAAGAGGAAACAGATGGCACCATTCGCAGACAACTGAACATGCTTGTAAATAGGGACCGGCAGTTCCTTGAAGAACTGGCGCGGTTCCTGGACAACCTGGCTGACGCCGATGACGATTCTGATGAGGTGGACGCCGAGGAAGAAGAAGACGGTCAGGCGCAATCACCGCGCACGAGGGACGCCAGAGCCGCGAGAGCCTATATGCGTAACGTGCGCAGTCAGGCGCGCGCCCGTGTAAATCATCGCTCCATCGGCAAGGACACTCGGGCAGGACGGATCGCAGATTGGATCGGCGAGCGAACCTTGCCGGAAGACGAACTGCGGGCGCTCGGTGAGAGCCTGCAAGTACAGGGGGCGCTTCGTCGCTTCACCCACCCGGTGCGGCGGTACATTAACGGCATTGCGGGCCGCTATCGTCATTTCCGCCGCACTCGCCAGGCAGAGAACAGCTGGTACACTGCCGATACGATCGCAGCGAACGACGTCGATCCGCTGGAGATCGACGTAATGCTCCTCTGCGTGATGCGTGCGGCTTCATCCCTGCTCCAGGACCGCACGATCCTGCGCAACATCGACGACCCCGCCTATGCCCCGCTAAAGGACTATTTGGGCGTGATCAGAAATCAGGTCATGGTCGATGAGGCCACAGACTTCTCGCCCGTGCAGCTCGCCTGCATGGGCGCGCTCGCCAGTCCTGGAATTCAATCCTTCTTCGCCTGCGGCGACTTCAACCAGCGCATCACCGCTTGGGGCAGCCGATCCGCCGACGAAATGCGCTGGGCCTCGCCCAAAATCGAAGTCCGGCCCATCCAGGTCAGTTACCGCCACAGTCGCCAGTTGAGCCAACTGGCGACTGAGATCGTACGGCTCTGCTCCGATGACACCGTTGATATAGCGCTGCCAAAGGATGTCGATAACGAGGGGGTGGCACCGGTCCTCGGGACCGGTCTCGCAAGTCACGAAGACATCGTAAGCTGGCTTGCCCAGCGGATTGTCGAGATTGAGCAGTTCACAAAGCAGCTCCCTTCGGTCGCGATTCTCGTGAATGACGAGGTGGATGTCGGGCCACTCGCGGAAGGCTTAATAGCGGCCCTGGTGGAAGAGAATCTTAACGTCGTTGCCTGCTACAAAGGGCAATTTGCGGGGCAGGAGAACGACATTCGCGTCTTCGATGTGCAGCACATCAAGGGGCTGGAGTTCGAGGCTGTATTCTTCGTCGGCGTGGATACGCTGGCGAAGATGAAGCCGGACCTGTTCGACAAGTACCTCTATGTCGGCGCCACGCGCGCGGCCACTTATCTCGGGCTCACCTGTAACAGTACCGCGCTTCCACGCAAGATTGAGCCGCTGCGCGATAGCTTCGCCGCAGACTGGAAGCGGTGATGGTTTCGATCGGGAGCGCGTTCACCGCTCCCGATCGAAACAGTCCCTCCACCGCGCCCCTCCAAGTTCACGGATTAGTTATAGAATGAACAATACATCGACTTGGAACGGAGAACCCTGCAGACTATCGACAACCCGTTCGGACCCAGGGTGTCACCCATGTCTTAGGTACAAACTGTTACCTATGTCTCAGGAATGAACACAGTGGGAAATGGCGCGCCCTGCAGGACTTGAACCTGCGACCTAGTGCTTAGAAGGCACTTGCTCTATCCAGCTGAGCTAAGGGCGCTTTGGCCAGGGTGGCGGGCCTGGCGGAGTCAGTGGGTCCAGCGGTTGAGGCGGTCGACGCGGAAATTGTCGGCGTAGGCCTTGGGACGCAGTGTGCGCTCGCGCGGCCGCTCGACGCTGTACATGTAGCCATGCTTTTCGGCATAGGCCACGGCTTCCTCCGCGGTTTCGAACCAGAGGCGCAGCTGCTGGCGCGTGTCGGGCGAGGAGGTCCAGCCCATCAGCGGCTCGATGCTGCGCGGCGCGGCGGGCTCGAACTCCAGCACCCAGCGCCGGGTGTTGCCGCGGCCTGATTGCATGGCCGTCTTGGGAAGCTGGAAGATCCGCACCTGCATGGCTCTTTCCGTCCGTTCAAGGTTCCGCTGCGGCATGGTCGGGGCGGCCGGATTCGAACCAGCGACCCTCTGCTCCCAAAGCAGATGCGCTACCAGACTGCGCTACGCCCCGCGCGCCGCACTTCGCATCGGGGTTTAGGCCCTCGCCGCGCCAGGGTCAAGCAACCAGCGCCGCTATTGCGCGGCCTGTTCCTCGGGCGCCAGGCTCGCCTGCACCCGCTGCTGGAAGTAGGCGACCCCGGGTTCGTGGCGCGGGCTGAGCGGGCCCGGGCTATAGGCGCCGGAGGCATAGTTGCGCTGCGTCTCCTCGCAGATGCCGAAATCCTCCTCCACGATGGCGCAGTTGCCCTCGATGGTTTGCTCGACGAAATTGTCGGTGTAGGTTTTCCAGTTCGCCGCCATCACGAAGCGCCGGGTGGCGACCGCGGTGAAGGACTCGAGGGGATGGTCTGCCAGTTCTTCCGGCAGATCGCCCAGCTGCTCGACCAGCTCCTGCTCCGGCGCGATCGCCAGGAAAAGCAGGCCGCGCCAGCTTGCCACCGACACGGGCTTGAGCGGCCAGTCCTCGAGGCGGAAATCCGGATGCTCGCCGAACCAGGGCGCCTTCTGCAGCCGCCCCTCCTGGTCATACACCCAGTTGTGATAGGGGCAGCGCAGCAGGCTGCAGCGCCCCTGCCCTTCCGCCAACAGACGCGCGCCGCGGTGGCGGCAAAGATTGTGGAAGCCGCGCAGGACACCGTCGCGCCCACGCAGTACAAAAAGGTGCCACCCGGCCAGCTCGACCGCGAGATAGTCGCCGGGCGCGGCCACCTGGCTTTCCGGTCCCAGCAATTGCCAGGTGCGGCGGAAGATCGCCTGTCGCTCGGCGTCGTGGACGCCTGGGTCGACATAGAAGTGCGCTGGCAGATTCCGCTGCAGCGAAGCCGTCATCCACGCCTCCCCGGGTTAAGTGCGGCGGCAAGTCTGCCGGAAATCGCGCCACAATTGCAATGCGACAAGACGCCGGAGGCCACGGCAATGAAGTCAGATTCCAGCCTCGATGGAACCTTGCCGCGACCCCGTCGTTATTTTGCTTGGAGATTGATCGCTTTGGAGGTGGGGCAATGTCCAACTGGAAGTGTAGGTCCGAGCGTCATGGCATGAAGCGCCAGCTGTTCGTGAGGCCGTCATGCTGAAGAAGCGTACATCTTCCATCACCCGGCCCCTAACCGGCGCCAAGACGCGGCGCATGGCTGCGCCAATTGCAAGCATCGGCACCGTTGACCGGCGGACTTTCCTGAAGGGCTCTGGCATGGCGGTTGCGGGACTCGCCGCCTTGGGCACTTTGCCGGCGACCCGGGTGCGCAAGGCTCCGGCGCAGGAGCCGGCGCAGACCGGCGCAATCGAGGAGCGCAAGACCATTTGCCCCTACTGCGCCGTCGGCTGCAGCATCATCGCCGAGGTGCAGAACGGCGTCTGGATCGGCCAGGAACCCGCTTTCGCCAGCCCCATCAACATGGGCACGCACTGCGCCAAGGGTGCGGCGGCGCGGGAAGTGGCGCTGGGCGAACGCCGCCTGAAGTATCCGATGAAGCTGGAGGACGGCCAGTGGCGCCGCCTGTCATGGTCGGAGGCCATCGAGGAGGTCGGGGATCGGCTTCTGGCTATCCGTGAGCGCGAGGGTCCGGAGGCCGTGTACTGGCTGGGCTCGGCCAAGTTTTCCAACGAGCAGGCCTACCTGATGCGCAAGTTCGTCGCCTTCTGGGGCACGAACAACGTCGACCACCAGGCACGGATCTGCCACTCCACCACGGTCGCCGGCGTGGCCAACACCTTTGGCTACGGCGCCATGACCAACAGCTTCAACGACATCCACAACAGCAAGGCCATCTTCCTGCTGGGCGGCAACCCCGCAGAAGCCCACCCCATTTCCATGCTGCACCTGCTGCACGCCAAGGAACAGGGGGCGCACTTCATCGTCGTCGACCCGCGCTACACCCGCACCGCGGCTCACGCCACGGAGTATGTGCGGATCCGGCCCAGCACGGACATCGCCTTCCTCTGGGGCGTTCTCTGGCACATCCTGCGCAACGGCTGGGAGGATCAGGACTACATCGCCAGCCGCGTTTATGGCTTCGAGGAGATCCGCGCCGAGGTCGAGAACTATCCGCCCGACGTGGTGGAGAACATCACCGGTGTTGCGGCCGACCAGGTGGAGCGCGTGGCCCGCATCATGGCGGAGAACCGGCCCGGAACGCTGGTCTGGTGCATGGGGCTGACCCAGTCCACAAAGGGACATGCCAACACCCGCGCCGCCTCGATCTTCCAGCTTGCGCTCGGGAACATCGGCGTCGCCGGAGGCGGCACCAACATCTTCCGTGGCCATGACAATGTTCAAGGCGCCACCGACCTGGGACTCGATGCCAGCACCCTGCCCGCCTACTACGGCCTGAGCCAAGGGGCCTGGCAGCACTGGGCCCGGGTCTGGGATGTGGACTACGAGTGGCTGAAGAGCCGCTTCACCTCGCAGGAGCTGATGGAAACGACGGGCATGCCGGTGTCCCGCTGGTTCGACGGCGTGCTGGAGGCAACGGAGAACCTGGACCAGCCGACGCAGCTGCGCGGGATGGTGTTCTGGGGACACGCCGTGAACTCCCAGACCCGCCAGCCCGACGCGAAACGGGCGCTGGAGCAGCTCGATACACTGCTGGTCATCGACCCCCATCCCACCTTGGCGGCGGTGCTGGGGGAACGGCGCGACGGCGTCTATCTCCTGCCCTCGGGCTACACCATGGAGATCGCCGGTTCCGTCACCAACTCCCAGCGGGCACTGCAATGGCGCGAACGGGTGGTGGAGCCGATCTTCGAGGCCAAGAGCGACTACGAGATCACCTATCTGCTGGCCCGTAAGTTCGGTTTTGCCGAAGAGCTCTTCAACCAGATCACCGTGGAGAACGACCAGCCGCTGCCGGAGGACCTGCTGCGCGAGATCAACCGCGGCACCTGGACCATCGGCTACACCGGCCAGAGCCCGGAGCGCCTGAAGCGCCACATGGAGCACCAGGACAAGTTCGACACCACCACCTGCCTGGGCATGAGCGCGCCGGTGGAGGGCGAGTACTACGGCCTTCCCTGGCCCTGCTGGGGTACGCCGGAACTCGGCCACCCGGGGACGCCGCTGCTCTACGATGCGAGCAAAGCCGTTTCCGAGGGAGGGCTACCCTTCCGCGCCCGCTGGGGCGTGGAGTATCAGGGCGACAACCTGCTGGCCGAAGGCAGCGCGCCACCGGAATCGGAAATCGAGGACGGCTACCCCGAGATCACCCTCGCCATGCTGACCAAGTTCGGCTGGAACGGGGAATTCCGGCCCCAGGAGGCGCTGGCAATGGTGGCCACGGCAGCCGAAGCCTACGAGCCCGGCCTGCTGGATCTGTCCGACGAGGAGGCCGAGAGCCGCCTGCGTGAACTGCTGGACGAGCAGGATCTCCGACTCTCCCCGGAACAGCGCCGCAGCACTCAGCCCGGCGCCGAGGGCAGCAGTCTGCGCGAGCAGGCGATCGAGACCTATGAAACCAATCGCCCTCCCATTGCGGAGAATCCGCAGGAGGAAGAATCGAACGAGACTGAATCAGCCGATCAGGGTCAGCAGACCGAGGAAGGCTTCGGCGAGATGGAGTTCGGCGGTGGCTCCGATTCCGAAGAGGAGGCACCGCTGGAGGAGAATCCCTTCACTGAGGCCCTCTTGCAGATCAATTGGAAGTCCGACCTTTCGGGCGGCATCCAGCGCGTTGCGATCGCGCACGGCCTGGCGCCCTTCGGCAACGGCAAGGCGCGCGCCCTGGCCTGGAACTTCCCGGACCCGGTGCCGATCCATCGTGAGCCGCTTTACACGACGCGCCGCGACCTGCTTCCCGAGTATGAGACCTACGAAGACCGGCGGGACTATCGCCTGCCGATCCTCTACCGCACCATTCAGCAGCGGGATTTCTCGCAGGACTTCCCGCTGATCCTGACCAGCGGCCGTCTGGTGGAGCATGAAGGTGGCGGCGATTCCACCCGTTCCAACAAGTGGCTCGCCGAGTTCCAACCCCGCATGTTCGCGGAGATCAATCCCAGCGATGCCGCCGCGGCCGGTATTCAGGCCGGCAGCGAACTGTGGCTGCACACACCCGAGGGAGCGCGGGTGCGCGTTCCCGCCCTGATCACCAACCGGGTGGGCCGCGGCACCGTCTTCATGCCTTTCCACTTTGGCGGCTGGTTCCAGGGCGAAGACTTCAGCGGCCGCTACCCCGCAGGCACGGTGCCCTATGTGGTGGGCGAAGCCGCGAACACCGCCACGACCTACGGCTACGACCCGGTCACCTTGATGCAGGAGTCGAAAGCCACCCTCTGCCGCATCGAGCCCGCATAAGGAGCCCGCAATGGCCCGGATGAAGTTTCTCTGCGACGCCGAACGCTGCATCGAATGCAATGCCTGTTCCGTCGCCTGCAAGAATGAGCACGACGTGCCCTGGGGCATGGTGCGCCGGCGCGTGCTTACGGTGAACGACGGCGAGGAAGGTCAGGAACGCTCTCTCTCCATCGCCTGCATGCACTGCACCGATGCGCCCTGCATCGCCGTGTGTCCCGTGGAGTGCATCTACCAGAACGACTATGGCATCGTGCTGCACGACAAGGATCTCTGCATCGGTTGCGGCTACTGCTTCTACGCCTGCCCCTTCGGGGCGCCGCAGTTCCCGCAGCAGTCCAACTTCGGCAGCCGCGGCAAGATGGACAAATGCACCTTCTGCGCCGGCGGACCGGAAGAAGCCGGCTCCGAAGCGGAATTGCGCAAGTACGGCCGAAACCGCATCGCGGAAGGCAAGCTGCCGCTCTGTGCCGAGATGTGCTCCACCCGCTCGCTGCTTGCCGGCGACGGCGATCAGCTGGCGGAGATCTATCGCGAACGGGTCCAGCGACGCGGCTATGGCAGCGGCGCCTGGGGCTGGGAGACGGCCTACTACGGGCCGCGCACGGGTAGCTGAGGGGGCTAGGCCAATGGTACGTGCCATCGGGGGATTAGCAGCGCTCGTGTTCCTCGCCCTGCTCGTCTGGACGCTTTACTCCGGTTTCTCATCCAGTGACCGGGTCGTCCCCACCGACGGCGTGATCGGCGGCGGGACGCCGGATCCCGTGGCCGAGAACGCGGCGGACTACTCCACCTTGGTCGAACGCGCGCAGTTGCAGCGCTGGCGCGGCGACACCGGCCCCTCGCCGGAAGGTGAACAGACCCCCGTTGCAACGGACGAGGCGCGATCGGCTGAACAGACCTCGGAAGAGCGGGTCGAGCTCTGGCTGTCGCGCACGGAAGCGCAGGGCGACCTGCTGCAACCCCGGCGCTTCGTCGAGGGGCAGAGCGTCCTTCCCGGCGAGGTGCTCGGTGTCTTCTCCCAGCCGCAGGGCAGAAGCTGGCGTGCCTTCCGCAACAACTGGGTCGTATTCGGCGGCGGCGTCTACATTTTCGGGATCAGCGCACTTCTGGCACTGTTCCTCGCCTGGCGCGGTCGCGTGCGTGTGGAGGAAGGCTTCGCCGGTGAGAGCATTGTCCGGTTCAACGCCTTCGAACGCGCCAATCATTGGATGACGGCCGTTAGTTTCGTGCTTCTTGCGCTCACAGGCGTGGTGATCCTCTACGGCCGCGACCTGATACGCCCATGGCTGGGCCCTCAAACCTTTGCCGACCTCGCCAGTGGCAGCGCCTGGCTGCACATCGCCCTGATCATCCCCTTCACCATCGGCCTGATCGTGATGTTCTTTGCCTGGATCGCGCAGAATCTGCCGAAACGGGTCGACTGGGAATGGCTGAAGCGCGGCGGTGGCATGGGCCGCGAGCAGTCGCTCAATCCCCCTGCGCCCAAGTTCAACGCCGGACAGAAGCTGGTCTTCTGGCTGGTCATCCTGGGCGGCCTTGTGCTGGTGGCCAGCGGCCTGTCGCTGATGTTCCCCTTCCTGTGGCTCGGCTACAGCGGCATGGAGCTCAGCCAGACGGTCCACGTAGTTGTCGGCCTGCTCATGATCGGGGTCATCATCGGCCACATCTACATCGGCACGATCGGCATGGAAGGTGCCTTCGAGGCTATGTGGTCCGGCCGCGTGGACCGCAACTGGGCCAAGGAACACCACAGCCTGTGGTTCGAAGACCTTTTGACCAAGGGAAAGGCTCGTTCGCACGCGCGGCGCACTCCGGCAACGCGTGAACCTGGATGAGCCTTGCAGAGGAGGATGGAGTGAGGGCTTTTGTTGGCGGTGTGATCGTGGCCTGCTTGCTGGCAGCAGCGACGCTTTTCATCTACTCGAGCTTTGCCATCGACAGTGCCGGCGGCTATCGCCCGGCTGCGACCCTGCACCTGGATTGAGCTCGGACAGTCAAGCAACCGCGAACGGCAAAAAGCCTCTCCCCACCATCGATGGGGAGAGGCTTTTTCAGTCAGTGTAGCCGCCTTCGCTCGCCGTTACTGGCAGGAGAAGGTGGCTTCCATGCGCTCGCCTTCGCCGTCCCTGTCCAGCAGAACGGCGTCGCGGTCGAACTCCTCATCGCAGTAGTCCTCCGCCTGCTCCTTCACCTCGTCGAAGTCGCTGCCTTCCTGATAGGAATAGCTGACGGTCGGCGAGGAGGCCTGGCTGCGATAAGGGTTCGATGAGCCGCTGCAGGCGGCAAGGGCAATAGCCGAGACGGCCAGGGCGGCCCAGGTGACTTTGGTTCGGTCGAGCATTCGACTCTCCCTGTTACAGGTTTGTGCCTGGCTCAAGGAGATAAGCGCGGCCGCCGATTACGCCCAAGGACAGTTCTATGACCTTATCCGGACCAACAGGCGCCTTAATGCTAGGACTACGCGAGGCTCACCGGCCGCTGCTTCGCGAGCTTGTCGAAGGCCACCAGGGTTTCCAGCAGCTCCTTGAACTGATGCAGCGGCACCATGTTCGGGCCGTCGCTCGGCGCATTGTCCGGATCCTGGTGCACCTCCATGAAGACCGCCGCGACGCCGACGGAGACGGCTGCGCGGGCCAGCACCGGCACGAACTCCCGCTGTCCACCGGAGGTCGCCCCCTGTCCGCCCGGCTGCTGCACCGAATGGGTGGCATCGAAAACGATGGGGCAGCCGGTCTGCGCCATGATCGGCAGGCCACGCAGGTCGGTCACCAGCGTGTTGTAGCCGAATGACACCCCGCGCTCGGTCAGCATGACGCGCTCATTGCCCGAGGCGCGCACCTTCTCAGCCACGTTGCGCATGTCCCAGGGCGCCAGGAACTGGCCCTTCTTGACGTTGACCACGGCGCCGGACTGCGCAGCGGCAATCAGCAGGTCGGTCTGCCGGCACAGGAAGGCCGGAATCTGCAGCACGTCGACGCTCTCCGCGACGGGCGCGCACTGCCCTGCCTCGTGCACGTCGGTCAGCACCGGGCAACCGTAGGTCTCACGCACCTCGGCAAATATCGGCATGGCCTCCTTCAGCCCGATGCCGCGCTTGGACGTGAGGCTGGTGCGGTTGGCCTTGTCGAAGGAGGACTTGTAGATCAGCCCAACGCCGAGACCGCTGCAGATCTCCGTGAGCGCCTGTGCCATCTCCAGGGCATGTGCCCGGCTTTCCATGGCACAGGGGCCGGCGATGATCGCCAGGGGAAGGTCGTTGCCCAGGGTCAGGGACCCGATCTTCACGTGAACCGGGGCACGCGGGGTGGAACTGCTCATGCTCTGTCCTCTCAGGCGCTACATCAGGCGCGATTGCTCGACCGCGGCCCGGATGAAGGAGGTGAATAGCGGGTGCGGCGCAAAGGGTTTCGATTTGAGTTCGGGATGGAACTGCACCCCGATGAACCAGGGGTGGCCGGGGACCTCGACGATCTCCGGCAGCTCACCGTCCGGCGAGAGGCCGGAGAAATGCAGCCCGACGCGTTCCAGCGCATCCTTGTAGTTGACGTTGACCTCATAGCGATGCCGGTGGCGTTCCTGGATCTCGCCCTTGCCGTAGATCTCGTGCACCTTGCTGCCCCGCGCAAGGACCGCCGGATAGGCACCCAGGCGCATGGTTCCTCCCAGGTCGCTGTCGGAACCGCGACGCTCCACCTGGTTTTCCTTCGTCCATTCGGTCATCAGGCCGACAATGGGCGGATTGGGCAGGCCGAACTCGCTGGAGCCGGCGCCTTCCAGCCCGGCCAGATGACGTGCGGCCTCGATCACCGCCATCTGCATTCCGAGGCAGATGCCGAAGTAGGGAACCTTGCGTTCGCGCGCGAAGTGGGCTGCGGCGATCTTGCCTTCAGTGCCCCGTTCGCCGAAGCCGCCGGGCACCAGGATCCCGTGCACGCCTTCCAGCTGCTGCAGATGGCCTTCCTGCTCGAAGATCTCCGCATCCAGCCAGTTGACGTTTACCCGAACGCCATTGGCGATTCCGCCGTGAATTAGGGCTTCGGCCAGCGATTTGTAGGCATCGATCAAGCTGGTGTACTTGCCGACCACGCCGATGGTGACCTCGCCATCAGGATGGCGCACGGTGTCTGTGATGCGGTCCCAGATCGTCAGATCGGGCGCGCCGGTCTCCAGCTCGAAATGCCGACAGACAACGGCATCCATGCCCTCTTCGTGATAGGCGCGGGGCACGGCGTAAATGGTGTCCACATCCAACGCCTGGATGACGGCATCCTCCCGCAGATTGCAGAAGAGCGCCAGCTTGCGCCGGGCATCCTTGTCGATGGGATACTCGGACCGGCAGAGCAAGACGTCAGGCTGTATGCCGACCGATTGCAGCTCCTTGACGGAATGCTGGGTCGGTTTGGTCTTCAGTTCACCCGCCGACGAGATGTAGGGCAGCAGGGTGAGATGCATGAAGAGCGAGCGCGAGCGGCCCAGCTCATTGCCAAGCTGTCGGATGGCCTCCAGGAAGGGCAGGCTCTCGATGTCGCCGACCGTGCCGCCGATTTCGCAGATGCAGAAATCCTCGTCCACCAGGTCGGAACGGATGAACTCCTTGATGGCGTCGGTGACGTGCGGGATGACCTGAACGGTGGCGCCGAGATAGTCGCCGCGCCGCTCCCGGGCGATGATGCGGCTATAGATCTGGCCGGTGCTGACGCTGTCGCTGCTGCGAGAGGTGACCCCGGTGAAGCGCTCATAGTGGCCGAGATCAAGGTCGGTCTCGGCCCCGTCGTCAGTGACGTAGACCTCGCCGTGCTGATAGGGACTCATGGTCCCCGGGTCCACGTTGAGATAGGGGTCGAGCTTGCGCAGCCTCACCTTGAAGCCGCGCGCCTGCAGCAGCGCACCCAGGGCCGCTGCCGCCAGCCCCTTCCCCAATGAGGATACCACGCCGCCGGTGATGAAGATGAACCGCGTCATGGGCGTCCCTTATCCGCGCAAAAGCCGCACTCGGCAAGCCCCCCAGATCGGGACTCTCCTGAGCGCGCGAGATTTCAACGGGTCCTGTCGGACCGAAAACCGAACAAATCGAAGCCCATCGCTCAGCCCCTATGCCTGCCGAAACGGGCGTGGCCGGGCTGACGCCGCGATGGGTGGTGCCCCTACAGCCGAAGCCGAGGGCTACTGAACCGGGACTGCCGGCGCTTCGGGCTGACCGTCACCGGAAGGCTGCGACTCGATCGGAGCCGGCGCCGAAGGGATCAAGGGCGTGTCGACGATCGAACGCTGCTGCGTGGTGCCACTGGCCAGGATGGTCAGCAGAATGCTGGTCACCATGAAGGCCGCTGCCAAGAGCGCGGTGGTGCGGGTCAGGAAGTTCGCCGTGCCACGGCCGGACATGAGGCCGCCCATGCCGCCGCCACCGCCGGAACCACCGCCGATTCCCAGCGCTCCTCCCTCGCTGCGCTGCATCAGCACGACACCAATCAGCGCCAGAACGACCAGGAGATGGACAACGAGTAGAACCTGCATCATGGCGAAACCGCCTTCTCTCAACGATAAGCATGCATCACGCCCCGCGCCCTGAACGGGCGCCGGGTTGCTGCGCGCGGATATAACTGCTCTGGGCCGCTCGTTCTAGGGGCAAGCGGCGGCGATGGCCCAAAAATCTTCGGCCTTGAGGCTCGCGCCGCCCACCAAAGCCCCGTCCACGTCGGCCGTGCCGAGCAGCTCCGCCGCGTTCGCCGGCTTCACGGAACCGCCATAGAGTATGCGCGTCGCCTGCGCTACTGCTTCGCCGCGCAGGTCCTCTAACACCTTGCGAATCGCCCCGTGCACCTCGGCGACATCCGCAGATGTCGCTGTGAGACCGGTGCCAATCGCCCAGACCGGCTCATAGGCGAGCACAAGTTCGCTCGACCCGCCAGCGGCCGGGAGCGATTCCCTTACCTGAGTCTCGATGATCTCCAGTGCCCGTCCGGCATCGCGCTCTTCGCGTGTTTCTCCAACGCAGATGACTGGGGTCAGGCCCGCCGACAGGGCCGCAGCAGCCTTGGCCGCAACCAGTTCACTGCTTTCGCCATGGTCCTGGCGCCGTTCGGAGTGGCCGACGATCACGAAAGTGCATCCCGTATCCGCCAGCATTTCTGCGCTGGTATCGCCGGTGTGCGCGCCGCTTTCGGCCGGGTGACAATCCTGACCGCCCAGGGCGATACCGGCATTGCTGACTGTCGAGCGCAAAAGGGGCAGCAGCACGAAGGGCGGGCAAATCAGCAGATCGCAGGAGGGCGGCGTGCCGGCCACACCGGCTTCCTCCAGCTTTCCAGCCAGGGCTTCCGCCAGTGACAGGCCATCCCGGCTCAGGCCGTTCATCTTCCAGTTACCGGCGATCAGCTTGCGCCGCATCGGACCCCTCCTCGTGCACCAGTCATCCACACTGCAGACAGCTAGGCTTTAGCATGTGCCGCCCCTAGCTGCCAGTCGGCACGATGGCACTTGCCGCAAGAGCCTCTGCTATCTGTTGCCCGGAAGCGGCACGCTCCTTAGGATGCCGCGGCACCCGCACTGCAGGCGGAGCGCGTTACACAGTTGGGCGGAAATTCATGGGCAAGCTGCGCGGCGTCGTCGCCAAGGTATTTCTCTACGCACTCTTCGGGTTGCTGATCCTCAGCTTTGCCGTCTGGGGCATCGGCGACATGTTCCGGGGACGCACGGCCGCCCCGGTGGTCGCTGAAGTGGGCGAGCAGGAAGTAACCCAGGAGGAGTTCCGGCGCGCCTTCAGCAGCGAGTACAACCGCTTGCGCCAGATGCTCGGCGGCGACTTCGATATCCAACAGGCACAGGCGCTTGGTCTGCCGCAGCAGATCCTCAGCAACCTCGTCAATCGACGTCTGTATCAAGCGCACGCCCGGGAACTTGGCCTGACCGTGACCGACGAGCAGGTGCGTCAGGAAATCTTTTCAGTTCCGGCGTTCCAGAACGAACAGGGCCAGTTCGACCGCTTCCGCTACGAGCAGGCCCTGCGGATGGGACAGCTGACCGAAGCGGATTTGGTGCAAGAACTCCACGACGAGATGCTGCGCAGCCGCCTGCTCTCGGCTGTGCTCGGTGGCGTCGAAGCCCCCACGGCTCTGGCAGGGGGGCTCTATGCCTATCGCAACGAACGCCGTACTGCCGACTATGTCGTGGTCGAGCCGGACGCAGCGGATTCACTCCCCGAGCCGAGCGAGGAGGAACTGCAGGCCCACTACGAGAACCTCGTCGACCAGTTCCAGGCGCCCGAGTACCGCGAGGTAAGCTGGCTGCACATCGATCCGGCCGCGCTCGTGGATGGTGAGAACTTCCCCGAAGAGGAACTCCGCACGGCCTACGATGAGCGGATGCATCTCTATAGCGAACCGGAACGCCGCCGCGTCGAGCAGATCCTCCTGGAGGACGAAAGCGAGGCCGAAGCGGCACGGGAACGCCTTGTCTCCGGCGCAAGCTTCTCCGCCGTGGCGGAGGACATGACCGGCACTGCCCCCATTGATCTGGGCCTGGTGGCGCGCGAGGACATGCCCGAGGCACTGTCCGGTCCGGTTTTCAGTGCGGGGGAAGGCAACGTCACTGAACCGGTGGAATCAGCCTTTGGCTGGCACCTCATTCGCATCGTCGAGGTCGAGGAGGAAAGCGTACGCCCCTTCGAGGAAGTGCAAGACGAACTCGCCGTCGAGCTAAGCGAGCACGAGGCGATCGAAAGCGCCATTGCCCTCGCGAACCGGCTCGACGACCTCCTGGCGGCGGGCGCGGCGATCGAGGAAGCGGCGGCCGACCTAAATCTGCGACTGCAAGAGGCAGACGCCATCGACCGCTCGGGCGAAGACCGTCAGGGCGAGAGCGTCGAAGACCTGCCGGCACGTGAGCGCTTCATCGAGACCGTCTTCTCGACCCAGGCCGGGGACACCAGCCTGCTGGTGGAAACCGAGGCCGGCGGCTATTTCGTGCTCAGAGTGGACGGCATCATTCCGCCGGCCGCACGGCCCTTCGAGGAGGTCCGCGAGGATGTGCTCGCCAACTGGCAGGTGCAGGAACGTGAAGCCCTTGCCTTCGAACGAGCCGATGAGCTGGCCGAGCGCCTGCACAACGGCGAGTCGCTGAGTGCACTTGCGGAAGCCGAAGGGCTCGAGCTACAGAGCACGCCGGACGTGCAGCGGCAGGGCCGCGACCCCTCTCCGGAACTGATCGAGCAGCTGTTCGAGGCCAACGTGGGTGAGGTAATCGTCGCTTCCGGGCCGGAATGGCCCCTGCTCGCGGTGTTGGAAAGCATCGAGAGTGCCGATCCCGAAACGGCGGAACAGGCCCTGTCAGAACTCCGGCAGGACACCAGCGGTCGCCTACGCCAAGACATGGAGCAGTCCTTCCGACTGGCGCTCGAGGCCGAATACGGGGTGACCTTCAATCAGCGGCGTATCGACGACGTCCTTCTGGAATTCTGAACCCGTGCAGATTCATCCTGATTTCGAGAGCTTTCGCGCAGCCTACAATGCCGGAAAGCCGCAGGTCGTCTGGACCACGCTCGTTGCCGACCTCGAAACACCGGTTTCCGCTTTCCTGAAACTGGCGGAGGGGCAGCCCTTCTCCTTCCTGTTCGAATCGGTTGAGGGCGGCACGACCATTGCCCGCTACTCCTTCATCACCTTGAAGCCCGATCTGGTCTGGCGCTGCCGCGGCACAACGAGCGAGATCAACCGCCGGGCGCGCGTGCAGCCCGATGCCTTCGAGACACAAAGCGGTCACCCGCTGGAGAATCTGCGCACGCTGTCGCGCGAATGCCGTGTGGAAATCCCGGCACACCTGCCACCGATGGCGGCCGGACTGATCGGCTATGCCGGCTACGACATGGTGCGCCTGATGGAGCGCCTGCCGGAGAAGAACCCGGACGTGCTCGGCGTGCCAGACAGCATCTTTGTCCGACCGACAGTCACGGCCATCTTCGACCGCGTCGAAGACCTGGTGACCGTGGTCTCGCCGGTCTGGCCCGACGGAGAACGTTCGGCCCAAGCGGCCTACGACTTGGCCTGCGAGCGCCTTTCGGAAGTCACAGCGGACTTCGAGCGCTCCCTGCCCTATCGCCGGGAGCGGCACGAAGACGCCGGTGAACTGCCGGATCCCAGCTCCAATCTCAGCCCCGAGCGCTTTCACGAGATGGTGCAGCAGGCAAAGGATTATATTGCCGCCGGTGACATCTATCAGGTCGTCCTCGCCCAGCGCTTTTCCGTGCCCTTCACGCTGCCGCCCTTCCAGCTTTACCGCGCTTTGCGGCGCCTAAACCCTTCGCCTTTCCTCTTCTATCTGGATTTCGGCGATTTCTCTGTGGTCGGCTCATCGCCGGAAGTGCTGGTCCGTCTGCGCGATGGCGTGGTCACCATTCGGCCCCTGGCGGGCACCCGTAAACGCGGGGCGACGCCGGACGAGGACCGCGCACTGGCCGAGGAGCTCCTGGCCGACCCCAAGGAGCGTGCCGAGCACCTCATGCTGCTCGACCTTGGGCGCAACGACGTTGGCCGCGTGTCCCAGGTGGGCAGCGTCCGCGTGACGGAGCAGTTCGTGGTCGAACGCTACAGCCACGTCATGCACATCTCCTCCAATGTCGACGGCCGTATAGACCCGCGCTATGATGCGATCGACGCACTGGTAGCGGGCTTTCCTGCGGGAACGGTGTCCGGCGCGCCCAAGGTTCGGGCGATGGAGATCATCGAGGAATTGGAACCCGACCGCCGGGCAACCTATGCCGGTGCGTTTGGTTATCTCGGTGCCAACGGTGACATGGATACCTGTATCGGACTGCGCACGGCGCTGGTGAAGGACGGCATGCTGCACATCCAGGCGGGTGCCGGCATCGTGGCCGACAGTGATCCGGAGAGCGAGCACCAGGAATGCCGCAACAAGGCCCGCGCCCTGATCCGCGCCGCCGAGGAAGCGGTGCGATTTGCCCGGCGGGGATGACCTCATCCTGTCCCGCCGCCGGGCCGACAGGTCATCGAGGGTGATTCAACAGGGCTTCCGAAACATGGCCGACGCGCTGCAACACCCACCGCTCACCCGTAACGCCGAGGGCGCGCTGCGCCGGGTGGGGGTGGAGATCGAGTTTGCCGGTCTTGATGCGCTCCAGGCGGCCAACTGCGTGCGCGAGCTGTTCGGTGGCCGCCTGGTCGAGCATGACCCCTACAGCTTTCAGGTCGAAGACACCTGCTACGGCGACTTCGAATGCAAGCTGGACAGCCATCACGTCCACACGACCGAGGAGGACAGCCGCAGCCTCAAGGACTTGCTGTTCGGGCTGGTGGACGACCGCCAGGCCCAGGATCTGGCGCGCAAGGCCGGGAGCTTCTTTGGCGATATCACCCGCTATTGGCTGCCGGTCGAGATCGTCGCCCCACCGGTGGCCTACACTGAAATGCCGGCTTTCGATCGCCTGGCCGACGCGCTCACCGAGGCCGGGGCGGAAGGCACACAGGAATCGGTGATCTACGGCTTCGGGATGCAGTTCAACCCCGAGGTGGCCTCCTTCGAGGCCGAGTACCTGCGACGCCATATCCAAGCCTACTGCCTGGCATCGGAGTGGCTGCGGGCCAGCATCGAGGTTGACATGACCCGGCGCCTTTTGCCCTTTGTCGACCGCTTTCCCAACGCGTACCTGCGCCTCATCCTGAAGGAGGACTACGCACCGGAGCTGGGCGAACTGATCGATGATTTCCTGGAGCACAACCCGACGCGCAACCGGGAACTCGACCTGCTGCCGCTCTTCCGTTTTCTCGATGAGAAGCGCATAGCCGACGTGGTCGACATGACCCTGGTGAAGGCACGCCCCACTTTCCATTATCGTCTGCCGAACGCATCGCTCGGCATGGAGGGTTGGTCCGTGGTGCAGGAGTGGAACCGCTGGGTGGCTGTGGAGCGACTGGCAGCCGATTGCGAGCGTCTGCGCGCCACGATGCAGGCCTGGCACGAAAACGATAACAAGCTGATCTCCGATGACTGGGCGAAGCTGTCCCGGCGTTGGATGGAGAACGGCGGCTCTTGAGAGCACCGCTGATAGCCGTCACGAGTTCCCGCCGTCGCGCCCTCTTCACGGCCGTGATGAACCGCATTGCCCTGCTGCGGGCCGGCGCCCGCAGTGTGCGGGTCTATCCCGGCAAGCGGGTCGACCTCAGTGCGGTGGATGGCTTGCTGATCGGGGGCGGCGACGATATCGATGTGCGGCTCTATGACCAGGATCTCATCCTGGAAACCCGCCTCGACCCCGAACGCGACGCCCTGGAGATGGAAGCCCTGGCTCTGGCCGAGGAGCGCAAACTTCCCGTGCTGGGCATCTGCCGCGGCGCGCAGATCATGAACGTCTACTATGGCGGCAGCCTGCTGCCCGACATTCACGCGCTCTTCGAGGATCTGCCGCGCATGCGCACGGCCCTGCCCCGGAAGTGGATCAACCTGCGCATCGACAGCCGGCTGCATGGCATCCTGGGCCGCGAGCGGCTGAAGGTGAATTCCCTGCACCATCAGGCCGTGGACCGGCTCGGTCGCGATCTGCGGGCCATCGCCCGTGACGATTCCGGCATCGTGCAGGCCATCGAGAACGACAACCACCCCTTTCTCATCGGCGTGCAGTGGCACCCCGAACTGATGCCCTTTCACCGCGGCCAGCAGGAACTCTTTCGGCGGCTCGTTGCGGCGGCTCGGGGGCCCTCGGGATGACCCAGCCGGAGAGCGAAGGCGGCCAGGCCGCGCCAAGCGCGGCTCGAAACCTGCAGCGCCTGCGTCAGGCCATGGTGCTGTTGATCCTGGCGGGCGTGCTGGGTGCCTGGTTCTTCTTCGACCTTGGGGACTGGCTCAGTTTCGAGCAGTTGGCCGAGCGCAGCCAAGACGCACGCGCGGCGCTCGACGCGCGCCCCGTGAAGATCACGGCCCTGTTTCTCATTTCATTGGTCCTGGTCACCCTCTTTTGCATTCCGGCGGTGGCGATCCTGCAGATCTTCTCCGGATTCCTCTTCGGTCCGCTGGCGGGAACGCTGCTGTCCGTCCTGGCCCAGACGCTGGGCGGCGCCCTGGCCTTCCTGATCGCCGGTCATACCTTCCGCGAGAGCTTCGCCCGCCTGATCGGGCCCTATCTCCGGGGGCTCGAGGCTGGGTTTCAAGCCAATGCCTTCACCTACATCGTCACTTTGCGCATGACGCCCGTGATGCCCTACTGGGTGGTCAACATCGCACCCAGCCTGCTCGGCGTGCGTTTTCGTCCCTTCGTGCTTGGGACGCTTATTGGCGCGATCCCGCTAACCTTCGTCTATGCCACGTTCGGAGCCGGCCTGGGAGAGGTCATCGATGCTGGGGGCACGCCGGAGCTGGCAGATCTCTTGACCCCCAAGGCCATCGCCCTCGTTTGCGTGGCCCTGCTGTTTGCGCTGGCGCCCATGCTGCTGCGGCGCCTGATGGGACGGAAGATCAACCCGCGCCCGGAACCGCTATCAGACGGGGAGGAATCTCCTCAGACTCCACACGAACCACCGCGCTGACAGGGACAAGCTGGAAGCCCTTCTCCGACAGGCCCGGAAGCCATGCGGCGAGGGCGTCCAGCGTCTCGGCATAGGGATGGCCGATGGCTATGGCGACGCCGTCACGGCGCGCGATGCTTTCGGTCTCTGCAAGCTGCTGCCGGATGAAGTCGCGCGAGACCTCGTGGTCGAGGAACACGTGACGCTCGGCCAGCGGCACCCCAAGCTCCTCCGCCAACACGGGTCCCTTCGTCTCGGCCGAGGTGCGGGAATCGAGAAACAGCAGCCCCCGCCGGCGCAACTCGGCCATGACCAGCCGCATCCCCGGTTCGTCGGCGGTGAAGGCGCTGCCCATGTGGTTGTTGACTCCGACATAGCCCTCGAGCCGGTCGAGGCTCCAGCGCAGGTTGGCGCGCTGCTTTGCCTGGGCATCGGACAGCAGGAGCGCCCTTGGTCCCGGATCGAGATGATTCGAGGGTTCCATGGGCAGATGGAGCATCACCTCGTGTCCCGCTGCCCGTGCGCCCTGGCTCAAACCAGCCAGGCCATCGGCGTAGGTCATGAAGGACAGGGTCAGCGGACCCGGTAGAGCCACGGTTCGACGCGTTGCCGGGCGATTCAGCCCCAGGTCATCGATCACCACCACGATGCGCGGCCGCCCTTCAGCCGCCGCCACGGGCACACCGTGCTCCTGCCAGGCCGCTGGTTCCCGAAGCGTCGGCGGTCTTGGGAAGCCGAAGGACGCCGGTGCTTCCGGCGGCGACGGCATGCGTGCCAGCGGTGTCGGCTGCAAGGGATCGGGCGGAGGCAAAGCCAGGACCGTGCGTTCAGCTGCAAGGACCGGTGCCAACGGCTTGGCCGCTTCCCGCTCACCGCCGGCCAGGGCACCCAATGCAGCGCCCAGACACGCCAGACCCAGGATCGCACCGCGCACGACGCCCTTCGGTACTCTGATGGGCATGAAAAAATCCGCCTCCAGCACCTGCCCCGCCAACGAGGCTCTCGGCCCAGTGTAGCAGACTTGGTCTCCGACTGGCTCGCCTCCTCTGCGTCGGGACCTGCTCTTGTGCTGGCGCTTTCTCGCCCTTCGCTGGGTTGCTATAAAGGCCTGCCAGCTCGCGACCCCCGTCGCGACACCGTCAATGGACCGTTTCATGATCCTGCTGATCGACAACTACGACAGCTTTACCTGGAATCTCTACCACTATCTCGGCGAACTGGGTGCCGAAGTGGTGGTCCATCGCAATGATGCCCTGACCGCAGCCGAGGCGCTGGCGCTGGCGCCGGAAGCCATCGTTCTGTCCCCGGGTCCCTGCGATCCAGACCGGGCGGGAATCTGCCTGGAGCTGATCGCACTGGCCGCCGGGAAGGTTCCGCTCATGGGGGTTTGTCTGGGACATCAGTCCATCGGCCAGGCACTTGGCGGACGCGTCATCAGGGCGCCACAGCCGCTCCACGGCAAGATGAGCCGCATCTCCCACAGTGGACAGGGCATCTTCGCCGGCCTGCCCTCGCCGATGCAGGTGACGCGCTACCACTCGCTGACCGTGGAGCAGGACAGCCTGCCGGATGTGCTGGAGGTGACTGCCAGAACGGCTGATGGCGTCATCATGGGCCTCCAGCACCGTGAACTTCCGATCCACGGCGTCCAGTTTCACCCCGAGTCCATTGCTTCGGAACACGGCCATCAGCTCCTGCGGAATTTCCTCACGCTGGCCGGCCGGGCCTGACAAGAAGCCAAGGAAGAAGCCATGCCCGCCGACATGCCCGACCTGAAAGCCCTGCTCGCCGAAGTGGCGAACGGGCGAAGCCTCTCCGAGAGAGACGCCCGCCGCGCCTTCGACATCATGATGGCTGGAGACGCCACGCCCTCGCAGATGGGCGGCTTCCTTATGGCCTTGCGCGTGCGCGGCGAAACCGTGGCAGAGATCACCGGTGCGGCCCGCGCCATGCGCGGACGCATGACCGCGATCGAGGCTCCAGAAGGCGCCATCGATACTTGTGGCACCGGCGGCGATGCCAAGGGCACCTTCAACATCTCGTCGGCCTCCACCTTCGTAATCGCCGCCTGCGGTCTTCCCGTGGCCAAGCACGGCAACCGCGCGCTTTCCTCGAAGAGCGGCGCCGCCGACGTGCTGTCCGCGCTCGGGGTAAACGTCGATGCGGACATGGCACTGATCCGCAAGGCCTTGTGGGAAGCCAACACCTGCTTCCTCATGGCGCCACGCCATCACAGCGCCATGCGTCATGTGGGGCCGACGCGGGTCGAGCTCGGCACCCGGACAATCTTCAACCTTCTCGGGCCCTTGTGCAGTCCGGCCAAGGTGAAACATCAGCTCATGGGTGTGTTCGACCGCGTCTGGCTGGTCCCGCTGGCCGAGGTTCTGCGGGAACTGGGCCATGAGCGCGCCTGGATCGTCCACGGGGAGCATGGCTTCGACGAACTGACCACTGCCGGGGCCACCTATGTGGCCGAACTGAACCAGGGTGACATTCGGACCTTCGAGGTCACACCCGAGGATGTCGGCTTGCCACGCTGTGCCCCCGACGACCTGGCCGGTGGCGACGGGCCGGAGAACGCCGCGACACTTCGGGCGCTCTTGGCCGGCCAGCAGGGGCCGCTGCGCGACACCGTGCTGCTGACGGCCGCCGCCGCGCTGGTGATCGGCGGCAAGGCCCAGGACCTGCGCGAGGGCATTGCGCAAGGGGCCCGCGCAATCGACGAGGGCCATGCCACGGCCGTACTGGAACGACTGGTGGCGATTACCAATGAGGGAGCAAGGGCATGAGCGACGTCCTGGCTCGCATATGCGCGGAGAAGCGCGAAGAACTGGCCCGCCGGAAGGCAATCCGTTCGCTCGCCGAAGTCCAGGCCGCTGCCGAGGCGACCGATCCGCCGCGCGGCTTTCTGGAAGCCCTGCGTCGTCGGGCGGCAAGCAATGGCTACGCTCTGATCTGCGAAATCAAGAAAGCATCACCTTCCAAGGGATTGATCCGAGAGGATTTCGATCCGCCTGCACTGGCCCAGGCCTATGCGCAGGGTGGCGCAACCTGCCTTTCCATCCTGACCGATACGCCCTGGTTCCAGGGCCGTGACGAGCATCTGCAGGCCGCGCGCGCCGCCGTCGACCTGCCGGTCTTGCGCAAGGATTTCATGCTCGAGCCTTATCAGATCGTCGAATCCCGCGCCCTGGGTGCCGACTGCATCCTGCTCATCATGGCCGCGCTGGAAGACGGGCAGGCAGCGGAACTGGAGGCGGCGGCCTTCGACCTGGGCATGGACGTGCTGGTCGAGGTACACGATGGCGAGGAACTGGCGCGCGCCTTGAAGCTCCAGTCCGCCTTGATCGGCATAAACAACCGCAACCTCAAGACCCTCGACGTCGATCTCAAGGTAACGGAAGAGCTGGGGCCGCAGATCTCCGACACGCGCTTCCTGGTCGCGGAAAGCGGCATTTACACGCCAGAGGACATCGCGCGCCTTCGTCGGGCCGGGGCCCGCGCCTTCCTGATCGGCGAGTCATTGATGCGCCAGGAGGACGTCACCCAGGCCACACGGAAACTGGCGGCAACTGACGAGGCGGCGGCATGAGCGAGTTCACCCACTTCGACGCGCAGGGCCATGCAGTCATGGTGGACGTCTCCGACAAGCAGGAGACGGAGCGTGTGGCCGTTGCCAAGGGCGACATCGTCATGCAGCCGGAGACGCTGGCGCGGATCCGCGACGGCGGCGTAAAAAAGGGCGATGTGCTCTCCGTTGCACGGCTGGCCGGCATCATGGGTGCAAAGCGCACCCCTGACCTCATTCCCCTGTGCCATCCCTTGGCCCTGACCAAGGTGAGTGTGGATCTGGCACTCGCGCCGGAGCGCAACGCCGTCGAGATCACGGCCACCTGCAAGCTCAAAGGCCGCACCGGCGTCGAGATGGAGGCACTGACCGCCGTGAGCGTTGCCGCGCTCACCGTCTACGACATGTGCAAAGCCGTCGACCGAGGCATGCGGATCGAGAATGTTCGCCTGGCGCATAAATCGGGCGGCAAATCCGGTGATTATGAGGCGCCGTGATGATTTCGGTTGAAGAGGCACGCACGCGTATCCTGGAGGCTTTCAGCCCGCTGCCAGCCGAGGTCGTGGCAATTGATCAGGCCCTGGGGCGGGTGCTGGCCGCTCCGGTGATCGCTCGGACCACTCAACCCCCGAAGGCCGTTTCGGCCATGGACGGCTATGCGGTCAAGGCTGCCGATGTGGCGCAAGCCCCCGTGCGCCTGCGCGTGGTGGGGGCCGCACCCGCCGGCGGCGACCACGACGGAATTCTGCAATCCGGCGAGGCCGTGCGCATTTTCACCGGCGGCCCGCTGCCGCGCGGCGCTGACGCCATCGTCATCCAGGAGGACACGGACAGCGGCGAGGACACCGAGGGCTCCTGGGTCGAGGTCCGCGTCACCGTTCCCGAAGGTCACTATGTCCGCCCCGCGGGGCTGGACTTCTCGGCCGGAGATCGGGGCCCCGAGGCCGGACAGCGGCTGGGCGTGCGGGACATCGGCCTGGCCGCTGCCATGGATCAGCCGTGGCTCACGGTTCACCGCAAGCCGCGTGTGGCAATCCTGGCAACCGGCGACGAGGTGGTCATGCCCGGCGAACCGCGCGGCCCCAACCAGATCGTCAGTTCCAACGGCCTGGCGCTGCAGGCGCTGGTGCGCTCCTGCGGCGGAGAAGCGATCAACCTCGGCATCGCGGAAGACAATCGGGATTCACTGCTGCGGCTCGCAGCCGGCGCGCAGGGTGCCGACCTGCTGGTGACCACCGGCGGCGCCTCAGTGGGAGAACACGATCTCATCCGCTCGGTTCTCGGCGAGGACGGGCTGGAGCTGAACTTCTGGAAGATCGCCATGCGCCCGGGCAAGCCTCTACTGTTCGGGCACCTGCGGGAAACGCCCCTGCTGGGTCTTCCGGGCAATCCCGTTTCCTCGCTGGTCTGCGGCCTGATCTTCCTGCGCCCGATCCTTGCCCGCCTGCAGGGTCTCGACACCGTTGAACGAACCGTCACCGCCCGCCTGGGCAAAGCGCTACCGGCAAACGACAAGCGGCAGGACTATCTGCGGACCCGCCTGACCGAGGAAGCCGACGGCAGCTTGATCGCTCTGCCCTTTACCCGCCAGGACAGTTCCATGATGGCCACCCTGGCACAGGCCGACGGCCTCTTGATCCGGACACCCTCCGCCCCTCCTGCCGAGCCCGGCGAACTGGTGTCCGTGCTGCCGCTGGCTGAAGGACGGCCCGGCCTGTAACATGGGACGCCTTCAGGGAAGGCAATCAGGGAGGTGAAGGGGATGACCAGACAGAGCAAGGGGCGTCGCGCTTTCCTGCGGGCCGGCGCCATGGCAGCCGCTGTTTCCCTTGGGCTGGGCTGCAGCGCCGGCGCGGCACAGGCTGAAGGCAGCAGCTACATTCTCGCCACCGCCACCACCGGCGGAACCTACTATCCCGTGGGCGTCGCCCTGGCCACTCTGGTGAAGATCAAGCTCCAAGCCTCCGACGGCATCGACATGTCGGCCATCTCCTCGGCAGGCTCGGCCGAAAACATCCGCATGATGCGCAACGGCGATGCACAGTTTGCCATCCTGCAGGGCCTGTTCGGCGTCTATGGCCGTGATGGGATCGGCCCATTGGAGCAGGAAGGACCGCAAGTCAATCTGCGCTCGATCACCGCACTCTGGCAGAATGTCGAGCACTTCCTGCTGATCAAGGATCTCGCCGAAACCGGCACAATCGAGGACATGAAGAACGTCTACGGCCGGCCCTATTCCATGGGCGCGGCCACCTCGGGCACGCGTTTCTCGAATGAGTTCATTCTCGGCAATCTCGGGATCGACCACGGACAGTTCGAGCAGGTGCACAAGGGCTATGGTTCCTCCATCGATGACCTGCGAAGCGGCGCCATCGTCGGCACCAATCCGGCCGCTGGTCCGCCTACCGGCGCGGTGACCCGGGCTTTCGCCCAAATGGGCGACGACATCGCGTTTCTCCAGTTCACCGACGAGCAGGCCCGCGCTGCCGATGGCGGGAACACGCTCTACAGCCCCTACACCATCGAGGCCGGGACATATCCGGGCCAGGAAGCAGACTGGCAGACGATCGCCCAGCCCAATTTCTTGGCGGTGAACGCCGATGTGGCGGAAGAGCACGTCTATCTCATCACCAAGACCGTCTATGAGAACCTGCCCTTCCTCATTAACATCCATGCTGCCACCGATGAAATGTCGCTGGAAACGGCTCTGACCGGGCTGCCCTTTCCGCTGCACCCCGGTGCTGCGCGCTTCTACGAGGAAGTCGGGATCGACATTCCGGAGCACCTGCGCCCGCGGTAACAGCGCCATGCAACGCAGGATGCGCGCTGCCCTCCTGCTTCATCTGGAATTGGCGAAAGCCGCATCAGGCTCTAGGTTGAAAGGAAGCCGCCGGTCGGGATTGGCACGGGGGCACGGGCAATAAGCAAGAGGAACACTCTCCATGGAAATGAGCGGCGAACAGCGTATTCCGGCACCGCGCCAGGTGGTGTGGGACGCGCTCAACGATCCGGAAGTGCTCAAGGCCAGCATTCCAGGCTGTGAAAGCCTGGAGCAGAACGAGGCTGGCGATGCCTTTGACGCCAAGGTGCGCGCCAAAGTGGGTCCCGTCAGCGCGCGCTTTGCCGGTTCCGTCAACTTGACCGACATCAACCCGCCGGAAAGCTACACCATCAGCGGTGAAGGCAAGGGCGGCGCAGCCGGCTTTGCCAAGGGCGGCGCCAACGTCAAGTTGACCGAGGAAGGTTCGGAAACTCTGCTGTCCTATGACGTGAATGCCAAGGTGGGCGGCAAGCTGGCCCAGCTCGGCTCGCGCCTGATCGACGGCACCGCCCGAAAGATGGCCGACGACTTCTTCGCGCGCTTCTCGGAGATTGCGGTGGAACGCGCCGGTGGCCCTGTTCCCTCCGGCGAAGCAGCAGCGGCTCGGCCGGCAGTGTTCGAGCCCACGCCGACGGAATCCGCGGAACTGCCCAAAGCCGAAACCGCTGCTGAGCCAACCGAGTCCGCAGTCGGAGCTGCAACGCCGGAGCCACAACCCGCGCAGCCCACGGAATCGGCAGAACTGCCCAAAGCCGAGACCGCTGCTGAGCCAACCGAGTCTGCAGTCGGCGCCGCAACGCCGGAGCCACAACCGGAGCCCGCACAGCCTACACCAGAGCCACAGCCTGCTGCCGCAGCGGAGACTGCACCAAGACCAAAGAAGGAGCCGCCCAGTTCGGCCGCCGGCCTGCCGCCGGCTGTTTGGATCGGTGTGTTGGTGGCAATCATAGCCATTTTGCTGTTTTTGATTCTCTGATCTGCACCCCCGCAATCCGGGTGCCTCTTGACCGCCGAGAAACCGCGCAACACACTCGCCAGCAGGGATGCCCCGGCCAGCGGGATACCGAACAACAAGACACTCTGTCGGCACAAGATCGACCGAGTTCCCGAACATCAGGAGGGAGACGGATGCCAAGCCTTTCCATGACGATCAACGGCAAGCAGGTGACCAAGGACGTCGATCCGAACACGCTGCTTGTTCAATTCCTGCGAGAGAACCTCTCGCTCACCGGCACCCATGTCGGCTGTGACACCAGCCAGTGCGGCGCCTGTGTCGTGCATGTGAACGGCAAGTCCGTGAAGTCCTGCACCATGCTTGCGGTCCAGGCTGAGGGCTCGGACGTCACAACCATCGAAGGCCTGGCCCAGGACGGCGAACTGCACCCCATGCAGGCGGCCTTCCGCGAGCATCACGGTCTGCAGTGCGGCTTCTGCACGCCCGGCATGGTGATGAGCGCCGTCGATCTGCTGCAAAACAACCCGGACCCTAGCGAAACCGAGATCCGGGAGTGGCTGGAAGGCAACATCTGCCGTTGCACCGGCTATCACAACATCGTCAAGGCCATCCAGGCCGCGGCGAGCGAGATGAGGAGGTGAGTCCATGTCCGACAGCGGAATCGGCGCCCCGGTAAGGCGCAGGGAGGACAAGCGTTTCCTGACCGGAAAGGGACGCTACACCGACGATATCAATCGCCCCGGCCAGCTATACGCCTACTTTCTGCGTTCGCCGGTGGCCCATGCCAAGGTGACCCGGGTCGAAACGGCCGAGGCCGAAGCAGCCCCGGGCGTGGTTGCGGTTTTCACAGGCCAGGACATGGCGGCCGACAACGTGGGCTCCCTGCCCTGCGGCTGGACGGTCACCGATCGGCACGGCGAGCCTCACAAGGCGCCGCCGCACTATCCCCTGGTGCGCGACAAGGTGCGCTACGTCGGCGATCACGTGGCGATGGTGGTGGCTGAAAGCTATCCGCAAGCGCGCGATGCCGCCGATCTGATCGAGGTGGACTACGACGACCTTCCCGCCGTGGTGGACACCAAGGAGGCCATGTCCGGCACCCAGATTCATGACGAAGCGCCTTCCAACCTCTGCTTCGACTGGGAACTGGGCGACAAGGACGCCGTGGAGCAGGCCCTGAGCCAGGCGGCGCGCGTCGTCGAGCTGGATCTGATCAACAACCGCCTGATCCCGAACGCCATGGAGCCCCGCGCGGCCATTGGCGAATACGACAGCGGCACCGACAGCTACACGATTTATTCGACCAGCCAGAACCCGCACCTGCTGCGGCTGATTCTCTGTGCCTTCGTGCTGAACCTGCCGGAATCCCGGGTGCGAGTGATCGCGCCGGACGTGGGCGGCGGCTTCGGCTCGAAGATCTATGCTTACGCCGAAGAAACTTGCTGCACCTGGGCCGCCAAGAAGGTCGGTCGGCCGGTGAAGTGGACGGCCGAGCGTGGGGAGGCTTTCGTCTCCGACGCCCACGGCCGCGACCACGTCACCAACGTCAAGTTGGCGGTGGATCAGGAAGGCAAGTTCCTGGCCTTGAAGGTGGATACCACGGCGAACGTAGGGGCCTATCTCTCCAGCTTCTCCACCTGTGTGCCGACCTATCTCTATGCCACCCTGCTGGCCGGGCAGTACGCCACCCCGGCAATCTATGCCAATGTGAAGGCGGTTTTCACATCCACGGCCCCGGTGGACGCCTATCGCGGCGCCGGTCGCCCGGAGGCCACTTACCTGATCGAACGGGTGGTGGAAGTGGCGGCCCGCCAGCTCGGCATGGATCCGGCGGAGCTTCGGCGCAAGAACTTCATCAAGCCCGACCAGTTCCCCTACCAGACCCCCGTGGCACTGACCTACGACATCGGCAACTACGAAGCCTCGCTCGACAAGGCTTTGGAGATGATCGACTACACGGGCTTCCCGGCACGCAAGGCCGAGGCGGAGAAGCGCGGCAAGCTGCGCGGCATCGGCCTGTCCGCCTACATCGAGGCTTGCGGCATTGCGCCCTCGGCCGTGGTGGGTGCACTGGGCGCCGGCGTCGGACTGTGGGAGTCGGCCCAGGTGCGTTTCAACGCCACGGGCACAGTGTCGGTCATGACCGGCGCGCACAGCCACGGCCAGGGGCACGAGACCACTTTTGCCCAGCTCGTGTCCGAGAAGTTCGGCATTCCCTACGACAATGTGGAGATCGTGCACGGCGACACCGGCGCCATCCCCATGGGAATGGGCACCTACGGCTCCCGTTCGCTCGCCGTGGGCGGCTCGGCCATCGTGCGGGCCTGTGAGAAGATCGTCGAAAAGGGCCGCAAGATCGCAGCCCACCTTCTCGAGGCCTCGGTGGACGATGTGGAGTTCAAGGACGGCCAGTTCACCGTGGTTGGCACCGACCGTTCCAAGTCCATGGCCGAAGTGGCCTTTACGGCCTATGTCCCGCACAACTACCCGGAAGGGGTTGAGCCCGGCCTGGACGAAACGGCGTTCTACGACCCGCTCAACTTCACCTATCCCGCAGGCGTGCACATCGCGGAAATCGAGGTCGACCCCGACACCGGCATCACGCAGATCGTGGACTGGGTGGCCGTGGACGATTTCGGCCGGGTGCTCAATCCGATGATCGTGGAAGGCCAGGTGCACGGCGGCATCGCGCAGGGCGTGGGTCAGGCACTGCTCGAGAACTGCGTCTACGACAAGGAAAGCGGCCAGTTGGTGACCGGCTCCTACATGGACTACACCATGCCGCGGGCGGATGACCTTCCGTCCTTCCGGGTCGGCATGACAGTCACCGAGTGCACCCACAATCCGCTTGGCGTAAAGGGTTGCGGCGAGGCTGGTGCCATTGCCGCCCCGCCGGCACTGATCAACGCCATCACCGACGCCATCGGCGCCGAGATCGACATGCCGGCCACTGCGGAGAAGGTTTGGCGGGTCTGCCAGGCCCGCTTCGCCCAGGCAGCCGAGTAAGGAGGAGAAACGAGAATGTACGCCTTTGAGTATCACAAGCCCTCCTCGGTCGAAGACGCCGTGGCGGCGCTGAGCGGCAAGGATGATCCGAAGATCGTGGCCGGCGGCATGACCCTGCTGCCGACCATGAAGCAGCGCCTCGCCTCACCCAGCGATCTGATCGACCTCGGCGGCATCGCCAACCTGGTGGGTGTGCGCGAGGACGGCGGCGCACTGGTCGTGGGTGCCATGACCACCCACGCGGCCGTGGCCGGTAACGACCTTGTGAAATCCAGGATCCCTGCCCTGGCCGCACTGGCCGAAGGAATCGGCGATCCGCAAGTGCGCAACCGCGGCACCATCGGCGGCTCGGTCGCCAATGCCGATCCGGCGGCAGACTATCCTGCCGGCCTGGTGGGCTTGGGCGCGACTGTGACCACCAACAAGCGCGAGATCGCGGCCGACGACTTTTTCACCGGCCTGTTCGAAACGGCACTTGCGGAAGACGAGCTGATCACCTCGGTGCGCTTCCCGGTGCCGCAGAAGGCAGCCTACGCCAAGTTTGCCAACCCGGCCTCGCGCTACGCCATCGTCGGCGTCTTCGTCGCGCAGACCGACGGCGGCGTTCGCGTGGCGGTCACCGGTGCCAAGGGCAGCGTTTTCCGCGTGGCGGAGATGGAGCAGGCACTGTCCGGCAACTTCTCAGCCGATGCGGTGGCCGGCATCAAGGTTCCGGCTGATGACATGAACGGCGATCTCCACGCCTCGGCCGAGTACCGGGCCCATCTGGTGACGGTCATGGCAAAACGTGCGGTGGCCGCTGCCGGCTGATCGCCTCGGCAGTGCAAGCTCAGGGCCCGTGCCTCAGGTGAGGCACGGGCCCTTTTCTTGTTGGAGACGATTTCTGTGCGGCTTGGCGTTCAGCCTGCCAGGATCGCCGGATCGAGGTGCCCGGTGAAGACCTCGGCCGCGGGGCCGGTCATCTCCACATGGCCGTCGCTCTCACGCCAGGCCATGCGCAGCGTACCGCCCGGCTGATGCAGCAGGGCGCTGCGCCCGGCGATCAGCCCACGCCGAACAGCGGCCACGACCACCGCACAGGCAGAAGAGCCGCTGGCATGGGTCGCCCCGGCGCCGCGTTCCCAAATGCGGTGCTTCAAAGCCCCGTCGGGCAGGACCTGCACCACCTGGACATTGGCACGCGCGGGAAAGAGCGGCGCATGCTCGATCTGCGGCCCGAGAGCGGCCAGATCGATTGCATCCGCATCCTCGACGAAGAAGACCACATGCGGATTGCCCATGGAGACCGCCACGGGATCGGACAGCGGCCCCAGGGCGAAATCCAGGTGCAGGGTGTCCATCTCGCGCGCCAGCGGAATGTCCCGCCAGTCCAGGCGCGGCGGCCCCATATCGACGGAAATCAGGCCATCGGCACCGGCGCGCGCATGCAGCTCGCCCACCAGCGAGCGGATGACCACCGCGTCCTTGCCGGTTTCCTGAAACAGCAAGCGCGCGACACAGCGCGTGGCATTGCCGCAGGCCTCCGCCGTGCTGCCGTCGGCATTGAAGAAACGCACGGCCACGTCAGCCCCCTCGGGCGGCGGCAGCAGGATCACCACCTGGTCGCAGCCAATACCGAAGTGACGATCCGCCACCCGGGCCAGTTGAGCCTGACTCAGCTCCAGCGGCCTGGTCCGGGCATCGAAGACGACAAAGTCATTGCCCAGGCCGTGCATCTTGCGGAAGGCGAGCGGCCCGCCTCCCCCGCCAGCGTCAGCCGCCATGCGCCCAGGCCCAATAGAGCTCGCGCGCCCGGCTGTAGATCGGCCCAGGCTGGAGGTCGCGGTTCTCGATTCGGGTGAAGGGCATCACCTTGCCGTAGTTGCCGGTCTGGAACACCTCGTCGGCTTCGAGGAAATCCTTCCAGGTCAGCGTGCGCTCATGGACCGTGATCCCAGCCTCGCGCAGCAGCTTGCTCACCCGCTGGCGGGTGATGCCGTTGAGGAAGGTGCCGTTTGGCACCGGCGTGTGCGCCTCGCCGTCCTTCGCCAGCCAGATATTGGCCGAGGTGAGTTCGGCGACATTGCTGTTGGAGTCGAGCATCACCGCGTTGTCGAAGCCGCGCGCACGGGCCTCGCGCAGCGCACGACCGCTGTTCGGATAGAGACAGGCTGCCTTGGCGTTGGTCGGCGCCGTCTCGATGGTGGGACGCCGGAAAGGCGAAAGCGTCACCGCACCGCCCTTGGGCTCCGGCAGCGTCGAGTCGTAGATCGAAAGGCAGAAGCGCGTGGTCTCCGGATCATTGTCGACGAAGCCGCCCTCGGCCCAGTACATCGGCCGGATGTAGAGCCCGGCACCCTTCTCGAACTTTGCGATGCCGTCCTGGCACAGCTCGAAGATCTCACCGGCCTCGTGCAAGGGCTTGAGCCCCATGGCGCGGGCCGAGTTGTTGATGCGCTGGCAATGGATATCCAGATCCGGCGCCACCCCCTCGAATGCCCGCGCCCCATCGAACACGCAGGAGCCCAGCCACATGGCATGTGTCATCGGCCCCACCAGCCCGGGATTGCCCTCCAGCCACGCGCCATCCACATAAGTCCAGGTTGTCATCACTCACCTCATATAGCCTCTCGCAGCAGCATAGCTTCTGGAACCGCGCACGCAATCCACGGCTTGCTGGGAGAGGCTGGAAGAGTGCCCAAAGCACCGGTAAGGTTTGGCCATGACTGAAAAGATCTATCACGTCTGCCGTGCCGAGGACTGGGCGGCGGTTGGGGCCAGCGGTGGTTATCGCGGCTCGGCCGATGACCTGCGGGACGGCTTCATCCACTTCTCCACGGCCGCCCAGGTTCGCGAAAGCGTCGCGAAGCACCGGGCCGGGCAAGGTGGCCTGGTCATTCTCGCAGTCGATGCCGCGGCCCTGGGCGACGCACTGAAATGGGAGCCGTCGCGGGGCGGGCAACACTTTCCGCATCTCTACGGGCCGTTGCCCCCGGAGGCCGTGCGCTGGGTTCGCCCACTGCCTCTGGGTCCGGAAGGACACAGCTTTCCGCCGCTCGAGGACTGAACCATGGCGCTGACGAACCAGGCGCTCGCCCTTCTCCGCCGGCTTGATCCGGAGCGGGCGCATCGCCTGACGGTGCAGGCGCTGGCCCTGGGTCTGGGGCCGAGGCAGAAGCAGGCTGACCACCCCATCCTGCGCACGACCCTCTTCGGGCGGGAACTGGCCAATCCCCTGGGCCTGGCCGCCGGTTTCGACAAGCATGCCCAGGTCATGGCGCCGCTCCTTGCCGCCGGTTTCGGTTTCGTCGAGGTAGGCTCCATCACACCGGAGCCGCAGCCGGGCAATCCACGGCCACGGGTCTTCCGCCTCCCGGAGGACGGTGCCGTGATCAACCGCTACGGCTTCAACAGCCGCGGCATGGAGCGCGCCGCCCGGCGCCTTGCCGGCTATCGCACGGCTGCTGGGCGCGGTTTCGTCGGGGTCAATCTGGGCAAGAACAAGCAGACAGCCGATGCGGCCGAAGACTACGCCCGCGGCGCCGCGCGGCTGGCCATGCATGCGGACTACCTGGTGGTCAACGTCTCCTCGCCCAACACCCCCGGCCTGCGTGCGCTGCAAGGGCGGCAAGAGCTGGAAAGCCTGATCGCACGCGTGCGCGCGGCCCTGCCCCAACCAGCACCGCCGCTGCTGCTCAAGATCGCACCGGACCTGACGGAGGCAGATCTGGAGGACATCGCCGCCGTGGCTCTGTCCGCACCGCTGGAGGGACTCATCGTCTCCAACACCACCATCACCCGGCCTGCGGACCTGCAGAGCGCCGCGAAGACGGAGGCGGGCGGGCTCAGCGGTCGGCCGCTTTTCGGGCTGTCCACCGAGGTCCTGCGGCAGGTCTATCGCCTGACCGGCGGCGCCCTGCCCCTGATCGGGGTCGGGGGCATCAGCAGCGGCGCCGATGCCTATGCCAAGCTGCGCGCCGGGGCCAGCGCGGTGCAGCTATACACGGCGCTGGTCTACGAAGGCCCCGCACTCATCCAGCGCATTAAGGCGGAACTCGCCGAGTGCCTGCGCCGGGACGGGCTGTCCGCTCCGGCCGATGCCGTGGGACGCGATGCAGGGCGCTGATCGTTCGCGCGCTCTGCAGATCATCGCGCTGGCCTGTCTTGCGCATGTGCTGAGCGTCGCACACCACGCCACCTTCCCCGCCCTGATCCCACTCTTCCAGGCGGAATGGGGCCTCAGCAACAGCGAGAGCGGCTGGATCAGCGGCGTGTTCTTCGCCGGATATCTTCTCGGCGTGCCCGTGCTGGTGCCGGCGACGGACAGTCTCGATCCTCGACGCATCTACGTCGCCTCCGCTCTGGTCGGTGGTCTGGCGACCTTGGCCTTTGCCTGGCTCGCCCAGGGTTTCTGGTCGGCCCTGCTGCTGCGCGCCCTGGCCGGTCTCGGCATGGCAGGCACCTTCATGGTTGGCCTGCGCCTGGTGACCGATCGCTTGAGCGGGCGCTGGGAAAGCCGCGGCGCATCCTGGTACCTGGCCAGCTTCTCCATCGGTCTCGCGATCTCGACCTTCCTGGCCGGCGAGCTGGCCAGCCTTGGCGGCTGGCCCCTGGCATTCCTGGTCGCGGGCCTGCTCAGCACGGGCTCCGTGCTACCGGCTTTGCTCCTGCCCCGGGTCACGGGCATGCGACAGCCGGCGCCGGTGGCGCGCCCGCTGGACCTGCGCCCGGCGCTGCGCAACCGTGCGGCGCTCGGCTACAACATCGCCTACGCCTGCCACACCTGGGAACTCTTCGGCTGGCGATCCTGGCTCGTCGCCTTCCTTGTCTTCGCCTTTGCCTGGCACGGTCAGGAAGGTGTCGCGGGCTTCGGGCCCACCCAATGGGCAAGCCTCTTCCTGATGCTGGGGCTGCCGGCGTCCATTCTGGGCAACGAGGCGGCTCTGCGCTGGGGCCGGCGCAGGACACTCACCCTGGTGATGCTCGCCTCTGCTGCCTTGGCCGCCGGTCTCGGCTTTGCCGCCGTACTGCCGCCCGCGCTGCTCCTATTGCTCGTTGCCTGCCACGCGATCCTGGTCATGGCGGACTCCTCGGCGCTGACCGCCGGCGCAGTGGCAGCGGCGACAACCCGGCGCGGCGCCACCATGGCAGTGCACTCGCTCCTGGGATTCACCTTTGCCTTCATCGCCCCCCTGGTGGCCGGCCTCCTGCTGGATCTGGGCGGCGACACGCCACTGGGGTGGGGGCTCGCCCTGGCCAGCCTCGGCCTGGTGGCAGCCTGCGGCCCCCTGGCGCTGCGCTATTCAGCGAGGCATCAAGCATTTCCCGCAGCTTGAGCGAAACGCTCCATGGCCTTGGCGAGTTTGATATCCTGTCCAGTAACGCCGCCGGCGTCATGAGTGGCCAGGGTGACCTCGACTCGATTGTAGACGTTGAACCATTCGGGATGGTGGTCCATCTTCTCGGCCGTGAGCGCCACCCGCGACATGAAGCCCCAAGCTTCGTTGAAACTCCTGAAACGGAAGGTACGCTGGATCGCATCGCGCCCTTCGACCTCGCCCCATTCCGGCAGGTCAGCGAGGGCGGCGGTGCGTTCGGTTCCGACCAGCTTTTCACGCATGGTGCAGCGCTCCTTGTTTGAAGGTCTCGATCAACAGGACGTGGCGGCCGGCCGGAAAGCGGTCAAGGAAAGTCTTTCATGCTTTTGAAGAGAAACATCATGGTCGAGTCTGGATTTCTTCATTCCCACGGTGCTCCGCCCAGCCTCGTCGACATGGATGCCATGGCCCGTGAGGCCCTGACGGCCGTTCCGCAGGAACTCCGACGGTTTCTCGGCGACGTGACGATCCGCGTGGACGACTTTCCCGACGACGAAGTGCTGGAACAGCTCGACTGCGAGTCCCCCTTCGACCTGCTCGGCCTCTACCGGGGCGTCGACCTGACGCAGCGCAGCTTCTCCGACCAGCCGCAGGATTTGGACGTCATCTTCCTCTATCGCCGCCCCATCCTCGACTATTGGTGCGAGACCGGAGAGGACCTGACGCGCATTGTCCGCCACGTGCTGATCCATGAAATCGGCCATCACTTCGGCCTGTCCGACGAAGCCATGGAGCGGATCGAGCAGGAAGTCTGAGCCTGCGGCTTGGGCAGCCGCCACAAGAGCGCCATATCCAGGCCATGGACATCGGCATCGCCACACTGCTGGCCTGGAAGGGCGTCATCGTTGGCGCCTGGTTTTTAGCCTTCTTCCTGGCTGAGCGGCTCCGGCCCGCCGCGGCACCCCTGACCCAGCAAGAGCACGAGCCGCGCGGCGGTACGCCGCGCCTGGGCCGCAACGCCGGGCTCTGGCTGCTCAATACCGGCCTGTCACCGCTGCTGGTGGTCCCGATCACGGCCTGGGCGGCGAGCCAGTCGCTCGACTGGCGACCCGCGGTCTGGAGTGGCTGGGGCGGTCTACTGCTCGACCTTCTGCTGCTGGACCTGCTGATCTATTGGTGGCACCGGGCCAACCACGAGATCGCCTTCCTGTGGCGTTTTCACGAGGTGCACCACCGCGACCGCTTCCTCGATGTCACCTCGGCGGTACGCTTCCACTTCGGGGAAGTGATCCTCTCGGCGCTGGCGCGGGCCGCCGTTATCTGGTTGCTGGGTTTTCCGCTGCTATCGGTGCTGGTGTTCGAGGCCGTGCTGCTCCTAGCCTCGGTCTTCCACCACTCCAACCTGCGCCTGCCGCGCGGGCTGGAACGCCCGCTCTCCAAGGTCATCATCACGCCGGAGCGGCATTGGGTGCACCACCATGCCATACGGCAGGATACAGACTCCAATTACGGCACGGTCTTCGTGATCTGGGATCGGCTTTTCCGCTCGCTCAATCCCAACCCTCGCCGGCTGGACATGGTGATCGGCGTCGAGGGGCGCGGCGAACAGACGCTGCTCGCGCTTCTGCTCCAGCCCTTCCGGCGGAACTCTGACGTCAATTCGTCCGATCGAAACCGGGCGCCCGGATCCCCGGCAGATTCTGCACATTGAAGACGGAGGGGTTGGGGCGAGTCTCGTAGTCGAGCTCGTGCAGCGCCACCTGAGTGCGCACCCCCTGGGAATCCACCACCTCCCAGAGCACCAGCTCCAACGGCTCGTGTTGGAACACCAATTCGATGGTCCCCTCTTCCGGTGAGTCGCTCTGGCGCAGCAGGATGGAGAGGTAGTCCTCGTCCTGTTGCACGTTCAGGATATCGAGCCCGTCCTCCAGATCGATGTCCTCGCGCAGGAGCAGCCACAGCGGCGTGCGGCTCAGCGGCACCATGGTGGCCTGCTCCAGTTCGCGATCATAGATGACGAAGTTCATCCCGTCGGCGACCAGAAGTGTGGGTTCGGGGGCATCATAGTCGAAGCGGATACGCCCCGGTCGCCGCAGGGCAAAGTCGCCTTCCGAGTGTCCGCCACGGGAGGTGGTCTGCACGAAACGCCCCTGCAGGCTTTCGATGTCGTTGAGATAAGCCTCGATGGCGTCCAGGCTGTCTTCCGCCTCGGCCGGCGCAACCTCCTCCGGCACCGACAAGGCAGGGACCTCCTGTGCCGCCCCGCTCTCCTGCGCCATCCCCGTCCCCGAGGGCAGCAGCAATGCGGCGGAAAACGTCAAGGCTGTCAGCGAAAGCAGGCTCATCACGGGCAAGGCCCTCCATGCAGGCGATGGTGACGGTACGTCAACTCACTGTCACGCTGGGCAGCGAAGATGCCAATCCCATGGCAGCTTCACGGCACCTTTGCGGCGCCGCCTCAGTCATAGCCACGCTCGCCCAACAGCACCTCGCGCTTGCCGACATGATTGGCCGCGCTGACGATCCCCTCGGCCTCCATCTGCTCCACCAGGCGGGCCGCCCGGTTGTAGCCGATCTGGAGCTGGCGCTGGATGAAGGAGGTGGAGGCCTTGCGGTGGCGCGCCACCACCTCCACGGCGCGGCGGTAAAGCTCTTCGTCCGGGCCGCCCTCGCCGCCACCGAGGCCGGGAATGCCCTCTTCCTCGCCTTCCGGTTCGTCGGTCAGGCCCTCGACGAAGCTCGGCTGGCCCTGTGCCTTGAGGTGGGCCACGACGGCTTCCACCTCCTGGTCGGAGACGAAGGGCCCATGCACGCGGGTGAGCCGTCCGCCGTGGGCCATGTGCAGCATGTCGCCTTGGCCCAGCAGATGCTCGGCCCCGGACTCGCCCAGGATGGTGCGGCTGTCGATCTTGCTGGTGACATGGAAGGAGATGCGGGTGGGGAAGTTGGCCTTGATGGTGCCGGTGATGACATCCACGGAGGGCCGCTGGGTGGCCATGATCAGATGAATGCCGGCAGCACGCGCCATCTGCGCCAGGCGCTGGATTGCCCCCTCCACCTCCTTGCCGGCCACCAGCATGAGGTCGGCCATCTCATCCACCACCACCACCACATAGGGCAGCGGCTCCAGGTCGAAGGGCTCCTCCTCGTGAATCGGCTGCCCGGTGTCGGGATCGAAGCCGGTCTGCACCCGGCGGGTCAGCACCTCGCCGGAGCGCCGCGCCTCCTCCAAGCGGGCATTGTAGCCGTCGATGTTGCGCACACCGAGCAGCGACATGGCGCGATAGCGGTTTTCCATCTCCCGCACCGCCCACTTCAGCGCCACCACCGCCTTCTTCGGCTCGGTCACCACCGGTGTCAGCAGATGCGGGATGCCGTCATAGACCGACAGCTCCAGCATCTTGGGGTCGACCATGATCATGCGGCAGCGTTCGGGCGGCAGGCGGTAGAGCAGCGAGAGGATCATGGCGTTGATCCCCACCGACTTGCCCGAGCCGGTGGTGCCGGCGATCAGCAGGTGCGGCATGCGCGCCAGATCGACGGAGATCGGCAGGCCGCCGATGTCCTTGCCCAGCACCAGTGGCAGGGCCGCCTTGCTTTCGATGTAGTCGCTGCTGGCCAGCAGTTCGCGCAGATAGACCGTCTCGCGCTTGCGATTGGGCAGCTCGATGCCGATGGTGCTGGTGCCTGGAACCACGGCGACACGCACCGAGGTGGTGGACATCGAGCGCGCGATATCGTCGGACAGGGCCACCACCCGGCTGGTCTTGGTGCCCGGCGCCGGCTCCAGGTCATAGCGGGTGACAACCGGGCCCGGACGGACCTTCACGATCTCGCCGCGCACGCCGAAATCCTGCAGCACACCTTCCAGGAGGCGCGCGTTCTTTTCCAAGCCGTCGCGGTCCAGTTGGCCGCCATCTTTTGTGGGCTCCGTCAGGAGCGTCAGCGCAGGGGGGTCATAGCCGCCATCGCCGAAGGAGAGCGAGGTCTGCTCCTCGCCGCGTTCGCGCCGCGGTGCCTTGGTTCGCGGACTCGGCTCGGCCACCAGGCCCGGGGCCGGACTCTTGGCCCCTGAATCCGGCAGCGCATCGGGCGCGGCCTCGGGCGCGGCCGGCCTGACCGCCTTGCGTTGGCGGCGCGCGGGCGCCGGACGCGCAGGCTTCTCCGCCGGAGGCCCATCCGGCAGTGTCTCCTCGCTGGACCGGCGGCGGCCAAGCAGGCTCACGCCGCGTCCCAAGCCACTGCGCAGGTATCCGACGGCGCGGCCGCTGCCCTGCCCCAGTCCGCGGCCAACGGCCCGCCATTCGCCCAGGCGAAAGGCGAGCGCAAAGACCCCCAGGCCCAAGGCGAGCACCGCGGCCAGCAATGCCGGAATCACCGGGGAAACCGCAAAGAGCCGCAACGACTGGGACAGCAACAGGAGACCCAGCCAGCCTCCCAGGCCGCTGCGCAGTGGCCAGCCTTGGGTCGCCGGAACGACAGTGAGCGCCAAGGTGGCGGCCATCAGCGCCACCACGGCGGCAAGCAGGCGCAAGGTGAAGCGGCTGATGGCGTGGCTGCGCAGCAGCCGCCAGCCCCAGGCCATCGGCAGGAAGGCGAGCAGGAAAGCGCCCAGGCCGAAGCTCTGCAAGAGCAGGTCGGCCGTGTAGGCGCCGGGCAGTCCCAAGGGGTTGCTGACGTCCTGCGCCCCGGCGCGATTGAGGGAGGGATCGGCCGGATCGTAGCCCAGGCACACCAGCAGCAGCAAAAGACCGAGCAGCACGAGGCCGAGGCCCAGAGCCTCGATCATACGATCACGCAGGAAGGTGACCGCTCCGGCCGGCAGCAGGCGGTAGGACTTTCCGCGTGCCCCTGTGCGGTTGCTCGTGTTGCTTGCGCCCCGTGCCGAAGCCACCGCGCCTACCCCAGCACCTCGATCAGGCGATCGAGCGCGGGTTCGGTCACCTCCGGTCCATAGACCAGGGCCACCCGGATGAAACGCTCACTCGGATTGCCACCGGGCAGCGGCCGGGCGCAGAGATAGCCGCCGGGCAGCGTGCGGATACCGGCCTCGCGCCACAGCCGCTTCGCCGCCGCCTCGCCATCACCCACCTCGAGCCAGAGGAAGAAACCGCCCGCCGGCTTTGTCCAGCCGAAGCGGTTGCCCAGCTTTCGTTCGGCCAGAGTGAAGAGATTCTGGTAGAAACCGCGCGTTTCGGCGACATGGGCCTCGTCGTTCCAGAGCGCGGCGCCTGCCTCAAGTATCGGCACCGGCACGCCCGCTCCGCCGTACCGGAAGAAGGCATCGATCGCGTCCACCATGCCCTGCTCCCCGGCGACGAAGCCGCAGCGCAGGCCAGCGGCGCTGGAGCGCTTGGACAGGGACTGAAAGCTCAACACCCGGTCGAGCGAACCGCTTTCGGCCGCAGCCTCGAGCACGCCGGCCGGCGGGGTCTCGGTGTAGACGTCGGCGTAGCATTCGTCGGCGGCCAGGGTGAAGCCATGCTGGCGTGCCAGCGCAATCATCCGGCTCCACTGGGCCTTGTCCGCCACGGCGCCTTCCGGATTGGAAGGCGAGCAGAGGAAGGCGATTGCGGTGCGGTCCAGGATGTCCGGGTCGAGCGCACTGAAGTCGGGCAGGAAGCCCGTTTCGCGGGTCACCGGCACGAAAACGGGCTCGGCGCCCGCTGCCACGGCGCCGCCCACGTAGACGTGATAGCCCGGGGCGGGAATCAGCACCTTGGTCCGCCCCTCGGCCGCGCCCAGGTTGATCGCCGCCAAGGTGGCGAAAAACAGCCCCTCGCGGCTGCCTGGGATCGGCAGCAGGTGGCGGTCTTCCTCGATGAAGCCGTCGGGCAGCCCGTAGCGCCGGTTGAGCCAGCCCACGGCAGCCTTGCGATAGCTCTCCGGCCCACGGAAGGGAGGATAGCGTGACCAGTCTCCGGGAAACTGCGCGATCGTCTTCGCCACCAAGGGCGGCGCCGCGAGCTGCGGGTCGCCTACGGAGAGATTGATCGGCTTGCCGTCGGGCAGCGGCGAGCGACCGGGCTCCACCCCCTCGAGCAGACGCGCCAGCCGCAGGAAGGGATGAAAGCTGCGCGGGTCGACACGCAAGGGGCCTTCGTCCCCGGCTACGGCCGCGCTGGCCGGCGGCGTGCTGGATCGACTGGCTTCGGTCATGCTGGCTCCTCAACTGGTCGTGCCAAGGCACGGCGCTTGCCTGGGACAAGACGTGAACAGGGTAACCGCTTCATGCGGTCATGGAAACCTGTAGTGGCCTGCTTGCGCCGACTCCCAAGATTTGGGAAGAACAAACGCGAAATGTTCCCAAACTCCCTGGAGCCGCTTGCGGGCGTGGCTGACTCACACGGCGGCGCCCACTCGAGCGGATCTCGTTTGAACTGTAACGCGCAGCGTTTAGAACAAACGCGTGAATCCGCTCTGAATCAAGGGTGTAGAGCAGATTCACGTCTCAAATCGCTTCGCTTCGCGAACCCGATTTGAGACGATCTGCTCTAACAGCGCCGCCGCTGATGCTGCTCGCTCCGGATCTCAGTGCAGTTCGATCCAGATGGTCTTGAGTTCGGTGTACTTCTCCATCGAGTGCAGCGACTTGTCGCGACCAAAGCCGGACTGCTTGTAGCCGCCGAAGGGCGTGGTGATGTCACCGCCGTCGAAGCAGTTGACCCAAACCGAGCCGGCCCGCAGCGCGCGCGCCATCTTGTGCGCCTTGTTGATGTCGCGGGTCCACACAGCAGCCGCCAGGCCGTAGATGGTGTCGTTGCCGATGCGCACCGCCTCGCTGGCGTCCTTGAAGGTCAGCACCGAGAGCACCGGACCGAAGATCTCTTCCTGGGCGACACGCATGTTGTTGCGCACACCGTCGAAGATTGTCGGCTCGACATAGCAGCCGCCGGTGTCGGCAAAGGCCTGCTTGCCGCCCAGCAGCAGCTTGGCGCCCTCGTCCTGACCGATCCCGATGTAGGACATCACCTTGTCGAGCTGCTCCTTGTCGACGATGGCGCCCATCTGGGTCTGGGGGTCCAGCGGGTTGCCGAAGCGCATGCCGGAAGCGACCTTCTGCACCTTCTCCAGGAACTCGTCCTTGATCGACTCCTCGACCAGCAAACGGGAGCCGGCGTTGCAGACCTCACCCTGGTTGAAGAAGATTCCCCAGGCGGCAGCACTCGCAGCGGCATCCATGTCGTGGGTGTCCGCCAGCACGATGTGCGGGGTCTTGCCGCCGCACTCCAGGGAGACGCGCTTCATATTGGTCTCACCGGAATAGCGCAGCAGCAGCTTGCCCACCTCGCCGGAGCCGGTGAAAGCGATTGAATCCACGTCCATGTGCCGGGCCAGCGCCTTGCCGGCCTCTGGGCCATAGCCGGTGACCACCTGGAAGACCCCCTCGGGCACGCCGGCCTCAGCGGCCAGCTCGGCCACGCGGATGGCGGTCAGGGAGGACTGCTCGGCCGGCTTGATAATCAGTGAGTTGCCGGTGGCCAGCGCCGGACCGATCTTCCAGGCCGCCATCATCAGCGGGAAGTTCCAGGGCACGATCGCCCCGACCACACCCACCGGCTCGCGCCGCAGCATGGCGACGATGTTGTGCGCGGTGGGCGCCACCTCGTCATAGACCTTGTCGGCAGCTTCCGCGAACCAGCGGATGCAGTTCGCCACGCCCGGAATATCGATGTTGCTGGAATCGGTGATGGGCTTGCCCATGTCCAGCGTCTCCAGCAGCGCCAGCTCGGTGCGGTGCTGCAGGATCAGGTCGGCGAACTTGAGCATGATCCGCTTGCGCTTGGCCGGCGCCAAGTCGGCCCAGCGCCCGTCCTCGAAGGCGGCGCGCGCCGCGCGCACGGCGCGATCCACGTCCTCCTCGCCGCAGCGGGCAACCTTGGTCAGCAGACGGCCGTCGATCGGGCTGGTGCAGTCGAAGGTCTCGCCGCTGGCGGAATCGACATAGCGACCGCCGATGAAGGCCTGCCCCCGGATGTTCAGGCCCTGGGCCTGCTCCTGAACGGCATCGAGGGAAAGAAGCGCAGACATGGGAAGTCTCTCCTCGGTAAGAGTGGAAAACGGGACTGGCGCCGCCAGTGCCGGACAAAGGCCTCCAGACATCGGCGCGTCTCGGCCGGACGATAGCGCCGCCCATAGGGCGCAGCAAGCACGCGCGCACCTCCAAAGGCAGCCTTCGGGCGCTCGCTCTGGAACCTTCGCGGAGGGGCCTGGATGCTGGCCCGGATGCTGGCGTTGACAAGGCGCCGCCCCTGCGCCTAGAAGGTCTCGCCGCAAACGTCGTGGTGGACAGCCGCTCGTTTTGCGGAGGGGTGGCCGAGTGGCTGAAGGCGACGGTTTGCTAAACCGTTATAGGGTTAACCCCCTATCGTGGGTTCGAATCCCATCCCCTCCGCCATTCCTTGCAAGCCCAGGCTCTTTGCTCTTCCCCATTATCGGGGGATGAGCATTCATCAGACACAATTTATTGTGCTGCTCCGGCTGTCCAAACTGCTGGAACAGTTCGCGTTTGGGCGAGCATGTTTCATATATATATGGCCGTATTAGTAAAAATACTATATAAGCGATATATTTATAAAAAATTCTATATGTATTATCTTAGTCGCACCGAGATAGTGACGGCTTTCTGCGCGACATACGTCTAATTTTATACCTTAAATGCATTAGGATGGGAGAGTGTTTAATTAGTATCTTCCTTCCGATGACGAAACGTCATGAGCTTACCGAGAGTTAGCCCCAAATTTCGCTATTTACCGAAGCTTGTGTCCCAGATACCATTAAAGATGGTTTCAGGGGAGGCAGATTCACGCCATGGCGACATGGGGGAAGACGCACGATGTGGCGATCGCGAAATCAGTCAGACAGGGGCGGCGAACATCAACGCCCATCTATACCACCGCCTTCGGCTCAGCCTACTGCGGCGACTCCCTTAAGGTACTGAGAAGTAGGCCGCTTGGGACGCTCAAGGGCAAGATCCAGCTCGCGTTCACCTCGCCACCGTTTCCACTCAATACCAAAAAGAGCTATGGCAACCTGCAGGGTGATGAATATGTCCGCTGGTTCGCGAGGTTCGCACCCCTCCTCCGAGACATGGTGACAAAGGACGGCTCCATCGTCATCGAGATCGGCAACGCGTGGGTGCCCGGTCAGCCGACTATGTCCACGCACGTTCTGGAAGCATTTTTGCGTTTCCTTAAGATGGGCGACCTGCACCTTTGCCAAGAGTTTATCTGGTATAATCCGGCGAGGCTGCCGTCCCCGATCGAGTGGGTCAACAAAGAACGAATGCGGGTGAAGGATGCCTTTACCCGCATCTGGTGGATGTCTCCGAGCCCCCGCCCGAAGGCTGACAACCGAAAGGTGCTCCGCGAGTACAGCTCGAGCATGAAGCGCCTCATCAAGACCGGCAGGTACAACGCTGGCGCACGACCGTCTGAGCACCACATCGGCGCCGAGAGCTTCAAGACAAACAACAACGGGGCTATCCCGCCCAACGTGGGCGGCGTAGACGCGCTACCATCGCTCGACGCTGTCATCACGCCCAAGGGCTTCGCCGAGTTTCTGGAGGAGACCACCAACCTTCTGAAGGCATCAAACACGCTATCCAACGATGAGTATCGCAGGTTCTGCCTCAACCGAGGCTCTCCGGTGCACCCAGCACGGATGCCTCCCAGTTTGGTCGAGTTCTTCGTCAAGTTCCTGACCGACAAAGGCGACACGGTACTCGACCCATTTGCCGGCAGCAACACGACAGGAGCAGTAGCGCAGGACCTTGGACGGCGATGGATTTCCATCGAGGCGGACTGGAACTACGCGGCCCATTCCATTGGGCGTTTCAGCCCGGCAGCACTCACATCGATCTCTGAAGGTTTCGAGATCACGGAAATCGAAAAGGCCGCTGAATTGGCCGACGGCGGCGTGCCAGACTACTCTGGAACGGCGTGACTCGATGGACACTTGCGAAGTCCAAAGAGAAAAGGCGCAGTAAGCACAAGAAGGGGGGACGAAATGAGCAGCCAGATTGCCAACCGTGACACACGCCCCTTTCTCGGCAACCTTTCGGTTCTCAACCTAAAAACCGAATACCGCTCCCTGAAAGAGGACCCTGTCAGGGAGTTCTACAGACCCTGCCTGCTGAACGCGATCAGCTACAGGAGAGCGGTTGGTTACTTCCGGTCCACCATCTACAACGTGATAGGCACATCGATTTTAGAGTTTGCGCGTCGCGGCGGCCGTACCGAACTTATCTGCTCTCCCGAACTGAGCGAAGAAGACATCGACAGCATCGCGCTAGGATACGCCCGCAAGAGTAAAGTTGTCGCGGAGAGGCTGTCCCTGCAAATCGAAGAACTGCTGGCCGCCGAAGCAACTGCAATGCACACGCGCCTTCTGGCAACGCTGGTTTCGGTGGGCGCGATGGAAATCAAAGTCGCCGTCCGCTCCGACAGGAAGGGCCTATATCACGAGAAGATGGGCGTTTTCGCGGACGGCATTGGCAATGCCGTCAGCTTCAAGGGGTCTGCCAATGAGACCTGGAGCGGATGGCACCTGCAGGGCAATTTTGAATCGATGGAAGTATTTTGCAGTTGGCGAGGTGGGCTGGAGGCAGAACGGGTAAAAAAGCACACGGCCCACTTCGAAGCGCTGTGGGCAGAAGACGATCCGGACATCGAGGTGTTCTCGTTTCCCGCCGAGGCGGTGGCTCATCTCAAGAAGGCAGCATTTAAGGATTTGGACGCCGTGGACCGAAAAGGCCTGCCGCCCCCCCCACAGCGACGAACACCGTTACCCCACCAGAACGCAGCCGTGAACGCGTGGTTGTCCCGTGGCGGTCGGGGGATATTCGAGCACGCCACGGGCAGCGGCAAGACCTTCACGGCGTTGATGGCGATTCGCCACCACATCGAAGCCGGAAAACCCGTGCTGGTGGTGGTCCCGAGCAAGCTGCTGCTCGACCAGTGGGCTTTGGAGATAAAGGATGAGATTCCTGAAGCCACACTGTTGCTCGCCGGCGCGGGCAACAACGCTTGGCGGGCTCCCCATCGATTGAAAGGCATGACGGGAGCCGAAACCGCGGAAGGCAGCCGGATCGTGCTCGCCACGATGCAAACCGCTTCCACGGACGCCTTCCGGGATGCGGTTATCGACGGTGAGCACCTCCTGCTGGTCGCCGACGAGGTGCATCAGATCGGCAGTTCGCAGCATTCGCGCATTATGACGCTCGACGCCGGCGCCAGGCTCGGCCTGAGCGCGACGCCTATCCGCTACGGCGACCCGGAGAGTACCCGGCACATATTCGCGTATTTCGGCGGCGTCATACCCCCGCCGATCACACTTGCGGACGCGATCGAGGCCGGCCGTCTCGTTCCGTATGAGTACTTTCCGCATGCGCTCAATCTGACGGCGGAAGAAGCCGACGAATGGCGCGCCTACACCGTCAGGATACGTCGCGAGGTTGCTCGGCAAAAGTCGGACGAGGCCGGCGCACGGCCGCTTTCCGACAAAGCGAAGATGCTGCTCATACAAAGGTCTAGAATCGCGAAGAAGGCGACGGCCAAAGTGAGCCTCGCATGCGACGTGCTCAAGGCGGAATTCGAGAAGGGACAAAGCTGGCTCGTGTATTGCGAAGATGCCGACCAGCTAGGGCGGGTTCTCGCCATGCTTCGACAAGAGGGTATGAACCCCGTCGAATATCATTCGAGAATGGATGGCGACCGCGCCGCCACGATGTCCTGGTTCCAGTCTTTCGGTGGCATTCTAGTGTCGATCCGTTGCCTCGATGAGGGCGTTGACATACCGGACGTATCCCACGCTCTCGTTCTCGCGTCATCACAGAATCCGCGCCAGTTCATCCAGCGGCGCGGTCGTATCCTGCGGCGCGCACCCGACAAGCAGGTCGCAATCCTTCACGATGCCATCGTCGTGCCGGTCAACGCCGACGACGAGCCCGAACAAATCAGTTTGCTGAAATCCGAACTGCTGCGGGCGATAGAATTTGCCGACCACGCGATCAACAAGGGCGCGGGCGCGGAACTGCGCGACATTGCGATCAGCATGGGAATTGACCCCGACGACCTGCTCGACAGCGGGGTTGAGGAGAACGAGGAGGATGCCTGATGTCGGATGACAATGAACTCGGCCTAGAAACGCTCCTTTCAGTGAAAGTCGAGCTGGGCGTCGATCTGGACGACGAACTTCTCGAAGCATGCTTCGAGATCCAAAAGACATACCAGTTCAATCATGACAGGACGCTGTCCACGCAGGCGATGGACCGCCTCATTGAGGACCGTGTCGAGAAGGCCGGCGGCAAGCAAACCAAGGACAGGGCCTGACAGAATGAAGCTTCACAGTCTCACAGCCCGTAATTTCATGCCCTACAAGGGCGAGATGGAATTGACGTTCCCGCAGGACGAACAGCGAAACGTCATGATTGTCTTCGGCGACAACATGCGCGGCAAGACTAGCATCCTGAATGCGATCCGCTGGGCCTTCTACGGCGAAGCGATGGGCCGTCACTCGCGGCCGATCCCCCTACAGGAGATCGTCAACAAGGACGCGGCCCTGGTGGACGACTGGCGGGTGGAAGTGCATGTGAAGTTCGATGCCAACGGCCATGCCTATGATTTGCGCCGCGTCGCCGAGCGCAGACAGATGGTCGCCACACCTTCCAAACCCGAAGATTTTACCCGGTCGATACACCTGGCGCGCGACGGCTCTGCGGTCTCCGGGGACCAGGTCGAAGCCGAGATCGGCTTAATCGCGCCGAGGCAAATCGCGCGGTTCTTCCTTTTCGATGGAGAATTGCTCCAGGAATACGAGACTCTGTTAATCGAGGACAGTCAGCAGGGCCAGCAGATCAAGGAGGCCATCGAACAGGTGCTTGGCGTACCCGCCCTCACGAACGGTCGGGTGGATATTCAGACAATTCTTAAACAGGCGCAAAAGCGTCAAAACGCAGACCTCAGGCAGATCGCCGGCCTCGAAAAACAGGCAGAACGTCACGCGGACCTGACGGGAAAAACCGACGCTATCGACCGCGACCTCAAGGATTTGAACGCGAGATGGAGAAAAGTTCGCGAGAAAAGAACCGTGCTTGAAGACGAAGTTGAAGCGGCGCAATCGGTGATCGGCGCGAAAGCGACACTGGATGCGAAGCTCGGAGAGCAGAAGGTTCTGATGGAAGACTGTGAGCGGAAGGAAGCCGAACGGCTCGATCTGCTATCAGGTGCCTGGAAGGACCTGATCGATGCGCAACTCCAGATCAGGCGCGACCAGCTTGAACTCCGACGCAAGGAACTAATGGATTCCATCAAGAAACGAAGCGGTCTGGCGCAAAAAGCCTCTGACTTGCAACACCTTCTGGATACTCGCGAATGCCCCACCTGCGAACAAGTTATAAGCGAGGAGCGACGGTTCCAGATCGGTGAAATCTTGGGGACGGCCGAAGCCGAATTACAGTCCATTGAAGACAGCAGCGCAGCGCTACAGGAGATTTCCGGGCAACTCGACGCGTTGTCGAAAATCAGAGGCATTAATGCCAAAGACCGGCTTCGTCAGGCGGAGAAGGACCTGCAAGGCTATAACGTGCGCCTGACGAAGATCGAGAACGACATCGAAAAGCTGCGCGACGAGATCGCCGGTTACGATACTGCGGAAATCGCGCGCAAGCGCGTGTTGCTCAGCGAGAAAATTAGGGAAGAAGGCCGCTTGCAGGGCGATATTCAGGATCAGAACGTCGAGCGCAAGAAACTGTTCGACGAACTGGCCGTCTCGCAAAAGGCAATAGAGGGTCTGACCAAGGATCGCACGCAGCGCAGCACAGTAAAGGTTTCGCTTTGCTCTGACCTAGAAAAGGTGTTCTCGCAGAGCATCGAGCAGCTGCGGGACAAGTTGCGCAAACGTGTTGAAGAGCTTGCGAACGAGGCTTTCAAACACTTGACCACGCAGAAGAGTTATCGTGGGCTGGAGATCAACGACAATTACGGCTTGCAGATCGTCGATGCGTCCGGGCGTCACGTCGCCGTGCGAAGTGCGGGCGCGGAGCAGATCGTGGCGCTGTCCCTCATCGACGGGTTGAACCGGACCGGCCGCGCCGCCGGACCCGTTATCATGGATACGCCGTTTGGTCGCCTAGACCTGAATCACCGCGACAATATTCTGAGTTATCTGCCTTCGGTGACGAGCCAGTTCGTTCTGCTGGTTCATAGCGGAGAGATCAGGAAGGAAACCGATCTTGCTGTCATCGCCGAAAGGATCGGCGCTGTCTACGAGATCAGGGAAATCAGCTCCACGCAATCTCGACTGGAAAAGGCGACGTTATGAGCATCGCGGAACCTACCACAATCGGACTTTCGGAAGGCGCACATGAAAAGCTGAAACGACTGCAAGAGGAACAGTACTTCCGTGAACTTCTCGATGGATACCGTTTCGCCATAGGGCTTGCGCTTGCACAAGGGGTGGAGCCGCCCGAGCTCCAGAAGCGAACAACGATCTTCAATGTGGGGACCGTCGATCCGGACCAATCCCTGCAACGCTCGATCGAAGCACTTGTGGGAGATCGTGTCCGGGATGCGTCGATATACAAGATGGCCGAACGCCTTGCGGAATGGGGCGTCAATGAACTTGCGTCCCAGGCGGAGTCCGGCAGCATCGACTTTGTCGGCTTGCTCGATCAAGCCGCCGAGAGGGAGGCCGTCGATACATGATGGAGGCTCCCCTTCGCGCGTTTCTTATGTTGCGTTCGCGTGACGGCACATGGACGGTCACCGTTTGCCGCGACCTTGGTGCCGTCATACGCGCATGGAAAACGCGAAGGGAGCCAGATCGGGGCGTAGCCGTGCTGCATGTCGGCTTCAACCGCCCGCCGTCGCACAGCTTCGATGAAGTCGCAAAAGCGCATCCGGGTCGCATGCTATTGACCGCGGGGGCGAAGCACAGCGTTCCGGCCTCGTTCGTTTCTTCCGCCGCCCCGGTCGGTGCAGCGGGAATCTTTGACGTGTTCATCGGGCTGCAAGGCTGGGGATACACGCTTGACGATCCGACAGCAGGAGCAGATCGGGTAGAGCCGCCGCACCCGAACACCGTGAGCCATGAGCCGCAGGGTTGGGTCGCTTCATACTTGCGCGAGCACCCTTCAGATGCGGAAATGGTATCGGCACACGGAATATTCGACGACGCTACTTATCTCGACCGGGAAGCGGGACTAGAACGAAGTATTCGGCACCGCTCTGGACTGTTTCGCCTGTATCACATCGTGGGCACGAATTGCGACGACCCGTGCAAGTTTGCCCGCGCCGCACCGCCTTGGCTGGCCGCGCGGGAGCTGATGTCCCTGGCCCTTCCGGTGCGGGCCGACAACGTCTTCCGAGTGAGCGGCATCAAGACGGTGTGCAATCTCGCCGACTGGTCACCTGAAGCCCTGCTGGGCCAAAGGAATTTCGGGCGAACATCATTGAGGGATACTTTGCAGGCGCTCACCGCCGCCCTCAACAATGGACCTCTTCCGGCGGCGACGGCCGAAGAGGAGTCCCGCCGTCTACTGACCGAGGTACGGAAGTCGCTGCTGGTGTTCTCTGGCCGCGAGCGCGACGTGCTGATCCGCCGTTTGGGATTCGAAACCCCTCCAGAGACGTTGCAGGAGATTGCTGACGACTTCGGTATAACGCGCGAGCGTGTCAGGCAGATCGAGGCGCAAGCGACCAAGAGATGGATACGCGAATCATCCTGGGATGACATTCTTGAACAGAAAATCACCCGGCTTTTGATCGGCCGAAGCTTTCCCCTTCCGGTCGCTGGAGTGGAGGCCATAGATGCGTGGTTCGAGGGCGTGTCGGCACACAGGATCTTTTTCAGAAACCTCGTCCAGGCCATCTGTGGCGACCGCATCCACATGATCCCGATCGACGGCCTTTACTACTTCAGCCTCATGACGCAGGAAACTTGGGAGCGCACGGTTTCCGAAGCATCGGCGGTGTTATCTTCCGGCGCGGGACGGGAGTGGAGCGAAGATTACGCCTGCGCGCTTGTGCATGGTCTGCTTCCCGACACGGCAAATGAGTTCGGTACCTTACTATGGGACAAGGCGTCCCGCCTGTGCCATTTCAGTTTCGCCGATGACGGGTCGCGCATTCTCACGAGTTACGGTCGCGGCGCAGACCAGCTCGTTGAAGCCATTCTCGCCGAGTCCAGAACACCGTTGCACTACACGGAAATCGCCGAGCGCGCGAGAATCAGGGACGGAAGAAATCTGGATGCGAGGCGGGCGCACAGCGCCGCCGCAAGCGTGGGTTTTCTGTTCGCGCGCGGCACATATGGACTTGCGCGCCATCTGCCATTGTCTGATGAGCAAATGTTGCAGATTCGAAGCGAAGCTGAGGACATCTTGTGCTCTGAAGCGCCCGGCAGGCAATGGCACAGCTCTGAAATTCTCTCGGAAGTATCGGAGCGAATGGAAGGCAGCATTGACGGCCTCGACAAGTATGTCCTCGACATCGCGCTTGCCGGATCGGAAATGCTTAGACCCCTTGGGAAGATGACATGGGTTGCGGCTGCGGCCGACACCGACGATCAATCCCGCATTGACGTTCACCAAGCCGTGGTCGCAATCGTTCAGGCAGCGGGACATCCCTTAAGAACCAGTGAAATAAAGGAACGCCTGACCGCCGTGCGAGGCGTCAACGAAACGTTCCAGATTCATCCGGTTGACCCGCTTGTTCGCGTGCAGCCCGGCCTGTGGGGCATCAACGACAGGGATGTTCCGCTTTCACGCGAGGAACAGCGTGAGCTTGTGGAACGTCTGGTGCATATGCTCAATGAGAATCAGTCTGGAATTCACGTAAGCGAACTGTCTGACGTCTTGCCCCTACAGGATTGCCCGCCGGATGCATTTTGTTCCATTGCCTCACAAGACGAGCGGCTGAAGATCGGGCAGGGTCGCTATGTGTACTTCGCCGAATGGGGAAACCCGAGGCGCGAAACCATCGCCCATGCGGTAGCCGCCGTCCTTCAAGAGGCAGACGAACCGCTTGGCCTTGAGGAAATCACTAAACAGGTCGAATACCGAATTGGTAGAAGGACCGACAAGCCGGTCGTCTCCGGCGCGTTGCAGGCGCTCGAAGCGGAGTTCCTCGACGCGACAGGAGAATGGACCCTGAGGAAGCCGTCGCGAGACGATAACGAAGAAGCCGAACTGACCGAGGATGCTTCGCTCGACGTGCGTCAGAGTTCTGTCTAGCTCTTACCTTGCACGCCCATTGCCTCGGCGAGCGCACCCTGGGTAAGCCCCAGCGGCTTCTTGAACTCCTCAGCAGTATCTCCTGCTTCACCTGTAGCTGCCCACGACCATCCCAGCTCAACACCCTCCTCCGGCACCAGCGAAACCTTCCCCCGCAAACCGCGTTTCCGCTCCAGACGCTTTTGCTTTGCATCCCGGCCCCGGCATTGCCCCGGCCGGGGCGCATGCAGCCAATCGGCACCGTCAACAGGGGAGGAGCGCGCCATGTTTTTTCAGCGAATCAAGACACCCGGCATCGCCCATGTGGCCTACATTCTGGCGGAGGACGGCATGGCCGCTCTCGTCGACCCCGGCCGGGACGTGGAGCGCTATCTGAAGGTGATTCACGACAACGGGCTGCGGCTGCGCTGGGTGCTGGAGACGCATCGGCAGGAGGATTTCGAGATGGGCGGCGCGGCGCTGCGAACGCTCACAGGCTGCGAAATTCTGGCTTGCGACCATGACATCATGGCTCATGCAGACCGGCGGCTGCGCGATGGAGAGACCATGACGCTCGCCGGGGGCATGACGCTGCACGCCCTGCACACGCCCGGGCATACGCCGGAAAGCATGTGCTTTGCCATCAGCCTCGACGCCGCACCGGATCGGCCCTGGGGCGTGTTCACCGGCGACAGCCTCTTCATCGGCGACACCGGGCGCACCGATCTGCCGGACGTCGACAAGACGGCTGAGAATGCCGGCCTGCTCTATGACCAGGTGCACGCCAAGATCCTGCCGCTGGGCGACCAGGCCTTCGTCCTGCCGGCGCATGGCGCGGGCTCGGCCTGCGGCGGCAACGTCGCCGACCGCGACCACTCCACCATCGGCATCGAGCGGGTCAGCAACGCCGTCGCAACCAAGAGCCGGGATGACTTCATTCGCCACAAGGCCGGCGAAGGGCTGGCGCGGCCGCCCTATTTCCGCCTGATGGAGGAGGTGAACCTGCACGCCGGCCGCCCCTTCGACGACCTGCCCCTGGCATGGCTGCAGCCACAGGAGTTCGCCGAGCGTTGCGGCGAGGCTCTGGTAATCGATACCCGCGACGTGGAGGCCTTCGCCGGCGGGCATATCGGCGGCGCCTACAGCGTCTGGCTGTCCGGTGTGGCCCGCTATGGCGGCTGGATCTCCGAGGAGTCGGCATCCATCCTGCTCGTGGCCGACGGCCCTGCAGCGGCGCGCGAAGCACGCCTGTCGCTCGCGCGCATCGGCTTTGACAATGTGGCCGGCGCTCTGGCCGGCGGCTTTGAGGCCTGGCGCGATGCCGGGTTGCCCATCGAGACAAGCGGCACGACAGCACCGCGCGCGCTGGCCGATCGCCTCGATGAGGTCGCGGTTCTCGACGTCCGCGAGACCGAAGATTTCGAGGAAGGCCACATCCCGGGCGCCAAGCACGCCTTCGTCGGTCATCTGGAAGAACACCTGGCCGAGCTTGAACTGAGCCGCGAAGAGCCACTCGTGGTCACCTGCAGCGTCGGCCATCGCGGCAGCCTCGCGGCCAGCATCCTCGAGCGTAACGGTTACGCGGACGTCTCCAATCTCCTGGGCGGAATGACGGCCTGGACGGCGCTGAACATGCCTGTGGAAAGCACCTGACCAGCGGGCCAAGCCGGCCCGAATGTCGTTCGGAACAGACACCGCACCACCAGATTGCACACAAGTTATTGACCACGCGCATAATCCCGGGTTGGATGCTGCTTGCGCCTTGATCGGGCGCAGCGTGGGGCCAGGGCGGCGGAGATCGCCTGCGGGCTCTGGAACGAGGGACAACGCGCTCAGGGAGGATAGAATGAAGCTCTTACCCCTTGCTGCGATTGCGGCCGTATCCGGGCTCGCAATTGCCGCCAGTTCCGCACAGGCACAGCAGATGCGCCTGTCGCACCAGTGGTCGACGGCGGATGTCCGCCACAAGGTTGCCGAGATGGTGGCCGACGAGGTTGCCGCCGCCGATGTCGGGCTCGACATCCGTATTTTCCCCTCCGCATCCCTGTTCGCAGCCAGCGAACAGTACCTGCCGCTCAGCCGCGGCCAGCTCGACATGTCGGTCTTTCCGCTTTCCTACGCCGGTGGACAGCGGCCCGAATACAATCTCACGCTGATGCCCGGTCTGGTGCGCAATCACGATCACGCCGCGCGGCTCAACCATTCTCCCTTTATGGAAGCCATCGAAGAGGTGATGGCCGAGGACGACGTGATGGTTCTGGTGCACGGCTACCTCGCCGGCGGTTTCGCGGCCAAGGACGGCTGCATCACCGAGCCGTCGGACATGCAGGGCCGCACCGTGCGCGCCGCGGGTCGGGCCTTCGAGCAGATGCTGGCGGCCGCCGGCGCCTCGATCTCCTCCATGGCCTCCTCGGAAATCTACAACGCCATGCAGACCGGGGTGCTGGACGCGGTGAACACCTCCTCCTCGTCTTTCGTCTCCTACCGCCTCTACGAGCAGGTGGACTGCTTCACCCCGGCGGGCGATGTGGCGCTCTGGTTCATGTACCAGCCCCTGCTCATGAACAAGTCGACCTTCGAGGACTTGAGCGAGGAGCAACAGCAGGCGCTGCTGGACGCCTCGGCCAAGGCCGAGGAATGGTACCTGGAGCAGGCCAAGGTCGACGACGCCCGGGCGGTCGAGGTCTTCCGCAACAACGATGTGGAGATCGCCGAGATGACCCAGGAAGACTTCGAGGCCTGGCGCGAACTGGCAGCGGAATCCGCCTACGCCAGTTTCCTGGACGAGGTGCCGAACGGGCAGGAACTGCTCGATCTGGCCTTCGAGGTCGAATAAGCGAAGCCTGCGCGGGCGCCCGGCCCATGATCATCGCCGGTACAGGCCGGCGGGTCGGGCGCCCCACAGCTGCGCGACGAGTTTCTGATCCTGTCCCACGCTGATGCAGGGGTATCGGGCGCGCAGGCCGCATCTCATCTCGACCTGATCCAGGCCGGAACTTCATGACCCACGCTTCCCCGAGCAACGCTTCCCGCGGCGCAGTCGATACGCTTCTGCGCACCATTGCGTGGATTTCCACCGTGTGCGGCTGGTTCTCGGCGCTGATGATCCTCAGTTCGGTGCTGATCACCTGCCAGATGATTTTCGTGCGCTTCGTGCTGCGCCAGTCGACGATCTGGCAGACCGAGATGGTGGTCTACCTGATGGTCGGGGCCACCATGCTGGGCCTGCCCTACGTCCAGAAGCTGCGCGGGCACGTCAACGTCGATCTCCTGCCCATGTGGCTGCCGCGCAGGCCGCGCAAGTTCCTGGCGCTCCTGGTGCTTGGGCTGGGCATTGTCGTGCTGAGCGTCATGGCCTGGTACGGCTATGAGAACTGGCATATCGCCTGGGAGCGGGGCTGGCGCTCGCCCTCGGTCTGGGGCCCGCCGTTATGGATTCCTTATCTGCTGCTGCCGGTGGGCTTCGGGCTCTTCATCCTGCAGCTCCTGGCCGACCTACTTGCCCTGCTCACGGGCCGCGACACGCCCTTCGGCCTGGAGGACAAGTGATGGACCCGCTCACGCTGGGGGCCCTGGTCGCCCTCGTCACGGTCGCGGTGCTCTTTTCGGGCGTGTCGGTTGCGACCGGTTTGCTGATTGTCTCCGCCGGCTTCCTGCTCATCTTCGACGGAATGCGCTCGCTGGAACTGCTGCCCGAGATGTTCTTCGGCAAGCTCAATTCCTTCGCGCTGCTGTCGATCCCCATGTTCATCATCATGGGCGCGGCGATCTCCTCCACCCGTGCCGGCGCCGACCTCTACGAGGCGCTGGAGCGCTGGCTGACCCGCGTGCCCGGCGGGCTGGTCATGTCGAACCTCGGCGCCTGCGCCCTCTTCTCGGCCATGTCCGGCTCGTCGCCCGCCACCTGCGCGGCGATCGGCAAGATGGGCATCCCCGAGATGCGCAAGCGGGGCTATCCCGACGAGGTGGCGGCCGGCTCCATCGCCGCGGGCGGCACACTGGGCATCCTGATCCCGCCCTCGGTCACCATGATCGTCTATGGCATCGCCACCGAAACCTCCATCGGTCGCCTGTTCCTGGCCGGCGTGATCCCCGGAATGCTGCTGGTCGGCCTCTTCATGGCCTGGTCGGTCTGGTCGACCTGGCGCAAGCACGCGCTCTATGCCATCGCCAACCGGCGTTATGACCTGCGGGAGAAGCTGGAGATCCTGCCCCGGGTCCTCCCTTTCCTGCTGATCATCCTCGGCGTGCTCTATGCGCTCTACGGCGGCGTCGCCACACCGTCGGAGACCGCAGCGGTGGGCGCACTTCTGTGCCTGGTAATGGCGGTGATCATCTACCGCATGTGGGCCCCGCGCGCGCTCTGGCTGGTGTTGAGCAGCGCCACGCGCGAAAGCGTGATGATCCTCTTCATCATCGGCGCGGCCGGGGTCTTCAGTTACATGCTGTCCTCGCTGTTCATCACCCAGTCGATCGCCATGTGGATCTCGGACCTGGATGTGAATCGCTGGGTGGTGATGGGGGCGATCAACGTCTTCCTGCTGGTCGCCGGCTTCTTCCTGCCGCCGGTGGCGGTCATCGTCATGGCGGCGCCGATCCTGCTGCCGATCATCCTGGCAGCCGATTTCGACCCCTACTGGTTCGCGGTGATCCTGACCATCAACATGGAGATCGGCCTGATCTCGCCCCCTGTCGGCCTCAACCTCTATGTGATCAATTCCATCGCGCCGGAGATCAAGCTCAAGACCATCCTCATGGGCTCCCTGCCCTATGTGGGCTGCATGGTCCTGGCCATCCTGATCCTCTGCCTCTTCCCCGGCCTCGCCACCTGGCTGCCCGAGGCGGTGATGGGACCCATTCGCTGATTCTCGTGCCAGGCGACCGCGTAAACGTCAGCAGTATCCGGGGAAGCCGGGTTCGTCAGGAAGGGAGAACTCGGCCTCGATGGTAACCACATCGCCGCCGCTGCGACGCACGTCCCCCTCGATGCGAACAGCGCCGTTCTCCGCAACAATCATGGGTTCCGCTCTGGTCGCCGGCGTCACATCCCCGCTGCGATAGTTGGTTGTCGGGTCAGTCGCAGCGCTTACGGTTTGCACCGGTGGACGGCCTCTGTCGCGATCCACCTGCAGGGCGTAGACCATGACGTCACCACTGTCATTCAACGCCGCGACCCGGATGGTGACGGTGGTTCCGCTTTCGACACCTGGTTCCGGTTCACACCAATGGGACGCCGTCAGATCGTACGACTTCCCATCGATCGTCATACTGCCGACCGTTGCAGGCCCGTTGCTGGAAAGGTGCTTGGCCTTCGCTCCCTTGTTGGACTGGGGCACAGCGCCCGGCTCCGTCTGCTCGGCGTGGCTTTCCAAGCCTCCCGACACAGCGAGGATCAGACCGAAGGTGGCGACGGCCGCGCTCCGGCGCGCCCACTTGAGGGCAGGATTTCGTGTGATCGTCATGGTCGGCACTCCTCCGATGTGAAGCTGGCCGCCCGCAGGCGGTGTTGGGAACACGCGGCTCGTCGCCGGGACGCCCCGGGTGGTGATAGGCCTCGAAAGGCCCGGGGTTGAGAATTGAAGGCACCGCGCCGCTCTGTGACCGCCTCAGCGCGGGAGATGATCCATAAGCGATCGATACTCGCTCTCGTTAATCCAGACCCGCTCGGAGCTCAGCGGAGACGGCCACATCAATGGCGTCGGCGTGCCGGGATACTCGCTGTTGCCCTCGGAGTAGGATTTGTTCTGGCCCGTCATGCCATCCGCAGCAATGCGGAACCCCTCGATGGTCGGATCGGCATAGCCATCGGCAGTCAGTCCCATCTTGTTCAGGTCGTCGATATCCCCGGGTTTGTGCTTCAGGCCGTGATAGTGCCCGATCTCGTGGACCAGAGATTCCGCCTGGTGCGAAATGGGAATGCGTATGCCATCGACGGAGGTGGCGATGCTGAGCGTGATTCCCCGATCGGCTTCGTTGGAGAAGCGCGTGTGCACGGCACCGCCTGAATAGTCGAGTGTGCCAAAGGGTACCAGAACGACGAAGACATCCTGCGGCTGAGAAACGATGTGGGGTGAATTGCGCAAGTCGGCCAACAGGTTCTTCATGGGTGTCACGCCGCTTCCTGGCCTGGCGTCTTCGACGTTCGTGAAGGCCGTGCGCACCTCGCGGACCGGGAGAAGCTGTCGTGTGAATTCGGCCGCAGCGCGCGCCACCTGTTCGGCGACCAGCCAGTCCTCGCTGGGAACGCCATCTGACCAGGGGCCGACGGTGAGAAATGCAAAGCGCAGTGTCAGCGGCTGCGGATCCGTCTGCCAGATTTCGAAGTCCCGCTCGACAATCACGTCTGCCGGATCAAGCGGCCCCGGGAAGGGATCGTATGCCGCCAGACGCGCTTCGACCACGGGCGGCGAGACACCTCTCCTGGCTGGAAGCCAGCCGTAGACGTTGATGGTATGCGCGGCCTGCCGCCGATGTCGTGTGTTGAACTGGTCGGGCCGATGCAAACGGATCTCCTCGGTGGTCGCCGTGCCGCCGAACTGCGGTTCGACGCGGCGCTGATGTTCGGACACGACATTGAGATCCAGGGTGATCGGGAAGGATGTGGGCTGCCAATCCGGGTGGATATGCCCATGCTCTTCCCAGTTGGGATAGATCCTGATGGCGGTGGGTTTTTCCGTTACCAGCGGCGCGTCGCGCACCGTCTGGTAGACATGCATCTCCAGAGGCGGGTCGTCGGAATTGTTCTGAAACTCCAGGTCAAGGATCGTCGAGAATCGCCACCAATGATCGGCACCGAGAGTGGTTTCACCGTCTCTTGCCCGTATGCCGTCCGCACCGCCCTTCAGCCTGGCTTCGTACTGGACACCCGATTCCAGATCGCTGTCGGGGGAGAAGGTGAAGCGATTGCCGCCCTTGGACGCGATCTCACCGGAAACCTCAATCTCGTTGCCAGCCCGATCGCGGGTGGTGAGCGTGAAGCCGCGCCTGAGGCTGGCGAGATCCACGGGGGTGGTGAACTCCCACTCCACTGACGGCCTCTCGAAGTTGACATTCTCACGCTCGTGATCGGGCGTTACATCCACCACTTCGAGCGGGTCGTGAGGCACGCAGTCGTCGGGGTTCGCCTCCCAGGACTCTGCGTCACAGACCCAGCCCCGCACATCGCCGATACGGCCCGTCAGATCCGACGACGGATAGCCTCGGTCCCTATGGGTGCGCGATTCCTGGACACGGGCGGCAAACTCTATCCTGTATCCCTCTGCACGCCGTGTGAGGTGCAGTTTGCTTAGAATGGGCAGCTCGGTTTCAAAGTACTCCTCTGAGCCATCCGTGCAGCCGGTGCGATCAGGCTCGAACATGTGGCACAACCAGGTCACTTCAAACACGGCTTTGGGGGCTTCAAGTTCCGTGCCCAACGCCTCGCCGCCGTGTTCAGGCGGAAAGGCGGCGCTCAGCGTGAACACGTGCGCGCCATCCGTCTGTAGCCGCGCGTTGTACATGCGGAAGCCATGCTGGCCCGTGTACCTTTCCGGGTCGATCCGCAGGGTGGCGCCTCGGCCCTCCGTAAAGTCGGTCACCTGCAGGGAGCCGATTCCGGAAAGGCGAGCGACCCAGTCACCGCTCACCTCAATGCCCCAAACCACATCGACAAAATCGTAGGGCGTCTCGCCCAACATCGACTCCAGCACGGCTTCGGGCAGTGTGCCGGTCATGTCGAGTTCCATGTACTCGAACATCTGGTTGACGGGCCCACCGGAAGGATCGGGCAGCGGAATAGGCTTGTATTCCTCCACACTCTCGAATTCCGCTTCGGGTATTTCGAGAGTCTGCTGGGCTTGCGCGACAGGGCCTGCCGCCACCAACGCGAACATCGCGAGGGCCCAGATCGGAGCGCGCATCATCCTACGGCCCGCCTCAATCGTTGGAACGGGAGGCAGGACTGTTGGTCTCTTCCTCCCCAAGGTCGGTCTCGAACCGCCCTGCCACCAAGATACAGGCTTCGGGGTCGATACTTCCCTTCATCAGCGCGCTGATCGGGCAAAGGCTTCCTTCGAAAGTGCCTTCGGCAAATCCACCGCCTTCAACGATTTCCAACTGGTCGAATGCAACGACAGCGTCAGTTCCAACGTCGTGCGTTGAGACATGAAACCCTGTCTTTTCGCCAAAATTCTTGTGGTAGGATATCTCGGCTTCGTGCTGACCGTGCAGCAACTCATCCTTGTTCTCTGCCGAGAATGGGGGTAGTTCGATGGTCAGGCCGCCTTGGCGCAGAATCTTCTCTGCATCCGGGTCGACGCCCATGATGCGCAACGCAATCTTTTCTTCCCCATCGCCCCCCAGCATCTGCGCCAGCGGATTGGCGGCGGCATCGTCGCCCATCATCTCGGCCATCTTCTCCAGGCGCTCTTTCATCTGCTCGCGCTGCTGCTCGCCCATGGCTCCCAAAGCGTTCTCCATGGCCCGCGCATCCGAATGCGGTCGCCAGGCAGCGGACGCCATGTCGCTGCCTTCGACCTCACCGGAGATCGTTAGCCAGCCGCGTTCCGTGCCGTCGACGGTCCCGTCTATCGAGCCGAGCACGGTCATCGTCCGAGAGTCCTGCGAGACTGCGGGAGCTGTGAAGAATGCTGAAACGGAGATCACGGACAGAATGACCATCGGGCCCACTCTTGTTGCGATACTGGTGAACTTCATGAGTTATTCCTTTGGGGGCGGTTGGTGAATCGCGGGAACACAGGCAGGTGCCGCAAGGTGTGCATCAGAAACGCTCGAGCGCGCGGCGGGCGGTTGGGCTGAAGTTGTCGTCGTCCAGATCAATGACACGCTGGAGAAAGGCCAGCCACTCCGCCTTGGCCTCGGGATCCTGCGCAAACCACCCCGGGCGCATCAACATGGGCCGCATGTAGGGCTCCAGCGCGAAGTCATAGCTCGCGGGCTTGTCTTCCGCGAAGATCGTCGGGGCGTAGGTGCCGATGACGCCGGCAACCGTGTTGGCCTCCAGACTGGCGAGCGCTTCCCCGTTGCGGGCCAGGTGTGGCCCCAAGTATTCCAGATCGATTGCCGTACTCTGGATCGCTTTTCCCATCATGATGGCGGCGGCCTCACGTGTGGCCGAGCGCTCGAGCCCCGGGGTGGTGCCGCTACCGATTGCAATGGCCGTGGCCGGGTTGATCGCCCAATTCGTCAGATGCTCCGAAAAGCGCACCTCGATGGCATCCACCACTTGCGGTGCGAGCTCGGGCGACGACATCAGGGGTGCCAGCAACGCCACCGGCAACTCGGCTTCACTCGGATCGTCCGCTTGCCAGATCAGGTCGACCGCCTCGCCAATGAAGTAGTCCGGGTCGAGAGCCGCCAGGCGTGCCGGCGTCTGGCGGAGCGACTTGGCCGCTGCTATCCGCGCCTCAGGAGCCGCGGCAGGATCGGTGAGCAGGGCAAAAACCGAGGTCAAGGCAGCCGACGCATCTGCATCGGGGTTGCGTTGCAGGAACAGGACCTGTCGCGCTGCGCCGATGGCGCGGTGTGTCGTTGTTGGCCCGGACTCGATCAGCTCGGTCATGGCACGTGCGAAGATCGACGAACTTTCATCGCGCAACGCGCTCTCGAGCAGAGAAACGCCTTGCCGGATCGGCTGTTCTCCCTCGAGCGCCCTGATCTCGTCCAGCATACGATCCGTGGCACCTTCAGGAGACATCGAACCCTCAGCAAAACGGCTGATCAGCTGAAAGCGCGCCGGCCCTTCCAGCGGCTCAATGGCCAGTGCTGCATCCAGCGCCGCCTCGGTTCCGACCCGCGCGAGTGCCTCCCGGCTCTGCTGCGGGCCGGCCACCTCAAGATTGCCGAGAACGTACTCGAGCCTTTCGGTGTCGTTGAGAAACGGCAAATCATCCAGGCGCTGCAGAAAATAACGGGTCGCCGCTTCACCGTGAGCGCCCTCGAACACCGCCACGTCCAGCGCAGCCTGCACCGGCGACGGGAGTGCTCCCAAGGTCATCAGTCGTTCGGCATGGTCCGGCGCCGCATCGATCAGCGACATCAGATCGCGAGTCAGTGTCTCGTTGTCGATGTCTACCTGCATCGCGGCGTCCAGTAATGCGGCATAGGACCTGTCTTGCGTGGCGAAGTCGGGGTCGAGGATCTTGCTGCGCAGCAGGTCGATTGCTTCAGGGGCCTGCATCGCATGCATCGCGGACAGCGCACTGAGCCGCAGTTCATCAATCTGTACGTCGGAGAACTGGGCGCTGTCGCCGTGCTCGACCACGAAACGCACCGTGTCGCGCGCGGGCAAGGCGTTGGGACCCATCTCGATCAGCGCCTGCAAGGCCATGAGCCGGCGCATCAGGACTGGCGCACCGAGATCCTCCGCATGGTCCATTGCCGATTTGCCTCGCAGCTGCGCTTCCGGGTCATGGTCCGGCACAGGCTGTTGCGATACAGCTAGCGGATCGGGGGGTGAGTAGCTGTCAGCCGATGGCGCTGCCGGGTTGCTCAGGAAGATGACCGTGATGGCCACGGCCAATGCCCGGGACCGGCGAAATGAGCGAGATGAGCACGTCATTGTCTGCTCCTGTTCAGCATAGGCATTGGCGGTCGGGCGTGAACTGTGTGCCCGGCCGCATGCCTATGGTGAGCACTTCGTTGGAGCGACGTTGATTTCGACCGATGGTTCGAGCCGATGCAGCGATTGAAACCTCGAAGCCAATGGTGCCATGGGGCCGCCCCCATGGTCTGGCGTGCTACACCGGGATCGGCCCAACGCGAAGGAAGGCTATCATCCGCTGCCAAGCCTTTCCCCCTTCGTTCGAACAGGTAGCGAGCAGAAACTGAACCAGCGGTTTCCGCTGCCTGGCCCACACTGATCCGCCCATAACGCGAGTGCGACTTGCGGGCTAATGCGATAGGCTGTGCCGGGCTATTGGAGCCAGGCTCCCCCAGGCTCCTCGGGGATGCGGGATTGAATAAGGTTAACCTCCAAGCGATCGGAAAGGCGGGCCGGGCGTGCCGGCGATGAAGCGCCTGCTTCTGCTCGGCAACCTGCTGGCCGCGCTGGCCCTGGCGGCAGTGGTGACCTTCGAGATACTCGCCGACCGACAGCAGGTCATCTCCGATGCCGGCACCGATGCGGCCAACCTGCGCGATGCCCTCACCGAACACACGCGGCAGACCTTTTCTGCCGTTGACATCGCGCTGCGCGGGGTCGCCGAGAATATTGACAGCCGCACTCCCGGGTCGGATGACGCGCACGACATGCTACGGCTGCGCCAGGAAGCCTTCAGCCCAGCCTTCTCGCTCTTCCTGGTTGACCAGAATGGCCTGGTCACCGCCACCTCACGCACGCCAGAGCCGGGATCTGTCGATCTCTCGTCACACCCCTTCTTCACGGCGCACCGAGACAAACCGAACCAGGGGCTCTACGTGGCGCCGCCTCGCCTGGGCGAGGTGGGCCACGCCACCGGGCGCTGGATCATGAACGTCAGCATCCGGCTGGAGCATGCCGACGGCCGCTTTGCTGGCGTGGCCTCGGCCGCCATATCCCCCGCCTACATCAGCAACTTCTACGAGGTTTTACGCGTCGGCGAGCACGGTGTGGTCGGGCTTCTGACGCACGAAGGTAAGGTGGTCAGCCGCAACCCTTTCGACGAGAGCCTCATCGGATTGCGCCAATCCGACATCACCTTGCCCATCGACACGCTCGCGGCCGGCGAAACCGGAATCTTTCGTGGACCGCTCGCCGAGAGTGAGGCAGGAGAGTGGAGCATCGCCTACGCCCAGGTGCCCGACCTGCCGCTCGTGGTCTACACCGGTATCTCCCTGGACGAACGGCTGAGCAAATGGCTGCGTCGCGCGCTCATCGACATCGCCGTTGGGCTGCTGGCCATTCTTTTGCTCAGTGGCCTTACCTGGATTTTCATCAGGCGCATCGGCGAGCGCGAGCGCAATGCAGCCGAGCGAATTGCGAACCTGAACGCCCTCACGCAGGCCTCGGCCGGCCTGCTGAACTCGCAGAGCATCCAGGATGCCCTGCAGAGGGTTGCGGACCTGGCGCGTGAGCTGGCACCCAGCCATCAGGCAATCGCGAGTGTCGTCCTCGACGATGGGCGCAAGCTGCTGCGCAGCTCGCTCTCCGACAAGTATGCGGCCTGGCGGGACTACAGCGCGCTGCCCGACGGCAGCGGCATCTATCGACTGGTGCATGCCACCAATGAACCCATGCGGCTCAGTCAGGAGCAACTGGAGGCGCACCCGGAGTTCCGGCGGTTCGGCAGCGAAGGGGATAAGCATCCGCCCCTGCGCGGCTGGCTTGCGGTCCCCCTGGCCGCGCAGGATGGCCGCAACCTTGGATCGCTGCAGCTTTCTGATCGCAATGGAGGCGAATTCACCGACGAGGACCAGATCCTCATCCAGCAGCTCGCCAACATCGCCACCGCGGCCATCCAGAAACTGCGCTTGACCGAGGAACTGCACGAGGCAGCGACCCAGGCGCACCGGCTGCGCGCCGATGCCGAACGGGCGCGCCGCGAAAGCGAATCCATACTGAGATCGATTCGCGACGGCGTCTACGCGGTGGACCGGGCCTGGCGCTTCGTCTTCATGAACCGACAGGCCGAGCGCTACCTCGAACGCAAGGCGATCGACCTGATCGGCCAGTCGATCTGGGACGCCTTTCCCGAGGCCCAGAACACTCTGCTTTATAGCGAGTATCGGCGGGCCGTCCGGGAGGGCGTGGATGTCGAGTTCAACCTCTACTATGAAGCGCTGGGCCGCTGGTTCGAGGTGCGGGGCTTTCCGCACGAGCACGGCCTGACCGTCTACTTCCAGGACATCTCCACCTGGGTCACCCAAGAGGAACAGCTGCGCCAAGCCCAGAAGATGGAGGCGGTTGGCCAGCTCACCGGCGGGATCGCGCACGACTTCAACAACCTCCTCACCGTCATCCTGGGCAACGCCGAGACGGTCACGGAGATGCTGCCCAGGGACAGCGAAAGCCGTCATCTGGTGTCACTCATCAACCGCGCTGCCGGACAGGCCGCCGACCTGACCCAACGGCTCCTGGCCTTCTCCCGCCGCCAGGCGCTCGACCCGAAAGCCACCGACGTCAACCAGCTCATCCGCGAACTGGAGCCGTTGCTGCGACGCGCCCTGGGCGAGCGCTATCGCATCGAGCCCCTGCTGGACTCGGATGCGCCGACTGCGATGGTCGATCCAAACCAACTGCAGAATGCCTTGATGAACCTGGCGCTGAACGCCCGCGACGCCATGCCCGACGGCGGCAGCCTGAGCATCGAGACCACAGAAGTTACGATCGAGCAGGAGGATGCCGATACTCACCTGCTGCCCGCGCCGGGCACCTACGTCCGCATTGCCGTGGGCGACAGCGGCAGCGGCATGGCACCCGAGATTCGCGCTCGGGTGCTCGAACCCTTTTTCACCACCAAGGCTACCGGCGAGGGCACAGGGCTCGGCCTGCCGATGGTCTATGGCTTTGTGCGCCAGTCCAACGGCCACATCACCATTTACAGCGAACCAGGCGAGGGCACGCTCATCAAACTCTACATCCCCTCAGTCAAATCTCAGGCCAAACCCCAAGCGCAGAGCCCCACCCGACAGGAGATTCCTGCCGGCCGCGAGAAGATTCTCGTGGTGGAGGACGACGCCATGGTGCGTGAGTTCACCGCCCTGACTCTCAAGCGTCTGGGCTATGCCGTGACGGCCGTGGCCGATGGACTGGCAGCGGAAGCCGCATTGAAGGAGGGGGCACGCTTCGACCTGCTGCTCTCCGACGTGATCCTGGCCGGCAGCATGAACGGCCGGCAGGTGGCCGAGGCCGCCCAGGCGATCCAGCCCGACCTGCCGGTGCTATTCATGTCAGGCTACACGGAGCAGGTGATCACCCACCACGGCCGCCTCGACCCCGGCGCACGGCTGCTGCAGAAGCCCTTCCGTCGCGCCGATCTGGCACTCAAGGTACGCGAGGCCATCGAGGACGCACGCAAGCAATCCTAGACGGGATTCACGCAGTCGTTTCAGCCTGCGCCTGGGCAATCAGCTCGTAGGAGCGCAGCCGATCTTCGTGGTGGTAGAGGTCGGAGACGATAATCAACTCGTCTGCGCCGGTTTCGGCCACCAGATCGGCAATGCCCGCCCTGACAGTGGCCGGCGAACCGATGATCGAGCGTGCCAGCATCTGCATGGCCTGGGCTTTTTCCATCGGTGACCAGTAGCTCTCGATGTCGTCGATGGGCGGCTTGCTGTAGAGCCGCGTGCCGCGCACCAAATCGACGAAGGACATCTGCTGTGTCGTCGCCAGTCGGCGCGCCTCGGCATCGCTGTCGGCTGCGATGATGTTGACGCCCACCATGGCGTAGGGCTGCTGCAGCTGCTTCGAGGGCCGGAAGCGGCTGCGATAGATCTCCAGTGCCGGCAGCAACGCCTGCGGCGCGAAGTGCGAGGCGAAAGCGTAGGGCAAGCCCAGCTCCGCCGCGAGCCGAGCGCCGAAGGTGCTCGACCCCAAGATCCAGAGCGGCACCTCCGTCCCCTCCCCCGGCACGGCGTGGAGAAACTGTCCGGCCTGCGGCGGAGCCAGCAAGGCCTGCAGTTCCAGCACATCCTGGGGGAAGGAATCCGACGCCGCCGGAGAGCGGCGCAGCGCCTGCAGGGTCCGCTGATCGGTACCGGGCGCGCGCCCCAGCCCAAGGTCGACACGATCGGGAAAGAGATGCGCCAAAGTCCCGAACTGCTCCGCAATCACCAGGGGCGAGTGATTGGGCAGCATGATGCCGCCGGCACCGACACGGATCTTCTCGGTGCCACCGGCGATGTGCGCCAGGACGACGGCTGTCGCGGCACTGGCGATGCCGGCGATGTTGTGATGCTCGGCGGCCCAGATTCTTTGATAACCCCAGCCCTCGGCGTGGCGAGCGAGGTCGCGGGCGTTGTTCAGTGCACCACCGGCGTTCGTTTCCTGGGTGATGCGGACCAGATCGAGGATGGAAAGGGGAATCATGCGCGGCCCTTACAGCATTGAAGACGGGGGGCGGAATCGGCACCCGCCAGACATGTGGGAAGCGTCAGGAGCGCTGCAATGTCCGCAAGGCCATGGCTGTCATGACCAGGGCCAGGCCGGTGAACAGAAGATTGATCCCCACCAACAAACCGAGGACCCAGTCGGCCGAACCGGGCAGGCCGAAAACAATCAGCAGGCCCAGCACCAGATCGATCACGCCGCTTACCAGCATCCAGGTCCAGCCGCGCGCCATGGTGCTGCGGTAGCGCGCAGCGGCGCCAAGCTTGAACAGCCCGGTCGCCAGGAAATAGGCCGCGAGAATGATTGTCAGGGTCAGCACACCGGCAAGCGGACGCCAGAGCAGCGTGGCGCCGGCCAGCAGGAACACCACCGACATCAGCAGGTTCGACCAGTAGCCGGGCTCGCTCGATCCGGAGCGGAACACCGCAAAGATCCCGAGCACGCCGGCAATGAGCAAGAGCCAGCCCAGCAGCAGGCTGATGGCCACGGCGGCAAACCCGGGCGCCACGATGGCAAAGAGGCCGAGCAGGCAGAGCGCCACTCCGTAAAACAGGAATCCGGTGATGTGCCGGCGGATCGTATCGGCGTCTCTCGGCAGAACGGCGCGCATGGTGCTCTCCCCGTGTCTGGTGCAGGAACAATGGCTCAGCATGGCGGCTCCCGGGCGTAATGGAAACCATCTTCGCCACCCTGCGGCGCAGATCAGGCGCTTGCGCTATGCCGCCTGCTCGCGGCACTCTGCTTCCATACAGGAGAGGGAGCGCGCAATGGCAAGAGCCGGTGGGGTACGGTCGGGCGGACGTCTTGAAGGAAAGGTGGCTTTCATCACCGGTGGCGGCGGCGGCATAGGCCGCGCCACGGCCGAGCGATTTGCCGCGGAAGGCGCCTGCGTCGCGGTGGCCGAGATCAACGCGCAACTGGGAGAAGCCGCCGCCGAGTCCGCGCGTGCCGCCGCCGATTTCGGCGGGCACGCGCATTTCATCCACTGCGACGTGACCGATCATGCCTCCGTGGAAGCGGCCGTTACCGAGACGGTGAAGCGCTACGGCAAGCTGGACATCCTGCACAACAATGCCGGCGGCTCCACCAAGGAGGACGGCCCGGTCACCGAAGCACCGGATGAAGAGTTCTGGCGTGTCATCCGCCTCGACCTCTACGGCACCTTCCTCTGCTCAAAGCTGGCGATTCCCGAGATCATCAAGGCCGGCGGCGGCTCGGTCATCAACATGTCGTCCAACGTGGCCTTGATGGCCGTGCCGGGGCGCGACTGCTACACGGCAGCAAAGGGCGGCGTCGCCTCAATGACGCGATCCATGGCCGTTGAGTATGCGCCCCACAAGATACGGGTGAACGCCATTGCGCCGTCGGTCACGCTTTCCGACCGGGTCAAGAGGTTGATCGATGACAGCGCGGGCATCGCCGATCTGGCGCGGGCCCATCTGCTGGGCCTGGGCGAGCCGATCCATGTGGCGGATATGGCGGTCTATCTCGCCTCGGACGAGTCGCCCATCACCACCGGGCAGATCCTCTCGGTGGACAGCGGCGTAACCGTCGCCTGAACCCATCATTCACGCCATCACGTCAGGGAGACACTGCCATGACCGAGAAAGCCAAGACCGGCGCCTGGAGCTTCGTCCACCATCAGGCCTCTGAGGCAGAATGGACGCCGGGCCTGCGGGAAATCTTCGACTACCGCGATCTCGGCATCAAGGAAGGCACCAAGGGCGACTATGTCGCGCACGTGATCCGCGCCAACGGCCGCAAGAGCGCGGACAAGGTGCAGCGCTGGCACATGCACGACTGCACCTTCCAGTTGGTCTACGTCCTGAACGGCTGGGCGACCTTCGAGTACGAGGGCCAGGGCGTTCACACCATCCGCAAGGGCGATACCGTGCTGCAGACGCCGAAGATCAAGCATCGCGAAATCGACTGCTCGGCAGACTTCGAGGTGCTGGAGATCGTCGCACCGGCCGACTTCAAGACCATTACCCTCGACGATGAAGAGGTGGCGGCGGCCCAGTAAGTCGGCACAACCGACGCGGTGGGCACACGCCGGGCGATCCGGTTCAGGACCGCCCGGCCAAGGCCGCCTGCACGTCGCGTTCGCGCCGCCGTTCGCTGCGGATCATCAGCCAACCGGAGATCACCACCGCCACGGTGACGATCAACACGATGATCGTCGCCAGTGCATTGACGTCCGGCGATACGCCCAGGCGCACCTTGGAAAAGACCACCATCGGCAGGGTGCTGGCCCCCGGTCCGGAGACGAAGGAAGCGATCACAAGATCGTCCAGCGACAGGGTGAAGGCCAGGAGCCAGCCGGCGACAAGCGCCGGTGCGATGATCGGCAGGGTGATGACCAAAAAAACCTTCCAGGGCCGCGCCCCGAGGTCGAGCGCTGCTTCCTCCAGCGAGCCGTCCAGGGATGAAAGCCGCGACTGGACGATCACGGCCACATAGGCCATCGAAAAGGTGATGTGGGCGATGGTGATGGTGGTCACGCCGCGCCCCGAGGGCCAGCCCACTACACTCTCCAGGGTGACGAACAGCAGCAGCAGTGAGAGACCGGTGATCACCTCCGGCATCACCAGAGGTGCGGCGATCATCCCGGTAAAGAGCATCCTGCCGCGAAACCGCCCAAAGCGCGTGATGGCAAGGCCGGCCAAGGTCCCTAGCGCCACGGCGAAGGTTGCGTTCACCGCGCCGATGCGCAGCGACAGCAGCGCCGCATCGATGATCTGCGGGTCGCGGAAAAGCTCGCCGTACCAGCGGGTCGAGAAGCCCCCCCACACCGTGACCAGGCGGCTGGCGTTGAAGGAGTAGATGATCAGCGACAGGATCGGCCCGTAGAGGAAGGCGAAGCCGAAGCACAGAGCGGAAAAGAGAAACCAGTTGCGCCGCTTCATGCCCCCTCCCGGCGCAACTGCATGCGCTGAAACAGCATGATCGGCACCACCAGCACCAGCAGCAGGGCGATGGCCACGGCCGAGGCCACCGGCCAATCACGGTTGCCGAAGAACTCATCCCAGAGCACCCGGCCAATCATCAGGCTGTCCGGCCCGCCCAGCAGCGAGGGGATGACGAACTCGCCCACCGCCGGAATGAAAACGAGCAGGGAGCCGGCAATGATGCCCGGCACCGACAGCGGCAGCGTGATGGTCGCAAAGGCCTTCCAGGGTCGGCAGCCGAGATCCTGCGCCGCCTCCACGAGGTCGCCCGGCAGGCGCTCCAGCACTGCGTAGAGCGGCAGGATCATGAAGGGCAGATAGGAATAGGTGATGCCGATGTAGATGGCGAAATCGGTGTTCATCATCTGGATCGGCTGGTCGATCACCCCGAGCCAGAGCAGCAAGTTGTTGATCAGACCGTTGTTGCGCAGGATGCCCATCCAGGCGTAAACGCGCAGCAGGAACGAGGTCCAGAACGGCAGGATGACCAACAGCAACAGGATGTTACGCAAGGCTGGCGGCGCCTTGGCCATGCCATAGGCCATGGGATAGCCGATCAGCAGGCACAGCAGCGTGGAAACCCCGGCCAGCTTCAAGGAATTGAGGTAGGCGACGATGTAAAGGTGGTCTTCCCAGAGGAAGCGGTAATTGTCCAAGGTCGCCTGCAAGGCGCCGTCCGGCCCGAACAGTGGGGTGAACGGCGGCTGCGCGATCAGGGGTTCGGCCAAGCTGATCTTCAGCACGATGGCAAAGGGCAGCAGGAAGAAAAGCAGCAGCCAGAAGTACGGAATGGCTGTGACCGCGCCCTTGCCCCGCGTCCAGAAGCGCGGCTTGCGCCCCGGCGTCGTGAGCGGGGCGCTTGGAGCGGGAGTGGGCTGGGCCGTCGTCATTCGTTCAAGACCAAGGCGGCCGAAGACCGCCAGCCCAGGTAGACCATGTCGTCCCAGTCCACCTCGCGCTCGGTGGAGTGGAGCGTGTTCGCGGTGCTTACCTTGACCAGGCGGCCGCCATCGAGCTCGACACGATAGACGGAGAGGTTGCCGAGGTAGCCCAGGTCACGCACCTTGCCGCGCAGGACATTGGGCAGATCGAGCGGCTCGCGAGAGATGGAGATCTTCTCCGGCCGCACGGCAACGCATACCTCCCGGCCCGGCGGCAGTTCGATTTCCGAGCGCACCTGCAAGGTGCTTCCAAGGTCCGGCACGTCTACCGTGAGCGCCTCGCCCTTCCGGCCGGCGACTTTGCCGTCGAAGAAGTTGATTGAGCCGATGAAGTCGGCCGTAAAGCGCGTTTTGGGGTACTCGTAGATCTCGGTGGGCGTGCCGACCTGCGCAATCTGGCCGCGGTCCATCACGGCAATGCGTGTGGACAGCGACATCGCCTCCTCCTGATCGTGGGTGACCACGATGAAGGTGATCCCCACCTCCTCCTGGATTGTCATCAACTCGAACTGGGTCTGCTCGCGCAGCTTCTTGTCCAGCGCCGCCAGCGGCTCGTCGAGCAGCAGCAGCTTCGGCCGCTTGATCAGGCAGCGGGCCAAAGCGACACGCTGGCGCTGCCCCCCCGAGAGCTGATGCGGCTTGCGCTTGGCATAGGGCCCGAGCTGAACCAGATCCAGCGCCTCCGCCACGCGGCGCTTGATCTCGGGCGCCGGCACCCGGTCCTGCTTCAGGCCGAAGGCCACATTCCCGCCCACAGTCATGTGCGGAAAGAGCGCATAGGACTGGAACATCATATTGACCGGGCGCTCATAGGGCGGCGCGTCGGTCACATCGCTTCCATCGAGATAAATGCGCCCCTCGCTCGGCTGTTCGAAGCCGGCCAGCATGCGCAAAAGCGTGGTCTTGCCGCAGCCCGATCCACCCAGAAGGCAGAAAAGTTCCTTGCGATAGATGTCGAGGCTGACGCCATCCACCGCGACGAAATCACCGAATCGCTTGACCACCCCTTCGATGCGCAGAAAGGGCGGTGTATCCGGCTGCTGCCAACTGGTGCTGCTGCCACCGCCTGTCGCCTGGGACACCCTGCTCTCCCGCAATCCACACAGTAAAAGGGGACGAGGGCCGCTTGGACCCCCGCCCCCGCTTACAAGGCGCTGTCGATTGAGCCAGCCACCTGCCGGTCACTCTGCCGGCTACTGCCCGGTGCGGACCCGCGTCCAGGCCCGAGTACGCAGGCGCTCGAAGCGTGGCGTGATCACCTCGGCGGAGAAAAGCCGCTCCTTCACCTCATCGGTCGGAAAGACTGCCGGGTCCTCGGCAATCTCCGGGTCGACGTACTCCAGGGAAGCCGGCACTGCATTGGCATAGACCACGTAGTCGGTGATGTCCGCCATCACCTCGGGGTCCAGGAGATAGTTGATGAAGGCATGCGCGCCGTCGGGATTTGGCGCATCGGCGGGAATGGCCAGCATGTCGTACCAGAGGATCGTGCCTTCGGAGGGAATGGTGTACTCGATCTCCACACCCTGCCCCGCTTCGGCAGCCCGGTCCCGCGCCTGGAAAACGTCGCCGGACCATCCATAGGCCAGGCAGATCTCACCATTCGCCAGGTCGTTGATATACTGCGAGGAGTGGAAGTAACGGATGTGCGGGCGAAGCTCCATCATCCGCTCTTCCGCCTCGGCCAGATTGTCCGGATCCTCGTCGTAGGGATCGTGGCCGAGATAGTGCAACAGAACCGGGAAGACCTCGGAGGCGTCATCCAGGAAGGCCACGCCGCAATCGGCGAACTTCTCCAACACTTCCGGCTCGAACAGCATGGCGTAGGAGTCCACCGGGGCGTCCGGCATCCGCTCCTCGATCTTCTCCACGTTATAGCCGAAGCCGTTGGTGCCCCACATGTAGATGGCGGCATGCTCGTTGCCCGGATCGGCCAGATCGCCCACCGGCCGCAGCAGGGTTGGGTCAAGATTGTCCCAGTTGGGGATCTTTCTGCGGTCGAGCTTCTGATAGATGCCCGCTTCGATCTGACGTGCAAGATAGGGAACGGCCGTCGGCACGACCACGTCGTAGCCGGAGGATCCGGCCAGCAGCTTGGCCTCGACCACAGAGTTGCTGTCGTAGACGTCGTAATTAACCTTGAAGCCGGTTTCCGCCTCGAAGTTGGCGATGGTGTCTTCGGCGATATAGTCGGACCAGTTGTAAACATTGACGGTGTCCTGAGCCTGAGCACCAGCCAGCCCCCCGGCCAGGCCCAGTGTCAGGGCTGCTGTCCCCACGCCCGCGCCCAAAGCAAAGCGCCGGCCCGTTCGGCCACCGATGGTGATTCGCTTTTTGATCATGATGTTCCGCTCCGCCTTCCCTGTTGCCCTCGGTGTCGAGATCGCTCGCGGAACCCTCATGGCCTTTTGGCCTCGAACTGCGGGCCCTACGCAAGCCTTATCTCGACCCTTGCGTGCCGCATTCTCGCCTTGGCGGAGTGCCGAACGCAAGCCTTCAACGCGCGGCTTCCAGCAGAAGAATGCGCCTTTCCAGGGCGTGGTAGCCGGCCTCATCTGCCGACCCCACATCGAGGAGAATGACCCTGTTCGACAGGCCGGCCTCGGTGAGCACGGCCGCCACTGCCTCGGCCCGCCGCTCTGCCAGGCGCCGATTGTACTGGCCGTCTCCTTGACCGTCTGCCTGCGCAATGATGCAGAGCTTGAGGTCAGGCATAGCGAGATAGTCGGGAACAACGCGCTCAAGCCGCGTGCGCTCCCGTTCCGTGAGCTCCGCGGAATCCGCCGAGAAACCGATGACGACCGGCGGGCGTTGCGGCTGCTCAAGGGCACGGTCACAAACCGCATGGGCACGCACCGCTTGGGACGCGACAAAGATCGTCGCAAGCGCGGCGGCAAGGGTCAAAGTGCGTCGCATCAATAGATCTGATTTCTCGCCATCGGCCCGCTGATCGGGCCGCAGAAGCATCATGCAAACATTGGATTGGGGCAACCCCGGGGCAGCCGGGAGGCGTACCACGCCTGCTTTCGACACATTTGACGACGATGCCGGAGGGCGCCGCGGCCCTTGACGACATGGGCTCGCCGGGTCACCTACGGGCATGCCTGGGCAAAGGACATCCGCGTTGGGTACAGCCGCTTCCATGGGCCGACCGCCCTTCAAACTCATCCTGTTCGATTTCGACGGCACGCTGGTGGACAGTCAGGCGAACATCCACCGCTGCATGGCTCAGGCTTTCGCCGCCGATGGTCTGCCGCCCCCAGCGCTGGCAGAGGTGCGCCGGGTGGTCGGACTGTCGCTCGAACTGGCGGTGGGCAAGCTGCTGGGCGAAGCCCTGCAAAGTCGCACCGCTCGTGTGACGTCTGCCTATCGTGAGGCCTTCTTTGCCTGGCGCCAGCACCCGGACTATTGCGAGGTGCTGTTTCCCGGCGCTCGCGACGCCCTGCTGCAACTCGATCAGCCCGACGTCTGCCTCGGCATTGCGACGGGAAAGAATCTCCGTGGCCTGAGCGCAGCACTGGAGAAGCACGCGCTTGCCGACCGCTTCATAACGCTCCAGACCCCGGATCATTCGCCCAGTAAGCCGCATCCCGGCATGGTACTGCGCGCTCTGGCCGAGACCGGTTTCCAGCCACAGGATGCCGTACTCATCGGTGACACCACCTATGACATCGAGATGGCTTGCAATGCCCGCATCTCGTCGCTCGGGGTTGGCTGGGGCTATCATGCGCCCGACGAGCTGCGCGCCGCCGGTGCACGCGGCATCGTTGAGGATTTCACCCGCCTGCCGGACGTTCTGGCGGGGCTGAAGGAGACAAGCACATGAGACTCGGCTGGATCAAATGGGCGCTGCTCCTGGTCATCGCCGTTCCTGTGGCGGTTCTGGTGGTGGGATACATCATCCTGACAAGTCAGGACTTCGACGAGATCCGGCGCCTGGCCGAGAACGAAGTCCAGAAGGCGACGGGCCGCGAGCTGCAGATCGAGGGACCGATCGATATCGCGCTCTCGCTAACGCCCGCCATTCGCCTCGAGGGCATACGTTTCGCCAACGCGCCGGGCGGCGGCGCCGAGGATATGGCGCGCGCCGAGCGGCTGGAGGTGCAGGTCGCCCTGCTGCCGCTGCTGCAAAGCGAAATCGAAGTGCAGCGCTTGGTCCTGGTCGATGCCGACATCCTGCTGGAAACCGATGCCGAGGGCCGAGCCAACTGGGACTTCAGCCAAGACTCTGCAGACGGCGAGGAACAGCCTGCTGAACCCGCTTCGGATGGCGGAGCGCAAGGCGAACCGCAGCTTCCGCGCCTGGAAGCGGTGACCATCGAGAATGCGCGAGTGACCTGGCGCGACGGGCGCAGCGGCGAAAGCCTCGCATTGACCGTCGAGGAAGCACAGATCAGCGAGACCGAGAATAGCCTGAACCTCGATGTTTCCGGCACCTACCAGGAGATTCCCTTCGCCCTGGAGGGGCAGGTCGGCGCGCCTGCGCTGATCCTGTCGGGGGCCGACGTCCCTGTCGACCTGGAAGGGCATCTGGCGGACACGGCTTTCGCCGTCGAGGGACTGGTGACCGCCCCCGACGAGAACCCGGGCGCAGACCTGCATATCTCGCTCGACGGCAGCGATCTGCCTGCCTTGTCCCGGCTTGCCGGCCGTGACCTGCCCGACATTGGGGCCTACAGCCTCGCCGGACGCTTCGGCTACAGCAGCGACGCACTGACCTTCGAAGCCGTGGAGGGCAGCCTGGCCGAGTCCAGTTTTCAAGCGGAGGGCCAGGTGGCCGGCCTGAACGAGGGGGCACCGCGGGTCGAAGCTCGGGTCCGTGGCGAAGGGCCGGCGCTGGAAGCATTGGCCTCCCTGGGTGGCGCCGAAGCGCCGCCGCTTGGCGCCTGGACACTGGACACGGCTCTGGTCGCCGCACCCGATGGCATCACGCTTTCCGATCTCTCGGCCCAGGTCGGCGAGAACGCCGTGACCGGCCAGGTTGAACTGGCTCTGGGCGGGGATCGGCCGCGCCTGAACGCCCGCATCGCTTCCGACTTTCTCGATCTCACCGCCCTGATGCCCGAGGGCAGCGAAGACGACGGAGGCGATGACAGCAGCGGCAGTGGCGAGGACTCCCCCTTCCTCATTCCCGACACGCCCCTTCCGCTGGACGCCCTGCGCACGCTCGATGGCGAGGTTGAATTGCAGGTGGGCCGTCTGCGCCTGCCGAACGAATTGGAGCTCGAATCGATCGACGTTCTGGCGCGCCTCTCGGCCGGCGACCTCACCCTGGAGCCGCGCAATCTTTCCTTCTACGAAGGGCAGCTCTCAGGTCAACTGCGCCTCGACGCCAGCCAGCAGCCGCCAGCGTTGGTGAGCGACCTCACCCTGAGCGGCCTGAACCTGGGGCGCTTGATGCGTGAAAGGGAGATCAGCGACTCCATGCAGGGCCTGCTCGACGCCCGCCTTGATCTCTCCGGGCGCGGCAACAGCCCGCGCACGCTTGCTTCCTCGCTTAACGGCGAGAGCGAGTTGGAAGTGGGCGAAGGCGTGATCTCCAACCGGCTGCTGGCGATCGTCGGATCCGGCCTGAACGAGATCATGAACCCGCTCTTCGGCGAACAGGACACCACTTCCCTGCACTGCGTGATCAGCCAGATCACCTTCGAGGACGGGGTGGCGACCAACCGCGCCGCGCTGATCGACACCAGCACCTTCTCGGTGGCCGGCAGCGGACGCGTGGACCTGCGCGACGAATCGCTGGACATGCACTTCGACACCTCCTCGCGGGTGCCGGCACTGGTCAGTCTCGCCATTCCCTTCAATGTCCGCGACACCCTCAAGGAGCCGCGCTTTGCGCCCGATCCGCTCGGCACCGCACAGCGGGCGGCTGAAATGGCAGGCATCGCGATCGCGCCGCCGGCCGCGCTCTCCGCCATGCTGGGCATGAGCGAAAGCGAAGCCGAGAGCGAGAACCCTTGTGCGGTGGCGCTGGAAGCCGCGGGGACGGAACCCGCCGAAACGTCCGCGCCTCAACAACAGATCGAGGACATGGGCCGCCAGTTGCAGGAAAACCTGCCTCAGGATCTGGAGGGGGCCGGCGATGAAATCGGCCGCCAGCTGCGCGGACTCTTCGGGAACTGATCGGAATGCAGCAAGCAAAGACCAAACGCTTCTACAAGACCGCGACGGCGACCGCGACCCCGGAAGGGTGGCAAGTGGAACTTGACGGCCGTCCCGTGAAGACCCCGGCCAAGGCACCCTTCCTTCTACCCACCGCCGCCCTCGCCCAGGCGGCCGCAGAGGAGTGGCAGGCGCAAGGCGAACGTGTTGACGCAGCCAGGATGCCGGTGACCTCGCTCTCCTTCACCGCCATCGATCTCGTCGCGGGTCAGCGAGCCCAGATCACGGAGGAACTGGCCGAGTTCGCCCAGACCGATCTGCTCTGCTATCGCGTCGAGTACCCGGAATCTCTGGTCCGTCGACAACGCGACTGCTGGCAGCCCTTGCTGGATTGGGCCGCTTTAACGTTCGACGCTCCCCTGGCGGTCACCAGCGGGATCTATGCCATCGAACAGGACGGCGCCTCGTTGCGGGCCCTGCAGCGGGCGATCGCGCGTCACGATGACTTCGCGCTGACCGCCCTGGCGACCGTGGTGCGCCTGAGCGGTTCCCTGGTGATCGGTCTGGCCTTCAGTCACGCGCACATCGATGCTGCTGCCGCATTCGATGCGGCAGAACTCGATCAGACCTACGAACTGGAACACTGGGGGGAAGACGCGGAGGCCAAGGCGCTCCGGGATGCGATGCAGCAGGAGCTTGCCGACTGCGAGCGGTTCCTCACGCTGCTGCGACAGTAGCATCAAACAGCGCTGAGGCTTGCCCGGACTTGGGGTATCAAATGATGGTACAGGGATCACCCCGGGTCCGTGAGTCGAACTCGCGGTGATGCGGGCAGTCCAACCGGTCTGCTGATCCCTTCTTCAAGGTTCAGCAGACCGGAGACTATTAGAGCGGATCGCGTTTGATCTGTAACGCGCAGCGTTCAGAACAAACGCGTGAATCCGCTCTGAAGCAAAGGTGTAGAGCAGATTCACGAATCAAACTGGGTCGCTTCGCGAAGCCGATTCGACTCGATCTGCTCTAGTGGGGGCACGGCACCGCACGCGACCGCGCCCGGAAGCTCAACGCGGTGCCATGACCATGGTCATCTGGCGACCTTCCATCTTGGGGGTCTGCTCGACCTTTGCAGCCTCGCCGACCTCGTCGCGCACACGATTGAGCAGGGCCAGGCCCAGTTCCTGATGCGCCATTTCACGGCCGCGGAAGCGCATGGTGACCTTGACCTTGTCACCCTCCTCCAGAAACTTCGCCACCGACCGCATCTTCACCTGGTAGTCGTGCTGGTCGATGTTCGGGCGCATCTTGATCTCCTTGACCTCGATGACCTTCTGTTTCTTCCGGGCTTCGTTGGCCCGCTTCTGCGCCTCGTACTTGAACTTGCCGTAGTCGAGGATCTTGCACACGGGCGGGTCGGCCATGGGCGAAATCTCGACCAGGTCCAACCCGGCGTCTTCCGCGCGCAACAGCGCATCGCGCGTTGCGACAACACCCACATTCTCTCCGGTCTCGTCGATCAGCCGCACCTTCGGGATGCGGATCTGATCGTTGACGCGCGGTCCTTCGCGGGAAGGCGCGGCGTCCATTGGTGGTCTGGCTATGGAAGCATCTCCTCAAATTGCATTGACCGGCTGCGAACCCCCCAACGGCCGCGAGCGCAACCCAGCCTTCTTCGGTAAGAAATGGGTTACGCCGTGGGCCGCAGGTCGGGCGCCGCAGCTTCCGTCTCTAGTGTAATGAGCGCATCGTCGAGCGCAAGAGTCTCCTGCGCCTTACTACCAAGGCGGCGCAGGGTCACGCTACGCTGCTCCGCCTCGCGGGCGCCGACGACGGCAATCACCGGAACCTTGGCCAGGGAGTGCTCGCGGACCTTGAAGTTGATCTTCTCGTTGCGCAGATCGGTCTCGACCCGCAGCCCACGCTTGGCCATGGCTGCGGCGACCTCTTCGGCATAGGCGTCGGCCTCGTTGGTGATCGGAGAGACCACCACCTGCAGCGGCGCCAGCCAGAGCGGGAAACGGCCGGAGAAGTTCTCCACCAGGATGGCCAGGAAGCGCTCGAAGGAGCCCAGGATGGCGCGGTGCAGCATCACCGGGCGATGCTTCTCCCCGTCCTCGCCGATGTACTTCGCATCGAGGCGTTCCGGCAGCACGAAATCCACCTGCAGCGTGCCGCACTGCCAGTCGCGGCCGATGGCGTCCTGCAGCACGAACTCCAGTTTGGGACCGTAGAAGGCGCCCTCCCCCGGGTTCAGGCTGTACTCCAGCCCCGCCGCCTCGGTCGCCTCGATCAACGCCTTTTCCGCCTTGTCCCAGATGGCGTCGGCGCCGGCGCGCTTTTCCGGACGGTCGGAGAACTTCACCTTCACATCGGTGAAGCCGAAGTCGGCGTAGATGGATTTCAGCAGGTCGCAGAAGCGCTCCGTCTCCGAGACGATCTGGTCCTCGGTGCAGAAGATGTGGGCGTCGTCCTGCACGAAGGAGCGCACGCGCATCAGCCCGTGCAGCGCGCCGGAGGGCTCGTTGCGGTGGCAGGAGCCGAACTCCGCCATGCGCAGCGGCAGATCGCGGTAGGAGGTGATGCCGCGCTTGAATATCTGCACGTGCCCCGGGCAGTTCATGGGCTTCACTGCCAGGATCCGGTCCTCGCTTTCGGCGATGAACATGTGCTCGCGGAATTTCTCCCAGTGGCCCGAGGCCTCCCAGAGGGAGCGGTCGATGAGCTGCGGCGTCTTCACCTCAACATAATGGCCGGCCTCCAGGCGGCGGCGCATGTAAGACTCCACCGTGCGATAGAGCGTCCAGCCGCGCGGGTGCCAGAAGACACTGCCCACCGCCTCTTCCTGCAGATGGAAGAGATCCATTTCCCGGCCCAGGCGACGGTGGTCGCGCTTGGCGGCCTCCTCCAGGATGGTCAGGTGAGCCTTGAGACGCTTTTCGTCCTCCCAGGCCGTGCCGTAGACGCGCTGGAGCTGCTGGTTCTTGGCATCGCCGCGCCAGTAGGCGCCGGAGACCCGCAGCAGCTTGAAGGCGTGGCCCAGATTCTTGGTCGAGGGCAGGTGCGGCCCGCGGCAAAGGTCCAGCCACTCGCCCTGGCGATAGATGGAGATCACCTCTTCGCGCGGCAGTGTGGCGATGTGCTCCGCCTTGTACTTCTCGCCGATCTCGTTGAAGAAGCGGATCGCATCGTCGCGCTCCCAGACCTCACGGCTGATCGCCTCGTCCCGGTCGACGATCTCGTGCATGCGCCGCTCGATCTTCTCCAGGTCTTCCGGCGTGAAGGGTTCGTCGCGCGCAAAGTCGTAGTAGAAGCCGTCGGCCGTCGCCGGACCGAAGGTCACCTGCGTGCCGGGATAGAGCTCCTGCACCGCCTCGGCGAGCACGTGCGCTGCGTCGTGGCGCAGCAGCTCCAGGGCATCATCATGGTTGCGGGTCACGATCTCCAGGCGCGCGTCCTGCTCGATCGGGCGCGTCAAATCGCGCAGATCGCCCTCGACCTTCACCGCGAGCGCGGCCTTCGCCAGTCCGGGCCCGATGGCCTCGGCGACCTCCTGCCCCGTCACCGGCCCGTCGAAGCTCTTCACCGATCCGTCCGGCAACGTAATCGCAACCATGCCTTAGTCTTTCCTGCCTTTTGGGAACACCGTTAAGAAGCCGGATCAAAGGAGTCTTGACCGGCACTGTCAAGCAAGGGGACGCGGGGATATTCGGCGCGGCTCAGCGGCCATCCCGCCGGTCGCTCATCATCTCCCGTGCCGCCTTGGCGAGAAAGCCCGAACGATTGAAGCCGTGGCGGCTCGCATAGGCATCGATGGAGGCCAGAAGGTCCTCCGGAAAGGTGACGTTGACCCTCACGGCGCGCATACGCACCTCCGGCGCCGGTACCAGCACTGCAACGCCCTCGCGGTTCTCGGGGTCGCTCATCACCCGGTCCAGATCCGAGGGCTCCGGCACGGGATCTCCGTCAGCCGCGAGTCCTTCCAGATGCAGCGCCAGGGCCTCCTCGGCCATGGCCCGCGCCTCGGCCAGGTCCCGTCCCGCGGTGACGCAGCCGGGGAGGTCCGGGAAGGAAACGCCGAAGTCACTGTCGGCATCCTTGTGGATCAGGGCGATGTAATAGCGCATGTCGTTACCGGAGCTTCAGCCCCGCCTGTCTTTCTATGGAGCGCAGCGTGCCGAACGGCATATCCCGCTGTGGATGGGGAACTGTGACAAGTCCCTGCTTTACCGGGTGCTTGAACTGCTTGTGGCTGCCGCGTTGTCGCACCTCATACCAGCCATCCGCCTCAAGGCGCTTTATGACCTCACCGCTTCGCATGTGTATTTATATGCATAAGGTCAGTCAGTTTCAATAAGCGCCGGCTCCACCATTCGGGCGTTTGCCCTGAGACGGTCGCGAAGATGGCCCGCTTCGCCAGCAGTCACCGCCTCGTTTGCCGCCTTCACCACCTGGGCGAGGGCCACCTCTTCCCGATCGAGCTTGCCATGATCGCAGAACCAGCGGGAGACGTCCGCCCAGTCCCAGAGCGGACTTGCGGCGGTGACGCGCGCCACCGGCGGCGGGAAGCCGCTCGCGCGCTGTCCCTTTGCATAGAGCGACAAGGCGGCACGCGTCAGGCCCGCACGCGACGCCATGTCCGTCAGGCTGACCAAGGGGTCGGGCTCCACGCGTTCAACCGTAGCACCCGCCTTCATTACGTCCTCGATGGCGGAAACGACGGCGTCCTCCGGCGAGCCTGCCTCCCGCGCAAAGTCGGCTATGATGCGACCGCGCTGAAAGGAGATGGTCGCGTCATCGCAGCCAGCGCGGTAGAAGCGCGCCTCGAGATCCTCATCCTGTGGGTCCAGCCCGGAAGCAACGATGGCGAGTTCATAGGTTCTCATCTTCGAACTCCCGCCCATGCGGGCATCTGTCCACCGCGCGACGGATCTGCCGGGCGTGGCTGCCGGGGTTGCGCGGCGTGCTGTTGACCCCGATCTGGCATCCTTCCCGATCCGCAAGAGGGCAGAACAAGCGCCCCCAATGCCCCAGCGGGCGCCAGCCCCATCCCAGCGCCTCGGCGTAGGCCACAGCCTCCTCCACCTCCTTATGCGGATGTCGAGGCCTGGCCATTGGGTGCGCTCAGTATGCGGCGATCGTTAACAGACGTCAACAACGTGCAACCTTCCTTGCCAGAGCAAAAGAGTAAACTAGTTTACCGTGCATTCTTTGCGCGATTTTCCCACCTCATATCCCCAACCCCGTCATCGCGAGGAGGCGAAGCCGACGCGGCGATCCAGGGCCACAGGTCAGCCGCCCTGGACTGCCGCGCTCCGCTGCGGTCGCTCGCAGTGCTGGGTGGAGAGACAGCGAGGGACGGCGTCGTAACCGCGCAGGAAACGCACAGCCGGTTTCACTCCCGCCGCGCGCGGATTAGACTGGGGCAAAATAGACGAGGAAACCCGGCATGACCGGCTATCAGGAGACACTGGCCCGCCGCATCGACCAGGCGCGCGGCGCCACCGCGGCCGATCTGGTGATCAAGGGCGGGCGCTATCTGGACGTGGCGCGCGGGGTGCTGGAGTCCGGTGACGTGGCAGTCTGCGGCGACACCATCGTCGGCGTCGGGCCCGACTACCGCGGCACCCGCGAGATCGACGCGCGCGGCCGGATCGTGGTGCCCGGCTTCATCGACACCCACGTCCACGTCGAAAGCTCGATGGTGACGCCGGTGGAGTTCGGCCGCTGTGTGCTGCCGCGCGGGACTACGACGGCGATCTGCGACCCGCACGAGATCAGCAACGTTTTGGGCGCGGAAGGGCTGGAGTACTTCCTGCAGGTCTCGGGCCGCATCCCCCTCGACCTTTTCGTGCAGCTTTCGAGCTGCGTGCCGGCAACGCACCTGGAGACCAGCGGCGCGGCCCTGTCGGCGCAGGAGCTGGCGCACTGGCGCGACCATCCGCGCAGCCTGGGCCTGGCCGAGATGATGAACTTCCCCGGCCTGCTGGCGAAGGACCCGGGCGTGCTGGACAAGCTGGCCGCCTTCGAGGGACGGCACATCGACGGCCACGCCCCCATGGTCGGCGGGCGCGACCTCTGCGCCTATGCCGCCTGCGGCATCCGCAACTGCCACGAAAGCAGCAGTTTGGCCGAGGCCGAGGAGAAGCTGTCGCGCGGGCTGCAGGTGCTGCTGCGCGAAGGCAGCGTCGCCAAAAACCTCGACACCCTGATCCCGCTCCTGACCGAGCGCACCTGGCCCTTCCTCGCCTTTTGCACCGACGACCGCAACCCGTTGGACATCGAGCGCGAGGGTCACCTGGACTACCTCATCCGCCGCGCCATTGCCCTGGGCGCACCGGCGCTCGACGTCTACCGCTGTGTCTCCTGGGCCGCGGCGCGCCACTTCGGGCTGGCCGACCGCGGCATGGTGGCGCCGGGCCAGCGCGCCGACCTGGTGCTGCTGGACGACCTGGAGACCTGCGCGGTCAGCCAGGTGGTCGCCGCCGGCCGCCCGGTGGACGAGGCCCTGCTGGCCCAGGACCCGGGCATCGCGCCCGTGGGCTACAACTCCATGAAGCTCGCGCCCGTGACCGCCGAAGCCTTTGACGTGCCCGTCGGCCTGCCGCAGCCGGTCATCGGCATCATTCCCCATTCGCTCGTGACTGAGCGGCTGGAGTTGTCGCTGCCGGAGCGCGGCGGCCTGCGCCTGCCCGATGTCGAGCAGGACGTGCTGCGCGTCGCCGTGGTGGAGCGCCACCGCTACAGCGGCAACATCGGCCGCGGCTTCGTGAAGGGCTTCGGCTTCCGCGAGGGCGCGCTGGCCGCCAGCGTCGGCCACGACAGTCACAACGTCACCGTGATCGGCGCCGCCACGAGCGACATGGCCGTGGCGGTCAACCGCCTGATCGAACTGGGCGGCGGCTTCGTCGCCGTGCGCGACGGAAAGGTGCTGGCCGAGCTGCCGCTTCCGGTGGCCGGCCTCATGTCCGACCGCCCCTTCGCCGAGGTGGCCGCAGCACTGAAGCCGCTGCAGGCGGCGACGCAGGCCATCGGCTGCCCCCTGCCCGACCCCTTCATCCAGATGGCCTTCCTGGCGCTGCCGGTCATCCCGCACCTCAAGATCACCGACCGCGGCCTGGTCGACGTCGACCGCTTCGAACTGATCGCAGCCTGACCCGCCTTATCGAGACGAGTGCCCCGCATGAGCGACCAAGCCAGCACCTCGGCCAGCTTCATTGAGCCAGAGTACCTCGACCGGGGCGACGGCCATCGCCTCGCCTACCGCCGCACCGCCGGGACCGGCACCGGCATCGTCTTCCTCGGCGGCTTCAAGTCGGACATGACCGGCTCCAAGGCCCTGGCGCTGGAGGACTGGGCCAAGGCCCGCGGCCGCGCCTTCCTGCGCTTCGACTACCTGGGCCACGGGGAATCCTCCGGCGACTTCGAGGATGGGACCATCGGCCGCTGGGCCGCCGACGCCATCGCCGCGCTCGACGCCCTGACCGAGGGGCCGCAGATCCTCGTCGGCTCCTCCATGGGCGGCTGGATCATGCTGCTGGCGGCGCTGGCCCGGCCGGAGCGCGTGGCGGCCCTGGTCGGCATCGCCTCCGCCCCCGACTTCACCGAAGACCTGATGTGGGCCGAGTTCTCGGAAGAACAGCGCGAACAGCTCTTGCGCGACGGCCGCCTGCCCCTGCCCTCGCCCTACGCCGAGGAGCCGACGGTGGTGACCCGCCGCCTGGTCGAGGAGGGCCGCGACCACCTGCTGCTGCGCAATGCCATCCCCCTCACCTGCCCCTTACGCACCCTCCAGGGCCGCCGCGACCTTGACGTCCCCTGGCCCCACGCCCTGCGCCTGGAAGAGGCCTACGCCGGCGAGGACGTGAAAACGGTCCTCATCAAGGACGGTGACCACCGGCTATCGCGGGAGGAGGATTTAAGGGTGCTGCGGGCGGTGTTGGAGGGGTTGGTGGCCGGCCTGGGCTGAAAATTCTTACCCGCGATAATAGAACATCTAGGAAAACCCCTGTAAAACTATCCGCAACGGTATTCCACTGCTATTCCTCACCACAATAGGTGAATCATCCCTCCTTAATTGTGAAGCTCTGAGTGCTTTTTCGTATGATGAATGGCGCTTAACAGCTTTTCCGGTCGACCTTTTCCTTTCTATCCACGCCCCATCAAATGTTTTGTCAACAAAACGAACCTTAATTGGCGGATTCTTTGCCTCTTCTCTTAATTTTTTCGCAGTATGCGATTTGATATATATTTTCTTTAGTGAATGCAGCAATAATGCGACAGACAACGCTATTAAGGCAGATACGGTGAGATTTGTTTCTAAATCCGTGGTTGTGACGTTTCCCGTTGGGTTGTGTGCTGAACTATGCCTTGTTCGAGCTAAATTTTCAAAATCATCGCCCAAATCTGTCCTATGCGCCCCTAATTCTCCAGTGATTGCTGTGAGCTTGGACCAAGGCGTATGCACTCCCAACGCCTTCAGTGCCGATGCAATGTCGTCTTTGCTAATGTTTGAGCCTTTTGGACTAAATCCATGAGCGTTAAATCTTGCAGGAAGGGTCATAGCGTTCGGCAAAAAAGATATTTCGCTCTCAAAAAATGAAAGACGATCTGCTTTTGGCATAAAACTCATTCTATTTAGAATTCCTTCTGTCGCATAAATCGTCACAAATTTTCTAAAATCTTCACTCATATCAGCATACGCAATTTTTGTTTTTGAAGCGTCCTCCATGAACGCATGAAACGCCCCTTGTAAATACTTTTCTAATAAGGCAAAAGATGATACAGATAGTCCGTGCCGCAGAATTCGAGCACTTGTATTATGCTTCGACGAACCCAATGACGCGTCAACCAGAATCTCCTCTGCTGTAACGCCTTTTATAGATTCAAGGATATCAAAGAACTCCGCGTTCATCATTAATTAACTTCACTCAGAAGCGTTTCGTATGTTTTTGTAACTCTATACCTAATGCGCGCAGGCGTATTAGTGCCCGTGCGAACAGATTTATCAAACTCTTTATCACTAAAAAGCTGTCTCGTTTTCTCGACGATATGCTTACGCCTTGAGCATACAGATATAAACTCTTTTTCTTCTAATCTCCATGATGCTAGCATTTGCGCATCGTATAGGCCGGCAAGAAGTTGGTCTCTCCATCCCAAGCCATCAGGTCTTTGAAACGCCCTCTCGCCCCAAATTTCTTCAACGCGTGCGATCGCAATATTAAAACTATTAGAGATATTGAATGCACTTTTTTTATCAGTATTTTCATGCTTCAACATAAAAGTATCCATCTGTCGGATTAGACTTCCTCGGAAATGAGCTAGATCAACTGACAGAGCCAAAAATCTCAATACAAACTCCGCATCCTGCATTTGGCGGTATGATTGCGACTTTTCGGACGTAATTTTTAACTGCTTACGTAGAAACGTATTCTTTGCACATTCATATATGGCATCATTCATCGCACCGCGAAAAGCAACATTTCTAATTTCTTGTTGATTAAGGCTTTCTCCACCTCTATTTAACCTAAGAAACACCTCGTACTTAAGATGTTCATTGGTTTGCTTAAGAAGTGTCACCACCCTCAGAAAAGGCCTGAGCCGCAGTGCATTATAAATTTCTGATGGCATATCATTAAAATACTTACCCTCGGCTTGAACTAGGCTTTCAAGTCCCCGTAGCGCAATTCTTCCGCTCATAAAATCCGCTATAGCTTTTAGTCGTTGCTTTCCATCAATTGCAGTATACTTCCCATCATCTTCTTCAGATAGGTATATTGGCGGAACTGGAACATTTAGTAGGAAACTCTCTATAAGTGCTGATTGATCTTCCTGTTTCCATCGCTCGCGCCTCTGAAAGCCTGGCGACAGGTCAATAGAACCCTCTTCGACCATATTTGCCAACGTCCCCAGTGGCAGATCTGCAGTTTGTATAACTAGCTTAGATTGCGCTCTGTTAAAATTTTCCGCTAGCGATGCACTTTCCTTCATTGCGTTCTCCGCTTTTCATGGCCAAGGGTAATTTGTTACTTTATGCAACGTGATGTGCAAACACTTAGATGCATTGCTAAATCTCTACTGCTTTTATGAGCATCGACTATAAAATCGGGCCTACAACCAATGTATTTACCTAGTGAACTCAAAGGGTGTCGCGAGTGCTTTACGCTACCGGGGATCGGCGCGCGGGCGCAACCATAAAGTGCCAGGAATCTTGTCTGCTACGCTTTAGTTCCCGAACTCCTTCACTTAAATCAGCTACCCGTCATCCCGGCGTTGGGGAGGGAGTAGAGCCACGAGCAAGCCGTTGTTCAAAGCAGCTCGAACAAGCGCTTCTACGCCATCCACCAACGCCCGGGAGGCCCACTCCTAATCAGGGCACCCCGGCCCTTCCTGCCGTCGGCTGCTCAATGAGAAGCCGCGTTCGATGTCCTGCTGCACGGCGGCGTATTCATCCATGGTGAGCATCACACCGGCGATGGGCAGGGGATAGGGCCACATGAGGGAGAGCAGCAGGTCGTGGCGCAGGATGCCCTCCCCAACCTCACCGTTGCCTTCGCTGACCGACTTGTTCCAGCCGTTCAGGCCGCTCAGGTCCAGGCGGAAGCCCTCGATGCCTTCTTCGTAGCGACCGATGGGGTCGGGCGCGCAGGCCCAGTCGGTGGGATTGTGGCGCAGGGACAGGGTGTGGGCGATCTCGTGCAGCAGAGCCTGCGCCAGGGTGTCGTCGGTGACGCTGTCGTGGACGAAGCCGGAGGGCGGGTTTACCCCATTGGCCCCAGCGGTGCGCGGCTTGCACTCCCGCGCACCCAGCACCGTTCAACCCACCGCATCACTGGCCCATGATCTGGTCCAACACCGCCGCCACAATCGCCTCCGGCCGGTCCTCCTGCACCAGATGGCCGGCGCCGGGCACAGGCACGCAGGGGCGGTCGGAGATCAGTGCCGCCAGGGCCTCGCCCTGCGTGTAGGGGATCCACTGGTCCTCCTCGCCCCAAAGCACGGTAACGGGACAGTCGAGGGGGCCGTAGAGGCCCTGCACCTCGTCGGTAAACTTCTGGTCCATCTGCGCGATCTGGCGATAGAAGGCCGGCTGTCCCACGGAGCCGAGCCAGGGGGCGCTGTAAACCTTGAGCGCCTCGGCGGAGAGCGGTTGGTGGGCCGCGGTCTGGAGATAGGCGGCGAGCAGCGCGCGGTGCATATAGTCGGGCATGCCGGCAAAGGCGGCCTCGTGTTGGCGCACATGCTGGACGAAGGGCGAGCCCCAGGGCGCCAGCGCCACGGCGTCGAAGATGGTGAGCGAAGCATAGCGCAGGCCGTCGAGGTACCAGGCCCTGAGCGCCGTGGCGCCACCGAAATCGTGCGCCAACACGTCGGGTCGCTCCAGCCCCCACTCCCGGAAAAGCCCGACCAGCACCCGGTTCTGCACGCCGAGCGACACGTCCTGGCCCTCGCGCATCTCGGACTGCCCATAGCCGACTAGGTCGAAGTAGTAGATGCTGCGGCGCCCCGCGGGCTGCGGAACGATCCGCCGCCAGACCTGGGAGGAGAAGGGCGTGCCGTGGATGGCGACCAGCGGCGGCCCCTCGCCCAGCTTCCCCCAGCGCACAGCGTTGCCCTCGACGGTCATGACGTTCGGTAGATCCAGCATGGCGCATCTCATATTGTTATTTCGCTAAGTGACTATATGATTGTCGGCATGGACAGGGCAATACAGATGAAGGCCATGGCCAGCGAAGTGCGGATGGCAATCCTGCGCCTGCTGGCGGAGCCGGAACGGCACTTCGGGCAGCAGTGGTCGGCGGACGCAGTGGCGTTCGGCGTCTGCATGAGCCTGATCGCCGAGGCCCTGGGCATCGCCCAGCCCACGGCCAGCCGGCACCTGGACATCCTGAAGCAGGCCGGTTTCATCACCGTGCGCCGGCAGGGCAAGTGGTCCTACTGCCAACGCGACGAGGCGGCGATCCGCGACTATCTGGCCTGGCTGGAAAGGGAACTTACCGCCGCAAGCTAGAGCGCGCGCAGCAGCGCCTGCAGCCCTTCGCGGTAGGTGGGATAGGCCAGCGTCACCCCCAGCACGTCCTTAATGCGGCGGTTGGAGACGCGGCGGCACTCGGCGTAGAAGCTGCGGGCCATGGGGCTGAGTTCGGCGCTCTCGAAGGCTTCGACCGGCGGAGGCGGCCGTTGTAGCAGTTCCGCTGCGTATGCCACCACCTCGGCGGTGCTGGCAGGGAGGTCGTCGGCCAGGTTGAAGATCCCGCCCTTCTCCGGCTGCGCCATCGCAGCGGCCAGGACAGTCACCAGGTCGTCGACATGGATGCGGCTGAAGACCTGGCCCGGTTTGACAATGCGCCGCGCCGTTCCGGCCTGCAGCGCCTCCAGGGCGTTACGTCCAGGGCCGTAGATGCCGGCGATGCGAAAGACAGCGCAGGTGGCACCCAATTCCTGTGCCAGAGCCTCCCACCCCGCTTCCGCCCCGATGCGGTGACTCGCACGGGCGCTGCCCGGCGCCGGCGGCGCGGTCTCATCGACCCAGGAACCCTGGCGATCGCCATAGACCCCGGTGGTGGAGAGATAACCCAACCAGCGCGTGCCGCCGTCTCGGTCCAACGTCCGGTGCAGCAGCGGCAGGACCATGTCGCTGCCCTCCTGCGGCGGGATGGAGGAAAGGATGCAGGCGGCCCCCGTGAGCTCCGGCAGCGCCGCCTCGGCGAGTGTGCCGTCCGCGAAGCGATGGGCCTGGATGCCGCGCGCGCGCAGCCGGCGCACGCCCTCCTCACTGCTCACGGTCCCGGCCACCCGCCAGCCCTGCCCCTGCAGGCGCTCCGCGAGGCGGCTCCCCGTATAGCCGAGGCCGAAGATGAAGGCCGAATGCACCCTGCTGTCACTCATGGCCGGTCCGAGATGAAAAAAGTAGCGTCTAGCCCTTGCCGTAAAGTTCCTTCGCCCGCCCCTCGAAGGCGCCCACCATGCGGCGGACGGCCTCGTTGAAGAGCGGCTGCATCACCTTCTGCAGCAGGCGGGAGCGGAACTCGAAATCGACGTAGAAATCCAGCAGGCAGCCCTTTTCGTCGGGCAGGAAGAGCCAGTGGTTGTTCAGGTACTTGAAGGGGCCGTCGATGTAGCTGACGTCGATGCGCAGATGCTCTTCGGCCTCGTCGTGCAGCACCACGCGGCTGGTGAAACGCTCGCGCACCATCTTGAAGCCGACCGCCAGATCGGCGGTGACCGTATTGCCTTCGCGCCGGCGGATGCGCGACGCCAGGCACCAGGGCAGGAACTCGGGATAACGCTCAATGTCGGCCACGAGATCGAAGAGTTCGCGCGGCTGGTACGGCATGCGCCGCTTTTCGGCATGGGTTGGCATAGGGGTGTGACTTCAGCCTGCAGCGGCGAGCTTGGCCTCACGCGCGGCGCGCAGGCGCTCGAAATCCTCGCCGGCGTGATAGGAACTGCGCGTGAGCGGCGAGGCGGACACCATGAGGAAGCCCTTGCCATAGGCGCGGCGCTCATACTCCTTGAACTCATCCGGCGTGATGAAGCGGTCGATCGCGTGATGCTTGGCCGTGGGCTGCAGGTACTGGCCGATGGTCATGAAGTCCACATCGGCCGAGCGCAGATCGTCCATGAGCTGCAGCACTTCCTCGCGGCTTTCACCCAGCCCGACCATGATGCCCGACTTGGTGAAGATCGAGGGATCCATCTCCTTCACCCGGTCCAGCAGGCGCAACGAGGCAAAGTAGCGCGCCCCGGGCCGCACCGTGGGATAGAGCCGCGGCACGGTTTCCAGATTGTGGTTGAAGACGTCGGGCCGCGCCGCGACCACCACCTCAAGCGCGCCGTCCTTGCGCAGGAAGTCGGGGGTCAGGATCTCGATGGTCGTGGCCGGCGAGGCTTCGCGGATCGCCCGGATGGTCTGGGCGAAATGCTCGGCGCCGCCGTCTGCCAGGTCGTCGCGGTCCACCGAGGTGACCACCACGTGCTCCAGCGCCAGCTTGCGCACCGCCTGGCCGACGTTGGTCGGCTCGAAGGGGTCCAGCGCATTGGGCCGGCCGGTGGAGATGTTGCAGAAGCTGCAGGCCCGGGTGCAGATCTCGCCCATGATCATCATGGTGGCGTGCTTCTTGGCCCAGCACTCCCCGATATTCGGGCAGGCGGCCTCCTCGCAGACCGTGGCCAGCTTATGCTCGCGCACGATCTCCCGGGTCTCGTTGTAGGCGCGGGAAACCGGCGCCTTGACGCGCAGCCACTCGGGCTTGCGGCGCTGCACGGGATTGTCCGGCTTGTGCGCCTTTTCGGGATGACGCAGCCGGGGCTTTGCTTCGATATCTGCCATGGCTCTAGAAGTGGATGGCCCGCCCGTAGGCGTCAAGCACGCTCTCATGCATCATTTCCGAGAGCGTGGGGTGCGGGAAGACGCTGTGCATCAATTCAGCCTCGGTCGTCTCCAGGTTCATGGCAACCACATAGCCCTGGATCAGCTCCGTCACCTCGGCGCCCACCATGTGCGCGCCCAGGAGCTGGCCGGTCTTGGCATCGAAGATGGTCTTGACCAGCCCGTCCGCATCGCCAAGCGCAATGGCCTTGCCGTTGCCGATGAAGGGGAAGCGTCCGACCTTGACCTCGCGGCCGGCCTCCTTGGCCTGCTTCTCGGTCATGCCCACCGAGGCGACCTGCGGATGGCAGTAGGTGCAGCCGGGGATCAGGTTCTTGTCGAGCGGATGCACTTCCTTGCCGGCGATGGCTTCGACGCAGACCACGCCCTCGTGGCTCGCCTTGTGCGCCAGCATCGGCGCGCCGGCCACGTCACCGATGGCATAGACGCCCGGCTCGGCGGTGCGTCCCAGGCCGTCGGCCACGATGATGCCGCGCTCCACCTTCACCTTGGTGCTTTCCAGGTTCAGGCCTTCCACATTGCCGACCACGCCGACGGCGGAGATCACCTTCTCCACCTCGATGGTCTGGCTCTTGCCCTTCTCGGCCTCCACCGTGCAAGTGACCTTGTTCTTGCCCTTGTCGAGCTTGGTCACCTTGGCGGAGGTCAGGATCTTGATGCCCTGCTTTTCCAGGCGCTTGCGGGCGTGGGCCGCGATCTCCTCGTCCTCCACCGGCAGGATCTGCGGCAGCACCTCGACCACCGTCACCTCGGCGCCCAGGCTGCGGTAGAAGCTGGCGAACTCTATGCCGATGGCCCCGGACCCCACCACCAGCAGGGATTTGGGCATGCTTTCGGGCACCATGGCCTCGAAGTATGTCCAGACCTGCTTCTTGTCCGGCTCCAGGCCGGGCAACTCGCGAGGGCGTGCGCCGGTGGCCAGCACGATGTGCTTGGCCTGATAGCCGGCCTCCTTGCCGTCCTTGCCCTTCACCTTGATCTTGCCCGCCCCGTCGAGACGGCCCTCGCCTTCGATCACTGCGACCTTGTTCTTCTTGAGCAGGTGGCCGACGCCCGCGTTGAGCTGCTTGGAGACGTTACGCGAGCGCTTCACCACCTTGGCGATGTCGAAGCCAACCTTCTCGGCCGAGAGGCCGAAATCGCCTGCGTGCTGCATGTGGGTGTAGACTTCGGCACTGCGCAGCAATGCCTTGGTCGGGATGCAGCCCCAGTTGAGGCAGATGCCCCCCAGGTGCTCGCGCTCCACCACCGCGGCCTTCATGCCGAGTTGTGCGGCACGGATCGCGGCCACGTAGCCGCCGGGGCCGCTGCCGATCACCACCAGGTCGAAACTTGTGTCTGCCATCGTCGACTCCCCTCGCGCTCAGAGCAGCATGCTGAGCGGATCTTCGATCAGCTTCTTGAAGGCGGCGAGGAACTCCGCGCCCACCGCACCGTCGACCACGCGATGGTCGACCGAGAGCGTGCAGCTCATCACCGTGGCGATGGCCAGCGCGCCCTCCTTGACCACGGCGCGCTGCTCGCCGGCGCCGATGGCCAGGATGCAGCCCTGCGGCGGATTGATGATGGCGTCGAACTGCTTAACCCCGAACATGCCCAGGTTCGACACCGAGAAGGTGCCGCCCTGATACTCTTCGGGCTTCAGCTTGTTCTCGCGCGCCCGGCCGGCCAGGTCCTTCATCTCACGGGCGATGGTGGCCAGCCCTTTGCCCTCCGCCTGCTTGACGATGGGGGTGATCAAGCCGTTCGGCGTCGCCACGGCCACCGAGATGTCCGCATGCTCGTAGAACAGCATGCCGCCTTCGTCATAGGAGGCATTGGCCGCCGGCACCTGCTTCAGGGCCAGCGCCGCCGCGCGGATGACGAAATCGTTGACCGAGATCTTGGTCTCGCCATCGGTGCGCTCATTGAGCTGCTTGCGCGTGGCCAGCAGCGTGTCGAGCTCGCAGTCGACCGTCAGGTAGAAGTGCGGCACCTGCTGCTTGGACTCGCTGAGCCGCTTGGCGATGGTGCGGCGCATGCCGCTGAGCGGCTCCTGGGTGTGAGCCATGCCCAGCATGTCGGCCAGCTGCTTGGCACCGGGGCCGGCAGGAGTTGGCGCGGCCGGGGCAGCCGCTGCCTGCGGTGCGCTGGGTGCAGCGGCGGCTTCCGGCTGCTTCTCGCCCCCGGAAAGCGCTGCATCGATGTCGGCCTTGACGATCCGCCCCTTGGGGCCGCTGCCTTTCAGGCTCGCCAGGTCGAGACCGGCCTGTTCGGCCATGCGCCGTGCCAGCGGGCTGGCGAAGATGCGCTCGCCGTCCGCGCCCTTGGGCGCCGGCGGGGCCGCGGGCTGGGAGGCCGGCTGGGCCGCGCCACTCTTCTCGGCCGCGGCCGCCTTCTCGTCGGAAGAAGCGCTCTCCTGCGCCTCTCCAGAGTCCTTCGGTGCGGGCTTCTCGTTCGATGCGTCGGACTTGGCCTCTGGCTGCTTCTTACCGCCCGCCGACTTGAGGGCGCTCTCGTCCTCGCCTTCCTCCAGCAGGACGGCGATGGCCTGGTTCACAGGCACGCCCTCCGTGCCTTCCTCCACCAGGATCTTGCCCAGGCGGCCCTCGTCGACCGCCTCGACCTCCATGGTCGCCTTGTCGGTCTCGATCTCGGCGATGATGTCACCGGCCGCGACCTCGTCACCTTCCTGCTTGTGCCACTTCGCCAACTTGCCCTCCGTCATTGTGGGCGAAAGCGCGGGCATCAGCACCTCAATCGTCATGGTCTTGGTTCCCCGAATTCAGCGGTAGCAGACCGCGCGCGCGGCCTCGACAACGGCGTCGGACTGCGGCAAGGCGAGTTTCTCGAGATTGGCGGCATAGGGCAGCGGCACGTCGACACCTGTGACCCGGCGCAGTGGCGCATCCAGCCAGTCGAACGCAGCTTCCATCATCACCGCTGCGATTTCAGAACCGATGCCGGCCACGGGCCAGCCCTCTTCCACGGACACGATGCGGTTGGTCTTCTTGACCGATTCCACGACAGTGGCCGTATCCAGGGGCCGCAGGCTGCGCAGGTCGATCACCTCGGCCTCGATGCCCTCCTCGGCCAGCGCCTCGGCGGCCTCCAGGGCCTTCCCGACCATGATGGAGAAGGCGACGATGGTCACGTCGCTGCCCGAACGCACGACCTTGGCCTTGCCAATCGGCACCAGCCAGTCCTCGCTCTCCGGCACCTCAAAGGATTGGCCGTAGAGCATCTCGTTCTCGAGGAAGACCACGGGATTGGGGTCGCGGATGGCGGACTTCAGCAAGCCCTTCGCATCGGCCGCCGACCAGGGCGACACCACCTTCAATCCCGGTACATGGGCATACCAACTGGCATAGCACTGCGAATGCTGGGCCGCGACACGCGAGGCGGCGCCGTTGGGGCCGCGGAAGACGATGGGGTTCTCGATCTGCCCACCGGACATATACAGCGTCTTGCCGGAAGAGTTGATGATCTGGTCCATGGCCTGCATGGCGAAGTTGAAGGTCATGAACTCGACCACGGGGCGCAGGCCGTACATGGCGGCGCCGGCCGCCAGGCCCGTGAAGCCATGCTCGGTGATCGGTGTGTCGATGATCCGCTTCGCCCCGAACTCCTTGAGCAGGCCCTGGGTGACCTTGTAGGCGCCCTCGTATTCGGCGACCTCCTCGCCCATGACGAAGACCCGCTCGTCACGGCGCAGCTCCTCGGCCATGGCATCGCGCAGGGCCTCGCGCACCGTCTGCTTCTTGGTGGGGCCGTCCCACTCGGGCTCCGGTTCCGGTGCGGCGGCAGCCGGCTCGGGCTTTTCGGCCGGTGCCTCGGACTTGGCCTCCGCGGGTGGCGCTTCGCTTTCCTGGGGCGCCGCCTTGGCACCCTCGCCCTTACCTGCGCCTTCCAGGGCTGAGCTGTCCTCGCCCTCTTCGAGCAGGAGCGCGATCACGCTGTTCACCGCGACAGCGTCCGTGCCTTCCGGAACCACGATCTTGCCCAGCGTGCCCTCCTCGACCGCCTCGACCTCCATGGTCGCCTTGTCGGTCTCGATCTCGGCGATCACGTCGCCGGCACTGATTTCATCACCTTCCTGTTTCATCCACTTGGCCAGCTTTCCCTCGGTCATGGTGGGGGAAAGCGCCGGCATCAGGACTTCGATCGGCATTCCATCGCTCCGCGAATGGCGAGCGCGCTGAAGATCGCGCTCCGGTCAAGGGCGTGCAGCAGGCCGGCGGTCATTCCGCTGCCTGGGTCTCGATATAGACGTCGGTGTAGAGTTCGGAGGGATCCGGCTCCGGGCTGTTCTGAGCGAACTCGGCTGCTTCGCCCACGATCTCCTTCACCCGCTTGTCGATCTGCTTCAGCTCGTCCTCATCGGCTTTCTTGTGCTTCAGCAGCGTCTCGCGCAGGCGGTCGATGGGGTCGTGCTCGCTGCGCATCTTCTGCACTTCCTCGCGCGAGCGGTACTTGGCCGGATCGGACATGGAGTGACCGCGATAGCGGTAGGTCAGCATCTCCATCACGTAGGGACCCTTGCCGGCCTTGACGTGCTCGATCACCTCGCGGCCGGCCTCGCGCACGGCCAGCACATCCATACCATCGACCTGGACACCGGGGATGCCGTAAGCCTGACCGCGATTGTAGAGCTCTGTGGACTTCGCGGAGGAGCGCTCGATGGAGGTGCCCATGCCGTACTTGTTGTTCTCGATGACGTAGACCACCGGGAGCTTCCAGAGCGAGGCCATGTTGAAGGACTCATAGACCTGTCCCTGGTTCACGGCACCGTCGCCGAGATAGGTCAGGCAGAGGCCCGGCTCCTCGTTGTACTTCATGGCAAAGGCAATACCGCTACCGATCGGCACCTGTGCGCCCACGATGCCGTGCCCCCCAAAGAACTTGGTCGCGCGGCTGAACATGTGCATCGAGCCGCCCTTGCCCTTGGAGTAGCCGCCACGGCGCCCGGTGAGCTCGGTCATGACGCCCTTTGAATCCATGCCGGTCGCCAGCATGTGGCCATGGTCGCGGTAGCTGGTCACAACGGCGTCATTCTCATCGATGCAGGACTGCAGGCCGACCACGACGGCTTCCTGCCCGATGTAGAGGTGGCAGAAACCACCGATCAGGCCCATGCCGTACATCTGCCCCGCCTTCTCCTCGAAACGGCGGATCAGCAGCATATCCTCGTAAAGCTTGAGAAGGGTGTCCTGGTCCAGGCTCTTGGCCAGATCGGCCTGCCGGGCCGTGGCGCTCTTGCTCCCCTTGGCAGTCCCACTCTTGGCGGGCCCGCTTTTGCTCGCGGCCTTAGTCGCGGCGGCGCGGCTGGATTGGGACCGACTGCGCGCGTTTTGGCGGCTGGTTGAACTGCTGCTCTTGCGCGAGCTGCGGCTGCTCTGTCCGGTACCTGTCGCCATGGGCGCCTCCCAAGGATGATGCGGCGGGCTTGGCGCGCCGCTTTCCAATCATGCTACGGGCAGCACGTTAGGAGGAAAAGATGTAATCCGCAAGCAAAGGCGTAACCATCTGAAACGGCACCATAAACCGTGTTTTAACTTGTTATTGGTTATTCAGATTCCGTTTGGGCAAATAAATTACAGCCTCGTCCTCCCTCAGGTAATTCAAGAGAAGACGCGCGCGCTCCTCGACCAAGTCTGGATCAAGGCTCTCCGGTCGCAAAAGCGATACCCGCCGCTCCCAGGTTTCACGCTGATCGGCAACCTCCGCGGCCAGAGCCCTGGTCTGAGCCAGTTCCTCATTGAGCCGCTTATACGCCAGCAAACCCCGTTCGCCCTGCACAGAGTGAAAGGCGAAGTAGGCCACGGCCGCAATGGCAAGCGCCTGGGGCGCGACATGGCCCATGGTCTGACGAAGGTCGGCGAGCAGTCTCATCCAGCCAGAGAATCACGTCGCGACTCGGCCGTCAAAGGAAAAAGGGGCCGCCGATGGCGACGCCTGTCACAGCTGTGGGTCGGCCAACTAAAACCACCTTTTGAAATTTGAGAGCAGCTTGTGCCTCATTCTTCAGTTGCTACCCTAATCACTCCCGGGGCAGCGCATAGATCTCAATGGTGCCACTCACGTCGATTTCGAGGACGTGGTTGACCAAGAGATCGTCCGGGTTCCCCAGAACCTCGAGGTGAGCGATCGCCGCGCGAATGAGAGCTTCAGCGGATCGGCGCCCCACGCATGGCAGCATAATCATGCCGGGGTGGATGTCGCTGCGTGCGGCAAGCACGCGAAAGTCCCGAGCATTTTCGGTTACGATGACGAGGTTCTCTTTAATGCAGCGATCAAGAACCCTGTGATCAGAGTCTCCGAGACCGCCGTCGTTGCGTGGATGCACCACGAAGTGCTTGCCTTCCGCGAGCAGTTCCAGCGCGATCCTAGGGGAAAGGCATTCGTCGAGGAACAACCTCATGCGCGCCAGGGCTTGCCCTTTACCGGCCGCCCGCGCGGCGGATGCGTACGCGCGTAGGTGATGGCCGCCTCGAATGCCGCGCGCGGGATATCGCCGTGCTCTTCGCAGAGGTCGTCAATGGAATCACCCCCCTCGATCCGGCCCAGGACGGATCGACACGTAATGCGCGTGCCCTTAACAACTGGCTCACCACCAAGGATATCTTCGCGCGATTCAAGGTAAGCGCCCTTGGCTAACAGGTAGCTGCGCGCCCGTGCCCATTCTACAGCGGCCAGGGTGCCGACCGCGAGGCGCACGCCGGGCATGGGTTCGAAGGTTCCGAGTTCATCGCCGAAGTCTGTGATGCAACGGAAGAGGCGCTTTTTCGTATTCAAGTCCATGTGCAAGCCTCTAACATGCTTGAGAACTGAGGCATAGGCCACAACCTGCACAGGTACATGCACTGTGCGCACCGCGCGCAAACTACCCCTGCTCACCGTCTTCCTGACGACGCCTTCCTCGGTGGCTTTCTCAATACTGCGCGTCGATACGCCGGAGAGCTCTGCCGCTTCCTTTACTGTGAGATGTGAGGCAACCATAAATCAATGTCTCCCTTAGTAGGGAAACATTTAGTACGAGTGCCAAAGAGAATCAATGCGGCCCGCCCGGAGCACCATAGGCAACGAAGGGGCCCACGAGGGAGCTTTCCACAAACAGACAGAACGCGGACCGCTCGCTGGAGCTATCCTACAACGCGGAATGGCGTCGCCACCGGCGACGCCATTCCAACAGCTTGAGCGGAGAGAGACTCTCTCGATAGTTTGACGTCTTACAAAGGCTTTTTGATCTTCCGGCTCAGCACACCGATGATGCCTTCGCGGAAGGCCAGCACGCCGATGACGAAGATAACACCCTGGATGATCGTCACCCAGGCCCCGAAGGTCGCCAGGTAGTTTTGCATGGTAATGATGACCGCAGCGCCGACGATGGGGCCGAAGATCGTGCCCATGCCCCCCAGCAACGTCATCAACACCACTTCACCGGACATGGTCCAATGCACGTCGGTCAGCGAGGCGAGCTGGAACACCAGGGCCTTGGTGCCGCCGGCCAAGCCGGCGAAGGTTGCGGAGATCACGAAGGTCGCCAGCTTGTAGCGGTTGACCCGATATCCCAGCGAAACGGCACGCGGCTCGTTCTCACGGATCGCCTTGAGCACCTGCCCGAAGGGGGAGTGGACGATGCGGTAGAGGAAGAGGATGCCGAAGAACACGATCGCCAGCACCAGCCAGTAGATCGCGCGATCGGCTTCAAGGCTGATGAAGCCAAAAAGCTCCCCGCGCGGCACCGCCTGGATGCCATCCTCACCCCCGGTAAACTCGGCCTGCAGCGAGAAGAAGTAGATCATCTGCGCAAAGGCCAAGGTCACCATCGCGAAGTAGATGCCCTGCCGGCGGATGGACAGGTAGCCGAAGATCAGCCCCAGGAAAGCCGCCACGGCCGTTCCGGCGAGGATCGCAAGCTCCGGCGTCAGCCCCCAATACTTGGCGGTATGGGCGGCGATATAGCTGGCCGAACCGAAGTAGGCGGCATGACCGAAGGACAGCAGCCCGCCAAAGCCCAGGAGCAGATTGAAGGCGCAGGCAAAGAGCGCGAAGCACAGCACCTTCATCACGAAAACGGGATAGAGGAAAAAGGGCGCCAATATCGCGATGGTCAGGAAGGCAGCGAAGAGCGCCAGATGGAGCCGCGGCATGCCTTGGGCGTAGGAGAGAGATGCGGGGGTGGTTGCCTTTGCCACAGTAGCCTCACCAGCCATCACGCAGTCCTCCCGAACAGGCCCGCCGGCTTGACGAGCAGAACGATAGCCATGATGACGAAAATCACAACGGAGGAGCCTTCGGGGTAGAAGACGCGAGTCAATCCTTCGACGATGCCCAGACCGAAGCCGGTGAGGATGGCACCCAGGATCGAGCCCATGCCACCGATCACGACCACGGCGAAGACCACGATGATCATCTCAGCACCCATGTTCGGGTTGACCGAGTAGATCGGCGCCGCCAGCACACCGGCGAAAGCGGCCAGCGCCACGCCGAAACCGTAGGTCAGGGTGATCATCCTCGGCACATTGATGCCGAAGGCGCCCACCAGCGTCGGGTTCTCGGTGCCGGCCCGCAGATACGCGCCCAGTCGTGTCTTCTCGATCATGAACCAGGTCCCGAAGCAGACAATCACCGAGGCCACGACCACCCAACCGCGATAGTTCGGCAGGAACATGAAGCCGAGGTTTTGGCCGCCCGAGAGCTGCGAGGGAATGTTGTAGGGCATACCGGAGATGCCAAACTCATTGCGCAGCAGCCCCTGCATGATAAGCGCCAGCCCGAAGGTCAGCAGCAGACCATAGAGATGATCCAGGTGGTAGAGCTTGGAGATCATCAGACGCTCGAGCACGATGCCGAAAGCACCGACGAGGATGGGGGCAAGCAGCAGCGCGCCCCAATAGCCCACACCCAGATACTGCAGCAGCAGATAGGCAACGAAGGCGCCCAGCATGTACTGCGCCCCGTGGGTGAAGTTGATGATGTTCAGAAGGCCGAAAATGATCGCCAGCCCAAGACTCAACATCGCGTAGAAAGACCCGTTGATCAGCCCAAGCAGAAGCTGGCCGAACAGGGCCTGTGGTGGAATTCCCAGGAGCTCGAACATGCGCGCGTCTCGCGAGTATGATCAGGAAAAGACGGGGACGCGCCAGATACGACGCGCCCCCGGTTACCGGTCGTTACCGATTACTCAACCAGCGGGCAGTTGCCCTCATCCAGCGGACGCCAGGCCGAATCGGCCGGGATGGTCGCCAGAACGTCATAGTAGTCCCACGCACCCTCGGACTCGTCGGGGCTCTTCACCTCGAAGAGGTAGAGGTCGTGGATCTTGCGGCCATCGGCGCGGACTTCACCGTCGCTGAAGAGCGGGTCGCTGGTCGGCATGGACTTCATCGCCGCCATCACCGGCTCGGCATCGGTCGAGCCGGTTTCCTCAACCGCCTTCAGGTAGTGCAGGACCGCCGAGTAGACGCCGGCCTGAACCATGGTCGGCATGTCGCCCTTGGCTTCCATGAAGCGCTCGGACCAGGCGCGGGTGTCGTCATCGAGATCCCAGTAGAAGGACTCGGTCAGCACCAGGCCCTGCGCCGCTTCCAGACCAAGAGCGTGCACGTCGGTCAGGAAGATCAGCAGACCGGCAAGCGACTGCCCGGCCTGGGTGATGCCGAACTCGGCCGCCTGCTTGATGGTGTTGACCGTGTCGCCGCCGGCGTTGGCGAGACCGATCACCTGCGCGCCGGAGGACTGCGCCTGCAGCAGGAAGGACGAGAAGTCCTGCCCCGGGAAGGGATGGCGCACGGTGCCTACGACCTCCCCGCCATTGGCCTCGACCACGGCCGCGGTGTCACGCTCCAGCGCATGGCCGAAAGCATAGTCGGCGGTCAGGAAGAACCAGCTTTCGCCGCCTTCCTGCACCATGGCGCTTCCGGTGCCGTTGGCCAGCGCCCAGGTGTCATAGGTCCAGTGCACGGTGTTCGGCGAGCAGGCTTCGCCCGTCAGGTCGGACGTTGCCGCACCAGAGTTGAGCATGATCGCGTTGGAGCCGCGCAGCACTTCGTTCACCGCCAGAGCAGCGGACGAGGTGGGGACGTCGGCAATGACATTCACGTCTTCGTCGTCAACCCACTGCCGCGCGATGTTCGAGGCCACGTCGGGCTTGTTCTGATGGTCGGCGGAGACGATCTCAACGTTGATGCCCTTGGACGCAGCGTCGAAGTCCTCAACCGCCATGCGTGCCGCGATCACCGAGCCCTCGCCGGACAGATCGGCATAGAGACCGGAACGGTCGTTCAGGACGCCGATCTTGACGTCGATGTCCTGCGCCAGGGCCGAGGTCGCCATCAGCGATGCGGCCAGGCCACCCAGAATCAGACCAGTTTTTTTCATACCTTAACCTCCCTTGCGGGGCCGGTCGGCCCCTGTTGTCGGGTGCAGACGGCACCCTACTCCATTACACACCCAGATAGGCGTGCAACTTCTCCATGTTCGCTTCGAGATCCTCGTTGGGAATCATGTCGACCACCTTGCCTTGATCGACGACATAGTGGCGGTCGGCGACCGAAGCTGCGAAACGGAAATTCTGCTCCACCAGTACGATGGTGTAGCCATCCCGCTTCAACCACTCCAGGGTCCGTCCGATCTGCTGCACGATCACTGGCGCCAAGCCTTCGGTGGGCTCGTCCATCAGGATCATTTTCGCACCGGTGCGCAGGATGCGTCCGATGGACAACATTTGCTGCTCACCGCCGGACAGCTTGGTGCCCTGGCTGTTGCGCCTTTCCTTCAGGTTCGGAAAGAGCTCGAAGATCTGCTCCACCGTCATGCCACCCGGCTTCACTTGCGGCGGGAGCATCATGTTCTCGTCCACGGACAGGCTGGCGAAGATGCCACGCTCTTCCGGAACGTAGCCGACGCCGAGACGGGCGATGGTACGCGCCGGCAGCTTGATCAGCTCGGTCCCGTCAAACACCACAGACCCGGTCCGCTTGCCCAGAATGCCCATGATCGCCTTGAGCGTCGTGGTCTTCCCGGCGCCATTGCGGCCCAGCAGGGTAACGACCTCGCCCTGACGCACATCAAAATTGATGCCGTGCAGGACGTGGCTTTCACCGTACCAGCCCTCCAGGTCCGAGACCTTCAGCAGGGCGCCTTGCGTGTTCGCGTCCGTGCGCTCTTGCAGCATAGCGTCAGCCATGTCCGGCTCCGATATAGGCTTCGATGACCCGCGGGTCCTTGGAAACTTCCTCGTAGGTGCCTTCCGCCAGGACCTTGCCCCGAGCGAGCACTGTGATCCGATCCGACAGGTTGGCCACCACCGACAGATTGTGCTCGACCATCAGGATGGTGCGGTTGGCGGCGATCCGCTTGATCAGCACCGAGATGCGCTCCACGTCCGCCTCTGCCATGCCGGCCATGGGCTCGTCGAGCAGCAGCATTTCCGGGTCGAGCGCAAGCGTGGTCGCAATTTCCAGCGCGCGCTTGCGGCCATAAGGCAACTCGGCGGCATGCACTTCGGCAAAATCGGTCAGCCCGACATCCGCGAGGAGTTTCTCGGCCCGGTCATTGTACTGGTTGAGCACCGTTTGCGAACGCCAGAAATCGTAGCTGTCGCCGCGCTCACGCTGCAGCGCAATGCGGACGTTCTCGAGTGCGGTAAAGTGCGGAAAAACGGCGGAGATCTGGAAGGAGCGCACCATGCCAAGCCGCGCGATGTCCGCCGAGGCCATGCTGGTGATGTCATCGCCCTTGTAGGTGATCTTGCCGCGCGTGGGCTGCAGGAACTTGGTCAGCAGATTGAAGCAGGTGGTCTTGCCCGCCCCATTCGGCCCGATCAGGGCATGGATCGAGCCCCGCTCGACCGAGAGATTGACGTCGTCGACAGCGACGAAGCCCTTAAATTCCTTAGTAAGCCCTACGGCCGTAAGAATGGCGTCTGCTGCCATTAACACATCCCTCCCAGTCACTCCCGCAGCGGATACCTAGCCGGATTCTGATGCCCGCGCCACCCGCCTCGTTGCGCCGGGTGGGGATTAATGGCTTCGGGCGGGTTTGACAACAGGCGACATGCTATCGTTCGCAAACGACGTGCGTTTTCATGCAGCAAGCGACGCCAGGCTGTGCAGGACAACCGCCTTCGACGCGCCACCCAAGTTCGATTTTGTACGCACTACGGAAATACCGTTTGCTTGCCTCATGGCAGACAGATTCGATCCGGGCAAGGATGCCGTTAACAGGACGAAGCACAATCTGCCTCTATTATTCGGGTTCCGGCTCTTTGAGGACCAAGGGCATCTCATCTTGCCCACCTTCTGGTCCGAAGACGGCGAGGAGCATTTCAAGGTTATTGGTAGAGTGGGAGACAGACTGTTTACAGCGGTTTTCGTCTGGCGGGACGGGGAGCCTCGCTTCATCTCAGTAAGAAGGAGCAACAAGCGGCAAGAGGAATGCTATCGCGATCCCGGCTAACCCCTCCGACCCAGAAGACCGGGATGTCACGACAGAAGGCTTGGAGCGCGGGCAGCGGGCGCGCCTGATTCGCATGACCCGCATCAAATTGGGCCTATCGCAGACGGAGTTTGCCCATCGGTTCCATGTGCCTGTCGGCACCCTGAGAGACTGGGAGCAGGCGCGCGTCATGGCACCCGATTTTGCCATCGCTTATATCAAGGTAATCGCCCAGCATTCGGACATGGTGGCGAAAGCAGTCGCGTAATCTGCTTTCGGCCATAGGGGCGGAGGGAGGATGGTGCCCAGGGGCGGAATCGAACCACCGACACTGCGATTTTCAGTCGCATGCTCTACCAACTGAGCTACCTGGGCGCCGGCCACCGCGGTGGCGACGGCTGGCTGTATAGGAGATGACCCGGTGGCTGTCCAGCCTTCTTAGACGCTTTTCTCTGACCGAAATGCAGCGACCGCTACTCCAGCGTCAAGGTGACAGTTTCGCGCACCTCGCCGCGGCGGAAGGTGATGTAGAAGCTTTCCTGCGGTCGGTGCAGATGAATGGCGGTGTTCACGTCCGCGGCCGAGGTGATCGGCCGCCCGGCAATCTCGACGATCAGGTCGCTCTCACGCAGCCCGGCACGGGCGGCGGGGCTCTCCTCAGTGACGCCGCTCACCACGGCGCCGGCCGCCAGCGCCTGCTCCTCCCGGGAGGGATCGCGCACGCGCAGGCCGCTGCTGCCGCGCAGCACCTCACCATGCTGCTGCAGATCCAGGCTCACGCGGCGCAGCAGCTTGGCCGAGACCGCGAAATTCACACCTGCGTTAGTGTCGGATTCGCTGGCAAAGATCGCGGAGACCAGTCCCGCCAGGCGCCCCTCCTCGTCCACCAGCGCACCCCCGGACATGCCGGGATTGATTGCGGCGTCGGTCTGAATGAAGTCCTCGATCGCATTGAAGCCGGCGTTGGTCCGGCGCAGGGCCGAGACCACGCCACAGGTCACAGACAGGCCCAGGCCAAAGGCATTGCCCACGGCGCAGACCGGATCGCCCAGATCCATATCCATTTCCAGCACGTCCGCCAGCATGGGTACCGGAAGGTCCATCTCGATCTTCAGCAGGGCGATATCGCTGGCCGCATCGGCGCCGACCAGCTCTGCGGGACGCAGGCGACCGTCGGACAGGCGTACGTCGATGGATTCGGCATCGGCCACAGCATGATAGGCGGTGGCGAGATAGCCTTCCGGCGCGATGGCCACGGCACTCGCCTCAGGCGCAACGCCCGGCGGCAACTCCGGCGTGCCTCCTTGAGGATGCCCGGGCCAGACCGGCAGGACCGAGACCACGGACTCCACGATCTCGCTGTCAAAGGCCTGGGCATCGCCCGGCACCCACGCCGGGGCCAAAAGCAAGGCGAGACCCAGCGCACTGCGGTGAAGGTGGGGCAGCGTCACAATTGCTCCTCCCGTCCATTCTCCTCAGAGAATTCCCCCTCGGACAAGCTGCTCTCCGGCTCCTCGGTGGGGATTCGGTAGCGCTCACCCAGCCAGCGGCCCAGATCGATCTGAGCGCAGCGCGCCGAGCAGAAGGGGCGTCGCTCCGCCACGGCGGGCCTGCTGCAGATGGGGCAACGCTCACCGGTGCGCTCACCCCGGGTTTCCCCGGCGGCACGGCGGCGCGGAAAGGGCAGGATGCGATCACTCATGGGGTCACTCTATCACAATTTCAGCCAGGTCGACTGCCCTGCCCGGTTCTATTTCACAGGCAAGGGCCCGTCCGCGGCGCGCCTCGATCTCGGCCCGCGCCGGCCCAGCCGGACCGCGCAAGGCCGCTTCTACGGCCGGCGCGATGCGCAGACGCGGCCGGGCCGTCGGCGGCAAGGCACGGATGCGCCGCAGCAGTTCATAGGCCACGGCCACCGGATCGCGCGCCCAGCCCCCGCCGCCCAGACCACAGCGCCGGCCCAGCAACTCGTGCAAAGGCGGACGGCTGCGCCGACGGGTGAGTTCGAAGAGTTGGCCACGCGGTGGAAAGAGTTGCACCGGTTCCGGATCCCCTTCCAGGAACTGGCTCAACAGTTCCGCCAGCTTTTGGCGCTCCTCCCGGCCGGGCATCTCCAGAAAATCGATCAGGATGCGCCCGGACAGATCACGCAGGCGCAGTTGATGGGCAATCTCCCAGGCCGCTTCCCGGTTGACCTCGACGCTGCGCCGCGCCCCCTGCCCGCCGTGCGCGCCGGCGTTGACGTCGATGGCCGTCAGGGTGCGCACCGGCTCGATCAGCAGATTGCCGCCGCCGGGCAACGGCACCTGGGGCTGCAGCAGGGCTTCCACTTCAGCCTCCAGCGCGCTGCCAAAGCTGCTGCCCTGCCGATCCAGGACCAGGCGATCGCTCAGGTCTGGTCGGTCACGCAGGGCACCCTGGGCCGCGGTGAAGGCCCCGAGATCATCGAAGATCACCTCATCGGGCGGCTGTTCCTCGCTGCGCAATAGCTCCAGCGGGTCGTCTCCAGTACGCAGCAGGCAGGGCGGTTTGCGCGCCGCATCCCGCTCAGACCCTTCGGCGGCGGCTGCAGCGGCAAAGGCCAGGCGCGCGCCCTTGTCCTCGCTGGGCGCGCGGGTGATGCGCACACGCAGCGCTTCGCCTTCGGTCGGGCGACGCTTGTTGCGGCCCAGGGGCAGCAACCCGGGACGCTCCAGGCCGATATCGACGAAGGCCGCGTTGAGACCGGCGTCCAGCGCCTGCACCCGGCCGAGCAGCAGATCGCCGGCCGCCCCAGGTCGGTCAGCGCGCTGCACGCGCAGCCAAAGCAGGCGCTCCGTTGCGTCGAAGCGAAAGACCCGGGTCTCCCCAGGCAGGCTGCTGATGAGGAGTCGCCCGCTCACGCCTTCCAGCCAAGCCCGCACAGCAGAGCCGCCGTTTCCGCCAGAGCGAGGCCGACGACGTTGCTGTAAGAGCCACGAATCCACGGAATGAAGGCAGCGGCCCGGCCTTGGATGGCATAGCCCCCTGCCTTGCCCTGCCACTCCCCGCTGTCGATATAAGCGTCGATTTCTCGGGGCGTCAGGCGCTTGAACTGAACCACTGTGGTCACTCGCCGCCTGGCCTGGCGCCCATCGGGCGCAAGCAGGGCGATCCCGCCGATCACGCGATGGCGACGGCCGGACAGAAGCTGCAGACAGTCCAGCGCCTGGTCGCGCGTTTCGGCTTTGGGCAGGATGCGCCGGCCGAGCGACACCACGGTGTCGGCCGCGAGGATGAAGCTGTCGGAGTTGGTGGCAGCCACCGCCTCGGCCTTGCTAAGGGCCATACGGTCGGCATAGACGGCGGGCAGTTCGTCGGCGCCGGGTGTTTCATCCAACGCAGCCGGCACCACCCGGTCCGGTTCGATATCGATTTGCCTGAGCAGTTCCAGCCGCCGTGGAGACGCAGACGCGAGCGCCAGTGGCGGCACTGTCATGAGCGCGCCCCCGCCTTACTTGAAGCGGAAGGTGATGCGACCCTTGGTCAGGTCGTAGGGGGTCATTTCCACGTTCACACGGTCACCGGCCAGCACACGGATGCGGTGCTTGCGCATCTTGCCCGCGGTATGGGCCAGCACCTCGTGGCCGTTGTCGAGCTTCACGCGAAAGGTGGCGTTGGGCAGCAGTTCTGCAACTGTGCCCTGGAATTCCATTAAATCTTCTTTGGACATGCCTCTGATCTTGCTGATTTCACGCAGGATGAACGGTGCGTCCCAGCCGGGCCGCCACCGCGTTCATGCATATATAGCCTTTCGTTCGCTACGCCACAATCACTCCAAAGCGGCAGGACCCGAACGCAGGAAAAATAGATTGTCTCTTTTCGGAACCATATATCTCGAAAAAGCAGACTCCCTCATAAGGCGCCGCGGCGCACACGTCGGGGCGACGGCAATATAGTCAATATTCCTGTCTTACTTGCCCAGAAAACGCTCGCCTGCAACACCGTCTTGCGATATACCGCGCTTCCGCTCCGCCCCACGGAGCTGCAAAGAGAACCGGCCCGGTCGACGGCACAGCAGAATGCAGCCCCGGCCGACCAGCAGATTGAAGAGGCAAGTCATGGCGAACCGGATGCTCCAGTTCACGCACCTGCAGCGACACATGCCGCCCAAGCGGCAAGTCGCCCTGCGACGCAACGACTTCGGGGAGATCTATGACGAGTTCGAGGCGCAGTCAGCCGCCGAGCAGGCCTCGCGCTGTTCGCAGTGCGGCGTGCCCTTCTGCCAGGTGCACTGCCCGGTTCATAACAACATTCCCGACTGGCTGATGCTGACCGCGGAGGGACGTCTGCAGGAAGCCTATGAGGTCAGCCAGGCCACCAACAACTTTCCCGAAATCTGCGGGCGCATCTGTCCGCAGGACCGGCTTTGCGAAGGCAACTGCGTCATCGAGCAGGCCGGCCACGGCACGGTCACCATCGGCTCGGTGGAAAAGTACATCACCGACACCGCCTGGGAGCGCGGCTGGGTCAAGCCCGTCAGCCCACCGCGCGAACGCGACCAGTCCGTGGGCATCGTCGGCGCCGGTCCGGCCGGACTCGCCGCAGCCGAGCAGCTGCGCGCCAAGGGCTACAAGGTAACGATCTACGACCGCTATGACCGCGCCGGCGGGCTGCTGATCTACGGCATTCCCAGCTTCAAGCTGGAGAAGGAGGTGGTGGAGCGCCGCACACGCCTGGTGGCGGATGCCGGCGTCACCTTCCGGATGAACTTCGAGGTCGGCCGCGATGCCAGCCTGCCGGAGTTGCGCCAGCGGCACGACGCCGTGCTGATCGCCACCGGGGTCTACAAGGCCCGCGATGTCATGCTCCCCGGCGCCGGCATCGACAATGTGCTGCCGGCAATGGAGTACCTGACCGCTTCCAACCGCAAGGGTCTGGGCGACGAGGTCCCCGCGTTCGACGACGGACGCCTGAACGCCGCCGGTAAGGACGTGGTGGTGATCGGCGGCGGCGACACGGCCATGGACTGCGTGCGCACGGCAGTGCGCCAGGGTGCGCGCTCGGTCAAATGCCTCTACCGCCGGAACCGGGCCAACATGCCGGGCTCCCAGCGCGAAGTCGCCAATGCCGAGGAGGAAGGTGTCGATTTTGTCTGGCTTGCGGCACCCGAGGCCTTCGATGGCCGTGACGGCGTGGCCGAGGTGCGCGCCCTGAAGATGCGCCTGGGTGTGGCCGATGCCACCGGACGCCAGGCGCCGGAGGTTGTCGCGGACTCGGGCTTCACCCTGCCGGCGCAGATGGTGGTCAAGGCGCTGGGCTTCGACCCCGAGGATCTGCCGACCCTCTTCAACTGCCCCGAGCTGGAAACCACTCGCTGGGGCACGGTCAAGGTCGCCTACCCCAGTCTCATGAGCAATCTCGACGGCGTTTTCGCCGCCGGCGACATCGTGCGCGGGGCCTCCCTGGTGGTCTGGGCCATTCGCGACGGCCGCGACGCCGCCGAGTCCATCGACCGCTACATTCAGGCCAGCGCCCAGAGCGGCACGCAGGCCGCCAGCGCCGCCGCGTAACCCCTTTCGACCGGAAGGCTGAACAGCATGCCGCACGATCTCGACACCCCCCTCGCCCGGATCCGCGCCCAGGAAGCCGAGGCCGAACGCCTCACTCGCATCGGGCTCTATGATCCCGCCGACGAGCATGACGCCTGCGGCGTCGGCATGGTCGCCGCGCTGGACGGCAAACCGCGTCGCGACGTCGTGCTGGCGGGCATCGAGGCCCTGAAGGCGGTCTGGCACCGCGGCGCCGTGGATGCCGACGGCATGACCGGCGACGGCGCCGGCATTCACGTCCAGATCCCGCAAAATTTCTTCCGTGAGCATATCGAGCGCACCGGTCACCGCGCTCGCGACCGGCAGATCGGGGTCGGCATGGTCTTCCTGCCGCGCACTGACATGAACGCCCAGGAACGCTGCCGCGTCATCGTCGAGCGGGAGATCCTGAACTCCGGCTACACCATCTACGGCTGGCGTCAGGTTCCCACCGACACCACGGTCATCGGGGAAAAGGCGAACGCGACCCGGCCGGAGATCGAGCAGATCATCATTGCCAATGCCAAGGGCGTCGACGCAGCCCAGTTCGAGATCGACCTCTATATCATCCGCCGGCGGATCGAGAAGGCGGTGGAGCAGGAGTCGATCAAGGAGTTCTATATCTGCTCCCTGTCCGGGCGCTCAATTATCTACAAGGGCATGTTCCTGGCCGAGCAGCTCTCCACTTTCTACCCGGACCTGCTGGATGAGCGCTTCGTCTCGAACTTCGCCATCTTCCATCAGCGCTACTCCACCAACACCTTCCCCACCTGGCGCCTGGCCCAGCCCTTCCGCGTCCTCGCCCACAACGGCGAGATCAACACCCTGAAGGGCAACGTGAACTGGATGACGGCGCACGAATGCCGCCTGGAGAACCGTCTGCTCGGCGAGGGCATTTCCGATGTGAAGCCGGTGGTGCAGCCGGGCAGCTCCGATTCCGCCGCCCTGGATGCCGTCTTCGAGCTCATGGTCCGGGCCGGGCGCGATCTGCCCATGGTCAAGACCATGATGATCCCGGAAGCCTGGTCGTCCGACCAAGCCATGCCGGACGATTGGAAGGCCCTCTACTCCTACTGCAACGCTGTCATGGAGCCCTGGGACGGACCGGCGGCGCTCTGCGGTTACGGCGGCCGCTGGCTGGTGGCCGGCATGGATCGCAACGGCCTGCGCCCCTTGCGCTTCTCCGTTACCGCCGACGGACTGCTTTTTGCCGGCTCCGAGACCGGCATGGTGCGCATCGACGAAGCGCAGATCGTCGAGAAGGGCCGCCTCGGCCCGGGCCAGATGCTCGCTGTCGATCTGCAGGAAGGACGCCTCTACCACGATGGCGAGATCAAGAGCCGCCTCGCCGGGCAGCACCCCTACCGCGACTGGGTCGGCTCCATCACTGTCATCGACGACCTGATCCGGCCGGACGCGGGGGAGTCCGTCGCGCTCGACCGCGACACCCTGCGCCGTCGGCAGCTTACCTACGGCATCTCCATGGAGGATTTGGAGCTCATCCTCCACCCCATGGTGGAGACCGCAAAGGAAGCGGTGGGCTCCATGGGCGACGACACGCCGCTGGCGGTGCTTTCCGACCGCTACCGCGGCCTGCACCACTTCTTTCGCCAGAACTTCAGCCAGGTCACCAACCCGCCGATCGATTCCCTGCGCGAGCGCCGGGTCATGGCGCTGAAGACCCGCCTGGGCAACCTCGGCAACATCCTGGCCGAGGACGAGACCCAGTGCCGCCTGCTGCAGCTCGACTCGCCTGTGCTCTCCAACGCCGAGTTCCTGGCGATGCGCGACTACATGGGCGAGACGGCAGCGGAGATCGACTGCACCTTCGATCCCGAGGGCGGCGATACAGCCATGCGCCAGGGCTTGAGCCGGATCCAGCGCGAAGCCGAGGACGCCGTGCGTGGCGGCAAGACCCACATCATCCTCACCGACGAGCACACTGCGGCCGACAAGGCGGCCATCCCGATGATTCTCGCCACCGCAGCGGTGCACACCCACCTGATGCGCGAGCGCCTGCGCACCTTCACCAGTGTGAACATCCGCTGCGGCGAAGGCATCGACGTGCACTACTTTGCTGTCCTGATCGGTGTCGGTGCGACGACGGTGAACGCCTACCTCGCCCAGGACGCCATCGCCGACCGCCACGCGCGCGGCCTCTTCGGTGACATGGACCTGACCCAGGCGGTGGAGCGCTACATCCAGGCGGTCGACGAGGGCCTGCTCAAGATCATGTCCAAGATGGGCATCTCGGTGATCTCCTCCTACCGCGGCGGCTACAACTTCGAGGCCGTCGGCCTGTCCCGCACCCTGGTGGACGAGTTCTTCCCCGGCATGCCCAGCCGTATTTCCGGCATCGGCCTGACCGGCATCCAGGGCATGACCATCGAGGCGCATCACCGAGCCTGGTCCCAGTCGGTGATCGCGTTGCCGGTGGGCGGCTTCTACCGCTATCGCCGGGGCGGCGAGCACCATGCCTGGGAAGCGGGGCTGATTCACACCCTGCAGGCTGCGGTCGCCAACGACAGCTACTCGACCTACAAGAAGTTCAGTGAGGGGAACAGCAAGCTGCCGCCCTCCTCGCTGCGCGATCTGATGGACTTCAAGAAGGAGAAGCTGACGCCGATCTCGGTGGAAGAGGTCGAATCGATCACCGCGATCCGCAAGCGCTTCGTCACTCCCGGCATGAGCCTGGGGGCGCTCTCCCCCGAGGCGCACGGAGCCCTCAACATCGCCATGAACCGCATCGGCGCAAAATCCGACAGCGGCGAAGGCGGCGAGGATCCCTCCCGCTTCACACCGCACCCGAACGGTGACAACGAGAACTCCGCCATCAAGCAGGTGGCCTCGGGCCGCTTCGGGGTGACGGCCGAATACCTCAACCAGTGCCGCGAGATCGAGATCAAGGTGGCCCAGGGCGCCAAGCCCGGCGAAGGCGGCCAGCTCCCCGGCTTCAAGGTGACCGAGATGATCGCCAAGCTGCGGCACTCGACGCCGGGCGTCATGCTGATCTCCCCGCCACCGCACCACGATATCTACTCCATCGAGGATCTGGCGCAGCTCATCTACGACCTGAAGCAGATCAACCCGGACGCCAAGGTCTGCGTCAAGCTGGTGGCCCGCTCGGGCATCGGCACGATCGCGGCCGGCGTGGCCAAGGCCAAGGCGGACGTCATCCTGATCTCAGGTCACAACGGCGGCACCGGAGCCAGCCCGCAGACATCGATCAAGTATGCCGGCGTCCCCTGGGAGATGGGTCTGACCGAGGTGCACCAGGTGCTCACCCTCAACCGCCTGCGCCACAAGGTGCGCCTGCGCACCGACGGCGGCATCAAGACCGGTCGCGATGTGGTGATCGCCGCCATGCTGGGCGCCGAGGAGTATGGCGTCGGCACGGCCTCCCTGGTGGCCATGGGCTGCATCATGGTGCGCCAGTGTCATTCCAACACCTGCCCCGTGGGCGTCTGCACCCAGGACTCGGCCCTGCGGCAAAAGTTCATCGGCACGCCGGAGAAGGTTGTGAACCTCTTCTCCTTCATCGCCGAGGAGGTTCGCGAGATTCTCGCCGAGCTTGGCCTGCGTTCCCTGGACGAAGTTGTGGGGCGGACCGATCTTCTGAGCCAGGTCAGCCGTGGTGCACCGCATCTCGACGACCTCGACCTCAACCCGCTTTTGGCCAAGCCGGACGGCGGCGGCCTGCCAATCCATTGTACCCTGGAGGGTCGCAACGAGGTCCCCGATACCCTGGACGCCCAGATGATCGAGGATGCCGAACCGCTGTTCCGCGATCGGGAAAAGATGCAGCTCCAGTACACGATCCGGAACACGCATCGGGCCATCGGCACCCGGCTGTCGGCCATGATCACCCGGCGGTTCGGCATGCAGGGCCTCCAGCCCGGCCACATCACCGTGCGCCTGCGTGGCTCGGCCGGCCAGTCGCTCGGCGCCTGGGCGGTGCAGGGTCTCAAGCTCGAAGTCTTCGGCGATGCCAATGACTACGTGGGTAAGGGCCTGTCCGGCGGCAGCATCGTGGTGCGACCCATGACCAAGAGCCCGCTGAGCACCCAGGACAACACCATCATCGGCAACACCGTGCTCTACGGCGCCACGGCCGGAAAGCTCTTTGCCGCCGGCCAGGCGGGCGAGCGCTTCTGCGTGCGCAACTCGGGCGCGGTGGCGGTGGTCGAGGGCTGCGGTTCCAATGGCTGCGAGTACATGACCGGCGGCACGGTCGCCATCCTGGGCGGCGTCGGCTTCAACTTCGCGGCCGGGATGACCGGCGGCATGGCCTTCGTCTACGACCCGGAGGAGAAGCTGCCCCTGCGCATCAACGCCGACAGCGTGATCTACCAGCGCATCGAGACTCCGCACTACGACTCGCTGTTGCGTGAGCTGATCGCCGAGCATGTGCGCGAAACCCAGAGTAGCTTCGCCGAGCGCCTGCTGATCGATTGGGAGCGCGAGCAGCCGCACTTCTGGCAGGTCGTGCCCCAGGAAATGCTGCACCGCCTGGAGCACCCGGTCACCCTGGAGGCGCGGGAGAAGCGGGCATAGAACGGATCGGAAAGCGGTTCCAGCTAACACGCCCTGCTCTCCGCGAGGGACGATCGAACGCTACGGCATCAAGGGCGAAGCCAAACGCGCTTCGTCCAGCCATGGCTCAGAAACTGCAGGCCTGGCCGGAAGCCTTACCATTCGAGACAAAGTCTGTGTCCCTCAAGTTGTTCCAAGTGCTGATATACTCATTGTTCTCGCGAACCATGTCGTCAGGGTGTTCAAAGGTCCAGCTTCCGACGCTGCTGTACGCCGTGGGCGGCGACCGCAATTCGACTTCAAGCCCCGGGAAAAGGGGGGCAAACTGATTCGGAGGGATCTGCAGATCAGCGCGAATGGGAAGCCCTTGAGCCGTGCTCTGCACATGTTCCGAGCCAATAACCACCTTGACCCAATACTTCCCCTCGCCGCCACTGCGCCATGTTGTTGAAGCGTCGTTGAAGACGATTGGATGGATTGTCAGCTTTCGCGCAGTCCACTGCAATTTGTAGCACCAGCCGAAAGCTACCAAGTCGCCGTAATAGCCGCGGTGCCTAGTCGGATCTGTGCTCGTTCCCGAGCTCACGGTCCCATCCGTCCACCAATAGTAGACATGATCGTCACCAGCGATTGCTGCTGCCTGCAGTGTTTTGCTGGCCGGCACATTGAAAGTCGCTGCCTCTCGGTGCTGAGAGGGGTCCGTGCTCGTCCCCGCACTCACGGTCCCATCCGTCCACCAATAGTAGACGTGGTCGTCTGATGCGATTCCTGCTGCCTGCAACGTCTTCCCACCAGGCGCGCTGAAAACCTCAGGCTCTCTGTAATGAGTAGGCTCAGTGCTCGTGCCAGAACTGACGGTTCCATCCGACCACCAGTAATAGACGTGATCATCTGATTTAGCGATCGCGGCCGCGATTAACGTCGGTCCTGGCAGGTAGCCGACCTTTTGGCTCGCTCGATATATGCTGTGCTTGAGCGTCGTGCCCGAACTGACAGTCCCGTCCGACATCCAGTAGTAAACGTGGTCGTTTGAGCCGGCGATACCTGCGGCCTCCATCTTTTGCGCGCCAACATCATCAGCTCCAAGAAAGGCGAAAGAGGCAAATACCCCAGCAGTAAAAAACGCCTTCTTACGCATCGCCTGCCTCCTATTCATGAATGAAGGCAGACTACAGCACTCTCCTTACCAGCAATTGATCTACATCAAGTTGATCACACTTGATTATGAAGCAACATGATAGAGCAATGGGGGTATCACTACTCAAAAAATGCTACTCGGTTGCAGGGAATGAGAGCGGGTGACCACAACACTTGCCGTCGGACACTTCCATTCGAGGTCGGCTCACCGAATGAACTGGTCCACATAGTCTGCGCCGAGACCCACCTCTTCGTAGTGGCGGCGGCACATGTCGATCTTGGCGAAGACGTCCTCGAAGCCGGTGTGCTTGCCCTCCTCGTCGACGTAGTACATGCAGCCGGAGATGTTGAAGAAGGTAATCATCTCCTCCACATCGTCCGGCACCACCAGCGTGTGGGTCTCGCCCGGCGGCTCGAAGACGTAGTCGCCGGCGCGCGCCACCCAGTCGTGCTCGCGGTAGTACCAGGAGCCCTTCAGCACGAAGCCGTGGACCGGGGCAGGATGAAGGTGCCGGCTCAGCACGCCGGCCTTGCGCACCCGCAGCAGGTTGCACCACTGCCCGGCCACGGTGTTGAGCATCAAGGGCCGGAACCAGACGTTGGTCGCCTGGGGCACCCAGACCCGCTCATCCTCCGGGATGGCGGTCTGCACGATTTCCTTGGGCGAAAGCGGATGGGTCGATGCGCTCATCGGAACCTCTCAAAGCAGTGGCGCGCGGTCGGGGCGCCCAACGAGACGCCCGCCAACGCAAGAAAACTCAAACTGTCAGATAGCCCCCGTCCACGGGCAAAACCACCCCGTTGACGAAAGCTGCGGCATCGGAGCAGAGGAAGGCGACCGCGCCGCCGATATCCTGCGGCGTCCCCCAGCGCCCCTGCGGTGTGCGGGCCAGGATGGCGGCATTGCGCGCTTCATCCTCCTGCAGGGGGCGGGTCAGGTCGGTCGAGATCCAGCCAGGGGCCACGGCATTGACCCGGATGCCCTCGGCTGCCCAGGCGGCGGCCAACGCCTTGGTCAACTGGGCCACGCCGCCCTTGCTCGCGGTGTAGGCCGGCACCATCGGGCCACCGAAGAAGCTCAGCATCGAGGCGGTGTTAACGATCGCGCCGCCGCTTTTCGTCAACAGCGGCCGGCAGGCCACGCACAGGCGCATGGTGCCGGTGAGGTTCACCTCCACCACCTTCTGAAAGGTTTCGACATCATACTCCGCCCCTCCGCGGCCAATGATGCCGGCGCAGTTCACCAGCGCATCCAGGCGGTCGAGTCCGGAAACCAGCGCGTCCACCGCCGCCTGATCAGTGACGTCCAGATGGGTTGTCGTCATGCCCGGGCGCGCCGGAGCATCGAGCGGATGAAGACCAGCCGCCAGCACCTCCCATCCGGCGTCGAGCAGTCCTTCTGCTATCCCCAGGCCAATGCCCCGGGTGCCGCCGGTGACCAGTGCCAGCTTCTTGTCTTCGCTCATCGTTTCACTCCTGCCGCCGCGCGGGCTCGCTGTTCAATCTCCTCCCAGGCCCCCTGGCGTATGGCCGCTGCCGGCGCGATCCAGGAGCCGCCGACGCAGGCGACATTGCCCAGCGCCAAGTAGTCCGGCGCGCGCTCGGCGCTGACACCACCGGTGGGACAGAAGCGGCAATCGGGAAAGACCGGCTGCACTGCCTTGAGCCAGGCAATGCCACCCGCGACTTCGGCCGGGAAGAACTTCATATCCCTATAGCCTGCCTCCCGGAGAGTCATCACCTCTCCTGCAGTTGCAGCACCTGGCAGCAACGGCGGCATGCCTTCCTCTCGCGCCGCCTGCAGCAATCCGTCCGAGGCGCCGGGGCTGACGGCGAAGGCTGCGCCAATCTCGGCGGCGGCACGCAGTTGCGCGCGTTCCAGCACGGTGCCCAGCCCGACCAGCGCGTCGGGGAGCGCCTGAATCAGGGCCCGAGCGGCGTCCAGGGCCGCCGCCGACCGCAGCGTGATCTCGATCACGGGCAAGCCCCCGGCCAACAGGGCCTTGCCGAGCGGCACTGCATCCTCCACCCGCTCCAGGGTCAGCACGGGAATCACCGGGGCCCGATCCAGCAGGCTGGCCATGGCAAGGGTCATGCCTCGCTCCTTTGGGCAAGAAAGGCTTCCACCTCGGCGCGTCGGGGTATGGGGGCCACGGCGCCGTAGCCGGTGGTGGACAGGGCGGCCGCGGCATTAGCGTAGCGCGCCGCGTCGAAAGGGTCCGTCCCGCGCGTGAGTTCAGCTAGGAAGGCGCCATCGAAGCAATCGCCGGCGCCGCTGGCGTCCACGGCCTCGACCGGAAAGCCCGGCACCAGCACGCGCCGCTCCCCCGTGGCAAGCAACACGCCCTTGGCCCCCAGCTTGAGCGCAACCAGACGGCACTCCAGTCCCAGGTAGAAGTCGGCGATAGCCTCCGGTTCGCTCAGCCCGGTCAGGGCGAGCGCGTCGTCCAGCCCGGGCAGTGCAACGTCCACGCCCCGTATGGCTTCGTGGATGACGGCCCGCGCCCGGGGCAGCGGCCAGAGCTGGCGGCGCAGGTTGGTGTCATAGGAAATGCGCCCGCCGGCCGCCCGCACCTCATCGATCGCGCGAAACACACCATCGCAGGCCCGGTCGGAAATGGCCTGGCTGATGCCCGAGACGTGAAGGAAACCGGCGTTGCGCAAGACCGGCAACGGCAGATCCTCGGGACCGAGACGACTGGCGGCCGAGCCCGCGCGGCAGTAGGTGAAGGCGTGGCCGTCGGGACCGTGGGTGATGAAGTAGATACCCGTGGGCGCCTGCGCAAAGCGCACGACGCCGCTGCAATCCACGCCCTCTTCAGCCCAGAGCTCCTCCAAGGCGTCGCCGAATGGGTCGCGGCCCAGCGCGGTCACGAAGCCGCAGCGCGCGGACTGACGAGCGGCGGTGATGACCGCGTTCGATGTGTCGCCGCCGAAACCCTGAAGATAGCTGCGGCGCTCGGCCGAGCCCGGTACTTGGCTGAACTCGACCATCGGCTCGCCAAGGCCCACAATATCGTATGGCTCCACTTCCCCTCCCCTTGCAGCAACTGGCGCTAACGGCCTGCCGCCTGGATCAATTTTTCCATCCGAAAGTTCGTCAATGTTTCCCCTCTACAGGGAATCCTCTGCGCTGCAATAGTGCGAAACCCCCGCCTTTCAAAGAAGCCGCGCGCCGTGATACTGGCTTCCGTAAACAATCGGAGCGAACCCTGCCGCATCGCAGCCTGTTCGATGGTTTCAAGCAGCGCGCCCGCCACGCCGGTCCCGCCAAACGAGGGATGGACGAACATCATGTCGATGTGACCATCCGGCTCCAGTTCAGCGAATCCGGCAGGGGTATTGTTTACCAACGCCACCCAGGTGGCACGGCCACGCCGCCTCTTTGTCCATGATTCCCTGTCCGCTTGGGCCCAGGCGTTCACCTGCGCGAGCGTATAGTCCACCGAGGCCGTTTCCCGAATCGCCCGAAGGAAGATCCCGATCGTCGCATCGAGGTCATCGGGCGCGTAGGGCCTTATGACGAGCGGACGGCTGCTCAAGTGAGAATGATCCGCGGGAAGTAGAAGGAGACGAGCCAGTTGGGCGCATCGACGATCTCGCTGATCCGCAGATCGCCGCTGACACTGCAGAGCATGTAGGCATCCACGGGCGCCATGCCGTGCTGCGCCGCCAGCAGGTCGATCATCCGGCGAACCGAGTCCTTGGCCGCCTCCATCAGGTCGGGACCGATGCCCGTGGTCACCTCGTAGCCGGCCTCGTCCAGATGGCGCGTGACCGGACCCGGTGTGGTGAAGCGCGGCGTGGCGGGTGCAGCACCCTTCACCAACTCAAACTTCAAGGCGACGCTCATGGGGCTCTCGATGGCCGTGCCGCAGACCTCTCCGTCGCCCTGGGCCGCGTGAGTATCGCCCACGGAAAAGAGCGCGCCCTCCACTTCGACCGGCAGATAGAGAGTGCTGCCCTCTGCCAGGTCGCGCACGTCCATGTTCCCGCCGACCCGGCGCGGCGGGACGATCGAATGGGTGCCCGCTTCCGCCGGCGCGACGCCGATGGTGCCGGTGAAGGGCTTGAGCGGCACGCGCCCACCCGGGCCGTAAAGCGCAGGCGCCAGACTTTGCGCGTCGTACTGCCAGAGATGCAGGGCCGGCTCCGGAAAATCGTCCGCGAGCAGGCCAAAACCCGGAATGCAGGCGGTCCAGCCCCAGCCCGAGGGCTTGAAGGACAGCAGGGTCACCTTCAGCGCATCGCCGGGCTCCGCGCCTTCGATGCGAACCGGGCCGGTCACCGGGTTGATACGGTCGAAATCGAAGCGGAGGATGTCTCCCGCCTCGGACTGCGGATTGAGTTGCCCACCCGAGGCATCGAAGACCTCGAACTCTACGCTTTCGCCCGGCGTTACGGTCAGCACCGGAGGATTGGCGTTGCTCCAGCCACAGTGGGAGTGATTGCGATGAATGGTGTGCCTGCCGCAGCCGCTCATGATGCCCTCAACCTCCTGCCTTCCTTCCTGCGCCCAATTTATCACAGGCGCCAATTGGAAACCGCGTGTTTCAGATAGTCCGCGATTGCGGCTAGCATGCCACGGGACGACAGAAAGCCGAAAGGGCGCAACGCATGAGCAATGAGAGCATTCAAGCGGATCTGGCAATCACCAACGCACGGCTGATCGACGGCAGCGGCGCTCCGGCGCGCCGAGGCGGCATCGCGATTCGCGGTGAGCGCATTGTCGCTCTGGGCGACCTCCGGAATGTCGAGGCGCGCACAGAGATCGATGCCGTCGGCAAGGCAGTCTCGCCCGGCTTTATCGATGTCCATACCCATGACGACCGCGCCCTGCTCGCCGATCCGGGGATGACCTGCAAGGTCAGCCAAGGGGTCACGACGGTGGTCGCCGGTAACTGCGGCGTCAGTCTCGCGCCCCTGACCATCAGCAAGCGCCCGCCACCGCCGCTCGATCTGGTCAGCGAGTCGGCCCAGGGGTTCTTCGGCACCATGCGGGAGTACTTCGCCGCCCTGGACGACGCACCGGCAGCGGTCAATGCCGTGGCCCAGGTGGGCCATTCCTCTCTGCGCGCCGGCGTCATGGACAGCCTGGACCGCCCGGCCGACGCCGGAGAGATCAAAAAGATGCGCGCGCTGCTCGAGGAGGGCCTGGAGGCCGGCGCCGTCGGCATGAGCACCGGGCTCTTCTATGCGCCGGCCAAGGCCGCACCCACCGAAGAGGTGATCGAACTGGCCAAGGCACTTGCCGGCTTCGGTGCGGTACACACGACCCACATGCGCGACGAATCCGCGCTCGTGCACGAGTCCCTGGAGGAAACCTTCCGCATCGGCCGGGAAGCTGGCGTGCCCGTGGTCATCTCCCATCACAAATGCGCCGGGAAACACAATCACGGACGTTCGGTTGAAACGCTCGCCCTGATCGACCGCGCCCGCAAAGTGCAGGAGCTCAGCCTCGACGCCTATCCCTACGTGGCTGGCTCCACGACGCTGGCCAACGATCTGCTGCACGAGTCCAGCAAGGTCGTGGTGAGCTGGTCCGAGCCCCACCCCGAGGCCAGCGGCCGCGATCTGTCGGAACTCGCCGCCGAATGGGGCGTGGAGGAGGCCGAGGCGGTGCAGCGTCTGCTCCCGGCCGGCGGCATTTTCTTCATGATGGACGAGGCGGACGTGCGCCGGATCCTTGCCTATCCCGGAACGATGATCGGCTCCGATGGCCTGCCGCACGATGTGCACCCACATCCCCGCCTCTGGGGCACCTTTCCGCGCGTGCTCGGCCACTACGCCCGGGACGAAAAGCTCTTCTCCCTGGAAGAGGCCGTGCGCAAGATGACGGCGCTGTCCGCAGAGCGCTTCGGGCTGGCCAATCGGGGCCGCCTTGCGGTGGGAGCCTACGCCGACCTGGTGCTGTTCGACCCCGAAAGCGTGGCAGACCGGGCGACCTTCGATGCACCGAAGACGCCCGCTGCGGGGATCGAGCAGGTCTGGGTCAACGGCGCGACCGTTTGGAAGGACGGCCGGCACAGCGGCGCCCGACCCGGCCGCGCCCTCCGACGCGGCGCGGAATAAAGGTCAGAGCAAATCAGCGGTCCGCCATGTGTCGCAGGTAGGCGATCACCGCATCCAGCTCCGCCTCGCTCAGCATCGCTTCACTGAAGGCGGGCATCTGCATTGCGGGCCAACTGCGCAGCGAAGCCGGATCGCGTAGCAAGCGCCGCAGACCCTCCTCGGTGAAGTAGCGCGTGGGATTGGCAGGCTGATTGAGATCCGGGCCCATGGTGGCGCTGCCGGCGCCGTTGAGCGTGTGACAGGCCAGGCACTGGGTCACGAAAACCTCCTGACCGAGGCGGGCGGCATGCTCTGCCGGCAGGGCGGCATCGACCGCGATCTCCGGCCAGCGCGACGCAGCTGGCTCCACCTCGCGCATGCGAACCACCGCATAGGGCCACTGCTCGCTGCGCACGCCGCTTTTCTCGGGATCCATCCAGACGAGATAGAAGGGACCGGCACTGACCTGCTTGCCGGGCAGAGCCGGCCAGGGGTCATCGGGCGGCTCGATCGCCAGCCAGGCCACCGCCCGCTCCTCGCCATCGCCCAACAGAAGCTCCGCAGGGATCAGGGAGGCGAAGCCGTCGCTGGCGATGAACTCGATCTCCCCATCCGGCGACACGGGATAGGCCGATAGGAGCTCCGCGATGGGCAAGGCGCGATACTGCAACGCTTCCTTGTAGGCCACGTCCTGCGGCACGGAGATATCCTGCGTGTCCGGCCGCCCCAGCAGCTCCTCGGCGCTCAGAATGATCCGCTCGCCGGCGATCTCCACGGCAAGCTCCGGCATGGCCGCGGCCGGCAGCGGACCCAAGAGCAACGACGCGAACAGCAGGCTTCGCCACCAAAGGCCTTCACCCATCGATCCCACCCCCTTTACACGCCCGGCAGCCAATCACGATTTGGAGCCGGAAGCCGTTGCCTATACCATGCCTGTGCACAACAAGGGCGCCGCAAGGCGACAGGAAAGGGAAAGGAAGCATCGCGATGGCCATCAAGGACCTGCTGGTCGCCTACCAGGGTGATGAGGACTCGAAACACGCACTTCGATTCGCCCTGCAGATGGCGAAGAAGTACGGGGCAAGCGTCACCGGTGCCTACGTTTTCGCGCCGGAGCAGTACGAGAGCCAGATCCGCCACTGGATAGGCGCCGACTTCCTGAAGCAGATGCGCCAGGTCCAGATGGAGGCCGTCAGCGGCATCGAAGCCTCCTTTCATACAGCGGTGCAGGAAACCGCGCCCGAGGTTCCGCATGAATGGGTGTCGGCCAACGGCCCTCCCGGCCTCACCCTGGCACGCATGTCGCGCTCCTTCGACATGCTCATCACTGGCCAGTTCGAGGGCGCGGTGCGCATGGGCGGCCGCGCGGTGCAACCGGAGGAAGTGATCGTGCGTTCCGGCAAGCCGCTGGTGATGGTTCCGAAGGGCTACTCCATCCGCCCCTTCAAGGAGCACGCGGCGGTCGCCTGGGATGGAAGCCGTTCCGCCACGCGGGCGCTGACTGACGCCATGCAGATCCTGGAAACGAAGAAGCGCCTGGACGTGGTCACCGTCAACAGCAGCAGCGAGGAAGCCATCCTCGGCTGGGCAGGCGAGCACGACATCATCGCTCACCTGAAGCGGCACAGCATCGATGCCCGCCATGTGCCGCTGGAGATCAAGGGCAGTCTGGGCAAGACGATTCTTGCCTACTGCCAGGAAAGCGATCCCGACGTGCTGGTGATGGGCGCTTTCGGCCGCGGCAAACTGGGCTCCCTGCTGTTCGGCGGTGTGTCCCAGTACATCCTCGAGCATCAAACCGTGCCGGTGCTCATGTCGCACTGACCGGCGCGCTCGAGCGAGCGCCGGAGGCCCCGCCCCTATTGGCCCTTTCGCGGCCCCGTCGGCCTTGCCTATAGTGCGCGCCGTTCCGGCGGATCCCGCCATGGCGCATGGCAACAATCGCGAACGGGAGTGAATGATGGGTCAGTTCGGTGTTGGTCAGGGCATCAAGCGACTGGAAGACGTTCGTCTTCTGCGCGGTGAAGGGCGTTACCTGGACGATGTCAATGTGGGCGGTCAGGCACACGCCGTCTTCGTCCGCTCGCCACATGCCCACGCCGAGATAGCCTCGATCGACAGCGAGGACGCGGCCGCCGTCGAAGGCGTGCTGGCCATCTTCACCATTGCCGATCTCGATGCCGAGGGTGTCGGGACGATTCCCTGCCTGGCGCCCATGAAGGGCATCGACGGCGAGCCGGCCCGCCAGCCCCCGCGCCCGGCCCTGGCGAAGGGTCGCGTGCGCCATGTCGGCGAGGCCGTGGCCCTGGTGGTCGCTGAGACGCAGGAGGCGGCCGAGGAAGCCGCCGAGATGGTCATGATCGACTACGAGTCGCTGCCGGCGGTCGTTTCGGCGCCCGACGCCCTGGCAGAAGGCGCGACCCAGCTCCACGACGCAGCACCCGGCAACCTGGCGCTGCACTGGCGGCAGGACAACGGCGCCGACATCGATGACGCCTTTGCCAAGGCTGCCAAGGTCGCCACGGTCGACCTGATCAACAATCGCATCGTGGTGAATTCCCTGGAGCCGCGCGGCGCTATCGGCGACTTCGATTCGAAGACCGAGCGTCTCACCCTGGTCTCAGGCAGCCAGGGCATCTTCCGGCTCAAAGGGCAGCTCGAGGGCATTCTCAATATTCCCGAGGACGAGCTGCACATCATCACGCCCGACGTGGGTGGCGGCTTCGGCATGAAGATCTTCTGCTACCCGGAGCACGTCTGTGTCCTCTTCGCGGCGCGGCGGCTGCAGCGTCCGGTGAAATGGACCAGCACGCGCGGCGAAGCCTTTCAGTCCGACATTCAGGGCCGCGACCACGTGACGAGGGCCGAAATGGCCATCGACGCCGAGGGGCACTTCCTGGGCCTGCGCGTGCGCACCATGGCCAATCTGGGCGCCTATCTCTCCAACTTCAGCACCTACATCCCCACCGGTGCCTCCACGCAGATGTTTACGGGTCTCTACAAGATCCCGGCCATCGACGCCGAGGTGCGCTGCACCTTCAGCAACACCGTGCCGGTGGATGCCTACCGCGGCGCAGGCCGCCCGGAAGCCGCCTACCTGATGGAGCGGCTGGTGGACGAGGCCGGACGGGTCGCGGGCCTGGATGCCCGGGAAATCCGCCTGCGCAACTTTGTGCAGCCGGAAGACCTGCCCTACACCTCCGGCATGGGTCCGGTCTACGACAGTGGCGACTATCCGCGCCTCCTGAAGGAGGCCACAAAGCTGGCCGGCTGGGAGGGATTCGCGCAGCGGCGCGCCGAAGCGCGCAAGCAGGGCAAGTTGCTCGGCATCGGGCTCGCCTCCTATGTGGAAGCCTGCTCCGGCATGGGACAGGAGGAAGCGCGACTGAAACTGGACGAGGACGGCGGCGTCACCCTGGTGATCGGCACCATGACCAACGGTCAGGGCCACCACACCGCCTATGCCCAGCTCCTGAACGACAAGCTTGGCGTCGATCCTGAAAAGGTCCGCATGATCCAGGGCGACAGCGACATCGTGAAGAAGGGCGGCGGCACCGGTGGGTCCCGCTCTCTGCTGATGGGCGGCGTGGCCATCAATCGGGGCGCCGACCTGCTGATCGAGGAAGGCCGCAAGCTCGCCGGCCAACTGCTCGAAGCCGCAACCGCGGACATCGAGTTCGTCGACGGCACCTTCTCCATCGTCGGCACCGACCGCCGCGTCTCCCTTGAGGGCCTGGCAAAGGCCCTGGGCGAAGGCTCGATCCCCGGCGCCGAAGACTCCCTGAAGGCCACCGGCGACTACACGGCCGAAGCGCTCACCTATCCGAACGGCACGCACGTCTGCGAGCTCGAGGTGGACGAGGAGACGGGCGTCACCAAGGTCTTGCGCTATCTCGTGGTCGACGACTTCGGCACGGTGGTGAACCCCATGCTGGCCGCCGGCCAGGTCCACGGCGGCGCTGCCCAGGGGCTGGGACAGGCACTGCTGGAGCACACGGTCTACGACGAGGAAGGCCAGCTTCTGACCGCCTCCCTCATGGACTACTGCCTGCCGCGCGCAGACGACATGCCCCCGATCGAGGTCAACCTGGTCGAGGACCTGCCCTGCAAGACCAACCCCATGGGTGTAAAGGGTGCGGGCGAGGCCGGCGCTATTGGTGCGCCTCCGGCAATCATCAACGCGCTCATCGACGCGCTCTCGCCCATCGGCCCGGCACAGATCGACATGCCCGCCACACCGGAGAAAGTCTGGCGCGCCATTCAGGACGCCCGCACCGCCGGCCAGGCCGCAGCAGAATAAGGATACCCCATGGTCACTGAACCCACTTTCAGCCCTCTGCCGGACGAGGCCTCGGCGGAGGACCTGCTGGCCGTGCTGCGCTCGCTCGCCGAACAGGCCGGCAAGGTGGTGCTTGAGTACTACGCCCAGGGCGACGCCGTGGAGGTCCGGGACAAGGACGATGCCTCGCCGGTGACGGCAGCGGACGAAGCCTGCGAGAAGTTCATCCTGAAGGCGCTGAAGCAGCTCACGCCCAGCATTCCGATCATCTCGGAAGAAGCCGCATCGGCCGGGGAACTGCCCGATGTGGTCAAGGGCGGGCGCTTCTGGTTGGTGGACCCGCTGGACGGCACCAAGGAGTTCCTCTCGCGCAACGGCGAGTTCACGGTGAACATCGCCTTGGTAGAGGCCGGCCGGCCCATCGCTGGCGTCGTGCATGCACCGGCCCTGGACGCCACCTGGATCGGTGCGCAGATCGGCGGACAATCCCAGGCAGCCTATTCGAAAGGCGACGGACCGGGCGAGGCGATTCGCGCCCGCGCGTGCCCGAGCGATGGCGCCACCATCGTCGCCAGCCGTCGCCATGGCGCAGGCGGGGATCTCGACCAGTTTCTCGCGCGCTTTACGGTGAAGGACAGGGTCTCGGCGGGCTCGTCACTCAAGTTCTGCTTGATTGCCGGCGCCAAGGCGGACATCTATCCCCGCTTCGGGCGCACCATGGAATGGGACACGGCGGCTGGACAGGCCGTCCTGGAAGCGGCTGGCGGTCGCGTGGAAACGGTACATGAGCAGCCCCTGACCTACGGCAAGCCCGGTTTCGAAAACCCCCACTTCATCGCCTACGGCAGCCGTTGAGGCTGGCCTATCCTTTCCGCAAGCACTGAGAAGTCATGTCCCTCAAGTCTCCGCAGATAACCGTCATGACCCGTGCGGCTTTCAAGGCCGCGCGCCACCTGAAGCGCGACTTCGGGGAGGTGGAAAACCTCCAGGTATCGCGCAAGGGTCCGGCGGATTTCGTCTCCACTGCCGACCTGAAGGCGGAGAAGATCCTGCGCGAGGAGTTGAGCCGGGCGCGGCCTGACTATGGCTTTCTCATGGAAGAGTCCGGTGCCAGCAGCGCGCGCAACGGCGAGACCCGCCGCTGGCTCGTCGATCCGCTCGACGGCACAACGAACTTCCTGCACGGCCTGCCGCACTTTGCCATTTCCATCGCTCTGGAGGATAAGGGCGAGGTGATCGCCTCAGTGATCCTCGACCCTATTAAGGATGAGCTCTTCACCGCGGAGAAGGGCCAGGGCGCCTTCCTCAACGATCGGCGCATCCGGGTGTCCGGGCGTCACCGTCTCGACGAGGGCCTTTTTGCCACCGGTATCCCCTTCAAGGGCCGTTCCGGGCACCAGACCTTTCTCGAAGAGCTGGAAAAGGTGATGGCGGTCACGGCCGGGGTGCGGCGCTGGGGCACTGCCGCCCTGGATCTCGCCTACGTCGCGGCTGGCCGCTATGAGGGCTTCTGGGAACGCGGCCTCAAGTCCTGGGACATCGCCGCTGGCATCCTGCTGGTGCGCGAGGCCGGTGGACAGGTGAGCGAGATCGGCGGACGGACCATGACCCTCGACAGCGGCTCCATCCTGGCCGCCAACACCCAGATGCACCGCGACCTGGACAAGCTCCTGACCCAGCCTCGCGATTGAGGGCTGGTTGTTCCTACTGGGCCTACCAGCGTCCGCGCCAGGACAGCCAGACCAGGCGCGGCATGCGGCTTGGGGGCGACAGGCCGACGCGTGGATCGAAGGGGTCATAGTCGGCGGCGGACAGGCGCTTGAGATAGAGCCGGGCCAGGCTGCCGTGCAGCAATACCGGTTTGGCCGACCGCGCATCCGGAACGAGTTTCGCGGCTTCGGACAGATGTTCTTCGGCGCGCTGGGCCAGGCGCATGGCGACCCCTGACAGGGCCTCCTGCGGCCGCAGCTCGAAGAGGTCTCGCCGGTTCACACCCGCGACACTGAGGTGGTCTTCCGGCAGATGGATACGCTTCTGCGCGGCGTGAAAGGGCACCGCGCGCAGCAGGCCGACGCTGGCGTAAGCGATACCGACATGCCGCGCAGCGCGATGGAGCACTTCGTGCTGCTCCGCGGGCAGCCCCATCAATTCCAGAGCGGCCCACAGGAGCTCCGCCCCCGTGGCTTCGGCGTAGCTCTCGAAGGCGGCCAGGTCCGCCGGCGATTCCCCCGTGAGGTCCACCTCTCGAGCATCGACGAGCCGCTCCAGACGCTCCCGTGAGAGGCGTCCTTCCTGCGCGGGGTCGCGCAGAGCCTGGATGACGTAGTGCTCCCGCGGCGCGGCACCAAACAGGCCCTCGACCGATTCACGCCACCACTGCAAACGGATCTGGCCGATGATGGCCTCACTGACCACTTCCGAGGTCTTGGCCACTTCGTGGTTGAAGGCAAAGAGCCCCTGCAGTTCGTCACGCAGCCCGGGCGGGGCAAAGAGACTCAGCAGATAGCGGTCATGGTCATAGTGGCGCAATTCCTGGGCAGCGGCGCTCAGGCGTCCCCTTTCGCTTCTCCCCTCGCGACGGTCCGATGACACGGCCTAGCCCTCATCCGCGCTGTCTGCGGGCAGCAGAGATTCGCCGAAGTCCTCTTCCAATCGATCCGCCGCCTCCTCCTCTTCACGCTCGGCCGGCGGCAACAGTCCGCGCTCGCCGAGCGAGGTGATGGCCGGACGGGTATCCAGTAGCCCGGCGGCCTTCAATTCCTCCACACCCGGCAGGTCCTTCAAGTTCTCCAGGCCGAAGTGATCGAGAAACGCCGGGGTCGTTCCCCAGGTCAGGGGACGCCCGGGAGTCTGACGCCGCCCGCGCGGCTTCACCCAGCCCGCTTCCAGCAGTGTGTCGAGGGTGCCCTTCGACAGCGCGACGCCGCGCACCTCTTCGATCTCGGCCCGGGTCACCGGCTGGTGATAGGCGATAATCGCCAGCGTATCCACGGCCGCCCGGGAAAGCTTGCGGCGCACCTCGCGTTGCAGCGTCATCAACTCGGCCAGATCGGCCGCGGTCCGGAAGGCCCAGCGGCCGTCGCTCTGTTCCAGCACCACGCCGCGATTGGCATAGAGCGTCCGCAGTTCGTCGAGCAGTGCCTCCAAGGAGACGTCTTCAGGGAAGTAGCGCGCCAGATCCCGGAGGCTGCGCGGCTCGGCGGAGGCGAAAAGCAGGGCTTCGAGCAGGCGCAGATGCTGGAAGCGATCACCGGTCACGAAGCCTCTCCCGACCCCTCCCCGCTCCCGGCCTTGCGGCCCCGCAGGCGAATGGGACCGAAGGTCGAGCTTTGCTGGATCTCCGCCTTGCCGTCCCGGCACAGCTCCAGTCCGGCAACCAGGGTGCTGGCCACCGCAGAGCGCCATTCCAATCCGTCGCGCAGGTCCGGTGGCAGGAAGGTTGTGAGATCGCGCCATTCCGGCATGTGGCCAAGCAGCCTGGAAAGGCGGCGAACCGCTTCCTCAACGGAATAGAGGTTCCAGTGCAGGATGCGCAGACCCGGGGCCCCGGACTGTCGGCTCTTCAGGGCACCGTAGGCGGAAAGCAGGTCATAGAGCGAGACCTCGAAGATCGGCCGGGTCGTCTCGCTCTGCGTTTCCGGTGCTCCCCGCGCGAAACGCTGCTGGCCCAGTTGCGGTCGCTCGATCAGCGCGGCGCCGTGATCCTGCATCGCCTGCAGCCGCTGCAGATGGAAGCGCAGCGCGGCCGCCATCTCGGCGCCGCTCGGGCGCTCTTCCTCGCTCTCGGGCTCCGGCAGCAGCAGCTTCGACTTGAGATAGGCGAGCCAGGCGGCCATCACGAGATAGTCGGCGGCCAGCTCCAGGCGCAGCCGTCGCGCTTCGCGCACGAAGGTCAGGTACTGCTCCGCCAGCGCCAGGATGGATATGCGGGTCAGGTCGACCTTCTGCTCGCGGGCCAACTGCAGCAACACGTCCAGAGGCCCTTCGAAGCTGCCAAGATCGACCACGAGGCCATCACCGCGTGGCGGGTCTGTCTTGCTGTCCTCGGCAAAGACCTCAGCACTCATGCCGCGGCTTTCAGCAATCGCCCCAGTTCATCCAGCCCCTCATCCCGATCAAACGGCTCGGGGCTCCGCACGGCGGCGCTGGCCCGGGCAAAGCGCGCCTGGCAGGGCGCTGTCATAGCCTCCACTACACCCGCCACTTCCTGCATTTCCGCCCGGTCACCGCTGCAATGCAGCACGAGATCGCAGCCCGCCGCCAGCGAGGCTGCCGCACGCTCAGCCTGGGTTCCGGCAAGCGCTTCCATGGTGATGTCATCGCTCACCAAGAGGCCGTCGAAGCCGATTTCCTGGCGGATGACCTCCTCGATGATCCGCGGAGACTGGGTCGCAGGGCGTTCGGCATCCAAGTCGCTGTAGACGATATGCGCGGTCATGCCCCAGTGCTCGTCGGCCAGGGCCTGGAAGGGTACGAAATCGGTCCTGGCGAGCTCCTCGCGGGCCGTTTCCACCCGCGGCAGGGAAAGATGGCTGTCGACGGTGGCCCGGCCATGACCGGGCATGTGCTTGACCACCGGCGAGACACCACCGGCCCGCAGCCCCGAACAGGCGGCCTGCCCAAGTGCAGACACCAGGGCGGCATCGCTGCCGAAGGAGCGATCACCGATCACGCTATGGGATTGCGGGTGCAGCAGGTCAACGCAGGGCAGGCAGTCCACGTCCAGGCCGAGGGGAAGCAGCGTCTCCGCGATCAGCCTTGCCTGCAGCCACACACTGCGCTGCGCCGCCTCCGGGTCCGCCAGCGCGAGCGCGCCGTGCCGCCCCATGGGGGGAAGGTCGGGCCAGTGCGGCGGGCGCAGGCGCTGCACGCGCCCGCCCTCCTGATCGATGAGGATCGGTGCATCCGCACGGCCCACCGCCTCACGCAGCGCCTGGGTCAGCGCCCGAATCTGTTCCGGCGTCTCGACATTGCGCCGGAACAGAATGAAGCCCAAGGGGTCGGCATCGCGAAAAAAGGCGCGCTCCCAGTCGGACAGGCTCGGCCCGCTGGTTCCGAACAGCACCGCGCGCGGCGCATTCCCCCTGTTCCCCTGCCCACTCATCGGGCACGCACCAGGCAGTCTTGCTGCGCGGCCTGCAAGCGGGCACAGAGCTGGTCAGCACTTTCGCGTGTCGGCACAGGGCCGGCCTGCAGGCGATAGAAGGTGCCGCGCTCGCCCAGGTCGGCTTCTTCCACCTGCAAGGTCAGGTCGCCCAACACCTCGGGATGCCGCTCCTGCATCCGGGACCATTCCCGCTCAATGGCGTCGCGGTTGCCCACGGAGGCCAACTGGATCACGAATCCCCCCGAAGCCGGTGCTGCTGCCTGCTCTGCCGCGGGCTCCTCCTGCTCGACAGTCACAGCAGGCTCCTCGGTCTCGTCAGCCGCATCTTCGGTTACGGACGCTTCAGGGGACGTCTCCTCCTCCGCTGGCGCCTCTGCGATCTCGCTCACCATGGAATCCAGCGAAAGCGGTTCGTCGGCAACTTGAGCTGGCGCAGTGGCGGTTTCCTCCCCTTCCGGCGCTTCCTCAGCCGAGACATCCGCTTCCTCACCGGTCCCATCGATTGCAGGACCCGCCTGTCCGGCCTCGGTGGCCTGCGTGGCGGTTTCGCTTTCCGGTTCCGGGGGACGCGGCTCTTCCGGCGGCGGCAGAAGGCGCTCCACACCCTCCTCCGAGCGCTCACCCGGGTTCAGGACCAGGCTGTCCTGATAGGGAACCTCCATGCCACCCGGGGACTCCGGCCGTTCCTTCTCGGGCGTGCCGGGCGCCGTAACAAGCGGCAGCTCCTCGGGGTCGGGATCACTTGTGCCCCAGGTGTAGGCATAGACCACCAGCGCCCCGAATCCGAGCAGCACCAGTCCAGCCAGGGCCACGCGCAGCGGACCAATGCGGCGCCGGCGCCGCTCAGGCTCGGGCTCCTCGTCCGGATAGTGGTCATGTGCATAGGCCGTGCTGCGTTGGCGATAGGCGGGATCGCCGCGCAGCTCGATGGGAGGCCCATCGTCCCAGTGGTTGCGGCCGTCGGACGGCATCAGCGCATCTCCTCCACCGGCTCAACGCCGAAAATCAGCAATCCGGAGGCAATCACGGCGGCCATGCCTTGCAGCAGGGCCAGGCGGGCTCCCGTGAGCTCCGGATCTTCCGGTACCAGAAAGCGCAGCGTCGTGTCTTCCTTGCCCTTCGTCCAGAGTCCATGAAAGGCCGCTGCCACTTCGTGCAGATAGAAGGCAATGCGGTGCGGCTCGTAGGCTTCCGCCGCACTCTCCACCAGGCGCGGCCAACCGGACATCAGCTTGATGAGCGCAACCTCGCTGGGATCCGTCAGGCGATGCAGCGGCCCCTCGGCCAGGGCACGCGGATCCCGATCGATTGCCGGAAATGCCTCAGTGGCGTGACGCAACACGGAGTGCGCACGGGCATGGGCGTACTGAACATAGAAGACCGGGTTATCCTTCGACTGCTCCAGCACCTTTTCGAGATCGAAGTCCAACGGCGCGTCCGGCTTGCGGGTCAGCATCATGAAACGCAGCACGTCCTTGCCGACCTCCTCCACCACCTCGCGCAGAGTGATGAAGTTGCCGGAGCGCTTCGACATCTTCAATTCCTCGCCGCCGCGCATCAGGCGCACGAGCTGGCATAGCACCACGTGGAGCTTGCCTTCTTCGTTGGTCAGGGCCGCCACGGCCGCCTTCATGCGCTTGACGTAGCCACCATGGTCGGCGCCCCAGACCTGCAGCATGGTGGGATAGCCGCGGCGATACTTGTCGAGATGGTTCGCCATGTCGTTGGCGAAATAGGTCCAGGAACCGTCGGACTTGCGGATCGGACGGTCGGTGTCGTCGCCGTAGGCGGTGGCGCGGAAGAGCGTCTGCGGCCGCGGCTCCCAGTCCTCCGGCGCCTTGCCCTTGGGCGGCTCCAGTACGCCGGTATAGATCAGGTCGCGCGCCTGCAGTGTCTCAATCACGGCATCCACGGCGCCGGCTTCGACCAGGGCGCGCTCGGAGACGAAGAGGTCGTGCTCGATGCCGATGGCCTGCAGGTCGGCGCGCACCAGACCCATCATCGCGTCGATGGCGAAGGCGCGCACTTCCGGCAGCCACTCTTCCTCGGGGCGGTCGAGCCACCTCTCCCCGTCGCGCCCAGCCAGGGCGGCACCCACGTCCTTGAGATACTCTCCCGGATAGAGGCCGGGCGGAATCTCCGCGATGGTCTCGCCCAGCGCTTCGCGGTAGCGCAGGTAGGCCGACCGGGCCAGTGTGTCCACTTGGCCTCCGGCATCATTGACGTAGTACTCGCGCAGCACCCTGTAGCCGGCCTTCTCCAATAGCGAGGCCAGGGCATCTCCCACCACGGCGCCGCGGGCATGCCCGACCGTCAGTGGACCGGTGGGATTGGCGGAGACATATTCGACGTTCACGGCCGCATCACGGCCCATGTCACTGGAACCGAAGTCCGAACCCGCGCGCAGGATGCCGGCGAGCTGGCGATACCAGACGTCATCACTGAGGCGCAGGTTGATGAACCCCGGCCCGGCGATCTCGACACTCTCCACACCCTCGAGGCGGCGCAGTTCTTCCGCCAGCATCTCGGCCACATCGCGGGGCTTACGGCCCGCCGGCTTGGCCAGAACCATTGCCGCATTGGTGGCCAGGTCACCGTGGCTCGGATCGCGCGGCGGCTCGACAGTCACCCGCGAGAAATCGAGGCCCTCGGGCAGATTTTCGGCGGCCACCAGTGCTTCAAGTTGATCCCGAACGATGACCTGAAAGTCTTTGAAGAGATTCATTCTTTATAACCGGAGATAGGGGTTGAAGAGTTTCTCATGGGATTCCAGTGCGTAGCGATCGGTCATGCCTGCGACATAGTCCGCGACAACACGCGCCTGTGCCGATTGCGCCGGGGCGGCTTCGACCTCCAAGCGCCACTCATCCGGCAGGAGGTTGGGTTCCGCCAGATAGATATCGAACAGCTGGCGCAGCACGCGTCGTGCCTTGGAGGTGAGGCGGTTCACCCGATAGTGGCGGTACATCCGCGCAAACTGGAACTTCCGGACCGGGCGTAGCTTCTCCTGCACCTCCGCCGAAAAGGCAATGAGCGGGCGTCCCGCCTGACGCAGTTCATCGACCGAGGCAGGCTTGTCCTCGGCCAGCCGCCTGCGGCTTTCCTGCAAGAGGTCGTCCACCATGACACCGATGAGTTCGCGCACCGCAGCGTGGATCTGCCGTGCCCGCTCGACGCCAGGGTAGGTCTGTTCCACACGGGCCAAGACCTCCCCCACCAGTGGCAAGGTCCGACACTCTTCGACCGTAAAAAGCCCGGCGCGCAGGCCGTCGTCCAGATCGTGATTCACGTAGGCGATGTCATCAGCCAGTGCAGCCACCTGTGCCTCGGCGCTGGCGTGGCCGCCGAGTTCCAGCGACCATTGCGCATCGAAATCTGCGATCGTCGGGCGCGGCCGGCCGACCGGGCCGTTGTGCTTTGCCAAGCCTTCCAGGCTTTCCCAGGTCAGGTTGAGGCCGTCGAAGTTGGGGTAGCGCTCCTCCAGATGCGTGACCACACGAAAGGTCTGCTCGTTGTGGTCAAAACCGCCGTGAGGCTCCATCGCCGCCTTCAGGGCATCCTCGCCTGCATGTCCGAAGGGCGTGTGGCCCAGATCGTGGGCCAGCGCGATGGCCTCGGCCAGGTCCTCATCCAGCTGCAAGGCCCGCGCCACCGAGCGCGCAATCTGCGCCACCTCCAGCGAGTGTGTCAGGCGGGTGCGGTAGTAGTCCCCTTCGTGATAGACGAAGACCTGGGTCTTGTACTGCAACTTGCGGAAAGCCCCGGCGTGGATGATGCGATCCCGGTCACGCTGAAAGGCGCTGCGAGTCGCACTGGGTGACTCATCCACCAGACGACCGCGGCTGTGCGCGGCGTGGCAGGCATAGGGAGCAAGTGAGGAAGTGGACATGACGTTGCGGACACTACGCCAAGGCACCGCAAGCGGCAATCGGCGCTGCACCCGGACCGGGCCATCTTCATGAAGGTTTCGACCCGCCACCCCGACGGTCGCCCGCGCTGTGCATGGGTCACCGACGATGCGCTCTACCGCGCCTATCACGACGAGGAGTGGGGACGGCCGGCGCATGATGGGCGAAGGCTGTATGAAATGCTCAGTCTCGAAAGCTTCCAGGCTGGGCTTTCGTGGCTCACCATCCTGCGCAAGCGACCGGCTTTCCGTTCCGCCTTCGCCGGCTTTCAACCAGAAACGGTGGCTGCCTTCGGCGAGGAGGACATCGTTCGTCTGCTCAACAACCCGGGCATCGTGCGGCACCGCGGCAAGATCGAAGCAACCATCTCAGGTGCCCGGGCCTGGCTGGAGATCGAGTCTTCGCATCCAGGCGGCTTTTCCGCCTTCATCTGGGAACACCGGCCTGCGGCCCCCCATCGCTCCGGGGACGGCAGCGGTCTGCAGGAAGCCACGCAACTCAGTCGTCGCCTGAAGCAGAGCGGCTTTCGCTTCGTCGGCCCGACCATCACCCACTCCTTCATGCAGGCTGCCGGACTGGTGCAGGATCACGACGGGGCCTGTTTCTTGCGTGAGGACTGAAGGGGTGGGGCCTTCTCAGGTCCCGGCGGTGCCGTTGTTCGCCGCTGGCCCGACTGTTATATAGCGAAGAGCCACCTACCCTCACGGCGCGAGCCCGTTCCTCCCAGCCGAAACCCGCGGCCTGGCCGCTGCCTCTCCCGGACGAAGAAGATGCGACGCAAAAGGATCTACGAAGGCAAAGCCAAAGTTCTATTCGAGGGCCCGGAACCGGGCACCCTCGTGCAGTACTTCAAGGACGATGCCACGGCCTTCAATAACCAGAAGAAGGGCACGATCACCGGCAAGGGCGTGTTGAACAACCGCATCTCCGAGTACCTCATGATGCGGCTCGAGAGCATCGGCATACCCACCCACTTCGTCCGGCGCCTGAACATGCGCGAGCAACTGGTTCGCGAGGTTGAGATCATCCCGCTGGAAGTGGTCGTGCGCAACGTGGCCGCGGGATCGCTCTCCAAACGCCTGGGCATCGAGGAAGGCACCGCCCTGCCCCGCTCCATCGTTGAATACTATTTCAAGAATGATGCCCTGGGAGACCCCTTGGTCACCGAGGAGCACATCACCTGCTTCAACTGGGCCGGACCGCAGGATCTCGACGAGATGATGCAGATGGCGCTGCGAGTGAACGACTTCCTGACCGGGCTGTTCCTGGGCGTCGGCATCAAGCTGGTGGACTTCAAGCTCGAGTTCGGGCGTCTCTGGGAGGAAGACCAGATGCGCATCGTCCTCGCGGACGAGATCAGCCCCGACAGCTGCCGCCTCTGGGACATCAAGACCAACGAGAAGCTCGACAAGGATCGCTTCCGCCGCGACCTGGGCAAGGTCGAGGAAGCCTATCAGGAGATCGCCCGACGCCTGGGCGTGCTGCCTGAAGCGGGGCCGCTGGACATGCAGGGCCCCAAGGTCATGCAGTAGGGCGGACTCCATCATGCGCGGCCCGCTGCTCGCCCTGGCCGCCGGCCTGATCTTCGTCGCCGGCACGGCGGCACTGGTCCTGGATTTCAGCCGCGGTCTCGATCTGGGCCACGATCCGCGCTTTCTCGGTCCCCTGGCATTCATCCTTATCGGCGCTGGCCTCTTGATCGGCTTCTTCCTCTGGATGCGCCGCAAGCGTTGAAGCCGCGGCAATCAGTACCGAGTTCACCAAGCAGGATTCCTGATCAGTCGAGCCAGAGAGAGTCCGGATGTGCTGGCCGACGCTCTTGCCGCAGGCGGGCCACCGCCTCGGCGGCCGTCTGAGCGTTAAGGCGCGCCCGCGCTGCCGCTTCGGCCGCCGCTCGCGCAGCGGCCTGAGCCTCGGAAGTGCCCAGAAGGCGCGCCCGATCCTGTGCAGCCCCCGCAGCCCAGGCGGCCGCTTCCGCAGCGTTCTCTGCTCGTGCCGCCGCCAGCGCTGCGGATGCCGGATCATTGGCGATGCCCGCCTCGACGGCCGCCTCGGCGGCAGCTGTTGCCATGGCCCGCGCCTGGCTTGCTTCGGGGATCGCCTCTGCCGCGCCATCGGGTGCCACTGTGCGACCCAGGGCCGGGGAAGCACCGCGCTCGGGCACGGTTTCGGAGGCGCTGGTATCCGGGTTCAGCCGACCCGCCGCGATGCTTCGAGCATTAGACAGGCTCAGGCTCCCGCCGATTGGGGTCGCATAGAGTTCGGCTGATTGCACAACAGCAGGCCCCAGGTTCCCGGGCCCGATGGCGGCGCCACGGTCAGGGTCCACGACCAGGCAAGCGATGCCGCCTGCGACCAACACTCCCATGCGGCGCGCGACGCGGAGGCACCGGGGCCTGCAGCCGATTCCAAGCATTCTTCCCCCTTGCCTTCGACCTTGCCGGAAGGATCACGCCGCACCGCCCTGACCCGACGGTGTCTGCCACGCATCAGGAAGAGGCATGGCTCTGCTCTCACCGCGAGCCGCTGCTTTATAGAGCGTGGGGAACGCTCGCCTATTCCAGAAGACCACCCACTCGAAAGAGCGCTGCGCCGCTCCTTTCGAGCAGACCCCTGGCCACCGAAGCAGCGGGATACTCTCCGGCGTGCAAGCGACAGGAGGGCGGTTTTGGGCGATCCTGCAGAGAGACTCACAGAAGAAGTGCGCGGCCTGAGGCGCTATGCCCTGGCCCTGACTGGCAGCACCGCCGACGCGGACGATCTGGTTCAGGAGAGTCTGCAACGCGTACTGGCTGCATTGCGCAAGGGTGCAAAGGTGAACAACCTGCACGGCTACCTTTACTCGGTGGCGCACAACACCTGGATGGAGCAGCGTGCCCGTCCCTCCGGGGCCTTCGCGCATCTATCCCTGGAGGACCTGGACATGCAGCTTCCGCTGGCCGCCAACCAGCCGGCCCGCGCGGAATGGCACGCCATGGCCCAGGCACTTCAGGCTCTGCCACGAGAGCAGCGCGAGGTCCTGCTGCTGATCGGGCTCGAGGGTTTTTCCTACAAGGAAGCCGCCACCCTGCTGTCCGTTCCCATCGGCACCGTCATGTCCCGCTTGAGCCGGGCACGGGTGGCGTTGCGACGCGCGCTGGAAGGCAAAAGGACTCACCAGCGGAGAGCGCAATGAAGGAGCGTTTCCGCCTTCTGCCCGGCGGGCAGCAACTCGGCGAAGCGCAGATTCTGGCCTATGTGGATGGGCAACTGCCGCCGCGCGAACGGGCCGAGGTGGAAAGTGCCCTCGCAACGGATCCGCAGGCGGCAGAACAGGCGGAAGCCTATCAGGCGCAAAACCGCCTGCTGCACAGCACCTTCTCCGGCCGACATCTCCCCCCACCGCCGCCAACCGTCGAGGATCTGACTCAGGCAATCGTTGACACGCGTGCCTCCAAGCCGAGGCGGCCCGTGCCTCTGCAAGCGGCGGGCTTTCTCCTAGCCACGTTGCTCGGGGTCCTGGGATCACAGGTCTGGGAGGAACGCGATGAGCTGATGGATCTTGCATTCTTCCAGGAGCAGGCCTCCCTTCCGCTGCTCGGCGCCTTCGAGGACTGGAACGAAGGTCCGGCACAGCCCCTGCATCTGCGCTCCCAGGATCTTCCAAGCATTGCCCCCTTGTCGGCCGCCGACGCCATTCCCGATTCCCGTGGCCGGGCGCCGGATTTGCGCAGCGAAGGGCTGGAACTGATCGCAGCGCGCCTGCTACCAGGCCGACAGGCCGGTGCCATGGAACTGATTTACGAAACCCCCGAGCGCGCCCGGGTCTCGCTCTACTTCGGGCCAGCGCGCGAACGCGGGAACCCCCGCTTCTCGCTGCTGCAGGAAGGCGCCATGACACTGCTCTTCTGGCATCAGCAGGGCCGCAGCTTCGGTCTGGTCAGCGAGCTCGGTCGCGATAAGCTCCTCGCCATCGGCAGCGCCGTGCAAGCCGCCTGGCGCCATCAGCCTGCGCCGGCCACCGACCTTCACGGTACAGCCGATTCCCCCGACCCCCTCCTCTGATCGCAGATATCTCGACCATAGCCGCAGAATCCTCGGTTGTTCCGTGTGCTAGTCGCATTTTCTTCGTCATAGCCGCATTCGTTCAACAGCACTCGCGGCGCGTCCCGGGCTAGCTTGCGCCAGAATGAGGCGATCGCTCGAGGAGAGGACACCATGGCGTTGGACGCACACCAAACCCAGGGGCTTGGCATCGACGGGCAGCAGCGCCCCGCGTTGCTGCGGGAAGACGCCTGGCTGGAAGGGCGTTGGACCGGCGCCGACGGCGATGGTCGCATCGAGGTCACCAATCCTGCCAATGGCTCACTGCTGGGCACAATCCCGGATATGGGCGCCGCCGAAACCGGGCGCGCCATTGAAGCGGCCGCAGCAGCCTGGCCGGCCTGGCGCGGGCGCCTCGCCAAGGACCGAGCTGCGATCCTGCGCCGCTGGGCCGACCTGATGGCCGAGAACCGCGAGGAACTGGCGCGGCTGATGACCCTGGAGCAGGGCAAACCTGTGGCGGAATCGCGTGGCGAGATCGACTATGCCGCCTCCTTCCTCGAGTGGTTCGGGGAGGAGGCCAAGCGGATGTACGGCGAGACGATTCCTTCCCACCTGCCCGGCAGCAAGATGATCGTCACCCGGGAGCCCATCGGGGTCACCGCGGCGATCACCCCCTGGAACTTTCCCGCGGCCATGATCACCCGCAAGGCCGGCGCCGCGCTGGCGGCCGGCTGCCCCATGATCGTGCGTCCGGCAACAGAAACCCCCTACTCGGCTCTGGCTCTCGCGGTCCTGGCCGAAGAGGCCGGAGTACCGGGCGGCGTCTTCCAGGTGCTCACCGGTTCCTCCCGGGCAATCGGCGCGGTGCTGCTGGAATCGCCCACGGTGCGGGCGCTCTCCTTCACCGGATCGACCGAAGTTGGGCGCAAACTCTTTGCCGACTCGGCCGACAGCATCAAGAAGCTGTCGCTGGAGCTTGGCGGCCATGCCCCCTTCCTCGTCTTTGACGATGCAGACCTGGATACGGCCGTCCAGGGCGCGCTTGGCGCCAAGTTCGCCACCAGCGGCCAGGACTGCCTGGCGGTAAATCGCCTGTTCGTCCAGGACAGCATCTACGACGCCTTCGTGGAGCGCTATGCCGCCGCGGTGGCCTCGTTGAAGGTGGGTCCGGGGCTCGAGGAGGGTATCGACATCGGCCCCCTGATGAACGAGGCCGCGGTGGCCAAGTGCGAAGCCCATGTGGCCGATGCCGTGGAGAAGGGTGCGCGGCTGCTGGTTGGTGGCCGACGCCACCGGCTCGGCGGCACCTACTTCGAGCCGACCCTGCTCGCCGATGTCACCGAGTCCATGGCGATTTTCCGTGAGGAGACCTTCGGCCCCGTAGCGCCCGTGCTGCGCTTCCACGAGGAGGCGGAAGCTGTCGCCCGGGCCAACGATACGATCTACGGCCTGGCGGCCTACCTCTACAGCCGCGACGTGGGGCGTGTTTGCCGCGTGGCCGATGCCCTGCAGTACGGCATGGTCGGCGCAAATACGCCAAAATTCACCGGCGCCTCCATCCCCTTCGGCGGCATGAAGCAGTCCGGATTGGGTCGGGAAGGCTCGCGCCACGGCCTCGATGACTACAGCGAAATCAAATACCTCTGCCTCGGCGGCCTAGGCGCCTGAGGACGCAGCAAGGAGCAACTGTCATGAACCAATCAGCCCGCAACATCAGCCTGGAGGAGATGGACCGCCGTTCCGTGCTCCACCCCTTCACCGTGCTGCGCGACCATGCCAGCGGCAAGCTGGGTGACCCGCGCATCGTCGAAAGCGGCAAGGGCGTGTTCATCAAGGACCGCAAGGGCACCGAGTTGCTGGACGGCTTCGCCGGGCTCTACTGCGTGAACATCGGCTATGGCCGCACGGAAGTGGCCGATGCCATCGCGGAACAGGCGCACAAGCTGGCCTACTATCACAGCTACGCCGGGCATTCTTCGGAACCGCTGATCCGCCTGTCCGACCGGTTGGTTTCCATGGCGCCGGGCGACATGAGCAAGGTTTTCTATGGCCTCTCGGGCTCGGACGCCAATGAGACCAACGTCAAGCTCGTCTGGTACTATCACAACCTCAAGGGCCAGCCTGCCAAGAAGAAGATCATCAGCCGGGACCGCGGCTATCACGGCTGCTCCATCATCTCCGGCGGCCTGACGGGTCTCAGCTTCTATCACAATGCCTTTGACCTGCCGACGGGTCCGATCCGCCACACCGGCGTGCCGCACTATTACTGGGGCGCAAACGAGGGCGAGAGCGAAGCCGAGTTCGTCGCCCGACGGGCGCGCGAGCTGGAAGAGCTGATCCTGGCCGAGGGGCCGGAGACCGTGGGCGCTTTCATCGGCGAGCCGGTGCTGGGCACCGGCGGCATCATCCCGCCGCCCGAGGGCTACTGGCAGGCCATCCAGGCCGTGCTGAAGAAGTACGACGTGCTGCTGATTGCCGACGAGGTGGTCTGCGGTTTCGGCCGCACGGGAGCCGGCTTTGGCTGCGACAAGTACGGCATCGAGCCGGACCTGATCACCATCGCCAAGGGCCTGACCAGCGCCTATGTGCCGCTTTCCGGCTCCATCATCTCGCGCCGTGTCTACGAGGTGATGGAAACGGCGGCCGACAGCCTCGGCGCCTTTTCCCATGGCTACACCTATTCGGGACATCCGTTGGGTGCCGCCGCGGCCATGGCCACGCTCGACATCGTCGAGAAGGAGGATCTGGCCGGCAATGCCGAGCGCACCGGTGCGCACTTCCAGCAGAGGCTCAAGGACGCCTTTGCGGACCACCCGCTGGTGGGCGAGGTGCGCGGTGTGGGCCTGCTGGGGGCCGTCGAGTTCGTCGCCGACCGCGAAAAGAAGGAGCGCTTCGAGGGTGCGCTCAAGGTCGGTGCGCGCGTCTCCGCTGCGGCGCTCGGGGAAGGCTTGATCGCCCGGGCGATGCCGCATGGCGACATTCTCGGCTTTGCACCGCCGCTGGTCATCACGCCGTCCGAAGTCGACGACATGGTTGCCCGGGCACGCCGTGCGGTCGATAAGGTCACCGATGAACTGGTGCGCGACGGGCATTGGCAGGCGAAGGCCTGACACGCGCCGCATAAGCTAGAGGTTCTTCACCCCGCCGCAGTGTATTGGCGGGGTGAAGCCTTGGGAGGCAGGGAATGACCATCAGGATCCTGACGGCAGGCGAACTGCGTTCCTGCGTCGACATCGACCGGGAAGCCATGGAGACGGTGGCGACCGGCTTTCGCGGTCTGGGCGAAGGCCGCGCGGTGATGCCGCCGATCCTGCGGCTCGACGTGGAGGACGCCAACGGCGAGATGGACGTGAAGACTGCCTACGTCCCTGGCCTCGATTCCTTCGCGCTGAAGGTCTCCACCGGCTTTTTCGACAACCACAAGCTGGGCCTGCCCTCCCTGTCCGGCATGATGACGCTAATCTCAGCGCACACCGGGCGCGTGGAGGCGGTGCTGCTCGACAACGGTTACCTGACGGACGTGCGCACGGCTCTGGCCGGCGCCATTGCCGCCGACACCCTGGCCCGCCGCGATGCCAAGGTGGCCGGCATCTTCGGCACAGGCCTGCAGGCGCGGCTGCAGTTGCGTGCGCTGGTCCTCGTGCGCCCCATCGAGCGCGCCCTGATCTGGGGCCGCGATGCGGAAAAGGCCGCGGCCTGCGCGCAGGAGATGACAGCGAGCCTGGGCATCCCGGTGGCGGCCTGCGCCGAGGGCAGCGCGGTTTGCGCCGAAGCCGACATTCTCGTGACCACCACTCCGGCCCGCACCCCCATCCTGCAGGCAAAATGGCTCCGGCCCGGCCAGCATATGACCGCCATGGGTTCCGACGCCGAGGGCAAGAACGAGGTCGACCCGCAGGTCCTGGCGCGCGCCGAGCGGCTGGTGGTCGACCGCGTTTCGCAGTGCGCCCGGCTGGGCGAACTGCACTACGCCCTGAAGGCCGGACTGGTGGAGGAGTCGCAGGCCGTTGAACTTGGCGACATTCTCGTCGGCAAGGCCGAGGGGCGCCGCTCTGACGAAGAGATCACCTTCTGCGATCTCACCGGCACCGGTGTGCAGGACACGGCCATTGCGCTCTTCGCCCACCGCCGCGCCCAGGAACGCGGCCTGGGCACGGCGATAGAGGCTTAACCGAACAGCTTAAGCCGCCTGCTTCGCCTTGTTGGAGAGCTGCGCCAGTTGATCCATCAGCTGGCGCACCCCGCGCATCCGGGCCTTGGCGCTGTCCCATTCGCGGCGGTAGACCAGCTTGCCGTCGGGGCGAAGCTGAACCTTGCCCTTCTGGCGCTGGATGAACTGCACCAGCGGCGCGGGATCGGCGATGGCTTCCTCCCGGAAGGTCAGCACTGCCCCCTTGGGCCCGGCATCCACCCGCTCGACGCCCGCATCCCGGCAAAGACGTTTTACCGCAATGATTTGCAGGAGGTTCTCAACCTCATCCGGCAAAGGCCCGAAGCGGTCGATCAGCTCGGCGGCAAAGGCATCGATCTCCGCCCGGTCCACCAGCGTCGACAGGCGGCGGTAGAGGCCCAGGCGCAGATGCAGGTCGGCCACATAGCTGTCCGGGATCAGCACCGCCGTGCCCAGGTTGATCGTCGGGGTCCAGGTGGTCTCGCCACCAGCAGCGGCCTGCGCGGTACCGCCACCGCCTTCCGAGCGGGCGCGGGCCTCTGCGACCGCTTCTTCCAGCAGCTGCTGATAGAGTTCGATACCCACTTCCTTGACGTGGCCCGACTGTTCTTCGCCCAGCAGGTTGCCGGCCCCGCGGATGTCCATGTCGTGGCTGGCCAGGGTGAAGCCGGCGCCCAGGCTGTCGAGGGTCTGCATAACATCCAGGCGCTTCTGCGCCGCGGGGGTGAGGATGCGTCCCTGCGGCAGCGTCAGGTAGGCATAGCCCCGCTGCTTGGCCCGGCCGACACGCCCGCGCAGCTGATAGAGCTGCGAGAGGCCGAACATGTCCGCCCGGTGAATGATCAGGGTGTTGGCGGTGGGAATATCCAGGCCGGATTCCACGATGTTGGTCGAGAGCAGCACATCGAAACGGCGCTCGACGAAGCCGGCCATCACCGCTTCCAGCGCGCTGGCCGAGAGCTTGCCGTGGGCGACGGCGATCTTCACCTCCGGCACCAGCTTGCGCAGCCGCTCCTCAAGCGCCCCGAGATCCTCCAGGCGCGGCGCCACGTAGAAGACTTGCCCGCCGCGAAAATGCTCGCGCAGGATGGCCTCGCGCACGATGACCGAATCGTAGGGCAACACGAAGGTGCGCACCGCAAGTCGGTCGACCGGCGGCGTGGCGATCAGGCTCATCTCCTTCACGCCGCTCATGGCCAGCTGCAGGGTGCGCGGGATCGGCGTGGCGGTGAGGGTGAGCACATGCACGTCGGCGCGCAGCGCCTTCAGCCGCTCCTTCTGCTTCACCCCGAAATGCTGCTCCTCGTCGACGATCAGCAAGCCCAGGTCGCTGAACTTGATCGACTGGGAGAGCAGCGCGTGGGTTCCGATCACGATGTCGAGCTGCCCCTTGGTCAGTTCATCGCGCGTGGCCGCCGCCTCTTTGCTGCTGGCCAGGCGCGAGAGCTGTCCGATGCGCAGCGGCAGGCCGGCAAAGCGTTCGCGGAAGCTGGCATAGTGCTGGCGCGCCAGCAGCGTGGTGGGCACCACGACGGCCACCTGCTTGCCGGTCATCGCAACCACGAAGGCCGCTCGTAGCGCCACTTCCGTCTTGCCGAAACCCACATCGCCACACACCAGGCGGTCCATGGGCTTTCCGCTGGCCAGATCCTCCATCACGTCGGCGATGGCGCGCAGCTGGTCTTCGGTTTCGGGATAGGGAAAACGTGCCGCAAACTCCTCGTAGAGGCCTTCCTGCGGGATGATCTCCTCAGCCTGTTTCAGGGCACGCTCGGCTGCCACCCGCATGAGCTGCTCGGCGGCCTCCTGGATGCGTTCCTTGACCTTGGCCTTGCGCGCCTGCCAGTTGCCCTGCCCCAGCCGATCCAGTTCTACCACGCCGTCCTGGGAGCCGTAGCGGGAGAGAACCTCGATGTTCTCCACCGGCACATAGAGCTTGTCGTTGCCGTGATAGACCACGCGCAGGCAGTCGTGGGCTGCACCCCCGACGTCCAGGGTCTCCAGGCCCTCGTAACGGCCGATGCCGTGGTCCACATGCACCACGTGATCGCCCTCCTCCAGGCTGGAGACCTCGGTGAGGAAGTTGTCGGAACGACGGCGCTTGCGGGTGGCTCGAGCAATGCGCTCTCCCAGCACATCCGATTCGGTGAGCAGCGACAGGCCGTCGTGGGTGAAACCGCGCTCCAGCGCCAGGGTGACGAGCGCAACACTTCCCGCCGGCTGTGCCTGGGCTTCGGCCCAATCTGAGACCGTGCTCAGCCCTTCCAGTCCGTGCTCGCCGAGCAGTCCGCCCAGGCGATCGCGCGCGCCGTCGCTGTAGGCCGCCAGCAGCACCCAGCGCCCGGCTTTGCGCTCACCCTCAATCCAGGCGCAGACCGCCTCGAAGGCCTTGCCTTCCGAGGTCGCCCGTTCGGCTGCGAAGTCCGGTGCGCGCCGTCCACCGGCATCGGCATGGCCCTCGGCCTCCTCCGGCAGATCGAAGGGTGTGAACTCCGCATAGGCACGCGCGGAAAGCTGCGCCTCCCACTCCTCCTTCGACAGGTACAGCTGTTCCGGCGGCAGGGCGTTGTAGGCGCTGCCTTCCGCCAGATCGGCCCGTGCGAGCTGCACCCGTGCCTGATGGAAGTCGGCAATTTGTTCCAGGCGCGTATCGCGCACCGCCTCAGCCTGATGATCCAGGGTGATCGGTGCATCGCCAATATAGTCGAAGAGCGTTTCCAGCCCGTCATGGAACAGTGGCAGCCAGTGCTCCATGCCCGGATGCGGGCGGCCCTCGCTGACCGAGGCGTAGAGCGGGTCATCCCCCTGCACCGCTCCGAAAGCCGCACGATAGCCGGTGCGAAAGCGCGCGATCGACTCCTCGTCCAGCACGGCCTCGCTGACCGGCAGCAGCGACAGGCGCTCTGCCGGGCCGGTCGAGAGCTGGGTCAGCGGGTCGAAACACCGCAGCGACTCCAGCTCATCGCCGAAGAAGTCCAGACGCAGGGGCTCGTCGCTGCCTGGCGGGAAAAGGTCGAAGATGCCGCCGCGCAGCGCATACTCCCCCGGCTCACCCACCGTGCCCACACGTTGGTAGCCGTTCTGCGCCAGGAAGGCTGTCAGGCTCTCCGGCTCCAACCGATCCCCGGCGGCGGCCACGAGCGCGCGCCCCTCGAAATGGCTGCGCGGCGGCACGCGCTGCAGCAGGGCATTGACCGTCGTGAGAACCAAGCCGGCAAAGCCGCCGTCGCGCAAACGCGCCAGAGTGGCCAGACGTCGAGCAACGATGTCCCGGTGCGGGCTGACCCGGTCGTAGGGCAGGCAGTCCCAGGCCGGGAAGGTCAGGATCTTCAGGTCCGGCGCAAAGAAAGCCAGCGCCTCCTGGAGCTGGGCCATGCGGGCGTCGTCGCGACAGACATGCACCTGCAGACCCGGCCGGCTTGCCGCCTCGGCGAGCAGCAGGGCATCGAGACCTTCCGGCGCATTCGCCACCCGACGGCTGCCGGGCGAGCTCAGCAGTTCTTTGAGAAACACGCTATTTTCAGCCGCTTTGAGGTGTAAACTTGAAGTCCTGCATCATCTTCATGATGTCGGTGTCGTACTCTGGCGGCGGAACATCGCGCCCGATGATCCAACCGTAGAGATCGGGGTCGGGCGCGCGCAGCAGGGCCTCCAGCCGCTCCAACTGCGCGGAATCAAGGCGCTCGATATGGCGATCGGCAAAACCGCCGACGAGCATATCCATCTCGCGCGTGCCCCGATGCCAGCAGCGCCACCGCAGCTGTTTGCGGCGAATTTCCGTCGACGTGCCTTGGGAGGTGCCTTGGCTCATGCTTTCCTTCCTCGCTCGGAGATAGGATATAGGCCGAACGCCCCGAACTGTCATTCCCAACCCGCCGGATGATTCGTGCGACCTGATATCCTCAATCCCCTCTTTGCGGAGATCACGACGCTCCCCGGCGTGGGACCGCGGCTGGCGAAGCTTTTTGAGCGGCTGGCGGGGCCGCGGGTGAGCGATCTCTGCTGGCACCTGCCCAGCAGCTTGATCGACCGCCGCTACCGGCCCAGCCTGGCCGAGGCCGTTCCTGGACGCATCGCGACCGTGAAGGTCCGGGTGATGGCCTATCAGGCGCCGCACTCGCCCAAAGGGCCGTGGAAAGTGCTCTGCACCGACGGGACGCGGGACATCGAGCTGGTCTACTTTCACGCCAAGCAGGATTGGCTGCGCAAGCTCCTGCCCGACGGGGCCTGGTGCGTGGTCAGCGGCAAGCTGGAAAGCTACAACGACCGCCTGCAGATGAATCATCCCGACCACGTGGTGCCGGCCGATGAGGATCACACTCTGCCGGCGGTAGAGGCGGTCTATCCGCTGACCGGCGGACTGGGCCAGCGCGTGGTGCAGAAGGCCATCCAGGCGGCTGTGGCCCGCGCACCCGTACTGCCGGAATGGCATGACGCCTCCATCCTGAAGGCCCGCAAATGGCCGGACTGGCGCAGCGCACTAGAGGCAGCCCATCACCCGGAGACGGAAGCCGACCTGCTGCCGGAAGCGCCGGCGCGCCAAAGACTCGCCTACGACGAACTGCTGGCCAATCAACTGGCGCTGTCGCTGATCCGCCTGAAGCAGAAGCGTGCCGCCGGCCGCAGCCAGAAGGGCGATGGGCATCTGGTGGAGGCCGCGCTTCAGGCCCTGCTCTTCCCGCTGACCGGGTCGCAACGCACAGCCTTTGCCGAGATCGCCGCCGACATGGCCGAGCCGCACCGCATGCTGCGTCTGCTTCAGGGCGACGTGGGCAGCGGCAAGACCGTGGTGGCACTGCTCGCCATGCTGACCGCGGTCGAGGCTGGGCAGCAGGCGGCGCTCATGGCCCCGACGGAGATTCTGGCGCGCCAGCACTTCAACACCATCGCGCCCCTGGCCACTGCGGCGGGCATCGGGATCGAACTCCTCACCGGCCGCGACAAGGGCGCGGCGCGCAAGCGCGCGCTGGAACGCCTCGCCCACGGACGCGCGCTGCTGGCGATCGGCACCCACGCCCTGTTCCAGGACGATGTCCTGTTTCGCGACCTCGGTCTGGCGGTGATCGACGAACAGCATCGCTTCGGCGTGCATCAGCGCCTGCAGCTTGCGGCCAAGGGCAAGGGCGTGGATGTGCTGGTCATGACCGCAACGCCGATTCCGCGCACCCTGGTGCTGACCGCCTACGGCGACATGGAAGTCTCGCGCTTAACGGAAAAGCCCGCCGGCCGGCAGCCCGTGGACACGCGCACCCTGCCGCTGGAGCGGCTCTCGGAGGTGGTCGGGGCCGTCGGGCGGGCCATCGAGCAGGGCGCCAAGGTCTATTGGGTCTGCCCACTGGTGGAGGAGTCCGAGGCGGTCGACCTGGCGGACGCCGAGGCCCGCTACGGCGCGCTGACCGAACGCTTCCCCGGCCGCGTGGCCCTGGTGCATGGACGCATGAAGGGGCCGGAGAAGGATCGGGCGATGCAGGCCTTCGCCGAGGGCCCTGCCGATATCCTGGTCGCCACCACGGTCATCGAGGTGGGCGTCGACGTGCCGGCTGCCACGGTCATGGTGATCGAGCAGGCCGAGCGCTTCGGACTGGCGCAGTTGCACCAGCTTCGCGGACGGATCGGCCGCGGCGGCGGGCGCTCGACCTGCCTGCTGCTCTACCGACCGCCGCTGGGCGAGACGGCGCACGAGCGACTGAAGATCCTGCGCGAAAGCGATGACGGCTTCCGCATTGCAGAGGAGGATCTGCGCCTGCGCGGCGCCGGCGACGTCCTGGGCACCCAGCAGTCAGGCCTGCCGCGCTTTCGCCTGGCTGACTTGGCCGAGCACGCGGAGCTGCTGCCCATGGCCCGCGATCACGCCCGCCTGATCCTGGAGCGCGACCCCGATCTGCAAGGCGATCGGGGTCCGGCACTCAGAACCCTGCTCTATCTCTTCGAACGCGACGCGGCCGTGCGCTACCTGCGATCAGGCTGAACTACCTACCGGACGGCCGCTGCCTGCTGGATGGCGGGCAACAGGCCCGGCGCCTGCAGGCTCGACGTTTGCGCCGATCCTTCGCAAGCCTCAGCGGGTGCCTCTTTCCCGTACTGGAAACAGGTCCGACTGGCGTCTGACGGATAGCCTTCCACAAACTCCACCGGATGCGCCACCATCCAACCGTGGTTCTTTCCATCCACCGTGGTGAACTCCTGGAAGAGACTTTTTCCCGCATATGTTGTCGCCTTCATCAGCGACGGGGTTACATATTCATGGATTATCGTGAGAAGGCGAGGCGGTTCCGACGGGTTATCATAGGTGTAGAGTATCTGAAGGTGCTGCCCCACAGGCTCCCCGTTCTCGTAGTGCAGCATCGAATGCGCAATGTTCTGCGTATTTGATTGCAGTGACTCAATGCGCATGTCCGATACCCTGTCGAGCAGCATGGCCCCTTCGAAACGGCGATCGCGCATCTCCCCTTCGAGGCGCTGCCGCTCTGCGTGCCGGGAAACGAATGTTGCGCTGTTGACTGAGTACTCCCAATTTGTCACCGCCACAAAATCACCCTCCGGTGCACCTTCCTCGCACTCACCCTCCAGCAGCGCCGCTTCGCGCTGCAAGGGCTGCATGCGCGCACCCGTCCCCTCAAACGAGGCTGCGAAGTCCTCATAACCCGACTCGGAAAGTCGATGCACGAGCAGAAGCTCGACATCGCGCCCCAGAGCACAATCGCGCGCATCAAAGCTTGAGACATGCCCGTCAACATCCGCGACAAACACCGTGTGCCGGGCGATCAACTGTGCCTGCATCGCGCTCAACTCGCCATCGGCCAGCGCGGGATGATCCTGCATGGTTGGGTTGGTGGAGGGTGCCATTGCTGTATCCATTTCATCGAACACGCCCATGGCCTCCATCGGCTCCATCGCGATGAGGGCGAGTGGAAAGGCAACCGGACCGGCGGCCATCATGGCGCCGGCGCAGCCCGTAAGCAGTACGCCGCAAACGAGCGCCCCCGCTCCACTCAGCGCACGCCGTGCCCGCGAGCTACCAGCCCCCAACTCTTTTGCCATTCTCCTGATTCCTTCGCTCTTGTCTGCGCACGCCTCTCAGGGGCGCGTTCGTCACTGATGACGCAGAAAAGGGATAGTGGCCTCCCCCGTTTGGGGGAGGCGGAGCGTCAGGAGGAGATTCTTCTCTCGTCGTTGAGAACACTCAGAAGGAGATGGCTGCCGCCCGATGAACCAGCACGATAAGCTCCGACTGCCGGTTCGTGTCCGTCTTGCTGAATACGACCTTGAGGTGACCACGCGCTGTTTCCCTCGTAATCCCGAGACTGTCAGCCGCCTCGGCGAGGCTGGCGCCGCGCCCCAGTTCAAGCGCCAAGGCTGCTTCTCGCACCGTGAGGTTGAAGAGGCTGGCGAGCAGTGCGCTCTTTGGCGTCGGCCGCTTGTCCAAATCGACAAGCAGCAGCAGCACCTTGCCGAAGAAGAAGGGGCTCGCGGCCTCGGCCGGAATGGGCAGCACCTCGACCAGTAGCGGACGGCCGAGCGGCCGCTCGACGACAACTGCGGCGTCGGGCTGCGGACCCAGCCTCAGGCAGCGGTGCAGAAGGTCCTGCAGGCTCCTGTTCGCCGAAGCAGATTGCGCATAGACCGCCCTATTCCGGATCCCGATACCGTTGCCGAGGAGGCGTTCTGCACTGCGGTTTGCGCCCATCACCCAACCGCGGGCATCCACCAGGATGCCGCCGTTCCCGAGCGCATCCAGCACCTCCAGTCCGCCGCGGCCCGCCGCCGTGCAGAGCTTTTCCGCTAGCGTGACCGACTGCGCGAGGTGGCCGGTCAGTTGCAGGAAGAGTTGGCGTTCCTGCTCGCTGAAGGCTTCCTGGCGTTCGGAGCGGGACAGCGACAGGACATACTGCTGCTCATGAGTCCGGAAGGTGATGCCGGCCCACCAGAGCATCCCGTGGCGGCGGTAGAGATCCTGGTAGAGGGGGTGCTTCTCATGCTCGTCAGGGCGGATGATGTCCTGTTCCAGAACAACCGGCTGACCCCGGTCCACCAGCGGCCAGCCGCGCTCGGCACGTATATCGCGCTCGTACCAGCCGTCGCGCACAAAGGCCTGCAGGAAATCTTCCATGCCGGGCGTGCTGGGCAGGTTGATTGTGTTGTGCGCCGCCACTCTGGGAACCGTCACAGCCGAGTAGGCTCCCAGGGAACTGCAGAGGTCGCTCAGGCCTTCCTGCCAGAGATCGGCACTGAAACCGGCCGTGTATATCTTGTCCACTGCCGTTGCGACCGACTTGGGCAAGTCCTGTAGGCCCACCGTCCTCCCCCCCCCCTCCGCCTGCTCTTTTGTTGAGCTTACCCCGTTATGCCGGGATTGGCAGCAGAAAGCGGCAGGCAGTGAGAGTCAGATCACGCCTTCTGCACGGCCCGGCCGCCCACCAGAACCCAGAGCACCGCACCCGCTGCCAGGAGGATGGCCGGTAGGGTTACCAGGTTGAGCCACTCCCAGCCGATACCGTCGAAGAGCGCGCCGGAACTGAAGGCCGTGAGCGCGACGGTGCCGAAGACGCAGAACTCGTTGAGGCCCTGGGCCTTGGCCTGCTCCTCGGGCCGATAGGTCTCGGTCAGCAGGGTGGAACCGCCGATGAAGAGGAAGTTCCAGCCCACGCCCAGGAGGATAAGGCCGAGGGCGAAGTTCATCACCTCGATTCCCGTGAGCGCCATGACGATGCAACCGAGCAGCAGCACGGCCCCGGCCAGAAGCACCTTGGGCAGCCCGACCCGCGCGATCAGCGAACCGGTGAAGAAGGACGGCAGGTACATGCCGAGCACATGGAGCTGGATGACCAGCGCCGCCGTTTCGAAGGGATGCCCGCAGGCGACCATGGCCAGCGGCGTCGAGACCATCACCAGGTTCATGGTGCCATAGGCGACCATGCCGCAGAGCACCGCGACGATATAGCGGGGCTGTCTCGCAATGGTGAGCAGGGGCCGGCCCGAGGCGCCGCGCACACGCGCCGGCGGTCGGGGAATGCGGATGAACTGCAGCACCAGGAGACTGGCGAGGCCCAGCACCGTGATCGCCGCATAGCCGCCCGCGAAGGTCACGGGTGCGAAAAGGTCCCGCGTCTGCTTCGCCGTCTCCGGCCCGGCGATGGCGGCCAGAACCCCGCCCGCAAGCACAAGCGAGATTGCCCGGCTCTTGAACTTGTCGCTCGCCGTGTCGGCGGCCGCAAAGCGGTAGTACATGGAAAAGGCGCTGAAGCTGCCCAGCAGGAAGGATCCGATGGACAGCATGGTGAAGTCCGCCCGGAACACCGCCCAGGCGCAGAGCGTCCCGCCCACCATTCCCATGCAGGCCCCCAGCGAGAAGCCGGCGCGGCGCCCGAAACGCTGCATGAAGAAGGACGCGGGGATCGTGGTGACCAGGACCCCGAGGAACTGCAAGGCCAGCGGCAGGGTCGCCAGTGAGGGCTTGGCGGCGATCATGCTGCCGACCAGGGCCGAGATGGTCATCTGCAGCGACAGGCAGGTCATCGCCAGCGCCTGACAGAAGGCCAGCAGCGCGACGTTGCGAACCGAAGGGTCTTTGAAGTCGATGGACATGATCACCGGAGCGGGCTGACATGGGAGCAGCCGAAGGCGCCCCGAGGGGGCGCTCGATCGACTGGCGGCGTTGTGTGCCGCCAGAGCCTAGCCACTCAGCCCAATCGGTCCAGCGCCAAGTTCTACTAGTGTCCCGACTCAGAAGTTTGACGGCCTCAAGCTCGACTCAATCGTAGCGGATTCTGTCTGACTCTTCTGCCTTTGGAGGGTCTGAGATGAGGGGT
>NZ_JBFCVK010000008.1:0-201461 GCF_040712085.1 Aquibaculum sediminis
ACAGCCATCATGCGCAAGCTCGTGATCCTCGCAAACGCCCTCCTCAGAGATCAGCGTCCATGGGTCAACTTTCCTTCTTGATCAACACGGATACTCTAGATTGCGCTCGGGATCAATTCATCAACATGCGATCTACCTTGTCGCGGAATCGATAGTAATTCCCGACAATCGGCAGAAACCACGGTTTTCCAGAATAAAACGGGACGGTCGGGAAATCTCTACCGTCGAAAGCGCATTGCTTTTGATTGCTGCCGCCAAGAATTTTACGGGCAGTCTGGTATCCCAGATAGGTCATCATCGCCACACCGCTGCCATTGCAAGCCAAGCAGTAGTGTTTGCCTTCCTCCTGACCCATATGCGGGAGAAAATCGAACGCAAAAGCTACGTTGCCGGTCCAGGCATGCGTGACCTTGATCCCTTTAAGCTGAGGAAAACGATCGGTCATAAATGAGTGCAGTATCGGCGCACTAACACGCGGGCTTACCTGCGTGAATTTTGCCCGTCCACCAAAAATGACGCGTTTCCCATCCGGCGACATACGATAGTAGCAAAGAATTCGCGGCGTATCGGCAATCGTTCGCCCATTTGGCATCAAGCTTTTTGCCAAATCTTCAGGGAGTTCCTCGGTCGCGATGATATGGCTCGCAACTGGCATAAGGCGCCGCTTCAACTGCGGCGTGAGATTCCCCGTGTAACCGTTCGTTGCAATAATAATCTGCTCGGCTTTGATATCGCCCCGACTTGTCTTAAGCGTAAAATTGCCCGCCTGGCCCTCGATGATCCCCGCTTGCGCCCGCGAGCAGAGACGAACGCCCGCGCGGCGGGCAGCCTCCAAAAGTCCTTTGTGATAAAGGGCGGGATGCAGTTTGCCAGAGCGTTCGAGCAGCATACCACCGTGGTAGTAATCGCTGGCAATCTCTTCTCGCTGGGCGTCCCTTGTCAGCATTCTGGCGCCGGCATCAGCATGTTCGTTCAGCTGTTCCACGCGCTTCGCCATGCTCTCATAGTGCTTGGGCGCGAATGCTCCCACGAAGCGGCCAGAGCGCTGATAACTGCAATCAATTTTCTCGCGCTCAATGATGGTTTCAATCATCTCGAAAGAAGCGAAGCCATCGCCCAGCATCGATGTTATCAGATTAGTACGCTCTTCATTGACTTTGCGCCTTCCGGATCCCGTAAGACCTTTGCCCAGTGAGATACCGCCACTGACTGCTCCGCCGTTACGTGTGCTGGCACCGGACCCAAACTCATTTGCTTCAATGACCGTCACATCCGTGCCATTGCGCGCCAACTCCAAACCGGCGGAAAGTCCGGCATAACCGCTGCCGACGATTGCAACCGTGGTACGTTTGGGCAGATCAACCAGTTCGCCGGCTGTGGGTTCAGCAAGTTCCCACCAATAGGGCTTTTCCTGAAAATCGGAATGAAACACGCTTTGACCAGCAGTCATAACTCTTCGCTCCTCGAGCTTTCGGTATCGTTGTTCTATGTACGTTTTGGCGGCACCAGTTCAGGGTCTATGGCAAACCCGCCACTTTTCAAAAGTACGAATCGCGAATAGTTCTTCTACGATAGCGATTCACCTTTTCCCCTGGTCATGTTTTATGATTTGTCGTTGTGTCACTGCCCATATGAGAAGAACTGTCGTAACAACAATAATCTGAATCACCGATACGGCAGCGACCGTTGGGTCTATTTCCATCCGTATGTTGTCGAACATTTTCTTGGGAAGCGTAAAATTTGAACCGGATAGGAACATCGATATGATCAGTTCATCGAAAGACGTAATGAACGCCAGAAACGCTGCAGAAAGTATACTGGGCCTGATCTGCGGTAGCGTCACTCGCCAGATTGCGATGAACTTGCTCGCGCCAAGCCCCACCGCAGCGTCTTCAAGACTTTCGTCGAAGGATTTCAGTCCGGCACTGACGATGATGACAACGAATGGCAAGGCCAGCAGCGCGTGAGCGAGCGTTAATCCATACCAGGTCCCGATCATCTGCATCTGCGCGAACAATCCGTAGACTGCGATCGAGATGATGATCGTGGGAACGATAATGGGCGCAGCAACCATCCGATCAATAACAGCGCGCCCAATGTAGTTACCGCGAACCAGGCTGAAGCTGAGCGGAACACCAATCAGAAGCGTCAAGATCGTAGTGGCCGCCGCGACCTGGAGACTGCGGACGGCAGCCCCAGTCCAGGTGGGGTCACTGAAAAAGCGATCGAACCACTGCCAAGAAAATCCCGATGGTGGAAAGCGCAGATAGGGGTCTGCGCTCATGGAGATCGGGAAAACGATGATCAGCGGCAGCATCAGGAAGCAGAACACCAAGGCGGAGAACACCACCAACGTCAGCCGCGCAGCTGAGCGCTTCTGTGTCCGTCTGGCCATATTATCTACCTCCTCACCGCTGAGTGGCCGCCAGTCAACCGCTGCACGCCAACGTAGATGATGAGCGTTGCTGCCAGCAGGACGAATGCAAGAGCGCTGGCGAAGGGCCAGTTCACGAACTCGCGGACTTGCTGTTCGATGATCATGGAAATCATGAGGACACGCCCGCCACCGAGCAGGGCCGGGGTGATGAAGAACCCGATGGATAGGACGAAGACCAACAGGCTGCCGGCCACCACGCCATGCACCGTAAGAGGCAGATACACTCGAGCCATGATCTTCCAGGCCGGCGCACCGAGCCCCTGCGCTGCCTGAACCAGGCTTCGATCAACTTGGCGCATCGCGCTGTATATGGGCAAAAGCATGAAGGGCATCAGCACATGAACCATGCCAATCAGCACACCCAACTCGTTGTGCAGAAATGCGATGGGCTGCTCAATCAGCCCAAGGTCCAAGAGGGTTTTGTTGAACACCCCGTTGCGCCCCAGGATCACCATCCATGCATAGGTTCGAACAAGGATACTGGTCCAGAAGGGCAGCATGACGAAGGTGAAACCGACAATTACCCAGAAACGACTGGTTGTTGCCATGAAATAGGCAACAGGATAACTCATTATTAGAGATATTATTGTAACAATAGCTGATATACGCAACGTGTCCCACAGTATTCGCATATACAAGCTATCGAAAACGACTTTCTGATACTGGATCAGGTTGCCACCTTCCAGACTCAGAATACCCAGTCGGAATACCGGAAAAACAAATAACCCAAGCAACAGTATGACGGCGGGTAATCCCAGTAGGGCCAAGTGGAACTGGCGTCGACGCCGTGCTGCGGCGGCCCTATTGTGCTTCGGATCAATTGTATGAGGAGCGGGCACGGTGGTCATAGTAACCTCTCCCCTTAATCGACTTCGATCAAATGCACGTCCACGGGCTGCGCTGCCGCCGAAAAGCGATCCCCTACCCCAGGAAGCACTGATTGAGATCCCGAGTTCACCCTGACCAGAATCTCGGTGTCATCGGAAACCTGGACACGATACTTGAAGGAAGTACCAAGATAGATAACTTCTTTCACCTCACCGCGAAGACTGTTTTCACGATTTGCCGCAGAGGTATCGTCAAAACGCAGACGTTCAGGCCGTATCATCACGCCAACTTTCGCGCCCGGTTCCAGGTTGGTGGCATTGCTGCTAACGAAAGTGAGCCCCCCGGAAACCTCAATGACGCTTTGCGCACCTCGCTTCTCCTTCAGGGTGCCGTAGAACAGATTCGATTCCCCGATGAATTCAGCGACAAAGGGATTGGAGGGATGTTCGTAAATGTTCAGAGGTGCTGCCAACTGTTCAATCTGGCCCTCGTTCATCACCGCAATCCTGTCGGAAAGGACCAAGGCCTCCTCCTGATCGTGCGTGATGAACAGAGTGGTTAATCCCAGCTTGCGCTGAAGGTGCTTAACCTCGAGCTGCATGGATTCACGGAGTTTGCGATCCAACGCACCAAAGGGTTCATCAAGCAGAAGAATGCTCGGATTGAACACAATGGCGCGTGCCAGCGCTACGCGTTGCTGCTGCCCGCCGGAAAGCTGAGAAGGCAGCCTTTCGCCATACTGCGCCAGTTCGACAGTCCGCAGCGCCCATTCCACTTTTTCGCGTATTTCCTGCTTCGGATAGCGACGCATTTCCAAGGGAAAGGCCACATTCTGGTTGACCTTCATGTGTGGGAAGAGCGCATAGTTCTGAAAAACCATGCCGATATTGCGCTTTCCCGGCGCCAAGGTGGTCATCTCCTGGTCACCGACCAGCACTGTCCCTTCCTCCGGAATCTCAAATCCCGCAACCACCTTCAGCAGCGTTGTCTTGCCCGACCCGCTCGGACCCAAGATCGTCAAGAGTTCGCCCGACTGCACATTGAGCGACACATCGTTCAAGGCACGGAACGAATCGTAATACTTGGATACATTGACAAGATCCAAGCTCACGGCAGTCGTGTTGGCCCGAGCTTTCATACTTTACTCCCTTAGAGCGGATCGCATTTGGTCAGACAAGAATGCGTGATGAACTCGTTCTAAACTCAATGGGCCCCCGGCCTTCATGCGAAGGCCGGGGAAAGGCGGTACATCACTGAAGTGCTGACTGCTTGCGCCTCTTAGTTGGACAGCATCCAACGGTTCCAGCGCTCACTGGCTTCGGCGCCATGCTCTGTCCACCATTCAACGCTCAGCCAGAACTGCTTGTCCAGGTTGTCTGCGTGGGTGGGGAGATAAGGCGCCACTTCCGGATCAACATAGTCGATCGACTTGAGGTTCAAGCCGGGATACCCCATGCCATTCGCATAAACGGCCTGATTCTGGGGCTCTGCCATGACCTGGAGGAACTTTTGCCCCCAGTAGCTATCCTTGGCCCCTTTCGGGATCCCGAACGTGCCTTGCTTGATCGAGCCGCCGGCCCACTCGATGCCGATCGGTGCATCCTGACGAACCAGATCGTAGAAGCGGCCGTTCCACCCCGTGGCGAGGACCACTTCTCCGTCAAGAAGGAGCTGTGCGGGCTGGGCGCCCGTGGTCCACCAAACGGTCACATGAGGTTTGATTTCGTCAAGCTTGGCGAATGCGCGATCCATATCGAGGGGATAGAGCTCATCGGACTCGACACCATCCGCCAGCAGGGCGAACTCAAGATTGTCCACCGGATGGTTGCGCATTGAACGTGGACCCGGGAAGTTTTCTACATCCCAGAACTCACTCCAGCTTTGCGGATGGCTACCATCAGGGAAGGTTTCAGTGCTGTAACCCACGACTGTAGAGTAGACGGAAGAAGTGAAGGTATAGGTGTTGCGCACTTCTTCCGGGAAGTCCGACAAATCAACTATGCTCTCGTCGATCGGCTCCAGCAGCCCCATCTCCGCCGCGCGCAACCCATCCTGGCCACCCAGTTCGGTAACAGTCCACTCAACGTTGTTGGACTCTACCATCGCACGCAGCTTGCCGAAGTCCACGGGACTGGTATCAACAACGCGTATTCCGGTTGCTTCCTCGAAAGGCTCAAAGTATGCCGGCCGCATAATCTCGTTCATGGCACCGCCCGAGGCGTTGACGACGATAAAATCAGGCTTCTCCGGCTCTTCTGCGCTCACACTGCCGGTTGTTGCGACCAGTGCCGCCACTGCGCAGGAAAGTAATGCTGTTCTTCTATTCATCAGTTTCGTTCCTCCTTGTTGAGCTTTGTTGCTTAGAGTGATGCAGGCTTAGCCTGCCGTGTTGCCCGGTTGCGTGCGCCCTGGAGGCGTCCCAACGGGAGCAATAATTGGGGCATACGGACCGAGGCGAACTCCGCCAGTGCGTCGCAAAACCCGTTGGATCCAGTTTTCGTCACGGGCAAGGGCGAGCCCCTCATCTCGCGTCTCGTTCTTGCATCGCGAGGCATGCCCCTACCCCCATGGCTTCCATCATTGTGGTTTAATCCGTTTCGATCGATGTTTCCGCAAGGAGGGCTTCGACCTCGTGCATATGCGCGATCGCCCGTGGACCCAGCATTTCGGCAACTGAAGACAGCAGAAGTTCGACCAGCAGAAAGCTCGACACCGCTGAGTTGAAGTAGAAGGGGCCTTGCGTCCGCAGGGTCACGCGGCTTTCCCCTTCGCCTGCCAAGGGCGACGAAGCATCGGTAATGGCAACGATCGGGACTTCGCGTTTCGCCATGGCCGCGCAGGCTTGAACTGCAACCTTGGTGTAAGGGCGAAAAGAGACGACAACGAACACATCATCGCGGGAAACCTGTGCCAGCTCTTCGGCAATCGCACCGCCAGAAATACCCAGCATGGCCACCCGAGGCCTGAGAAAACTTGCGAAGGCGCCAAAGAAATAGGCAACAGAATAGGTTGCCCGCACACCGATCACATAAACATTGTTCGCCTTGCAGATCAGTTCGGAAGCTTTCTCGATGCTCGCGTCATCAGTCCCACTGGCAGTCGCCAGAAGCCGCTCCACTTCCTCATGGGCGAGCTGCTGGAAGCGATTGGCTCGGCCTGACGACCGACGGTCCATAATCCCCTTGGCATGATTGCTGTAGAACAGTCCCAGTTGGGAAATTTGCTTGCGGAACACTTCCTGCAGATCGGTGAAACCGGAGAGGCCGAGGCGCTTGCCCAGCCGGGTCAAGGTAGAGGGATCAACACCGGCTTCGTCAGCGATCTCCGTTATACTGCACACTGCCGCACGATGCGGGTTCTCAAGCATCCAGATGAGTGCGGCCATGGCCCGGCGCCCCAGTCGAGGAATGTTCTCCTGCTGCGCTGACTGCCCTAGCGCGTTCAGGTCCTCCACGCTTTGTGGAACCCTATGGTGACTTCCCTGCTCGGCCACTTATGCCTTTCCCATTTGCATCTTGTTGGCTCTGTGCAAACCGTAAAGGCACATGCTGCGCCGGGCAACTCATTTGTCGAGGCGCCTTCATGCCGCATAAGAGTATCCGAGTAGGTAGGGCCAGAGGCAGGCTTCCGCTTAATTTCATTCTGGAGGCATCCCTCCGGATCAAGGCATTGCCTGCGCAACCCTCCGACAGCGTGATGCCGGTGGTCCCAGATTCAGTGTTGTACGGATACGCCCGAGTCGGTTGCCTGGCTTTGCAAGGCAGCGGCGCAGGACAATGCCCCGGCGGCCCACATGCTGGGCGAAATCTATGCGGGCGACGTGGTCTCCGGTGTGCGGGTGCTGCGCCGCGTGGCGCAACGCCTGGCCGGAAGCAGCACGAACCTGCCTGTGTCCTACGCCTGGCTGCGCCGCGCCGAGGCTGGGGAGACCGAGGCCGGCCAAACGGCCGACGTACTCTGAACCAACCTCTCGCGCAGCCAGCGCTCCGAGGCCGAAGCCATGGCCGAAGGCCGCCAGAGCCTGCCCTGCACCTGGGCCCCCTGCTCCTGGGCCCCCTGCTCCTGGGCCCCCTGCTCCTGGGACGAGGTCATCGCCAGCGGGTAACGGGAGCAACACCGCTCCCGCGCACCCCTTGGGCGGCTTCTCAGTCGGGAAATATCCCGGGTGAGGTCGGCGCGCCGTCGTCGTACTTCGAGAGGTATTCGAGAATGAGCGGACGGTTGTCGATGAAGCCCTTGTAGCTCGCCAGTTCGTCCGGCAGGTCCCGGATCACCCGGTGCAGCCGGCGGCCCCACTTGGGAACGGTCACCAGGTCGTCCAGACTGATCAGATAGCAGCGAATCGGGAAGAGCAGGCCGTTCGAGCGCGGCAGACGGTAGAAGGTCTGGAGCTCGACCCGGAGGTGCAACTTCTGGCCGATGTTTTCCGGGGTCAGCTCGCCGCGCATGACGCCCCACTTGTGATAGTTCTCCGGACTGGTGTCCAGCAGCGGGTTGACCGTCATGGTCCAGTTCAGCCGACGCGCCGGCTCGCCCTGGCGGATGCTCAGCAGGTACTGCAGCGCCCGCTGAAAGATGCCCATCTCGTGGGCCTTCGGCACCGGGGCATGCCACTCGAAGAAGTTCATCCCGATGTCGAAATCCAGGCTCCAGTCGGCCTGGGTGGTGACCATCCCGGCGTCCATCCAGAGGTTCTCGTCTCGCTGATCGAGCACCACAAAGTCGCCCTGGGCCTGGCGGGTGATGTACTCCAGCGGCCCGTAGGGCAGCGTGGTCTCGTCCAGGAAGGTGAAGGTCTGGTCGATGCCCAGCGGCCGGTTGATCCAGCGCCAGGTGTCGCCGTCCCGGTGCAGCTCGAAATGCTCGGGATAGTCGGCTGCCTTGGAGGTCATGATGAGCTCCAGGACATCCCAGCCCGCCAGGGTCATGTGCGGCAGGGACTGACAGCGCAGCGGATCTTCCGCCAGCACGAGCGCGCGATCGCGCATTTCCGAGACGTAGTGCTCGTCCACGTCGAAGGCTGCCTCGAAAACGCTTCCCGACTGCACGGGGACGTGGCGCTCCATGTTGACCGAGTACATGTAGCTGTCTTTATCGAAGGGGAAGGGAAAGCGCTGAATCGCCCAGTCCGAGTTGGAATAGGTGAAGTCGTCGCGGAAGCTCTCTTCCTTGAAAACAATCGTCATCGCATCCTCCCTCAGCGATCGAGAACGAGGGTCTTGCCCTCGAAGCGGGAGACACAGGGCATGATCCGCTCCCCGCTGGCCCGCTGCTCCTCGGTCAGCCAGTGATCGTTATGTATGAGCGTCCCCTCGTGCTCGAGCACCCGGGTTTCGCACTGCCCGCAAGCCCCGCCGCGGCAGAGATAGGGTGCATCGACGCCCGCTTCCTCGATGGCTTCGAGCAGGGACTGATGCTCGTCCACGGTGACACTCTTGTCCGAGGCCGCCAGCCTCACCTCAAAGGGCTTGCCCGACGGCGGCGCCAGGAACTCTTCCGAATGCACCGCCTCGCGCGGCCAGCCGAGCTGCGTGGCCGTCGCCAGGACCCAGTTCATGAGGCCCTTGGGACCGCAGACGTAGAGGTGCGTGCCCAGGGGCTGCCCGTCGAGCAGCGCTTCGAGATCGATCTTCTGTCCCTGCTCGTCGAAATAGGTCCGCACCCGCCCCGGATGGCCCGAAAGCAGCGTGTCCGCATAGGCGGCAAGGTCCGGTGAGCGCGCGGCGTAGTGCAGCTCGAAGCGGCCGCCCATCATCGAAAGCTGCCGGATCTGGGCCATGAAGGGCGTGATGCCGATGCCGCCCGCGATCATCAGGTGCTTGCGCGCCCGCAGATCCAGCGCGAAGAGGTTCACCGGCGCGCTGATGGTCATTTCCATGCCCGGTTTAACCTGGCGGTGCATGAAGAGCGACCCGCCGCGGCCGGCGTCGTCGCGGCGCACGGAAATGCTGTAGGAGCGCGTGTCCGCTGGATCACTCATCAGGGAGTAGGGATTGAGCCGACGCTTGCCCTCATCGTGCATCTCGACAACGGTGTGCGCCCCACCGGAAAAGCGCGGCAGTTCGCCGCCGTCACTGCGCACGAAACTGAAGCGCGTGATCAGGTCGTTGACGGGCGTGACCTCGGAAACGGTCACCTGGAAATTGGCACCTCCACTCATGGGAAACGCTCCACTGGCTCGGGGATATCGCCCGGATTCTCCGCATCGACGCACACGCCCTGAAAGGCCGCCATACGGCGCGAGTAGTGATCCCGCACGAAGAGATGGAGCCCGCAGTGCGCGCACTGGAAGGGGTCCATGGTGACGTCTTCCGTGATCCCCTTGCAGTGCACGCACTGCACGCGGCGGCAGAGCGAGCCGCGGTGCTCGGTCTGGATGGCGGTGTGGGGAATCCCCTGGTTGGTGGCCTCCAGCATGGCCTGGCCCATGAGGCCCTCGGTGCCGCTGAGGTAGACCTGCAGGCCCATGTGGGCGCTGGACAGCACCCGCTGCAACCGCGGCACGACAGCCGAGTAGGAGGGCGCGATGTGCAACTGTGCCGGCTTCAAGCTCTCGAGCCTGGCGACCAGGGACTGGCCGGTCGCTTTGGGGATGAAGATGATATGGGCCTTGTCGAAGAAACCCGCGGGGGCCGTGCGCGCCATGTCCAGGATGGCCTCGCCGCCTTCCGCGTCGGCCACGAAGAGATGCTGGGCCCCGGACCGGGCCTCGAGCACACCATAGACCGGCCGACTGATAATGGTGGGCTGGATGGGGGAGTGCGACATGCGTCGGGCGCCTCCTTTTTCAATGCTGCCTTGGAGAAGAAACAGAAAGGGGCGCAGACCCGTGGTCTGCGCCCCTCGCCGGGTCAGTCCTTGACCGTGCGGCGCTTCTTCTCGGGGTCGTGGAACGGCAGAGGATGCGCGATGCAGGAGATCTCACCGGTGGCGTTCTTCACGGTGAGGGGCGTGCCCTGTACCGCACAATCCACGGGCATGCGCGCGATCCCGACGTTGTGCTTGTTGAGCGGGGAGTACATGCCGATGGTGACGACACCCACCTGCTTGCCGTCCTTCAAGAGCGGTGCGCCCTCCTCGGCCGGCTCCGTACCCTCCAGCTTCACGCCGAAGATCTTGAAGCGCTCCTTGCCCTTGAGGCGGTAGTGCTCATCGGCGCCCCGGAAACCGGTCTTGCCCGGCGACACGGTGAAGTCGAGCCCCAGCTCCCAAAGGGTGTCGCCGCCCGGCTCATCGTCGAAGGGGTAGGTCTCGGAGTTGTCGTAGGGATAGAACAGCAGGTAGCTCTCCGCGCGCAACAGATCGAGCGTGGTGAAGCGGGTCGGGATGATGCCCATCTCCGCGCCTTCCTCGACAATCCGGTCCCAGATGGCCACCGCATCCTGGCCACGGCAGAAGATCTCGTAGCCGCGCTCGCCGGTGTAGCCGGTGCGCGAGATCGTCACCGGGAAGCCGAAGAGGGTGGTGTGCATGTGGCTGAAGTAGCGCAGCTTGCGGATGCCCTCGACGTGCTTTTCCAGATAGTCGACGGCCAACGGTCCCTGCAGGGAGATATCGTGCAGGTTGTCGTCGAAGCGCACCGAGACGTCGCGCCCGCTGGAGGCCATGGTGAGCTGCTCGTGGCCCTGGCCGGTGCCGTGCACCACCATCCAGCTGTTCGGGCCCATACGATAGATGACGCAGTCATCGATGAACTTGCCGCGATCGTCGAGCATGGCAGCGTAGGCCGAACGGCCGGGCTGGATCTTCTCCACGTTGCGCGTGGTGGCGCGATCGATCACCTGGCTGGCGTGGGGGCCGTTGATGTGCACCTTCTTCAACCCGGAGACATCCATGACGCCCGCCTTGGTGCGGATCGCCATATACTCCTCCGTCTGATCCTTGTCGTAGGTCCAGGCGGTGCCCATACCTCCCCAGTCTTCGAGGTTGGACCCCAGAGCGCGATGCCGATCCGCAAGCGCCGAAAATCTCCAGGTAATGGCCATGGTCTGCTCCCTGCTATTGCTCTGGGGCAGGAGATTGGGTCAGATTACACCGAGAATCAATCCCTGGAATTAACAAACTTTCCTGGTAGTCACAGCTTCGGCTCGAATCTGCTGCGGTTGAAACGACCGGCAGCGCATCGCGCTATCCGACCAGCGCCGCCTTCAGGGCCGGGACGTCCTCAAGTACGCAGTCGACGAAGGCCGCGATCCTCGGGATAGGGCGCAGGTCGGCCGGGGTCAGCAGGTACCAGCTGCGGATCAGCGTCGCCACGGGCGCCACGACCTGCACGAGGCTCTCTTCCGCAGCGACCCAAGTCCCGCAGATATCGCCGCCGGCGAGGTCTTCGTCGAGCCGGCGGGCGTCAGCATGACCGGCCGGAACCGGGGCAGCGAGCCCACCCGCATGGCGCTCTTCTACGTCTGCGAACCCGACGAGCCCTTCGCCGACCCGGTGACCTGAACCCTCGTGACGGGCGCTTCCGCGCCGGGGGCCTGGAAGTGCCCCCTCACCGGGCGCATCGGCCTCACATGTTGGTCTGTTCCGGCGGCACGTTCTCGGGCAGCGCGGCTGCACCCTCGCCTTCCGTGCAGGCCACCTCTTCCATGCCGATGCCGTAGCAGGTCATGGAGAGTGACCCCAGGGCGTAGCCGCGCACCAGCGCCTTGGCATCCTTGTCTGCGGCGAGACCAGCCGTATAGAGCAGCGGGATGAAGTGGTCGGGCGTCGGCACCGCCAGGTCGTAGTCGGGGTGCTCGAGCAGCTTGAGAATGTCGCCGGGCGCCTCGACCATCTGCTGCACTGCGGCCTCGTCGAAACGCTGTGCCCAGTCGGTGCCGGCCTCCGGCTTGTCCCACTGGATCCGGCGCAGGTTATGCACGACGTTACCGCTGGAAAGGATCATCACCCCGCGGGCGCGCAGGGCGGCCAGCTTCGCGCCGAGCTCCAGGTGGTACTCCATCGGTTTCAGGGCGTTGATGGAGAGCTGCACCACCGGAACGTCGGCCGCGGGATAGAAGTGGGCCAGCACACTCCAGGTGCCGTGATCCAGGCCCCACTGGTCGCGGTCGGCGCCGACCCAGATGGGCTTAGCCACCTCGGCCACCTCCCCCGCCAGCTCCGGCAAGCCGGGCGCAGGGTAGTCGAAGGCGAAGAGATCTTCGGGAAAGCCATAGAAGTCATGGATCGTGCGTGGCCGCGCCATGGCGGTGACCGCCGTCGCGCCGATGAACCAGTGCGCCGAGACCACCAGCAGCGCCCGCGGCCGCGGCAGGCGTTGCCCCAGCCGGCGCCAGGCCCGGGTGTAGCCGTTGTCCTCCAGGGTGTTCATCGGATTGCCGTGTCCGATGAAAAGTGCGGGCATCAGGTCGGGCATGGGTCATCTCCTGCAAGGACCGGACAATCGTCCCGGGACAAGCCTAGCAGAGGAGGGCGCGACGCGCTGGCATCGATCGGCCCTACCCCTCGGTGCGACCCGAGCTTTCGCGGTCGCGGGCGTAGCGCCGCGCGAGCGGAAAAGGCGGCAGCCAGGCCTCGCGGCGCTCGGTCCAGAGTTCGTAGGACGGTTGCAACTGGTCCGGCGCGTCGAGGGCACCAAGGTTCACCTCGATCTCGTCGCCGCTACGCGAGAAAAGCGACGAGCCGCAGCGCAGGCAGAAGAAGCGGCCGCCATAGTCGCCGGTCTCCCCCGCGACGGTCACCGCGTCGTGCGGAAAGACGGCCGAGGCGTGAAACAACGCCCCATGGTGCTTGCGGCAGTCGAGACAGTGACAGAGACCGACCCGATAGGGGGCGCCCGTCGCCATGATCCGAACCTTGCCGCAGAGGCAACCGCCGCTGAAACGCTCCATGCCGGCCTCCCTTCCGCTTGCGCCCACGAGCTATCGCATTCGCCCCTTCCCTTGCCGAGAGCATGCACCGACAATGGGTCGATGAAAACACGCTCCGGAAGCCTGCTCGGCCTGCTCCCCTTCCTGGTCCTGGTGCTTGGCGGCGGCCTTCTCATCGGCATGGTGACGGCCCCCGATGCCTGGTACGCGGCGCTGAACAAGCCCAGCTTCAATCCGCCGGGCTGGGTCTTCGGCCCGGCCTGGACCCTGCTCTACATCCTGATCGCGATTGCCGGCTGGCGCCTCTGGCGACAGGGGCACCGCGGACTGCCGATGACGCTCTGGTGGGCGCAGCTCGCGTTGAACTTCCTCTGGTCGCCCCTCTTCTTCGCCGCCCATCGTGTCGATCTCGCGCTTGTGGTCGTCGTGCTGCTCCTGCTCACGATCATCGCCTTCATCGCCGCCGCCTGGCGCCAAGACAGGCCCGCCGCCCTCCTCTTCCTGCCCTACGCCGCCTGGGTGGCCTTCGCCACGCTGCTGAACGGCGCGATCTGGCGCCTGAACTGAGGCGGCGCCTGCACTCTCCACGCTCCCGGCCTCAAGCGGAATAGCAGACGAAGGCCAGCTTGTTGCCGTCGGGATCGCGCAGGTAGGCGGCGTAGAAGCCTTCGCCGTATTGCGGCCGCAGGCCCGGCTTGCCCTCATCGGAGCCGCCATTCTCCAGCGCCAGGTCATACAGGCGATCGATCCGCTCGGGGCTCGTGACCAGAAAGGCCGTCATCGCCCCGTTGCCCACCGAGGCCTCCCGCCCATCGAAGGGATAGCCGGTGAAGAAGCGCGGCTGGCTTTCGTCGTCCTCCCGCCCCCAGGAGGCGCAGTGCTCGTCGCGCCAGCACCTCTCGTACCCCAGCTCCGCGAAGATTGGATCGTAGAAAGCAAGGGCGCGCTCCAGGTCCTTCGTGCCAACCATGGTATAGCCAATCATTGACGCTGCTCCCTGTTCTCCATTCCGGTTCGCGCGGTCCGGCCTCGTCAGCCGCGCCGGGCCGCCTCGATCGCAGCGACGTCGATCTTCTTCATGGGGAGCATGGCCTCAAAGGCGCGTTGGGCTTCCGCGCCGCCCGCCGCCAGCGCCTCCATCAGGATGCGCGGCGTGATCTGCCAGGAAATCCCCCAGCGGTCCTTGCACCAGCCGCAGGCGCTCTCCTGCCCGCCGTTGCCGACAATGGCGTTCCAGTAGCGGTCGGTCTCCGCCTGGTCCTCGGTGGCGATCTGAAACGAGAAGGCTTCGCTGTGCTGGAACGCGGTCCCGCCGTTGAGGCCGAGGCAGGGAATCCCGGCCACCGTGAACTCAACCGTGATGACATCACCCGCCTTGCCACCCGGATAGTCCGTCGGCGCATGATGCACGGCCGTCACCGCGCTGTCGGGAAAGGTCTTGGCATAGAAGTGGGCGGCGGCCTCGGCCTCCTTGTCGTACCAGAGGCAGATCCTGTTCTTTGCCATCGGCTGTTCCTTTCGCTTCTCTATTGGCGGCAGATAATTCGTACCACCATGATGCCAGAATCCTGTGCAGGCCGCCACGAACGACCGAGAAAGGCCGGAGGCCGAAAAGCCCCGGTTGCGACCGGCACAGGTTACCGACTTGCAATAGTACAAAAAACACCCATATCTACATTGTATATGTGTAATCCAGAATGGAGATGCCCATCATGTCCACCCAAGAACCGGAGAAAAAAGAAAGCCGCCTCGCGCGCACCGATCGCATTGCACGAGAATTCATTGAGATCGAGCGCCGCACGGAGCAAAGTAAGACTGCCCGCCTGCGCGCGCTGCGCCTGAAGCGGGAAGAGATGACGGCCTGAATTCCGGCGCGTGGGCAGTGAAATACTGATCAATCGTCGTAGCGTGCCCTAAGTGACGAAGGGGTTGAAGGTGGCGACGTTCAGCGTCTCGAAATCGCGGGTGTTGCCTGTAACGACGGTCAGGCCGTGAACAGCCGCAGTCGCAGCGATCAACGCATCTTCGATGAGTTCGTCGGACTTGCGGTGCATCAGCCTTGCCCAGACGCGGAAGGCGCGCGCGTCCATGTCGAGCACGTTGTAGGTGGCTGCGACCAGTTTCAGCCAGGCTTCAAGCTCCTCGGCCTTGGCGCTGTCCTGCTCACGCGTGATCTCGATGCCAGCCTGAATCTCCCCGATCGTGACGGCCGAAAGGTGAAGCTGTTCGTCGCGCGTGCCTTCAAGCCAGGCGACCACCGCACCATGCGGGCGCGGGCGCCGCAGCTCGGAGACGATGTTGGTGTCGAGGAGATACATCGCTAGAGGCCTTCGCGCGGCTCACGCCGGCGGAGGCGGCCACGCCTGGGCAGTTCGAGGTCGGCGCGCGCCGCGCCCGAGAGCAGCAGCTCCTTCAGCGTCGGCTTAGCCGCGCCCTGCAGCCGCTCCCAGTCCTGCATCGGAACCAGAACGGCCGCCTCGGCACCCCGCCGGGTGACGATCTGCGGCCCGTCCTTCAGGCAGCTATCCAGCAACTCGCTGAAGCGTGCCTTCGCATCCTGAACCGGCCAGCTCTTCATGGGGCCTCCGTGGAAACCGACTAGTCAGATAAGTGGTCATGCCAGCGACCGTTGTCAATCCCGCGCCCGCCCCGCGTGCAATCGCCGCCGCTCTGTGCCTAAGCTGGCGCCTCACCCTTTGCGCCCCTCCTGCTGATCGCCCTCTCATGCTGCTCCGTCGCCTCGTCCTGCTCTATGCCGGCCTGCTGCTCTTCGGCTTTTCCTCGGCCATGATGGTGCGCGGCAAACTGGGGCTCGATCCCTGGAACGTGCTGCACCAGGGGCTGGCCCAGCACCTGCCGTTCAGCTTCGGCACGGTGATCATCGGCGTGGGCGCGCTGCTGATGCTGCTCTGGATTCCGCTGCGCCAGCGGCCCGGCCTGGGCACGATCAGCAACGTGCTGCTCGTCGGCCTCGCGGCAGACGCCTCGCTGGCAATCCTGCCGCAGCCGGAGGAGCTGGTCTCGCAAGGCGCGATGCTGATCGCCGGGGTGGTGCTCAACGGCATCGCCAGCGGCATGTACATCGGCGCCGGCCTGGGCCCCGGCCCGCGTGACGGCCTGATGACGGGCCTGGCCGCGCGCACCGGCTGGTCGATCCGGCGGACGCGCACGGGCATCGAGGTCTTAGTGCTGGCGCTCGGCTGGTTGCTGGGCGGCGCGGTGGGTTTCGGCACCCTGCTCTTCGCCCTGGGCATCGGCCCGATCGTCCATGTGGCGCTGCCGGTGTTTCAGGCGATGGTGCGCGAGCCGGAGGCGGGCAGTCAGGCGGGGGCCGTCAGGTAGCTGGAGGGGCGCACCATGTCACCAGATAGGCGCGGCACAGAATCACTAACTCCTCGCAAAGGTCTGCCTGCAGCGCCTCAGGAAACGCTCGAAGACATGGCGCACCGTTCCGAACGGTCACCGGCAGAAAGGTGATGATGGCCAGCGCCAATTTTGTCCAGCGCTGTCCGGGGAGCCTGCGAATATGGCTATAGCGGGGCATCCAATCGCCGCGGGAAGGCCTTGATCAGGGCTTCCGGTCTAGATTTCTCCAATTCGCGCACCCCCAGACATCATACTTTAGCGCTGGCAGGAATATTCCTGGAGTTTTATGTAAACTACATCCCTCTTAAGATTTGGCGCCGCTTGTATAACTTCGCCTAAACAAGCACCCAATTCATGAGGTCGCCAAATTTGGTCAGAGATCACGGCATCCAGCAGTGCAACGACATCAAGAGGGAACCGCGTACATAGCCCAGATTCGAGCAGCATATGTAACACGAAGTGGGGGTGCTCAATCGGTTTCAACCATTCTCGCACTGCAGCAAGGGCCGCTGGGAACTCACCTCTGGCGCTGATCGCCAGACGCGCTAAAGACTCTGCAAGCCGCGGGCTTACACGTTCACGATCTTTAGGCCAAACCTCCTGCCAAAACGGCTGAACTCGGTTCACCCAAAATTCCTCACGTTGATCGGCAGCACCCTCGATGGCCTGGTAGAGGGCTTGAGAAGCTTCCTCTAGACCTTCTTGTGGGAGTGCCGCTATCGCGCGGCGGAGATCATCTACACTGTACCCCTCAATCGGTCCCAGCGCTGCGTAGGTTAAGAACGCTGCAAACTGGTGGCGATGCTCGCCTAGATCAATGTAGCGATTTGCACATTCCAAAAAGTGGGGTTTGAACGCCTCCAACAAAGGCTGATACAAGCGCGGAGACTGAAGGAAGCCTTCCCAAGCGGCCTTGGCTTCGTCCCGGTCGGTTGTCCAATTGAACCGTGGCAGCAGGTTACGCTCGGTCCACACGCGGTCGACGCGGAATAGCGCAATCAGTTGAGACGCCAACAAGACCCGACCGTGACGGAACCGACGAACCCTTACGTCGCACAGTTGCGTAAAAAACTGGCCAATGTCTGCAGGCAGCCCCTCGCCGTCGTTAGGCTCTCGCTTGAACCAGAGGTTAATTAGTGCCTCGGTAACGCGACCGACCGGATGGTTGATCGCCTCCATGACGGGCTGTTCAATTCGGCGACCATCCCCATCTCTGATTCCGACATCATCGTCCAGCGGCAAATTCAGAACACGCTCGCATATGTGCAGTAGGATCGTCTCGTGCCGGTCGATCGACTTGGATGCAACTTCCAACCATCTCGTTACAGCATGCGCAAGCTCTTGCACCACCGTTTCTGGCATACCATCCACCAGTGGCGCGCCAAACCGCCAAGAGCGAGCTACCGTGCCATCCTCGCTCCAGACCTGCAGTGCCACCCCCCAGCGTTCCGTGGGCCACTTGCCGCGACGCGCCAGATCACAGAGAGCGCATAGGCTATGAAAGAATCGGGTTCGACAGACGTCGGGCCAAGTGTCCTCGTAGAGCGGACTTCGGTCGGGCTGTCGCTCGACAAGCCATTGCGCGAGGTCGTGCCGCCTTCGCGGGGCGATGTCGACCACCTGGTTCTCTATAAAATCCGGATCCCCCGTACCTGTCATCCAAACCAGAAATTCCTCTCGCTCATGCGGTTCGAAGACGAGACCCGGATAGGCAACCGATAGCGCCTCGAAGCGCTCGGCCGCTTCCTTACCCAGGACCAAGCCGGAAGCATGAAGTTTGGCCAATCTCAACCAGATGCTGCGATCTCTGATGCTCCGCCACTCCTCCGGTTCCAGATCATCCCGGTATTGCTCACGCGGCGGACCCTGAAGGATAGCTTGTTCAAGACGAAACTGTGCCTTCCTAGGCAAGCGCCGACCTTGCAGCGCCAACAAGCGCATTAGCTCCCGATGCAAATTGGTCGCCCACAACCAACTGCAGTCATCTTTCAGTAGCCAGTCTACCCAATTCTTTGGAGTAATCCCCCCTTCACTGGCGGCGAAAAGACCGAGGCGCTTGAACGTGGGATAGGGCAATTTAAACCAGGCTGCCGCAACTCGCGATGCTCCGATGCCATCAACACGTCGCATTGCCAGCCAAGCATCCCGTAGGAGTTCGATCAAGAACACCCAATCGCGGAGTCGCCGGTTCTGCCAGTGTTGGCGGATCGAGGGCAGATCCCAGTGCGATGGGTCATTACGCTCATCAGCCTCACCCAGTTCTTGCAACAGATCCAACGCATCTCGCAGCAACTGCTGAATGTCCTCCAGCAACGCTGGCAACTCTGGTTGCCACTGCGCATCGAACAAATCACGCAAGGCCGAGTACACATGATCGGCCGCCAGCACTAGTTCCCAGTCCACTCGATGCCTTACGCGGGTGGGTTCGGCAGTGTTCTCGGGCTCGTATTCCCATCGGAACGGCTTGCGCAAGCGCACCTTGGGCGACAGCAGTTCGCGCAGCTCCAATCGCATTGTCGCACTCAAACCTTCGTGCTGCAGCCGGCTCTTCCACGAGAAAAGGTCAACGTCATGCAAAAGCGACTTTACTCGCCCACTTAGGAGCAAACGCCACAGGGTTCGCATTAGGGGTTCGGGGACTGCATTTGGCGCACTGGCACGGATGTCGGCCAACTCGGCCGTCATTCCGTTACGCTCAAGCTGAGCCAGTTCGGCGAGCCGTTGCTCAATCAAAAAGGCCCACCGCACATGAAGTTGGCCACCGTGGTCCGCTATCCAGCTCACGAGGCGTGGGTCATTCAGATGCCGCATAAGCCAGCGCCCGAGTTGAAACATGACATTGTCCCACTGCGAGTGGGAGTTGCCAGCAATGATCAGTTGCATCGGCGGTGCAAGGGGGTATGGGGTCGGGCGGTGGATGAGGCTGAAGCGGAGCTTTTCGTCAACCTGGTCGCACGAAGGCACCCCGAAACGGGCAAGATCAGCGTGCCCGTATCGTTCGAACGTGAATGCATCGAGCAGCCACTCCAGTGAAGGCACCGGATTGAACTCTGCGAAACGCTTGGCCGGCAGCCCGGTCCAATCCGACAAGGCCCACAGCATCCGTCCCACGAAATCATCCTGCTGGGTGCTGGCCGACGGCCGAGCGAGGGCATGTGCCACGACTATGCGCTCCTTGCCCGTTACACCATCACGGTAGGTATCTGCCCAGGCTTGCAATGTCTTGTGCAGCGCCGAATGGTCATTCGTACCGGCAGCCACAGAGTACAGAATTGGCGTGACGCCCTTCGCCTTCCATTCATTGATCTCGCGCGCTTCCTCACCCGGTTCGCAGCCGCCTAGTGCCCAAAACTGCGATGTTACTTCGCCTAACATACGATCTGCTGCCAACGCATCCATCATGTAGCGCAGAACAGGGTCATTGATGCTGTAACCGACGAAGCACACTGCGTAGTTGCGAAACAACTCGCTTACGAAACGGGCTGCCCATCGTTCGGTAAGGTAGGCCAGACCGAAATCACCACTAGTAACTACCAACCGATGCAATGCTATCTGGTCACCACTTCGAGGCATCAGCCCATGTAGATATACTAATCCATCCCAGCGGCTGTCTTTTGGGATAGGCAGCATCGGCGCGGCATACCCGTGGAACCTTTGCCGTGTACGCTTGGCTGCGACGTGAAAGAGGCGGTCAAAGTTAGTAGTCACCAGCCTAAGTGCGCCAGCACGGTTACGCCCAAGTCTCAGCAACGCAGCATGTGTATCGGTGGCACCCTTGCGGCGCAGCTTTGGCTTCAGAACCTGGGTCAGCGCTCGACGCACATCAAGACGCTGCCCGGGAAGACGCCGTTCCAGCAGATCCAAGGTCGCGTCATATCGCTCACTCTCAAATGCTTGTAGCTCGCTCTCAAAGAAAGTGGTTCCGTTTAGCCTATAGATCTCCTCCACTAATCCCTTGTAGCCTGGAAGACCGGCAGGATAGGAAATCCCAGCACCGCAGAAAAATACTAGGCGCCCCTCTTCATGCGCCTGCAACAAGCCGTCTGGAATGTCCGGGCCGTTGGTTTTGAACTGCACTCCCCCTCCCCTGGAACTCGCTTAGTCCCCCATCGTCTATGAGCAACAATATCCGACCCTACGAATACCTTATAGCTCTATCACGGCGCCAATGCTTGGCGCACGCTAGTTATCCGTGTCCACAACGGCGACAACCTCGAACCGAAGCGGTGTGCGGCCAAAGTGCAATGAATTTACGCTCAAAAGTTCCTGAAAACGATCAAGATCGATATCAATAATAACTACAATAACATTGCTGTTTCGGCTCACTTTCTATGATTAAATCAAATTATACTACAATATTACGTTGTGATTTAAATAAGTAATATATAATATTCTCACACATCTTCTAGAAATATTATTACTGTGCTAGTTATTTTTCTGAGATCGCTAGCATATCACAAAAGTCCGCCACTAACTTTATGGTTCTCAGGCAGATTGTCAGCAGTCTCAGCTGCTGCAACCATGTACAAACAAAGCTAACGATGGGTGTGCGCTGTAGGCTTGCGAATGAACTCGCACCTGATCGCGCTAGCGGATACCAGCTGCCACCTCACTCCCACTCAATCGTCCCCGGCGGCTTGCTCGTCACGTCATAGACCACCCGGTTGATCCCCCGTACTTCGTTGATGATCCGGGTTGCCACCGCCGAGAGGAAGGCGTGGTCGAAGGGGTAGGAGTCCGCCGTCATGCCGTCGGTTGAGGTGACGGCGCGGAGCGCGCAGACCTTGTCGTAGGAGCGGGCGTCGCCCATCACGCCGACGGTGCGCACCGGCAGCAGCACGGCGAAAGCCTGCCAGATGGCGTCGTAGAGGCCGGCCTTGCGGATCTCCTCGAGATAGATGGCATCGGCCTTGCGCAGGATGTCGCAGTCCTCGCGCGTCACCTCCCCGGGGATGCGGATGGCCAGGCCCGGGCCCGGGAAGGGGTGGCGGCCGACCAGAGTCTCGGGCAGGCCGAGCTCGCGGCCGAGCTCGCGCACCTCGTCCTTGAAGAGCTCGCGCAGGGGTTCGACCAGGGCCATGCGCATGCGCTCGGGCAGGCCGCCGACATTGTGGTGGCTCTTGATGGTGACCGAGGGCCCCCCGGTGAAGGAAACGCTCTCGATCACGTCGGGATAGAGGGTGCCCTGCGCCAGGAAGTCGGCACCGCCCGCCTTGGCCGCCTCCTCCTCGAAGACCTCGATGAAGGTGTTGCCGATGATCTTGCGCTTTTTCTCCGGGTCGGTGACGCCGGCGAGCTTGCCGAGGAAGAGCTCCGAGGCGTCGCGGGCGACCAGGGGGATGTTGTAGTGGTCTCGGAAGACCTCCACCACCTGCGCCGCCTCGCCGGCGCGCAGCAGGCCGTGGTCGACGAAAATGCAGGTCAGGCGCTCGCCGATCGCCTCGTGGATCAGCACGGCGGCGACCGAGGAGTCGACGCCGCCGGACAGGCCGCAGATCACCCGCCCCTCCGGCCCCACCTGGGCGCGGATGGCGGCGATGGCCTGTTCGCGGAAGGCGGCCATGGTCCAGTCGCCGGCACAGCCGCAGATGCGGTGCGCGAAGTTGGCGATCAGCTTCGCACCGTCGGGCGTGTGCATGACCTCGGGATGGAACTGAACGCCGTAATAGCGCCGGGCATCGTCGGCCACGGCGGCGCAGGGCGCCCCCTCCGAGGTGCCCACGACCCGGAAGCCTTGCGGCAGGCGCACAACGCGGTCGCCGTGGCTCATCCAGACCTGGTGGCGCTCGCCCGGCTGCCACAGCCCCTCGAAGAGCCCGCAAGACTCGCGAATGTCCAGGAAGGCGCGGCCGAACTCCTGATGGTCCGAGCCCTCGACCTCGCCGCCGAGCTGACGGGTCATGGTCTGCTGCCCGTAGCAGATGCCGAGGATCGGAAGGCCGAGCTCGAAGACCAGCTCCGGGGCGCGCGGCGAGCCCTCCGCCGTGGTCGAGGCTGGGCTGCCGGAGAGGATGATGCCTTTGGCGCCGAAGTCGCGGATGCGCTGCGGCTCGGCATTGAAGGGGATGATTTCGCAGTAGACGCCGCTTTCGCGCACCCGGCGGGCGATGAGCTGCGTGACCTGCGAGCCGAAGTCGAGGATGAGGATGCGGTCGGTCATGGGGCTAGATAGCCGATTCCGCCCCGGGAGTCAGCTATGCGAGTCAGCGTCTCTCGCAGCGGTGATACGGGTGTCTTGGCAGGCGGCGCCGGGCGCGCCATGCTGGGTCATGCTCGAACCCTGGATGGCCTGGACGATCCTGATCCTCGGCTGGGTGCTGCCGATGCTCCACATCGCCTTAGCACCGAGCGGTGGCTCCTGGCTGCCGCCGCCGGGCAGCGGCTGCCCGCTGGGCCCGCGCGTCGGCTGGCTGGTGCTGGTGCTGCTCACCGGGCCGCTGGGCTGGCTGGCCTTCCGGCGCGCCCGGCGACGCATGGCGGGTCGGCGCATGGCGGGTCGGGACCTCAAGTCTTGAACAGGTTCTCCACCGTGCCACGGTAGTCGGTCTTGTCGGCGATCTTGGCGCGGACCCTTTCGGCCTCCTGCTCCAAGTCGGCCAGATAGTCGTTCAGCTCCTCGACACCCATCAGGTCCAGGTCGCGCGGCTTCGGCTTGGCCGCACGCGGTTCCAGGTCATCGCGGTCCATGGGGCCCTCCTTTCGCTCCTTCGCTCCTTTGCTCCTTTGCTGGCGCGAGCTTAGACCGGATCGCGTTCAATCTGAACCACAAGCTGAACCACAAAGTTCTGGCGGGGCGATGCTTGTCCACCCGGCGTGCAGGGTCTAAGTCCCTGGGACGAAGCAAGCGCCCGGCCGGGCACGCGACGGATCCGGCGCCGGGACGCTGACAGAACCCAAGGTGCAGGAGAGAGGCCATGAGCGCTTTGCCCGAGACGATGCAGGCAATCGAGATCAAGCAGCCCGGCGGACCGGAGGTGCTGCAGGCGGCGCAGCGGCCGGTGCCGACACCGGGTCCGGGCGAGGTGCTGATCCGCGTGGCCGCTGCCGGGGTCAATCGGCCGGACGTCTTCCAGCGCCAGGGCAACTATGCCCCGCCGCCCGGCGCCACCGACATTCCCGGACTGGAACTGGCCGGCGAGATCGTCGCCTGCGGCGAGGGTGTGCAGTCCTGGTCCGCGGGTGATCAGGTCTGCGCCCTGGTGTCCGGCGGCGGCTATGCCGAATACTGCGTGGCCCCGGCGGCCCAGTGCCTGCCCCTGCCGCGCGGCTTGGGCCTCCTGGAGGCAGCTGCCCTGCCGGAAAACTACTTCACGGTCTGGTCGAACGTCTTCGACCGCGGGGGCTTGCGCGAGGGCGAGGTCATCCTGATCCACGGCGGCAGCTCGGGTATCGGCACCACCGCCATCCAGCTTGCCAAGGCCTACGGCGCGCGGGTCTTCGCCACCGCCGGCAGCGACGAGAAGTGCCGGACCTGTGAGGAGCTGGGGGCCGAAAAGGGCATCAACTACCGCAACGAGGACTTCGTCGAAGCGGTACGCGAGGCGACCGCCGATGCGAGCGAGGGCAAGGGCGCCGACCTGATCCTGGACATGGTGGGCGGCGACTACATCCCGCGCGACCTGCGCCTGCTGCGCCCCGACGGCCGGCTGGTCCTGATCGCGTTTCTGGGCGGCTCCAAGGCGGAGGTCGACTTCCAGAAACTCATGGTCAATCGCCTGACCATCACCGGCTCGACCCTGCGGCCACGGCCCATCTCCTTCAAGGCAGCGATTGCCGCCAACCTGCAGGCCAAGATCTGGCCGATGCTGGAATCGGGTCAGGTGCGCCCCCTGATCCACCGCACCTTTCCCCTGGCACAGGCGGCCGAAGCCCATGCGCTGATGGAAAGCAGCAGCCACATCGGCAAGATCATGCTGACCACCTGATCGGGAAAAGGGCCGGCAGATGGGGCGGGAAGATAAAGCTTGCCCTTTAACCGCCAGCGGCAAGGCTTTATATAGCCGCCCAAGGTTCAATTCCCGATAACCCAGCAAGCGTCACCCTCGGGGGAGGCGCGGCGACGAGCCGAAGGTCGGCCCGGCGCCTGAGGAGAAAGCCATGCAACAATACCCGCTGATGCCCAAGGCCACCGCGGTCTGGCTGATCGAAAACACCGCGCTCAGCTTCAAGCAGATCGCCGATTTCTGCGGCCTGCACGAGCTGGAGGTCCAGGGCATCGCCGACGGCGAGGTGGCGACCGGCATTCAGGGCCAGGATCCCGTTGCCACCAACCAGATCGACAAGGAAGAGCTGGATCTGGCGCAACAGAACGCCAACCACCGCCTGCGCCTGAAGCGTCAGGATCTGCCGCAACCGACCAAGCGGACCAAGGGCCCGCGCTACACCCCGGTGGCCAAGCGCCAGGACAAGCCCGACGGCATCGCCTGGCTGGTGCGCAATCATCCGGAGCTGAAGGATGTGCAGATCGCCAAGCTGATCGGCACCACCAAGACGACGATCCAGTCGGTGCGTGACCGCAGCCACTGGAACTCGCCGAACATCCGGCCGCGCGATCCGGTCCTGCTGGGGCTGTGCAGCCAGTCGGAGCTGAATCAGGCCATCGGCAAGGCCAAGGAAGAGGCCGAGCGCACGGGCCAGATCCCGAACCCGCCGGTCGAGCCGGAACCGGAAGCCCCGAGCGATGCCGGCAACCGCCCGGACCTCTCGATCTTCAAGCTGCCGGAGTAGGCGAGCGCGATCATCGAACCGCTGCGGCAGGCGCCGCGGGGGCCGGTGCGAACCGGGCGGCGCCCTGCCCCTTTGAAAGGCCTTTGACACCGCCCGCGGTCGGATCGAATGCTACAGGGGAAATGACGACGAACGCCACGCCTTCATTGCCCCTGCAGGGCGGCTGCCAGTGCGGCGCCGTGCGCTATCTGCTGCACAGCTGGCCGCGCAAGCCGCACGTCTGCCACTGCCGCATGTGCCAGAAGGCCTCGGGCGCGCCCTTCATGGCCTTCGCGGAGCTACCCCGGTCCGACCTCGTCTGGACCCGGCAGCAGCCGGCCTGGTTCCGCTCTTCGGAAGCGGTGGAACGCGGCTTTTGCCCCGCTTGCGGCACCTCGCTGCATTTCCGCTACGTCGGCGGCGACCAGATCGACATCGCCCTGGCTTCCCTGGACCGGCCCAACCTCGTGGTCCCCGAACAGCAGTTCGGCTGCGAAAGCCGTCTCGCCTGGCTCAACGGTCTGGACAAGTTGCCCGCATCCACAACGGAAGCCACGACGCCGCCCGACGTCCTTGCCACCTACGCCTCCCGCCAGCACCCCGACGAATAGAGTCTGACGAGTAGGGTCTACTGCAGGAAACCCTTCAGTACCGCCAGGGTCTGCTCGGGACGCTCGGTCATGATCATGTGGCCGCAGCCGGCAAACTCCTCCGCCCGGCAGTCCGAGAGCGCCGTAGCCAGTTTGCGGCCGGCCTTGGGCGGCGTCATCTTGTCCTCTGACCCCATCAGCAGCAGAACCGGGCAATCCACGGCCGCCGCCTCCGCCGCGCCGTCGCTCCAGGCATTGCAGGCCGCCAGGTCGGTATAGAGCACGCCCGGCGCCGCCCGCTCGAGCAGCCGATTGCCCTGCCCCGTCAGCCAGGTGCCGGGCAGCGGATGGCCGCCGATGTGCGCGCCCGCCCCGTGGGCCCAGCCGTTGACCATATCGATGGCCGCATGGTCGTTGGCTTCCGCGGCCGCCAGGAGGTCGGGGTGCACCGGCATGCTGGCCGCACAGCCCAGCAGCGCCAGCGATTGCGCCATTTTCGGATGCCGCGCGGCGAAGCTGACCGCCGCCACCGCCCCCATGGAATGCCCGACCAGGCTCGCCCGCTCGACCCCGGCGGCGTGCAGCAGTTCGGCCAGCCAGTCGGCAATCTCGGCGATGGAGTCCAACGGCGGACCCTCGGAACGGCCGTGCCCAGGCAGGTCCAGGGCCAGCACCGCCCGGCCGTGATGGGCCAGATAGCGGCTCTGCAGGGCCCAGACGCTGTGGTCCATCCCGGCCCCGTGCAGGAAGACGACCACCGGCTGCGCGGCATCGAAGGCGACGCCCCCGGTGCCGGCGAACACACGCTTGCCGGCGACCTCCACCTGCACCCCCGCGCGGCTCATGCCGACACCGCCTTGCGCGCGGCCCGCAGCGCCTGCTTCAGATCGTCGATGATGTCACCCGCATCCTCCAGGCCGACCGAAAGCCGGATCATGTCCTCGCCGACGCCGGCGCGCTTGAGGCTTTCGGCATCAAGCTGGGAGTGCGTCGTGCTGGCCGGATGGATGATGAGCGTCTTGGCGTCGCCCACGTTGGCCAGGTGACTTGCCAGCTTGCAGCTCTCGATGAAGACCCGACCGCCCTCGCGACCGCCCTTCACGCCGAAGGAGACGATGGAGCCGGCGCCCTTGGGCAGCAGGCTCTGCGCGCGGGCGTGATCCGGGTGCGATGGCAAGCTGGGGTGCGAGACCCAGGCGACGTCGTCGCTGCTCTCCAGGAACGCCAGGACCTTGTGGGTGTTGACCATGTGCCGTTCCATGCGCAGCGGCAGCGTCTCCACGCCCTGCAGCAGGTAGAAGGCGGTCTGCGGCGCCATTACCGCGCCGAAATCGCGCAGACCCTCGGTGCGTGCACGCATGGCAAAGGCCGAGGGGCCGAACTCCTCGGCGTAGTTGATGCCGTGATAGCCCTCATAGGGCTCGGTCAGGGTTGGGAACTTGCCGCTGGCCTCCCAGTCGAAGCGGCCGCCGTCGACGAGGATCCCGCCGATCGCCAGGCCATGGCCGCCCAGCCATTTGGTGGCGGAATGCACGATCAGATCCGCGCCCAGGTCGAGGGGTCGCGACAGCCAGGGCGTAAGGAAGGTGTTGTCCACGGCAAGCGGGATGCCGTGGCTGTGTGCAATCTCGGCCAGGGCCGGAATGTCCGCGACTTCAAGCCCGGGGTTGCCCACGAACTCCGTGAAGAGCAGCCGGGTTTCCGGCCGGATGGCGGCGCGGAAGGCTTCGCTGTCCCGCGGGTCGACCAGCGTGGTTTCGATGCCGAAGCGCGGCAGGGTGTGGGCAAAGAGATTGAGCGACCCGCCGTAGAGCGCCGAGGAGGCGACGATGTGACCGCCCTGCCCCATCAAGGTGGCAATCGCCAGGAACAGGGCCGCATGGCCGGACGCCGTTCCCACCGCGGCGACACCCCCATCCAGCGCCGCCACCCGCTCCTCCAGGACGGAAACAGTCGGGTTGCCGATTCGCGAGTAGATGTAGCCCGGCCGCTCCAGGTTGAAGAGCGCCGCGGCGTGGTCGGCATCCTGGAAGACATAGGACGTGGTCTGATAGATCGGAACCGCGCGGGAGCCCGTCACGGGATCGGGAACTTGCCCGGCATGCAATGCCAGGGTGTCGAAACTGGGAAACTTGGCGCCTGCCATGCCTTCTCCTCCAGACGGCGTGGAGGTGGAGCATAATCGCTCCCGGCGGCCCGTCCACCCCGTCTTGATCACGCGGGTGACTTGCGCCCTGTGCCGTCGCCTTCCCATTTCCCGTCCATTTTTTGTCCCTAGCGCCGTCATAACCGCGTCACCAAGTAGCGATAAAGGTGTGCAGGTTCGGGGCCGTTGCCGATTGGCGTTGGACCATGGCTGCAGCAGCGGGGCAAAGGGAGACAGGACAGTGAAAACATGGTTACGCCAGGGCGAGGAGCCCCGTTTACAGGAAATGCTGGACGACCCGGTGATGCGCTCGCTGATGGAGAGCGACGGGGTGACGCGCGAGGAGCTGGTGGCCCTGGTACGCTGTCACCCTCTCGTGGGGGAATTGAGGCCACAGTCCTGCGATAAGATGCCCAGCTACGACCATGGCGCGCGCCAGCCGGGCGACCGCAGCCTTGCTCAATCCGAGACCGAGTGCGGGGCGCCGGCCTGAAAATCGGCCTATTGCCCCAGTTCTCCAGGATCCGGAACAGACGGAGGGCCGCTCGCCTCAATCGAGGCGGCGGCCCTCTCTTTTGGATAGCCTTGCCCTGTACAACTTGCCGTGGGAGGGATGCTAAAGGCAGGCTTCACCGAGAATCAAGAGGCAATATGATAAATCTTTATCTATCCTGTGGCTGCCCGGCTCCCAGGTGACACAGGGTTGATCCTCATTCGCCGTCGCTTCTCCCCTTTGCGCCCCTTTTGCGGTTGACCCGGCGCTGCCGGCATGGCTGGAAAGGGCGCATCAGCCTGATTGTACCGTGAGGGAGCCTCTCGTGCTCGACCGCCGCTTCGTTCTGGAGAACATCGACGCCGTCCGCGACAACTGTGAACGTCGGGGAATCCACCTGGAACTTTCGCGCTTCGTCTCCCTGGAGGAGCAGCGCAAGCGCTTGCAGCAGCAGGTCGATGACTTGAACCGCTCCGCCAACGACGTGGCGAAATCCATTCCCAAGGCGGCCAAAGAGGAGAAGCCCGCGCTGATCGAGCAGGGCAAGGCCCTGCGCACCCAGCGCGCCGAGGCGGAGCAAGCACTGCAGGAAGTGGCGCAGGAAGCTGATGCCCTGCTGGGCGCCATTCCGAACATGAGCCACCCCGATTCACCTCCGGGCGGCGAGGAAGACAGCCGCGAGATCGGCCGGGGCAAGACTCCGCTGCCGGCCTACGCCTTCCAGCCCAAGGATCATGTGGAACTCGGCGAAGCGCTCGACCTCATCGACCTGGAGGCCGGCGCCAAGGTTGCTGGCCACGGATTCTACTTCCTGCGCAACGAGGCGGTGCTGCTCGACATGGCGCTGCAGAGCTTTGCGCTGCACCGCCTGGTCCAGGAAGGCTTCACCCTGGTCTCCACGCCCGACATGGCGCGCAACGAGGTCTTGGCCGGCACGGGATTCGTGCCGCGTGGGCCGGAGACACAGATCTACTCCATTGCCGACAGCGAGCTGTCTCTCATCGCCACGGCCGAGATCACGCTGGCAGGCATGCTCGCCGGTGAGATCTTGGAAGAGGCGAACCTGCCGATCCTGCTCTGCGGCCTCAGCCACTGCTTCCGCACCGAGGCGGGCGCGCACGGCCGCGCCTCGCGCGGGCTCTACCGAGTACATCAGTTCACGAAGGTGGAGATGTTCGCCTTCACCACGCCCGACGCCAGCGCGGCCATGCACGAGAGGCTCAAGGACATCGAGTGCCAACTGTTCGACGACCTGGGCATCCCCTACCGCATTCTCGACATCGCCACCGGTGACCTGGGCGCCCCGGCCTATCGCAAGTACGACCTGGAGGCATGGATGCCCGGCCGCGGCGAGGCTGGCGAGTTCGGCGAGGTGACCAGCACCTCCAACTGCACCGACTATCAGGCCCGCCGCCTCAACATCCGCTACCGCCCACAGGGCGGGGGCCGGCCGCAGCACCTGCACATGCTCAACGGGACGGCGGTCGCCACCAGCCGCGCCCTCATCGCCGTGCTGGAAAACTACCAGCAGGCCGACGGCTCCATCCAGGTGCCCGAGATGCTGCGTCCCTATGTGGGCAAGGACGTGATCGGCCCGAAGGAATGATCGGCCGGAAAGCGCTCCTCCGGGGCAGCTGCCAGAACGGGCGGGAGACGCCCGGAGGAGCGCTGCGCGCGCTAAACCAGAGTCACCGCGCCGGTGGCGATATCGTAGACTCCACCGATGACCTTGAGCCGGCCTTCGCCGACCAGGCGCGCCATGATCGGATCGCTTTGCTCGACCTTGCGGACGTTGTAGCGCACGTTCTCGATGGTCGCCTCGGCCAAGAGGTCTTCCGGCTCATTGGCGATGGCGATCTCGACCCCGGGCTTCAGGTTGTTGACCAGTCCCGGCAGGCTCCCCGGCAGTTCGATCCCATCCTGGATCACGCCGATCGTCGCGGCCACCGCACCGCAGCCAGAGTGGCCCAGCACCAGGATGAGCGGGATTCCCAGCACCTCCGCACCGAACTCGAGGCTGGCCAGTCCGTCTTCGTTGACGAAGTTGCCGGCCACACGCACGACGAACAGATCCCCCAGCCCCTGATCGAAAGCGATTTCCGGGGCGAGGCGCGAGTCGGCGCAGCTCAGGACCGCGGCAAAGGGATGCTGGGCCGCGGCCCGCGCCGCTCGCCCGGCCGAGAAGTCGGTATTTTGCCCGGCATTGGCAATATAGCGCTCGTTGCCCTCGATCAGACGCCGTTGTGCGGCGTCGGGACTCAAGGGTTCGGCGGTTGAAGCGCTATCCTGGGCCATTGCCGGCGAAGACGGCATCGCTGTGGCGGCCAGCAGTCCACCGACCGCAAGCCCGAGCCCGGCCGCTCCCTGATCAAGGAAACGACGACGCGCCGGATCAAAGGAACCATCTTGGTTGCACATATCAGATTCTCCCCCCAATTGTAAAAAGTTGTGAAAGTAGCAAAAATCACCAGCGGAAAGCTGTTTTTAGGAATCTAATCAATAACTGCAATAACCATACAACAGTACTTTTTAATACTGCAACTTCATAGCAGTAGAGAGAAATAATTTTTCGACAGAGATTTTCGTTGATGCGGCAAGGGAAGACCTCCGGGTCATGCCGGCGTCGCTCGTAGCGCTGCTCGACGGCACCGAAACAGTCGCTGAGCCGGTGCGCCGCGACGGCCAGCAGCAGCAACCCACAGCCGCCTCCGATAGCAAATCATCCAACGCCCGAACCGTGTCCGGGAGCCAAAGGAGCAGCATCAACGCAGCACGGTACCGGCGGCCGCACGAACCGCTTCCCGGATCAGTCCGTTGCGCGGCGGGTCGGCCAGGGTGGTGAACCAATGCTCCGGCGGTTTGCGACCGCGGCTGTGGTGCCACTTCAGGTCCCGCAGCACCGCCTCCGCCGCCGGCGGCAGGCGCTCCGGTACGGCTTCTCCCGCCAGGGTCGCCCAGACACCGGTCCAGGCGCGAGCGACGGACCAGGGATTGTAGCCGCCACCGCCGAGCACCAGGAGTCGCGGCCCCAGACCGGCGACCGCAGCGACCACCCGCCAGAGCGCCGTGTTCGACAGTGCGAGCTTCGACTGGGGATCCTCCTCCAGTGCGTCGGCACCGCATTGCAGAACGATCGCCGCCGGCTCGAAGCGCTCGATCAGCGGCAGCACCGCAGCCTCCATCAGGAAAGCCATCTCCGCATCGTTGAACCCCGGCGGAACCGGCAGGTTGCGCGCGTTGCCACCGCCCCTGTCCATCAGATCGCCCTGCCCGCCGGAGCACATCGGCCAGCGGTCGGCCTCGTGGATCGAGCAGGTGAAGACCCGCGGTTCCTCCTCGAAGGCGGCTTGGACGCCGTCGCCGTGGTGAGCGTCTACGTCGAGATAGAAGACCCGCTCTATGCCTGAATCCAGTAGCGCGAGGATCGCCAGCGCAGGATCGTTGAAGTAGCAGAAGCCGCTGGCCCGGGCGCGACGTCCGTGATGGGTACCGCCGGCGGGGCTGTAGACCGGCACCCCGCCGGCGACCAGCGAGGCCCCAAGGAGGGAGCCGCCGCAGGCCGTCGCCGGCCGGCGGAAGATCTCGGGAAAGACGGGATTGCCGTTGGCCCCCAGGCCGAAGCGTGCGCGCACCTCGTCGGATACCGCCTGATCGGCCTCCGCCGTGAGCACCGCGGCCACGTAGTCCGGATCATGGAAGCGAGCGAGTTGGGCCGGGGTCGCCCGAGGACTCTCGAGATAGCGCTCCGCAGGCAGCCAGCCGAGCGCGCGACAGAGGTCGATACAGGTCGAAACCCGCGGGATCGCGAGCGGGTGCTTCCCGCCGTAGCTGGAGCGCCGATAGATCTCGTGGCCGATGAAGCGGGGGGTGGGGAACATCGGCGGCTCGCCCCTTCGGCCCATGCATCCGGGAGAGGCCCGGCGCGAAGACCCTTCCGTTTCGAGAGCCCGTCCGATCACCCTCAAATCGCTGTGATCGGTGAAGCGATCTCTATTGCATTGTCCTAGAGGGCGATCGACCGAGCGGATCGCGCTCTAGGCAACCGCCGGCTCGCCCAGCGCCGCCTCGATCGCCTGCAGCGCCGCTTCCGCCTGACTGCCGTCGGGCCCGCCGGCCTGGGCCATGTCCGGACGGCCGCCGCCGCCTTTCCCGCCCAGGGCCGCCGCACCGACGCGCACAAGGTCCACGGCGGAAAAGCGCGGTGTCAGGTCGTCGGTCACGCCCACGACGATGGAAGCCTTGCCGTCATTGACGGCGATCAGCGCTGCGATACCGGAGCCGAGCTGCTTCTTCAGATCGTCGGCCATGGGCTTGAGGTCCTTTGCCGGCATGTCTTCGAGCACCCGGGCGGCCACGCGCACGCCGGCCACCTCCCGGCTGCTGGGGCCGCCGCTCAAGCCGCCACCGGCGGCCAGCTTGCGGCGGGTTTCTGAGAGCTCACGCTCCAGCCTGCGGCGCTCTTCGAGCAGCGAGACGATCCGTCCCGGCAGGGAGTCCGGCGTGGCGCGCAGCGCGCCCGCCGCCTCCTCGAGCAGAGTCTCCTGCTGCTCGACCCAGTCCAGCGCGGCCTTCCCGGTCACGGCCTCGATGCGCCGCACGCCGGATGCCAGAGCCTGCTCGGACACGATCTTGAAGAAGCCGATGTCGCCCACGCGGCGCACATGGGTTCCGCCGCAGAGTTCGGTGGAGAAGGTCCGGCCCTCGCCCTTCTGGTCGTCGAGCCCGCCCATGGACACGACGCGGACCTCCTCGCCGTACTTCTCGCCGAAAAGGGCCAGGGCGCCGGCCTCGATGGCCTCATCCGGTGTCATGAAGCGGGTCTGCACCGCGGCATTGTTGCGGATGCGCTCATTCACCATGCCCTCAATGGCGTGCAGGTCCTCGCGCGTCAGCGGGCGCGGATGCGAGAAATCGAAGCGCAGGCGGTCCGGTGCGACCAGCGAGCCCTTCTGGGTCACATGCTCGCCCAGACGCCGGCGCAGGGCCTCGTGCAGCAGATGGGTGGCCGAGTGGTGCGCCCGCAGGGCCGCACGCCGCTGGCCATCAACACGCAACTCGACTGCCTGCCCGACCTTCAGCGTGCCGCGAACGACGGTGCCATAGTGGACGTGCAGGTCGCCCGGCTTCTTCTGGGTGTCACGGATGGCGACTTCCAGGCCGTCGGCGGCAAAGGCGATGCCGCTGTCACCCTGCTGTCCGCCGCTTTCGGCGTAGAAGGGGGTCTGGTTGGTCAGGAGGGCCACTTCGCTGCCGGCCTCGGCGCTTTGCACCTCGTCACCGTCGATCACCAGGGCTGTGACCACGCCTTCCGCGCTCTCGGCCTCATAGCCGAGGAACTCGGTGGCGCCGATCCGGTCATACAGAGTGAACCAGAGCGCCTCGGTCGCCGAATCGCCGGAGCCGGCCCAGGCGGCGCGGGCCGCGGCGCGCTGGCGCTCCATGGCCTCGTCGTAGCCGGGCAGATCGACCGAGCGCCCCTGGCCGCGCAGGATGTCCTGGGTGAGATCCAGCGGGAAGCCGAAGGTGTCGTAGAGCTTGAAGGCCACCTCGCCCGGCAGCGGTGCTTCGCCCGGCAGCTTGCCGCTCTCCTCGTCCAGCAGCTTGAGCCCGCGGCCCAGCATGTCCTTGAAACCGCTTTCCTCGAGCTTGAGGGTCTCCTCGATCAGCGGCTGCGCGCGCTTCAGCTCAGGGAAATGCCCGCCCATCTGGTGCACCAGCGCCGGCACCAGGCGCCAGATCATGGGCTCGCGGCAGCCCAGCAGGTGCGCGTGGCGCATGGCCCGGCGCATGATGCGACGCAGCACGTAGCCGCGGCCTTCGCGCGCCGGCAGCACCCCGTCGGCGATCAGGAAGGAGGCGGCGCGCAGGTGGTCGGCGATGACACGGTGGCTGACGGCACGCTCGCCGTCCGGCGCCACACCGCTCGCCTCCGCCGAGGCCTCGATCAGCGCGCGCATCAGATCGATGTCGTAGTTGTCGTGCTTGCCCTGCAGCACCGCGGCCACCCGCTCCAGCCCCATGCCGGTGTCGATGGAGGGTCGCGGCAGGTCGCGACGGTCATCAGCCGCAACCTGCTCGTACTGCATGAAAACCAGGTTCCAGATCTCGATGAAGCGGTCGCCGTCCTCGTCGGGGCTACCCGGCGGCCCGCCGGGGATGCCTTCGCCGTGATCGAAGAAGATCTCGGAGCAGGGACCGCAGGGGCCCGTGTCGCCCATGGCCCAGAAGTTGTCTGAGGTGGCGATGCGGATGATGCGCGAGTCCGGAAGCCCGGCAATCTTCTTCCAGAGATCGAATGCCTGGTCGTCCTCGGCATAAACCGTCGCCAGCAGACGATCGGCCGGCAGTCCGAATTCCTTGGTGATCAGGTTCCAGGCCAGTTCGATCGCCTGGTCCTTGAAATAGTCGCCGAAGGAGAAGTTCCCCAGCATCTCGAAGAAGGTGTGGTGGCGCGCCGTGTAGCCGACGTTTTCCAGATCGTTGTGCTTGCCGCCGGCCCGCACGCACTTCTGGGAGGTCACCGCCCGCTGATAGGGCCGCTGTTCCGCGCCGGTGAAGACGTTCTTGAACTGCACCATGCCGGCGTTGGTGAAGAGCAGCGTCGGGTCGTTGCGCGGCACCAGCGAGGAGGACTCCACCTCTTCGTGGCCGTGCTTGACGAAGTAGTCGAGGAAATGACGACGAATCTCGTTGGCGCTGGTCATGGGCTCTCACGTCCGAATGGCATGGCGGCGCGCTTCCTGGCGCCGGCCTCGCTCAAGGACATGGCCGCAGGACGCTGTCGGCGCAAGAGGTCGCGCGGTCGGCGGTTGTAGCGCGCAGGGCCAGCGCTGTCCATGGCGCCTTCACCAACGCTGGCAGACACAGAGAAATGCGGTTACGCGCGTGACGCAACCGCACCACTGCATTCAGTCTTCCTCGCTGCCCACGGGCTCCGCCAGCATGGCATCGGCCACCAGGCCGGCATTGGCCCGCACGGCCTGCTCGATGGTGGCGGCAGTGTCGGTGTTCTCCTTCAGGAAGCGCCGGGCATTCTCCCGCCCCTGGCCGATGCGCTGGCCGGAGTGGGAGTACCAGGAGCCCGACTTCTCGACCACGCCGGCCTGCACGCCCAGGTCCAACAGTTCGCCGGTCTTGGAGATACCTTCGCCGTACATGATGTCGAACTCGACCTGCCGGAAAGGCGGCGCCATCTTGTTCTTCACCACCTTCACGCGGGTCTGGTTGCCGACGATATTGTCGCGATCCTTGAGCGAACCAATGCGCCGGATGTCAAGGCGCACCGAGGAATAGAACTTGAGCGCGTTGCCGCCGGTGGTGGTTTCCGGGCTGCCGAACATCACGCCGATCTTCATGCGGATCTGGTTGATGAAGACGACCAGGCAGTTGGAGCGGGAAATGGAGGAGGTGAGCTTGCGCAGCGCCTGACTCATCAGCCGCGCCTGCAGGCCGGGCAACTGGTCACCCATATCGCCCTCGAGTTCGGCCCGCGGCACCAGGGCTGCGACCGAATCCACGACGAGCACGTCGATGGCCCCGGAGCGCACCAGCGTGTCCGCAATCTCCAGCCCCTGCTCGCCCGTGTCGGGCTGGGAGATCAGCAGGTTGTCGATGTTGACGCCGAGCTTGGTGGCATAGATCGGATCCAGCGCATGCTCCGCATCGACGAAAGCACAGGTGCCGCCGGCCTTCTGCGCCTCGGCGACCACATGCAGCGCCAGTGTCGTCTTGCCCGAAGACTCCGGACCGTAGATCTCGACGACACGCCCACGCGGCAGGCCGCCGATGCCCAGGGCAATGTCCAGCCCCAGGGATCCGGTGGAAACGGTGGGGACCTCCACCACTTCGCGCTGCCCCAGCCGCATGATCGAGCCTTTGCCGAACGCGCGCTCGATCTGGCTCAGTGCGGCGTCCAGGGCCTTGGTCTTTTCGCTGCTTTCCTTAGTCACGAGCTGTAATGCCATCTCTGCCATGGGTGCGGACCCCCTTATCCCACGCGACCGAAGCCGCTGCAATGGGAGGACAGTACCGTTTTTGTTCTGAGACGGCAAACGAAAAAGAACAATAGTAGAACGAATGCTGGTCAGCCATCTGAAGCCATGACCTCCTTCACTCGTTCCGCCAGCTGCTTCAGGCTGAAGGGCTTGGGAAGGAAGGAGATGAGCGCATCCTGGCCCAACTTGGAGCGGAAAGAATCCTCGGCATAGCCGGAGATGTAGATCACCTTCAGGTCGGGCAGGCGCTCGCGGGCATGCCCGACCAGGGTCGGCCCATCCACTCGGGGCATGACCACGTCGGTGATCAGCAGATCGAGCGGCGTTGCAGCATCGAGCCCCTCGATCACCTCCAGCGCCTGATCGCCGCTTGCCGCCTCCAGGACTTCATAGCCCTTGTTGCGCAGGGCCCGCGCCGAGAAGCTGCGCACCGCCTCTTCGTCCTCCACCAGCAGAATGCGTCCCTGCCCCGAGAGATCGCGCGCGCGCACGGTCGTCTTTTCCTCCGGCTGCGCCTCGGCCTCGTGCAGCGGCAGGTAGAGCGAGACTGTGGTGCCACGCCCCACTTCGCTGTCGATGAACACGAAGCCGTCGGTCTGCTTGATGATGCCGTAGACCGTGGAGAGGCCGAGCCCGGTGCCCTCGCCCACGTCCTTGGTGGAGAAGAAGGGCTCGAAGACCCGCTCCAGGTTCTCCGGCGCGATGCCCTGCCCGCTGTCCTCGATCTCCACCAGCACATAGCGCCCGGGCGGCACCGTGTCGCCGCCACGCTGCAGCGGCTCTTCCAGTTGCTGGTTGCCGGTGCGGATCTCCAGGCGGCCGCCCGTGCGCATGGCATCGCGCGAGTTGATGGCCAGGTTGATGATGACCTGCTCCAGCTGCCCCTGGTCAGCCTTCACCAGCCCCAGGTTGCGGCCATGCTGCATCTTGAGCTCGATGCCCTTGCCGATCAGGCGGCGCAGCAGGTGGGTGATCTCGGCGAGAATATCGGTGAGGTTCAGCACCTTCGGCTGCAGGCTTTGCTGGCGCGAGAAGGCCAGGAGCTGGCGCACCAGATTGGCAGCGCGGTTGGCATTCTGCTTGATCTGCATGATATCGGCGAAGGACTGGTCGCCCGGCCGGTGGCGCAGCAGCAGCAGATCGGCAAAACCGATCATCGCGGTCAGCAGATTGTTGAAATCGTGGGCGATGCCACCGGCGAGCTGTCCCACCGCCTGCATCTTTTGGGATTGTACGAACTGCGCCTCCAGCGCCTTCTGTTCACTGCGATCCTGCAGGTGCGCCACCAGCCCTGATGACTGGGGCAAGGCACGCAGGCTGACGGAACAGATCGTGTCCGGCGCGTGGCGCATCGCCATTTCCAGGCCCGGCTGGGCCTGCGGATCCTTCGCCACCGCATCCAGCATGTCGGCAAGCTGGCCGGCGCGGGCTTGCTCGATCAGCACTGCCAGGGTGCTGCCGATGGCCTGGTCCGCCGACACACCGGCCAGGCGCAGGAAGGTGGCGTTGCACTGGGCGATCACCCCTTGCCCATCGAGCTGCGCCACGCCCACCGGCAACTCGTCCAGCAGATGCTTCAACGGCGCCGCTGCACCGGACTCGCTTTCAACCTCTTGCGACGGCGTTGGCCGGAGGCTCCAGACGCGTGCCCCGCGTGGGTCATCGAGAGGCCTCACACGGACCTGCCACGGCGCGCCATCTCGCAAGGTCAGCACCGCGTCCTGCGACTCGCCGGCCTCCGCCGCCTCGCGCAAGACGACAAGCGCCTCCTGCGCGCCGGCATCGCCGGCCTGGGCGGCCAGCCAACCGGGAAGCGATTCCTTGCAGGGCGAATCGGGGCTGACCCAGAGCACCTGCCCCTGCCCGCCGATCACCTGGTGGCTCCAGCCATCGACGCCCAGTACCGCGTGGAGCAGTTCGCTTTCGGCTGCGCGATGAGCGGCACCCGTGCCGCCCAGCAGCGCACTCAATCGTCCCCCGAACAGGCCCCCGGCTTCGGGCACGCCTCACCCCTTCCCTCGGACAATGGATTTCATTCGTCCCTGCTTGCGCGTGACAACCTAGCATGGGCGGGCCCCACCACATAGACCGCGCGTGGGACCGCGCGAAGGACAGCTATACGGCGCGCGCAAACGCGCAAAGAAGTGTCGCGGCCATTACAGCCGACCCGCAGGAGGCTCGCGATAAGTGGCGCCAACACAGTCTCGTTTGCCGGAGTCGCCGCGCCCATGTCCCGTACCGTCGTTTCCTCTGCCCGCAAGACCGTCATCATCGGCTTCGATCAGCCCTTCTGCATCATCGGCGAGCGCATCAATCCCACCGGGCGCAAGAAGCTGGCTGCGGAAATGGCGGCTGGGGACTTTTCCACGGTGGAGCGCGATGCCCTCGCCCAGGTCGAAGCCGGCGCGCGCATGCTGGACGTGAATGCGGGCATCCCCCTGGCAGACGAACCGGCGATCCTGGCCGAGACGGTCAAGCTGGTGCAGTCGCTCACCGACGTGCCGCTTTCCATCGATTCCTCCATCGTCGCCGCCCTGGAAGCCGGCCTGTCGGTCTATCAGGGCAAGGCCTTGGTCAACTCGGTGACCGGCGAGGAGGAGCGCCTGGAGGTTGTCCTGCCGCTGGTGGCCAAGCATGGGGCCGCCGTGGTGGCGATCTCCAACGACGAGACCGGCATTTCCGAGGACCCGGATGTGCGCTTCGCCGTAGCAAAGAAGATCGTCGAGCGGGCGCAGGATTTCGGCATCGCCAAGGAGGATGTCGTGGTCGACCCGCTGGTCATGCCCATCGGCGCCATGGGCACGGCCGGGCGGCAGGTCTTTTCCCTGGTGCGGCGCCTGCGCGATGAGCTGGGCGTGAACACGACCTGCGGCGCCTCCAACATCTCCTTCGGCGTGCCGAATCGCCACGACCTCAATGCCGCCTTCCTGGCCATGGCGGCCGGGGCCGGCATGACCTCGGCGATCATGAATCCGCTCCACCCGCAAGAGATGGTGGGCGTGATGGCCGCCGACGTGCTGAACGGTGTCGACACGAACTGTAGCCGCTGGATCCGGAAGTTCCGAGAGCCCGCGTCGGGAGATACGGAGTCTGGCGCACGTGAAGGTCGGGGGGAGCGCCGGCGGCGACGGGCAGCGGGCTGAGCGGCCCGCGGAGGTGATCGTGAGCGAAGCTGACAAGGACGCCCTGGTCGTCTTCACACCTTCGGGCAAGCGCGGCCGCTTTCCCCTGGGCACCCCGCTGCTGAAATGCGCCCGGCAACTGGGTGTCGACATCGACTCCGTCTGTGGCGGCCGGGGCCTCTGCGGCCGCTGCCAGGTGCAGATCGGCGAAGGCGATTTCGCCAAGCACGCTATCTCCAGTCGCGCGGGCAACGCCAGTGCCTGGAACGAGTCCGAAGCCCGCTACCATGCCCGCAAGGGGATCAAGCCGGGCCGCCGCCTGTCCTGCCAGGTACAGCTCCTGGGCGACCTGCTCGTCGACGTGCCGGCCGACAGCCAGGTGCACAAGCAGGTCGTTCGCAAGCGCGCCGAGGTGCGCAACATCGAGCTCGACCCGGCCATCCGCCTCCACTACGTCGAGGTGGAGCAGCCGGACATGCACAATCCCACAGGCGACCTGGAGCGCCTGCTGCAGGCCCTGGAACGGCAGTGGGGCGTGACGGGCATCAACATCCAGGGCCTCAACGTCGACCTGCGGGTGCTGCAGGGTCTGCAGCAGGCGCTGCGCGAGGCCGACTGGAAGGTCACGGTGGCGGTGCACCGCGGCCAGGTGCTCACCACGATCTGGCCCGGTTTCCGCGACAAGGCCTATGGCGTGGCCATCGACATCGGCTCCACCACCGTCGCCGCCCATCTCTGCGACCTGGCGAGTGGCGAGGTCCTGGCTTCCAGCGGCATCATGAATCCGCAGATCCGCTTCGGCGAGGACCTGATGAGCCGGGTTTCCTACGTCATGATGAACCCCGGCGGCGACAAGGAGATGACCCAGGCACTGCGCGAGGGTCTGAACCGCCTGATCGCCGAGGTCTGCGGCGAAGCGGGAATCGCGCCCACCGACATCCTCAACGCCACCTTCGTCGGCAATCCCATCATGCACCACCTGCTGCTGGGTATTGATCCGACCGAACTGGGCGGTGCGCCCTTCGCGCTCACCTTCAACTCCGGCATCACGCTCTGGGCCGAGCAGCTCGACCTGCAGCTCGCGCCGGACGCGCGGGTCTATGTGCTGCCCTGCATCGCCGGGCATGTGGGCGCCGATGCCGCCGGCGTCATCCTCTCCGAGCAGCCGCACCTGCGTGACGAGGTGAGCCTGGTGGTCGATGTGGGCACCAACGCCGAGATCATACTGGGCAATCGCCACCGCCTGCTGGCCTGCTCCTCGCCCACCGGACCGGCATTCGAGGGCGCGCAGATCTCCAGCGGACAGCGCGCCGCGCCGGGCGCCATCGAGCGGGTGCGCATCGATCCGGTGACCCTGGAGCCCCGCTTCAAGGTGATCGGCAGCGATCTCTGGTCGGACGATGCGGGCTTCGCAAAGTCGATCAAGCGCATCGGCATCACCGGCATCTGCGGTTCGGGCATCATCGAGGTGCTGGCCGAGCTCTTCCTGGCCGGCGTCATCCTCTCCGACGGCACGATCGACGGCGCCGCCGCGGCGCGCAACCCGCGGATCCAGCTCGAAGGGCGCACCTATGCCTACCTGCTGCATGAGCCCGGACATCCGGAAGAGCCGCGTATCGTCATCACCCAGACCGACGTCCGCGCCATCCAGCTCGCCAAGGCCGCGCTCTATGCCGGCATCCAGCTCTTGATGGATCGCTTCGGCGTAGAGAAAGTGGACCGCATTCAGCTCGCCGGCGCCTTCGGCAGCCACATCGACGTGAAGTACGCCATGGCCCTGGGCATGCTGCCGGACTGCAATCTGGAGCAGGTGAGTTCCGCCGGCAACGCCGCCGGCACCGGGGCGCGCATCGCACTGCTGAACCAGCGAGCTCGCGACGAGATCGAGCAGGTGGTCAAGCGCGTGGAGAAGGTCGAAACCGCGGTGGAGCCCCGCTTCCAGGAGCACTTCGTAGCCGCCATGGCGATCCCCCACCGCAACGCGCCCTACCCCGAACTGGGCAAGGTGCTGCCCCTGCCGGCCCCGCGCTATCCAGAGCCGGCCGGCGAAGGCGAGGGCCGCAGGCGGCGCCGGCGCGTGGCCGTCTGACGCTAACCTTGCGCCTCGCAACGCGCGGCAATCACGCGATAGAGCGCCCTGAGCGCGAAATCGGCGCCGCCCTTGGGCCTCCCTGGCTTGTCACTAGGGTTCCAGCCGAAGAGGTCCAGATGAACCCAGGGGATGCCCGGCGAAACGAAGCGCTCCAGGAAGAGCGCGGCCGTAATGGCGCCGGCAAAGGGCCCGCTTGAGACGTTGTTGAGATCGGCCACCTTCGAGTCCAGCCAGGCGGCATAGGGCTTGTGGAGCGGCAGGCGCCATAGCGGATCGGCCTCCGCCTCGCCGGCCTGCAGCAGTTCGGCGGACAGGGCCTCATCGTTGCAGAAGAGCGCGGGCAAGTCGGGACCAAGCGCCACCCGCGCCGCACCGGTGAGCGTCGCCATGTCGACCAGCAGATCAGGCGCCTCCTCGCTGGCCTCGGCCAGGGCGTCGCACAGAATGAGCCGGCCCTCGGCGTCGGTGTTGCCCACCTCGACGCTCAGCCCCTTGCGGGTCTCCAGCACATCCATCGGCCGAAAGGAATCGCTCGACACGGCATTCTCCACCGCCGGGACCAGCACGCGCAGCTGAAGGGGCAGCTCGGCCGCCATGATCATCTGCGCCAGCCCCAGGGCGTGGGCCGCGCCGCCCATGTCCTTCTTCATCAGCAGCATGCCGCTGGAGGGCTTGAGATCCAGGCCGCCGGTGTCGAAGCAGACCCCCTTGCCCACCAGGGTGACTTTCGGTCCCTCGGTGCCCCAGCGCAGGTCGATGAGCCGCGGCGCACGCGCCGCGCTCGCCGCACGGCCCACCGCATGCACCGCCGGCCAGTTCTCCTCCAGCAGTGCATCGCCGACGATGACCCGGCAGGTGGCCTCGTAGCGCCTTGCCAAGCCCTGCGCCGCCTCGGCCAATTCCGCCGGGCCCAGGTCCCCGGCCGGGGTGTTGATGAGGTCGCGCACCAGGTAGGTCGCTTCCGCCGCCCGCGCCACTGCCTCCCGATCGGCGCCCTCCGGCCAGAGCAGGCGCGGCCGCTCGTTGTCGACCCTGCGATAGCGGGTGAAGGCATAGCCCCCCAGCGCCCAGCCCAGGGCGGCCCCGGTGGCTGTCGCAGCAGGCAGGGGCGCGGCCAGTGTGTAGTCCCCCGCCGGCAGGCTGGCCGCCAGCGCCGACCAGGAGTCCAGGTCCTCCAGCGACTCGACCGCCGCAAGCAGGGTGCCGGGTGTGCCGTCATTTTCGGGCAGCAACGTCCAGCGGCCGCGTTTCGCCTGGAAGCCCGAAGCCTCCAGCCAGGCCCGCTGTGCCGGCGTGCCGGCCTCCAGGAAGCGCTCCCGGCCCTCCGCCGTGACGATCTGCAGCCGACGCAAGATAAGGCTCTCGCCGGGTGCGGAATCAAGCAGCGCGGTGAGCGCGCGGGTCTCGGTCATGGTTTCTCTCCGAAGCGACTTGTGGCGTTGATAGAAACTCCTGCTGTATGAAGTCTTCCGATACGAGCGACAAGGCTTCGCACAAGGGAAAGAACATGACCGCAAACGGCATGACACTGGTGATCGCCAACAAGAACTATTCCTCCTGGTCCATGCGCGCGGGCCTGGCGGTTGCGCTGACGCCGGCGGAGGTGCGCGAGGTGGTGGTGCCGCTGGACGAGCCGGAAACCCGCGCCGCCATCCTGGCCTACTCCCCGAGTGGCCGGGTGCCCGCCCTGGTGGACGGCAGCGTGACCGTCTGGGACAGCCTGGCGATCTGCGAGTATCTCTCCGAGCGCTTTCCGGAAGCCGGCCTCTGGCCCGAAGACGCCCAGGCCCGGGCGGCGGCCCGCGCCGTGTCCGCGGAGATGCACAGCGGCTTCGAAGCCTTGCGCGCAGAATGCTCCATGGACCTGCGCCGGCGCGGCCGCACACCGCGGGGCACGGCCTGGCGCCCCGATGCGGAGCGCATCGTCGCACTCTGGGAAGACTGCCTGGCGCGCTTCGGCGGCGGTGAGGGTTTCCTCTTCGGGCGGCCCGGCATCGCCGACTGCTTCTACGCCCCGGTGGTCAGCCGCTTTATCACCTACGACCTGCCGCTCAGCAGCGCTGCGGCCGACTACGTCCGCCGCATCCAGGACTGGCCACCCTACCGTGCCTGGGCCGAAGCCGCCGCCGAGGAGCCCTGGGACCTCGGCGACGACCATTGAGGTGAGACGGGGTGCTCAGGCCTCGGCCATCCGGGCACTGTTGAGTTCGCAGGAATTGGCGATATCCGAGACGGTCGCACGCTGCATGTCGCGGCGCCAGCGCAGATCGTCGAACTCGGTTCCCCGGTGCATGGTGCAGCGGTTGTCCCACATTACCAGATCGTTCTGACGCCAACGATGGGTGTAGACGAACTGCCGCTGGGTCGCGTGCGCCATCAGCTCGTCGAGCAGCGCTTTGCCCTCGGCCTCGGGCAGCCCGACGATGCCCCCGATATGAGACGCGAGATAGAGTGACCTGCGGCCGCTTTCCGGGATGGTCCGCACCAGGACTTGATGGACGGTCGGCATGCCCGCCTTCTCCTCCTCGGAGAAGTTGGTGAAGCCCAGCTTCGCCCGTGAGTTCATGATGGAGTGTTCGGCGATTAGGTCGTCGATGCGCTGTTTGGTGGCCTCGGGAAGCGCGTCATAGGCTGCGCGCTCATCGGCGAACTGCGTATGCCCACCGATCGGCGCCACCTCCCGCCCATAAAGCAGGGACGCGCGCGCCGGAAGGTGGCGAAAGGAGCTGTCCGTGTGCCAAAGGCGATTTCCCAGCTGGAACATGCGCATCCGGCTATTCTTGTCCCAGACTTCATCCTCTCCGTTGAGATTGGAGACGTCGGAAAACTCCATGCCCAGGCGCAGCTTCTTCTCGCTGCTGTAGACGGGAATCGCCGTCTCGAGCGGGCCGATGTGGCGCGCGAACTCCAGGTGCTGCTCGTGAGTCAATTCCTGGGCCGGGAATATCAGGACCGCATACTGCCAGAAGGCCTGCTTGATCTCCTCGACCACCTCCGGCGCCAATGGCTGCGAAAGATCCACGTCCCCAATCTCGGCAGCGAAATCGGGGGTTACAGGATAAATGCTGATGCTCAAGTGGACGCCCTTCCCTGGTGGTTTGGTCTTGCCTGGAATACCGATCAGTAGGCTAGAGTGCCACCGAGTATAGCGTCAAGGCATGATGGCCCGCCGCACTCACAGCAAAGCGCGTTCCGCCTCTGGCAAAAGCGAACGAAATCGCCTATAGCTGCGCAACACCATTGGATCCAGACCGGATTGACGCATCGAATTTGATGCCATCCGGTCCTGGGGCGCCGGCTTAGCTCAGCTGGTAGAGCAACCGCCTTGTAAGCGGTAGGTCGCGGGTTCGACTCCTGCAGCCGGCACCATCATTCCCATGTTCATTCCCCCGTCCTCGCAAGTGACCGCCTCTTTCCCCCGTCATTGCGAGCGACCCCTCCTCCCCCGTGATGCGAACGACCTCTTCTCCACCGTCATTGCGAGCGACCAGCGGGAGCGCGGCAATCCAGGGCCACAGGCAAACCGCCCTGGATTGCCGCGTCGGCCTAACGGCCTCCTCGCAATGACGGGGTTGGGAGTGTGTCGGCTCCGCGTCCTCGTGATGGCGGCGGTGAGAGCGTGCCGGCTGCGCGCCCCTGGCAATGACGGGAGTGAGAGCGTGCCGGCTTCGCCTCCTTGCAAGGACGGACTGAGCCAAGACGCAAGGAACGTCTTTGCCAACCCACAACGCGAAAGGGGCGCCCGAGGGCGCCCCTTTTTTTTGCGCTGCCGAAGCAGTGCGATCGGCGATGCGATCAGAAGTTCATCTGCACACCGAAGAGACCAGCAACGGCATTGCCGTCATAGTTGCTGTTGCCGCTCTTGAAGTCGCCATACTGGACAGAACCGACCAGGTTCACACCCGGGGCAAAGGCATACCGCGCCCCAAAGTCGTAAACATAGGTGCGTGGGTTGTTGTTCTGACCAATGCCACCGATGACGGGATTAAGGACAGGGTTATTCTGATTAGAACCCTTCATCCACGCTGCACCGAACGACGGACCAAAGGTGAAGCGGTCAACGGTGTAGGTCAAACCAGCAGTAACCTGGTGGGTCTTAATGCCGGACATACCCATGTTGTTCCAGTTATAGGCAACACCGGCGTCCAGTCCACCAAAGCCCACGTTAGCACCAAGACCATAGGTCCAAGCCCGCTTGTCATTCAGGCCGACACCCTGGATGAGGTTCTTCGCACCCTGATTCCAAGTACCAGTCTCAAAACCGGCAGACAAACCAACGCTGAACTGGTCAAAGCTCTGCTGATAGTTCGCACTCAGACCGAAGAGATTCTGCAGATCGCTGCCCAGGCTCGCCGTGGCGGTGGCATTCTGCGCAGAGAGATTACCGATGAAGCGGTTGTTCATGTTTTCACGGTTACGCTGATCCGGCGCAAAGGTGAAACCGGCCTGGAAGCCTGCAAACCGCGGCGACATGTAGGTGAAGTTCATGGAACGGTTGATGTAGTAGGTCGGCGTTGCGATCCCACGCATATTGTTGGTCGCAGCCATACCCTGGGAGTGGCCGGTATCATCAATGCCCCAGCCGGCAGTCGGCGGAGACACATGCATCAGGTACGGCGCAGAGTACATGGTGCCGAAGTTCACGCGACCGAAACCGCCGTCAGCATAGACATAGGCGCGGTTGTTGGACATGCCGCCGGTGCCGCCACCCATCGCTTCGTACTGGGTGTGGAAACCAATGGTCATGCCGTTATCCAGGGTCTGGGAACCCTGAATGGTGTAACGAGCACGCTGCTGGAAATCGTATGCGCGGATCTGCTGTTCCTTGACCTGGCCAGCGGGATTGAGCCGCGGCGGCCCATCGTTATCACGAACAACGGCGAGCGCGTTGTAGAAGCCGCCGATCTGGAGCTGGAAGCCCTCGGCTTCCTGGGCCTGGACCGGGCTGCCGGCGACGGCAACGCCCCCGACCACGGCCGCGGCGGTTGCCGCGAGAAGCATCTTCTTCATGTCTTGTGGTCCCCTTGAAAGAGTTCTGTAGAACGGACGCGAACTGGCCTGCGCTCCGTCGAGAGTTCCCTTACCCCTCCGCGGGAGCCGCGGTCAATTGGATCACGACCCGGATCGTTGCCAAAATGCCGGACTGTTGCATTCCAGTCACAGAAACCGGCCACAGGGGGCTTTTTGGGCAGCCTTGGCTACCGTCGGCGCCCGCGACCGGCGCCACTCCGGCGCGCCTTCGCCCGGCCCAGGGCCATGGCAATGGCTGGGATGAAAACCAACAGTGTGAGTGCGATGCCACGGGCGAAGCGCCGGTCCTCGGACCAGTCGATCACCCCGAGCGACATCCCTGCAATGAGGCCCAGCACCAGCAGCGCCGCCACGACCATCAGCAAGAGTCGCACACGCGCCACTCTGCGCAGGAAGCTACTCATGGTGTGGCGAAGTGGTTTGCCCGGGTCTCACTGGCGCTCTTTCCCTCGTCATTGCGAGCGAGCGAAGCGAGCGCGGCAATCCAGGGCCAGGAGCGGCCGCCCTGGATTGCTGCGTCGGCCCGTCGGGCTCCTCGCGATGATGCGGGTGTGGGGCGTGGTGCATCCCCCCTCACTCCTCACGTGTGGCCATGCCGGTGTGGCAGGCGACGGCGGCCTGGAGGAGGGGAACGGCCAGCGCGGCGCCGAGGCCATCGCCGCTGGCGAGATCGAGGTCGAGCAGCGGGCGGCGATCGAGGTTACGGGCCAGGCGTTCGGCCGCTGGGTCACTGGCAAGCTGGGCCAGGTGGCAGTGGTCCAGCAACGCCGGGTCCCGGGCGTGCAGCACGGCCGCAGCGGCGAGTGCAGGAAAGCCGTCGAGGAGTACCGGGGTGCGCGCCAGCCGGCAGGCCAGGATCGCGCCGACGATGGCGGCGGTCTCCAGCCCGCCGAAGCAGCGCAGCACCTCCAGCGGATCGTCCAGCGCCGCGCGGTTGGCTGCCAGGCCTTCGGCAAGCCAGGCGCCGGCCTCTGCCGGCGCGCCTGCGGGCAGCCAATCGCCGGCCTCGCCGCCGAACAACGCGAGGCAGAGCGCCGCGGCCGAGAGGTCGCTGCCCTGCGCGATCGCCCCCAGCCCCATGACGTCGAAGCCCTGCTCCACCGCCATCATGCCGTAGGAAAGCGCGCGCGCACAGTCGGCTTCGCTCAGCGCCGGACCGCGGGTGAAATCGGCGCTGGGCTGGTCCACGGCCATCTCATAGACGCGCAGATCGCTGTCCCAGGTGGCGGCCACCTGGTTGATCGCCGCGCCGCCGCTGACGGTCGCCTGCACCCGCCGGGCGGTCTCGGCAAGATCGGCGCCCGTGCGTTCGGCGATGCCGTGATTGGCCGCAAAGAGGGCAACGCGCGGGCGCTCCAGGCGCGGGCCGGCGTTCTGCCAGGCCGCAAGCCAGAGCGCGAGCTCGCCCAGGCGCCCGAGACCGCCCGGCGGCAGAGCCAGCGCAGACTGGCGTGCCTGGGCTGCGGCCGTGGCCGCCTCGTCGGGACCCGGTAGCTCGCGCAGCAACGCGCGAATCTCATCGAGGCGGGGTTCGTCCTGGGCCATGAAAGGCGGCTCCTCGTCGTCATATCAGTAAGGGTCTGGCGGGTTAGGCTCTAGCGGGGTCTGGCGCCGATGCTCCTACAGACCGGCCGCCATTTCCAGGGCGCCTTGCTGCAGGCGCGCTGCCTGTCTATGAGGGACAACAGAGTGGGAAAGGAAGGCAGCGTCGGCGCAAATCTTCGCTTGGCATAGTGTCGCAGCCACCTTTCCGCCACGAAACGCGGCTTGAATGCCCTGCCACATCCCGGCGAATCGATTCGCAACGAGGAAACAGCCATGCACAGTTCCATCCTCCGCCCGGCCCTGCCCCGCCTGCTCATGCTGCTGCTAGCGGCGTTGATGCTCCTGGGGCTGCAGCAACCGGCCGCGGCCGACGACCGCGACGACGCCGCCGACCTGGTGGAGCGCTCGCGGCTGACCCTGACCTCCCTGCTGCGCGACCCGCAGTATGAGCAGCTCCAGCCCTATCTGGAAGCGGCCAGCGGCGTCATCATCTTTCCGCAGCTCGTGCGCGGCGGCTTCATCATCGGGGCCGAGGGGGGCAGTGGCGTGCTGCTGGCCCGTGGCGCCGACAATGTCTGGGGCCCGCCCGCCTTCGTACGCCTGACCGCCGGCTCCATCGGACTGCAGATCGGCGGGCAGGTCTCGGAGACCGTGCTGGTGATCATGAATGACGGGGCCCTGGACGCCGTGCTGGCGCGCAAATTCAGTTTCGGCGGCGACCTCTCCATCGCCGTCGGCCCGGTGGGCCAGGGCGTGCGCGCCAGCTCGACCGCCAATTTCGGCGGTGACATCGTCGCCTTTTCCCGCAACCAGGGGCTCTTCGGCGGCGGCTCGCTGGAAGGCGCGGCACTGACCCCGCGCAATGCGCTCAATGCCGCCTACTACGATGCGCCCGACGCCACCTCCTTCGAGATCACGGTGGAGCGGCGTTATCGCAACCCGCAGGCCGAACCGCTGATCGAAGTGCTGCCATAGACCGGATCGCATTCAATCTGAACCACAAGGTTTCAGATTGAACGCGTGAATCCGGTCTATTGCCAAAGAGATAGTGCAGATTCACGCGTTCAACTTGGATCGCAAAGCGATCCCAATCAAACGCGATCTGCACTAAGCGAGTTCAACCGGCCAGCAACAGGCGCAGGAGCAGCAGACAAAGCAGCGCGCCGCCGTGCAGCAGGCAGGCCTGGGTGAAAAGCGACAGGCCTGCCGGCAGGGCAGCGGTCGCCGGCAGGGCCTGCGCCAGGGCGGCCAGGATGGTCTCCGGCCGCCGGCCCCAGGGCCGGCGCAGCGCGCTCTCGTCTCCACTGCGCCAGGCCGGCAAGAGACGCAGAGCCAGGGCCAGCAGCAGCCCCGCCAACCGACTCGGCAGCCATTCCACCGCCCGCGCCAGGCGCAGCGCCGCTTCGCCGAACGCGCCCGCCTCCGGCGCCCGCCCCGGCTCGTAGAGCGCGACACCGCCATAGAGGCGGGCGAGCAGCAGGCTGACCTGCTGCACCGCCAGCCCGCCGGGGCCGAGCAGGACGTACCAGAGGACCGGAGAGATGAGGCTGTCCGCCAGGCGCCGACCCAGGGCCGTCAGGGCAGCCGGCAGCACGGCAGGCGCATCGAGACGCTCGGCTTGCAGGGGTGTGATGTCTCCGGCTGCAAGCCGCAGCAGCGACGCACGCGCCGTCTGCAGATCGCCACGCCCCAGTGCCGCGGTCACCGCAGCCGCCTCCTGCCAGGTGCGACGCTGGCGCAGCAGCAGGATCAGAAGCAGCAGTTCCAGGGACCAGGCGAAGGGGTAGAAGCGCGTGAACAGCGCCAGGAGCCACCCGGCCGTACCGGCCGCTACCAGTAGAAAGATCGTGACGAGCCAGCCGCGCAGCCGACGCGCGGCCAGCGAACGCTCCGGCCGATTCAGCCGCCGTTCCAGGGCGCGGGCCAGCCGTACGACCGCAGCGCGCGGGCGCGAGAGCAGCCCGCCGAACCAGCCGAGACGCCCCAGGTACACCTCCAGGGCCAGGGCGGCGAGCAGAAGAAAGAGCGGATCGGCGTAGCCATAGGCGCCGGGCATGAGAGGCCCCCGAAGCGGAAAAGGGCCGACAGAATGGCGACCTGCCCCCCTGCGCCGCAAGGCCGCAGCCGCGCCCGGTGGCACTGACGGTCCGCTTGGGTTAGATCAGAGCCCGAGGAGAAGGAATCATCGATGCAAAATCCCCTGTTCCGACGCGCGATCATCATCCTGCTGGCCGGGCTCGTCCTGCTGGGCGCCGCCTTGGCGGGCGCACTTTGGTTGCGCCAGTCCCCGGAACACCGCGACGGCATGATGGGCGAGGCCGCCATCGGCGGCTCCTTCGAACTGGTGGATCAGAACGGCGCGCCCTTCACCGAGCAGGACCTGGAAGGGCACTATTCCCTGGTCTTCTTCGGCTACACCTACTGCCCCGACTTCTGCCCGCAGACGCTGCTGACGGTGACCGAGGCGCTGGACCAGCTGGCCGAAGACGCACCGGAAAAGGCCGATGCGGTCGTGCCGATCTTCATCACCGTGGACCCGGAGCGCGACACGGTGGAGGCCATGAACGCCTATTCCCAGCACTTCCACGAAAGCCTGGTCGCGCTCACGGGCTCAGAAGAGCAGATCGCGGAAACCGCGCGCGCCTATCGCGTCTTCTACCGGAAGGTCGAGGAGGAGTCCTACAGCGACTACCTGATGGACCACTCGACCTTCGTGTTCCTGATGGGCCCCGACGGCAAGTACATCACCCACTACACCCACGGCACGGCCCCGGAAGAAATCGCCACCGCACTGGACGAGCGGGTCGCCGGATAGGTTCGGCTCCCCCGAAAGACTGGCCCGAAAGCCTGGATCAGCGGGCGAAGACGCGCGCTGGGTCCTTGAAGGCCTTGAACTCGAGCGCGTTGCCGCTGGGGTCGGTGAAGAACATCGTCGCCTGTTCGCCCACCTGGCCCTTGAAGCGGACGTGCGGCTCGATGATGAAGGCCGTGTCCGCCGCCTTCAGGCGCTCGGCCAGGGCGTGCCAGGCGTCCCACTCCAGGATCGCACCGAAGTGGCGCACCGGCACCTGGTCGCCGTCGACCTCGTTGGTCTGGGCGCGGGCCACTTCGTCGGGGCGCAGATGGGCCGAGATCTGGTGACCGAAGAAATCGAAGTCGATCCAGCGTTCCGCCTCGCGCCCCAGCCCGCAGCCCAGGACATCGAGATAGAAACGCCGGGTCGCCTCGAGATCGGCGACCGGGAAGGCCATGTGGAAGGGAGGCATCGTGGTGGCGGATGCGGTGCTGTCAGACATGGGAGAAGTCCTCGTCGGAAGAAGTTATGCCGCTGAAAGTCGGTTGGCCGGGGCGAAGGGTCAAGTCCGCGCCGGTCATGCCTGCCGGGCGTCGGCCACACGCCGGCGCGACTCGGCCCGGCGGACCGCACGCCCGCGCGGCGTGATCCGCCGACGCGCAAGCGCGTCCGCAGCGTCGGGCGGCGTTTCCAGGGCCTCCAGCAGCCGCTGACGCAGGCGCTTCAGCTTGGCTTCGTCCTCGATCTTTGAACCGAGCACGTCGTGCACATAGAAGCTGTCCACCGCCCGCTCGCCGAAGGTGGTGATCTTGGCGCTGTCGATGATGAGGTTCTGGCGCGTGAGCACCTGGGTGACGCTGTAGAGCAGGCCCGGCCGGTCCCGGCCGTTGACTTCCACCACGGTGTGGCGCCGGCTGGCCTTGTTGTCGATCAGGACCCGCGGCGAGACCTTGAAGACATCCAGGCGCGAGGGGATGGGCGAGGCCATCTTGCGCAGTTCCTGCGCCGGCTTGAGGCTGCCGGTCAAGGTGCGGGCCACGGTCTCGCGCAGGCGCTTGAGCCGCTGCGGGTCGCGCAAGGGGCCGCCGGCAGCGTCGTGGACATAGAAGATGTCGAGCGCCATGCCGTTGGACAGGGTGATGATGCGCGCGCCCTCGACACTGGTGCCGGCCACCGCCAGCGCGCCGGCCATGCGGCTGAACAGGCCAGCATGGTCCGGGGTGTAGATCGTGACCTCGGTGACGCCGCGGTAGCTGTCGACACGGGTGTCGACGGTCAGGCTGCGCCCGGCCGCTTCCGACTCACGCACCAGCTCCGCATGGCGCACGTGTGTCTCCAGGTCGAGCGAGAGCCAGTAGTTGGGATAGCCGCGGGCCAGATGCTGCGTCACCGCCTCGACCGGCCAGTGGCTCAGCCGCTCGGTCAGCGCCTGCTTGGCCTGTTCGACCCGGCGGTCGCGGCCCTCGGTCACCAGCCCGCCGGTCAGCACCTCCTCGGTGCGCCAGTAGAGTTCGCGCAGCAACGCCGCCTTCCAGGCCGACCAGGTGCGCGGACCCACGGCGCGGATATCGACCACGGTCAACACCAGCAGCAGGCGCAGCCGCTCCACAGACTGCACCAGTTCGGCAAAGTCCTGGATGGTCTGCGGATCCTCGATGTCACGCTTGAAGGCAGTGTCGCTCATGCGCAGGTGCTGCAGCACCAGCCAGGCAACCGTCTCGGTCTCCTCCTCGCTGAAGCCGAAGCGCGGGCAGAGCTTGTGCGCGATCTTGGCCCCCTCGACGCTGTGGTCGCCGCGCCGGCCCTTGGCGATGTCGTGCAGCAGCACCGCCATGTAGAGCACCCGGCGCGAGAGCACCTTGCCCACCACCTCGGAGGCGATGGGCAGCTCGTCGGCCAGACGACCCTGCTCGATGTCATAGAGGATGCCGAGCGCGAAGATCGTATGCTCGTCTACCGTGTAATGGTGGTACATGTTGAACTGCATCTGGCTGACCACGCGTCCGAACTCGGGCACGAAGCGCCCAAAGACGCCCGCCTCGTTCATTCGCCGCAGGGCCGGCTCCGGATCGTCGCGCCCGGCCAGGATGTCGAGAAAGACGGCGTTGGCCTTGGGGTCAGCGCGCAGCGCCTTGTCCACCAGTCGCAGTGAACGCGTGATCCAGCGCAGGGTCTGGGGATGGATGTCCAACTCGCGCTGCTGCGCCACGCGGAAGATGCGCAGCAGTTCCAGCGGCTTGGCCTGAAAAGCCTCCGGCCCCTTGACCGAGAGACGATCGCCGTCGAGACGGAATCCTGAGACCTGTCGTCGGTACCCGTTGCCGGAAAACAGCCGGAAACGCGAGCGGCGCGCGTGCTCGGCCTCGAGCTGGGCGCAGAAGATGCGGGTGAGCGCGCCCACCTCCTTGGCCATCAGGAAGTAGTGCTTCATGAAGCGCTCGACCGCCGAGGCGCCGCCGTGGTCGGTGTAGCCCATGAGCGGGGCGATTTGCTGCTGCAGATCGAAGGTCAGCCGCTCCTCCGCCCGCCCGGTCAGGTAGTGCAGCTGACAGCGCAGGGTCCAGAAGAAGTCGAGCGCCTTGGCGAAGCGCCGCACCTCCGCCTTGGAGAACACGCCCAGGGCCACCAGGCGAGAGACTTCGTCGACGCCATAGACGAACTTCGCCAGCCAGAAGAGCGTGTGCAGGTCGCGCAAGCCCCCCTTGCTCTCCTTGATGTTGGGCTCCAGCACGTAGCGCGAGCCTTCGCCGTGGCGCTGATGCCGCCGGTCGCGCTCGGCCAGCTTGTCCTCGATGAAGGTGGCGGAGCGGCCCTCGCGCACCTCGCTGCCATAACGCTGGCGCAGTTCGAGAAAGAGCTTCTGCTCACCCCAGAGATAGCGGCTTTCCAGGAGGCTGGTGGCGATGGTGGTGTCGGCCCGGGCCTGGCGCAGGCACTCGTCGATCGAGCGCGTGGCGTGGCCGACCTTGAAGCCCAGATCCCAGAGAAAATAGAGCGTGGCCTCGACCACCTGCTCGCTGCGCGGCGCCGGCTTGTAGCTGTGCAGGAAGAGGATATCGATGTCCGAATAGGGCGCCAGCTCACCGCGGCCATAGCCCCCCACCGCCACCAGGGCCAGTCGCTCGGCCATGGAAGGATTGTGCAGGGGGAAGAGATCCTTGGTCACATGGTCGTAGACCAGGCGCAGCAGCTGGTCGGCAAGAAAACAAAGCGACTGCGCCGTAGCCCGGCCGCTGGCCCCGCCTTCGAAGCGGCGCTGGATCTCGGCGCGGCCCTGTGCCTGGCTTTCCTTCAGGACTTCCAGAATCTCTGCGCGGGCCCGCTGCGGGCTCGAGGAGCGCAGGAAGGCGCGGGCAAGCTTCTCCTGCACCTGGCCACGGTCAATGATCGCTCTTCGCCGGAGAACGGCGTCTTTCGGCTTTGCCTGCTGCACACTGCTCATGCGGGAAAGATCGGCGCTGTCAGTCGATGCCGCAAGGGCGGCGTTCGCGCAGACCGCTTCAACGCAGGATGAAGCGTCGCTGCCCCTGCTCCGCCCAAGCGGCCGAGTCCACCTCCCGGTCAAGATGGAACAGGCGCCGCTCCCCGGCCTCGGCAGGATGGGTAATGGAAAGTTTCAGGCGCGCCGGCCCCACCTCCTCCGCCGGCAGGCTCAACTCGAAGGCAATCGGTGGCTGCCCCGCTTCCGGCAGGAGCGTCTCGGCCAGCAGTCGTTCCCCCTCGGCCGCGAAAAGCCGAGCCGAGAAGCTGGCGTCGCGCGGCAGCATCATGCGCTGGCGATAGCTGGCAAGGCCCTCAAGCTGCACCCTTTCCTCCCTCCCGGCCGCACCCGAGCGCGCGGTCGCGCAGCCGACCAGGAATGGCATACCGGCGAGCAGTGCCAGAGCCTTGCGCCGCTGCCGGAATGCCATGGCTACCTCCTAGAAATTGATCCGCAGCTTCGCAAGACCGATGCCTTCGCGGCCGGCGTCGCGTTGGTGGCCCGGTTGCCGCCGCAGCATCACCGCACCGGATAGGTCGATGGCCTCGTTCAGCGCGAAACCATAGGAGGCCTCCAGCGAGACCTCGCGGCCACTGGGCGTGAGGTTGAGGTTCATGCTGCGATGGCGCAAGCGCAGGTCGGTGGTGCGCCCCACCGGCAGGTCCATGCGCGCCGAGCCGCTGCGCACCCGCAAGGGCTGGTTCAGGGTGAGCGCAAAGCGATCACGCGCGTCGAACAGCTCCTGTCCCTGCAGGCCAATGCTGTAGGACTCGCTGGCGATGGTGGAGACATCGCTGAACAGCGAGGTCGAGGAGGTGCGGGCCTGGGTCCAGCCCCAGTAGGCGCTGCCCACCAGGCTGACGTTCTTGAAGCCGAGGCGATCCAGCGCCAGCGAGCCAGACAGGCCGGTGAACCAGGTCGGCGTGTCACCCTTGGTTTCGAACGCGCCGCTGGTCTTGGCCCCCAGGATGGTGCCGCTTTCGTTGAGCAGCCCGCCGGTCAGCGCAAGGCTGCCAAACTCGCCGGCCTTGCCGAAGGGCAGGCTCACCTCGGCGGCGGCACCCCAGACCCGATCCTCGTTGCGGTCTTCCTGGCGCCAGTTCCAGGTGTCGCGATGGAGGCCTTCGAAGACGCCGAGACGCAGGGCGCCCATGCTGCCGCTGCCCAGTTCGATGGCGCCGCCGTGCCCGCGGCTGACAAAGCCGAGATAGGGATTGGTGAAGGCCTCGCGCCCCAGCACCATCTCCTCCTGTACGCGCTCCTCCGCCTGCAGGCCGAAGCTGCGCATGGGGCTGCGGTTGCTCCAGCCACTGATGCTGACACTTTCGCTCAATGGCAGGGTGATCAGCGCCTCGGCCTCCAGGGCCGGCACCGAACGTGAAATGGGCGTGAGGCTCGCCTGGGGCTGGGGCCGGAAGGCAACCTCGAGCGCGGCACCACCGCCGAGCGCGATAGAGTGCCGCTCGGGCTTGCGCGCAAAGGCACTCAGAAGATCGCGCGCCTCGGTCACCTGGGTGTTTACCTGGACCATGGACTCGACCGGCAGGTTGAAGCCGCCACCCAGCCGGTCGAAGGTCATGATGTCGAGGTTCGCCAGCGAACGGGCTAGGCCGTCACCGAAGGCAGGTCCCAGGCGCACGCGGCTGGCCGCGATATCGAAGCGCTTCGCCGTCTGCAAATCGCCGCCGACATAGACCAAGGGCGGGCCGCCGATCGGCTGCATGGCTGCGGCAAGGTTCATGAAGCCATGGCCGTAGATACTGGAATGGGCGTGGGTCACGCCATTGCCGAAGTCCGACTCTCCGACCTCACCGGGTCCCTCGTCCAGGATCACCTCGCGCTCGCCGAGACGGCCCACCAGCTTGCCGTCACGCCGCCGTAAGTCCCCCCAATCCCCAAAGTTCTCCGCCGTCGCCAGAAGCCGCGTCGTCAGTTGCTCGGGCGTGTGATCGGGAAAAGCCTGGGCCAGCACCGCCACCGCGCCCGAAACCTGCGGCGCCGCCATCGAGGTGCCGATATAGGGCTCGTAGTCATCGGTCGGAACCGCCCCCAGCACCTCCGTGCCATCGTGCGAGATGCAGTAGGCCGCAGTTTGCGCACAAGGCCCGGACTCGCGCTTTGCGTTCAGCGCACTCCCCCGGCGGTTACCGGGATCGGCATAGGTGAAGTCGACATTGGTGACGGAGATCCACGCGCCTTGCAGCTCTGGAAAGACGTCCGGCAAGGCGGAGGGGAGTCCGGCGAAGGTCAGCGGAATATGGTTCGAGTTGGCGAAAACCACCACGCCTGTTTTCTGGAAAGCCCTCAGGGCCTGGACATAGTCTTTCCATTCCTGGGCGGTGCCGGTCCACTCGGATCCCATTTCGTCAACTTCCGCCAGGGCGCCGTAGAAGACATTGGTCGTTTCGTAGGGATCCCCGCGCAGGGCCTCCCGGTCGATCCCCAGCTTGTCGAGACGGGCCTGGAGGTCGGCGCGCAGGTCCGGGGCCAGATCATCGATAGCATCGGGGTTCGCGATAACCCGGTTGATGTCTTCGCTGCGCACACGCTCCCGGCCGGCACCCTCGAGACCCCACGAGTTGTTCTGGACGATCGCCCCTGCGCGTCGAGCGTCATCGACGCTTTGAACGGTATGGCGAAGGTTGGTCGGATCCTCCTCCGTGCTCCATGACGCCAGATGCAAACGCGCATCGAAGGCGAGCCCGAAGCTGCCCTGTCCATTACGGGCACCGGCAGCGAGGCTGGCGACGTGGGTGCCATGCGCACAGTCGCCGTCATCCGGCTTGCAGAATGGCATGCGCTCGCGCTGGTAAACGCCGTCGATCTTCGTCGCGATCTCGGGGTGATCGAGCTGGTAGCCGCCGTCCAGGATCGCGATGGTCTGGCCCTTGCCCGTGGCACCGTATCCGTAGGCGACCGGTGCGTTCACGAGGAGATAGGGATTGAAGCCGACCTGGTCGGACAGATGCGCCCGTTCCTCGCTCAGGCGCATCATCTCGCTATGGTGCAACCCGCCCGGAAGATAGGCCGACATTTGGCTGCGGTTGAAGGCGAGGTGGGTGGCGCCGCGGTTCCAGCTCTCGCCTGAGCTCCCGCCTCCGTCATGGGTCAGCGCCAGCGCCGCCCCGCCCGCGCCCAGCACCGCACCAAACGGCAGCAGCGCCTCGAGCAGCGGTGGGGCACCAGCCGATGCGGACCGCAGTTCGGAATCAAGCTGCTCCCGGTCAAGGACAGGCTCTTCTGGCGCCGGCTCCTGGCCTGCCGCTCCCGGCGCGCCTCCCAGGCCGAGCAGGATGGGCATGCCGGCCAGCAATGCCAATGCCTTGCGCCGCTCCCGGAATGCCATGGCTACCTCCTAGAAATTGATCCGCAGCTTCGCAAGACCGATGCCTTCGCGGCCGGCGTCGCGCTGATGCCCCGGTTGCCGGCGCAGCATCACCGCACCGGACAGGTCGATGGCCTCGTTCAGCGCGAAACCATAGGAGGCCTCCAGCGAGACCTCGCGGCCACTGGGCGTGAGGTTGAGGTTCATGCTGCGATGGCGCAAGCGCAGGTCGGTGGTGCGCCCCACCGGCAGATCCATTCGTGCCGAGCCGCTGCGCACCCGCAAGGGCTGGTTCAGGGTGAGCGCAAAGCGATCGCGCGCGTCGAACAGCTCCTGTCCCTGCAGGCCGATGCTGTAGGACTCGCTGGCGATGGTGGAGACATCGCCGAACAGTGAGGTCGAGGAGGTGCGGGCCTGGGTCCAGCCCCAGTAGGCGCTGCCCACCAGGCTGACGTTCTTGAAGCCGAGGCGATCCAGCGCCAGCGAGCCGGACAGGCCGGTGAACCAGGTCGGCGTGTCACCCTTGGTTTCGAACGCGCCGCTGGTCTTGGCCCCCAGAATGGTGCCGCTTTCGTTGAGCAGCCCGCCGGTCAGCGCAAGGCTGCCAAACTCGCCGGCCTTGCCGAAGGGCAGGCTCACCTCGGCGGCGGCACCCCAGACCCGATCCTCGTTGCGGTCTTCCTGGCGCCAGTTCCAGGTGTCGCGGTGCAAGCCCTCGAAGATGCCCAGGCGCAGGGCGCCGGTGTCTCCGCTACCCAGTTCGACGGCGCCACCGTGCCCGCGGCTGACGAAGCCGAGGAAGGGATTGGTGAAGGCCTCGCGCCCCAAAACCATCTCCTCCTGTACGCGCTCCTCCGCCTGCAGGCCGAAGCTGCGCATGGGACTGCGATTGCTCCAGCCGCTAATGCTGACACTTTCGCTCAGCGGCAGGGTGATCAGCGCCTCGGCCTCCAGGGCTGGCACTGAACGTGAAATGGGGGTGAGGCTCGCCTGGGGCTGGGGCCGGAAGGCAACCTCGAGCGCGGCACCACCGCCAAGCGCGATAGAGTGCCGCTCGGGCTTGCGCGCAAAGGCACTCAGAAGATCGCGCGCCTCGGTCACCTGGGTGTTTACCTGGACCATGGACTCGACCGGCAGGTTGAAGCCGCCGCCCAGCCGGTCGAAGGTCATGATGTCGAGGTTCGCCAGCGAACGGGCCAGGCCGTCACCGAAGGCAGGTCCCAGGCGCACGCGGCTGGCCGCGATATCGAAGCGCTTCGCCGTCTGCAGATCACCGCCGACATAGACCAAGGGCGGGCCGCCGATCGGCTGCATGGCCGCCGCAAGGTCCATGAAGCCATGGCCGTAAACGCTGGAGTGGGCGTGGGTCACGCCCTCGGCAAACTCACTCTCCCCGATCTCGCCGGGGCCTTCTGCCAGAATGATCTCCCTGTCGCCGATGCGCCCCACCAGCGTGCCGCCACGTCGCTTCAGCTCTTCCCAGTCGCCGAAGTTCTCGGCCGACGCAAACAGCCGTGCGGCCAGTTGGGCCGGTGTATGGTCCGGGAAGGCCTGGGCCAGAATGGCGACGGCGCCGGAGACCTGGGGCGTTGCCATGGAGGTGCCGGTGAAGGAGGCGTAGTCATCCACGGGAACGGAGCTCAGGACCTCCGTGCCATCGTGCGAAATGCAGTAGGCAGCCGTCTCAGCGCAAGGCGCCGACCAGCGCGCGGCACGCAGGGCGCTGCCGCTGCGGTCGTCCGGATCGTCGTAGGTGAAATCCACATTGGCGACGGTGATCCAGGCCTCCTTCAGCTCGGGAAAGACCTCGGGCAAGGCTGCACTGGAGTCGGCAAAGGGAAGAGCGGCGTTGTTGGAAAGGGCGAAGACCACCACTCCCTTCTTCTGGAAGGCATCCAGGGCCGAGACATAGGCGGACCAATCCTCCGGGAGCCAATCGGCAACGCCTTCGAAGGTTTCGGCATCATCGGCCAGAACGAGCGACTGCACGAAAACCGTGAAGGCGGCGGCCGGATCGCCGCGCAACTCCTCTCGATCGACTTCAATATTCCTCAGGAACGCATTGATATCCCGCCGAACATCAGGCGCCAGTTCGTCGATTGCATCCGGGTCCGCCACCACACGATTGACGTCCTGGGTGCGCACGCGCTCCATACCCTGGCCTTCGAAGCCCCAGGAGTTGCTCTGCACCGCCGCTCCCGCGTGTCGGGCCGCATCCGTCGCCTTGGCCCAATGCGCCGGAGAGAAACCCAGATCACCGACGAAGTCCTCGTTGCTGCCGAGATGAAGGCGGGCATCGAAGGCCATGCCGAAGCTGCCGCGGCCGTTGCGTGCGCCGGCGGCCAGACCTGCAACATGCGTGCCATGCTCTTCCACCGGCAGGGCATCACGCTGGTAGACGCTCTCGATCTTCGAGGCGATTTCCGGATGGTCGAGCTGGAAACCGTCGTCGAGGACGGCGATGGTTTGGCCCTTGCCGGTCGCGCCATAACCGTAGGCTTCCGGTGCATTGACCAGTTCATAGGGGTTGAAGCCGACGAGATCGTCTCTGCGCGTCTCGCTCAGTGCCATCATCTCATCGCGATAAAAACCGCCGGGACGGAACTCTGCCGTCTTGCCCGCGTCATAGGGCAGTCTCGTGGCCGAGCGCGCCCAGCGCGGTGCCCGCTCCCCGCCATCATCTCCGCCGGTCGCGAGCAGCACCGCCGAGCCGCCGAGGGCCAAACCCAGTCCGACCGGCACCAGCACCTCGGCATTGAAGGCGCCGGCTTCTTCCGGTGCCGAGGCCTCGCTTGCAGGTGTCTCGCTTTCCGGCTCCAGCTCCGCCGCGCCATCCTGTGCCCAGGCCGCAGCCGCCTGCAGCCAGACGAATGTCAGCGCGCCGGTAATGCAGACGCTCCGCGCCAGACCGGACCGCAAGCCGGTCCACCCCTTCTTCTCCACCGCCCCGTTCCCCCAAAATATGGATTCGCGTCACCAGATTAGTCGAGATTGCCGGAAAGTGGAGATCAATAATCAGCAGTCGGCGGCGCCGAGATATCTGCTTGGTTAGTTCCGGGATGCTTCCGCCAGGAGCGCGCGCAGGCGGTAGAGCAGGTCCAGCGCCTCCCTGGGACTCAGCTCGTCCGGATTGACCGCTGCCAAGGCTTCTTCCACAGGGCCCGGTCCCGTCTCTTTGGATGTCTGGGCAACGTGGCGTGCCGCGGCGCTGAACAGCGGCAGGTCATCGGCCAGGCGTGACAGGGCCCCGGCCTGCTCCCCCTGCTCCAGCTTCTCCAGCACGGCCTCGGCACGGGCCACGGCGGCTGCGGGCAGTCCGGCCAGCTTGGCCACATGGATGCCGTAGGAACGATCGGCGGCACCCGGGCCGACTTCGTGCAGAAAGACCACCTCACCCTGCCACTCCTTCACGCGCATGGCGTGGCAGGTCAGAGCCGGCAGGGTCGCCGAGAGGCGCGTGAGTTCGTGGTAGTGCGTGGCGAAAAGCGCACGGCTGCGATTGACCTCGTGCAGATGCTCGACGCAGGCCCAGGCAATCGAAAGGCCATCGAAGGTGGCGGTTCCCCGGCCGATCTCATCGAGTATCACCAGCGCACGCGGCCCTGCCTGATTCAGGATCGCCGCAGTTTCCACCATCTCCACCATGAAGGTCGAGCGACCGCGCGCCAGATCGTCCGCCGCGCCCACTCGGCTGAACAGCCGGTCCACCGTGCCGATGACGGCCTGGCGCGCCGGGACAAAGGAGCCGATCTGCGCCAAGAGCGCGATCAGGGCATTCTGCCGCAGAAAGGTCGACTTGCCCGCCATGTTGGGGCCGGTCACCAGCCAGAGGCGCTGTTCGTCCGAGAGGTCGCAGTCGTTGGCGACGAAAGGTCCACTCTGCTCGGCGCGCAGCGCGGCTTCGACCACCGGGTGCCGCCCGCCCTCGATCATGAAACGGTCGGAATCCTCCACCTGCGGCCGGCACCAGTCCTCGCTCCGGGCAAGAGTGGCAAGGCTGGCGGTGACATCGATCTCCGCCAGCGCCCGCGCCGCACCCGCCACCTGGTCCCCCTCCTGCAGCACCCGGGCGCAAAGCGCGTCGAAGATCTCCATCTCCAGGGCCAAAGCCTTGTCGGCGGCCGAGAGGATCTTCTGTTCGAGCTCGGACAGCTCCACCGTGCTGAAGCGCGCGGCGCTGGCCAGCGTTTGGCGGTGGACGAAGAGCGAGTCGGGCCCGGTCGGCACCTTGCCCGCGTTGCTGGCCGAGACCTCGATGAAATAACCCAGCACATTGTTGTGCTTCACCTTGAGCGAGGCGACGCCAGTCGCCTCCACGTACTTCGCCTGCAGGCCGGCTATGAGGCGGCGGCTTTCATCGCGCAGTCCCTTCAATTCGTCGAGCTCGGGGGAGTAGCCGGCCGCGACGAAGCCGCCATCGCGCAGCAGCGCCGGCGGATCGGCCACCAAGGCTCTCTCCAATTCGCCGCGCAAGGACTCCAGCCCCCCCAAGCGCTCGGCGCAGCCACGCAGCTCAGGCGGGCAGGCCTGCACGGCCGGATCGGTGAGAAGGCGCTGCAGCTCTGCCGCCACCGACAAGCCGGCGCGAACTGCAGCCAGGTCGCGCGCGCTGCCGCGGCCCAGAGAAAGGCGTGAAAGCGCGCGCTCCATGTCCGGGCAGGCCTTCAGCGTGGCACGCAGGTCCTGGCGCAATCCCTCCTCCGCCAGCAGGAAGGCCACGGCATCCAAGCGCGCATTGAGCGCCAGAGGATCGGTCAGGGGCGCCGAAAGCCGGCTCGCCAGCAGGCGTGCGCCGGCGCCGGTGACCGTCCGGTCGATGGTGGCGATCAGACTGCCGCGCCGGCCGCCATCCATGGCGCGCGTGAGTTCGAGATTCCGCCGGGTCGCCGCGTCGATCTCCATCACTGCGCGACCACCCTCCCCCGGGTGCCGCGGCGGCGCGAGCCTCGGCAGGCGTCCCTTCTGGGTCAGTTCAAGATAGTCAACCAAGGCGCCCGCCGCCGACAGCTCGGCCCGGTCGAAGTCGCCGAAGCCTGACAGCGTGCCGACCTCATAGAGCCCCTCCAGGCGGGTGCGGGCGTTCTCGCTGTCAAAGCGGGTGCCGGGCATGGGCGCCAGACGCGCCTTCCAGTCGGTGAGCGCCTCAGCAATCTCAGGGCGCGCCAGCAGACGATCGGGCAGGAGCAGTTCACTGGGCTCCACCCGGCCGAGCGCCGCCGACAGGCGATCCGCCTGCAGCGATTCCACCTGGAAGTCGCCGGTCGAGACATCCAGCCATGCCAGTCCCAGGCCCCCGGCGGCATCGGCCAGGGCAGCCAGATAGTTGTTGGTGCGCGAATCGAGCAGCTGGTCCTCGGTCAGGGTTCCCGGCGTGACGATGCGGATGACCTCGCGCTTGACCACCGACTTGGAGCCGCGGCGCTTGGCCTCGGCGGGATCCTCCATCTGCTCGCAAACGGCAACGCGAAAGCCCTTGCGGATAAGGCGGGAGAGGTAGGCCTCATGCGCGTGCACCGGCACGCCGCACATGGGAATCTCCTCCCCATCATGCTGGCCGCGTTTCGTCAGGGTGATATCGAGCGCCGCCGCCGCCTCCACCGCGTCCTGGAAGAAGAGCTCATAGAAATCACCCATGCGATAGAACAGCAGGCAATCGGCGTGCGCCTCCTTGATCGCCAAGTACTGCTCCATCATGGGGGTCACCGCCTTGCCGGCGGGGCTTTCGCTGGGCTGCGCGTCGGGCACGGACTCGAGACTCGTTCGCTCTGGTGAATGAAGGCGCGGGACCCTAGCATAAGCACCCGGTCCTGGCAGCGCCGCGCCTGCGTACTGGCATCGAAGGAGAAGCCTGAGTGACAGAAACCCAATCGTCCTACACACCGCTGCCGGAGATCGTCGGCCAGTTCGCCTCTCGCGAGGAGTTCGAGGCCGCTATCGCGGCGCTGCTCGCCAACGGCTTTGAGCACGCCGACCTCTCCGTCCTGGACAGCCACGAAGCCCTGGGAGCGACGCAAGACGAGCCCTGGCACGAACGCCTGGCCGGAATGGTGGGCGAAGTGAAGTACATCGGCCCACTCACCACCGCCGGCTTTCTTGCGGTGGCGACGGGCCCGGTGGGTGCGGCCATCTCTGTGGCCGTGGGTGCCGGCGTCGCGGCCATGGCGCTGCGCGAAGCCCTCGACCAGGTGGAAGCAACCCCGCACAGCGAAACCTTCGCCCGCGCGCTGGAGCAAGGTGCGGTGCTGCTCTGGGTCGCCTGCGCTGATGCTGCCGCCGAAGCGCGAGCCAGGGATATCCTGCTGCGTCACGGCGCGCGTGACGTGCACCTGCACCAACGCAAAGCCTAACCCGCAGCACGCGACATGACGCGCCATGCCCGATTGCATTTCGTGTTGGACCCAGGTGGTCTAAGTTCGCGCCCGAAGAACAAGGAGGAACGCTGATGGAACTGAAAAGCGAAGCTGCCTGGTGCCTGCCTGACGACGCCGCGGACGCCGTGCTGGTGGGCCGCGTCTGGCGCCCCGATGTGCAAGGTCCGGCTGTAGTGGTGGTGCGCGGGAACGAACTGCTGGATGTGACCGACAGCATCGCCACGGTCAGTGCGCTTTGCGCCGAAGCCGATCCCGCAAGCGTCGCCAAGAACCTCTCGGGTGAATCGCTGGGGGACCTTCAGGCCATTCTGGCGAACACGCCGCGACAGGGCCGCGACAGCAGCCGCCCCTGGCTGCTCAGCCCCATTGACCTGCAGGCCGTGAAGGCCTCGGGCGTCACCTTCGTGATCAGCCTGCTGGAACGGGTGATCGAGGAACAGGCTCGCGGCAATCCGGCGCAGGCCGAAACGGCGCGCAAGGAGATCCAGGCGGCAATCGGCCAGGACCTGGCCAGCTTGAAGCCCGGCTCCGAGGAGGCCATGGCGCTGAAGGAACTGCTGATCCAGAAGGGTGTCTGGTCGCAGTACCTGGAGGTGGGCATTGGGCCCGACGTCGAGGTCTTCACCAAGGCACAGCCGCTCTCCTCGGTCGGGCATCTGGCCGAGGTGGGCGTGCACCCCGGGTCGGCCTGGAACAACCCCGAACCGGAAGTCGTGCTGGCGGTGGCGCCCGACGGGCGTATCGTGGGTGCGACCCTGGGCAATGACGTCAACCTGCGCGACGTGGAGGGCCGCTCGGCCCTGCTGCTGGGCAAGGCGAAAGACAACAACGCCAGTGCCTCGCTCGGCCCCTTCCTGCGGCTCTTCGACGGCGGTTTCGATCTCGACAGCGTGCGCAGCACCAAGGTCTCGCTCACCGTGGAGGGCGAGGACGACTTCCGCCTGGAGGGCGAGAGCGAGATGCGCAAGATCGCGCGCGACCCGGCCGATATTGTGGCCCAGACCATCGGCCCGCATCACCAGTACCCCGACGGCTTCGTGCTCTACCTCGGCACCATGTTCGCGCCGGTTGAGGATCGTGACGCCCCGGGCCAGGGCTTCACCCACAAGAGCGGCGACATCGTCACCATCGGCGCCCCCGAACTCGGGCGGCTGGTGAACCGGGTGGTGCCCTGCGACGAGGCGGAGCCCTGGACCTTCGGCATGACCGCACTTTTCCGCAGCCTGCAAAGCCGCGCGCAAAAGCGCCAAGCCTGAGCCAAGGCAAGAGGAGAGATCATGGCGTCCGAAACACTCGACTTCTACTTCGACTTCTCCAGCCCCTACGGCTATCTCGCCGCCATGCAGATCGAGAAGCTGGCGGCAAAGCATGACCGCAAGGTGGCCTGGAAGCCCTTCCTCCTCGGCGCGGTCTATCAGAAGATCGGCGGTGAGCCGCTGGTGAATGTGCCGATGAAGGGCGAGTACTCGCGCCGCGACATGGAGCGCTGCGCGCGCGAGATCGGCGTGCCGCTGACCTTCCCGCAGGCCTTCCCATTCGCCTCGGTGGCGGCCTGTCGCGCGGTCTACTGGCAGCAGGGCGATGACCCGACGGCAGCCGGCGATCTGGTAACCGCGCTCTATCGCAAGGCCTTCGCTGAAGGTGGCGACATCAGCTCGGCGGAGGGGGTTCTGGCCGTGGCCGAAGGCCAGGGCATTGACCGCGCTGCCCTCAGCCAGGCTCTGCAGGAGCCGGCGATCAAGCAACGCTTCAAACAGGAGGTCGAGGCCGCCCTCGAGCGCGGCGTCTTTGGCTCACCCTTCATTTTCGTGGATGATGAGCCCTTCTGGGGTTCCGACCGCCTGGAGATGGTGGACCGCTGGCTCAGCCGCGGCGGCTGGTAGCGTAGGTTTCCGCCGGCACGCCTTCAAGGGCGTGAGCGCCACGGCGATAGCGGAAGACGCCCTCCCCGCGGCCGATCAGCTTCGCCCCGCTCCCCGGGCCGGCATCGGCACTCACCTCCGCGCTCGCAAAAAAGACCGACCGGCCGCCGCCGGTGCAGCGGCTGCGCGCCAAGAGGCGCTGCCCGGCGCGGCCGGCAGCGATGAACTGGGAGGAGAGTTGCAGGGTCATGGCCCGGCGGACATTGCCAGGAACGCTGCAGTAGGTGCCGGCATAGCCGCAAGCCGCGTCGATCAGCGTCGCCAGCACACCGCCGTGCATCACACCGCTGCGGTTCCTATGCCGCTCGTCCAGCCAGAGTTCGAGCAGGGCCGTGCCTTCCTGCCATTCCAGCAGGCGATAGCCCACGATGTCGCCAAAGCGCCCAGGAACCTGATCCGGGTCCCGCGGGCCTTCATCGGTCTTATGTGTCACGAAGAATCCAAGCGGCGGTGAAACTACTGGCGGGGAACGCGTGCCAGATGCTGCTCCAGTTCCCGGCGGAGCGACGGTGGCAGCGCGTCGACGGCGACGCGAACATCCTCCAAAACCTGCCGCACCCCGTAGAGTTGGTCCAGCAGATTGAGGATGAGCGGAATGGCCTCGTCGTTGACGTCCAGATCGCGCTTCAGTTCCACGATCAGCTTGACCCGCGCCGCATCGGCGTCATCGAAGTGCCAGTCTTCACCCGACTGGCGCGCAAGAACCCAGGACTGGCGGACGAAGGAGACAACCTCCTGCTCGTCCACCTCCAGTCCTGCGGACCGGGTCCGGTCGATCACGTCGGCGAGGCTGAACGGCATCCTGACCTCCCCTTCATCAACGGCAATCAATCCATCCCCGCCTTCGCGCGAGGATTGTAGTTGTGGCGAGTGGCCCAGTCCTTGGCGAAGGCCTGGAGCTCCGCATCCGGCTTCTCCGGCAGCACCACCCGCAGAGTCACATAGAGATCCCCCGGCTCTCCGCCGCGGCGGTCCGGCACGCCCTTGCCCTTCAAGCGCAGGGTGTTGCCGCTGTTGGAGCCCGGCGGGACTTTCATGGCCACCTTACCGGCCAGGGTCGGGACCTGGACCGTTCCGCCCAGCACCGCCTCGGCCAGGGAGATGGGCAGTTCCAGGTGCAGGTTTTTGCCTTCCCGGCCGAAGAATGCATGGGGCTCAACCTTCACCTCGACGTAGGCATCGCCCGCGGGCGCGCCGCCGAAGCCCGGCAGCCCCTGCCCTTTGAGCCGCAGCGTCTGTCCGTCCTCAGTGCCGGGTGGAATGGTCAGGTCCAGGGTTCGGCCATCGCCAATCTGCACGCGCTTGCGCGCGCCTGAAGCCGCATCGGTGAAGCTGACTTTCAAGCTGTAGGAGACATCCGCCCCCTTCTGCTTGGGACCGCCGCTGCCCCGTGCCCCGAAACCGCCGCCGAACAGATCGGAGAAGATATCCTCGAAACCTCCGCCCGCCGTCTCGTAGTGAGCGTACTTCTCCCCGCCTCGGCCGTGCGCACTGCGGTAAAAGCCGCCCCGGGCTGTTTCCTGGCCACTGGCGTCGATCTCGCCGGCATCATAGCGCCGGCGCTTCTCGGGATCCGACAGTATGGCATAGGCGTGGCTGACGTCCTTGAACTGCTGCTCCACCTTCGTGTCGCCCGGATTGAGGTCGGGGTGCAGCTTCTTGGCCAGGCGGCGGTAGGCCGCCTTGATCTCATCGGCCTTCGCCGACTTGGCGACCCCCAGGACGCTGTAGAGATCCTTCATGCAGGCGTGACTCCATCAAGCAGACAGCACCGATGCCCACTACGGCCATAGCATCGCAGCATCGCGCCGGTGTCACGGAACAATCTGGTCACGGCAGGACGCCATGACCAGATTGCCCGCAGTGTTTTTTACACTACTGTCTCGTAAATCAGGAGACGATCTTCCAGCTGCCGTCGGACTGCTGACAGGCAGTGCCATAGGCCTCCTCGACATCGCCGCCCACATTCACCGTCGTGCGATACTCCCGGCAGTACTGACCGCTCTGATTTGTCCCATCGCGCGTCGGCACCACGGTGCCATAGTTGCCGCTGTCCGGATTGTTCCAGGAGATCTCTTCACCCAGCGGCGCGCTGTGCGCCCGCGACACGGCCTGGTTGGCGCGGTCCTTGTCGGCCTGATCCATGTGCTTGCCGATCTCGCTGCCGAGCAACAGGCCGGCGACTGCGCCAATGCCGGTGGCGGCGGCGCGAGTCGCGGAGGAACCGCTCTTGCCGACGGCTGCGCCAGCCAGGCCGCCAAGCACGGCGCCCGTGCCGGCTCCAATGGTCTGCTTCGTGCCCGGACCACCCTGCTCTGCGCAGCCGGCCAATGCCAGCCCCCCGGCCAGAACCGCGATCGTAAGGAATTTCTTGGTCATTGTAACTCGCCCCTTGTTCTTGGCGCTCCTGGCGCTCTCCCGATTGAAGCGCGCCCCGGCTGATAGCAACGCTGGCATTTTGGCATCAACGTGGCATTGTGCCGGACATATGGCCGCCGCCCGGTGAAACCCGAGCCCGAACAGCGGCCGTTTGCTCTCGACAGCGGAATGATGCAGCCGATGCCCCCGATCTTCAATCCCGACAGCCCTAGCGACGATCCCCTCAGCCTCTTCCACAACTGGCTTGCCGAGGCCGAGGAGAAGGAGATCAACGACCCCACCGGCATGGCCCTGGCCACTGCCGATGCTCAGGGTCGCCCCTCCCTGCGCATGGTTCTGCTGAAGGGTGCCGACGATGGCGGCTTCACCTTCTACACCAACGTGGAAAGCCGCAAAGGCGAGCAGTTGACGGCCAATCCAAACGCAGCGCTGCTGTTCCACTGGAAGTCCCTGCGCCGCCAGGTTCGCGTGGAAGGTCCCGTGTCGGTGGCGACCCCGGAACAGGCCGACGCCTATTTTGAAAGCCGCCCCAGGCAAAGCCGCATCGGCGCCTGGGCCTCGCAGCAGTCGCGCCCGCTGGAAAGCCGCTTTGCCTTGGAGAAGAGCGTGGCGCGCTTTGCTGCCAAGTATGCCACCGGTGCCGTGCCACGCCCGCCCTACTGGACCGGTTTTCGGGTGGCACCCTTGCGGATCGAGTTCTGGCAGGACGGGGCCTTCCGGCTGCACGACCGCGCTCTCTACAGCCGGGAAGAAGAGGGGCAAGCCTGGCAAAAGCAGCGACTCTATCCTTGATCGTCAGAAGCACGAGACCCCTCCCATGAGCAAGGCGCAGCTGAGCAGGGCGCAGCAGAATGGCCGCCTGATGCGATTGGCCACCTACGCCTCGGTAACCACGGCCCTGGTGCTGATCGCGGCCAAGGTCGGCGCCTGGTGGATGACCGGGTCGGTCGCCCTGCTGTCCAGCCTGATCGATTCGCTGCTCGATGCCGCCGCCTCGCTCGTGACCCTCTTCGCCGTCAGCCATGCGCTGGCACCGGCCGATGCCGAGCATCGCTTTGGCCATGGCAAGGCGGAGCCCCTCGCGGCGCTGGTGCAGGCCGGGTTGATCACCGGCTCAGCGCTATTCCTGGTGTTCGAGGCCCTGCCGCGCCTGCTGAACCCGCAACCCATCGAATCCGGCGGTGTCGGCCTGGCTGTCATGGTCTTCTCGATCCTTGCCACCTTCGCCCTCACCCGCTTCCAGTACTATGTGGTGCGGCGCACCGGCTCGACGGCGATCAGCGCAGACGCCCTGCACTACTTCGCCGACCTTCTGACCAACGCCGGCGTCATCGTGGCGCTGATCCTGGCCACGCAGTTCAACCTGCTCCTGGCCGATCCGATCATCGCGTTGATTATTGCCGGCTATATCTTCTGGAGTGCGTTGCAGATCGGCCGCAAGGCTTTGGATATGCTGATGGACCGTGAGCTGCCGGACAGCCAGAGAAAGCGCATTCTGGAGGTGGTGCGGGCGCACCCGGATGTGCTCGGCGTGCATGATCTGAAAACCCGGGAATCCGGGCAGGTCACCTTCATCCAGCTTCATCTGGAACTGGAAGGCGGCATGAGCCTCTATCGTGCCCACGTGATCGCTGACACTGTCGAGGCCGATCTGCAGACCCACTTTCCAGGCGCCAACGTCATCATTCACCAGGACCCTCACGTCCTCTCGGAAGACACGCCGGTCTATCAGTAGGCGCGCCGCGGCGCTTGGGACATTTCCTCGGCCGCCGCAGCTTGCTAACCAAGCGCCGGGAGCGGAATGGCAAAGGATGCGCGCGATGAACGGCACCACCTGGAACGATGACCACCAGGAGATTCGCGAGGCGGTGCGGCGGCTGTGTGCCGACTTTCCGGGCGATTACTGGCAGGCCCTCGACCGGGAGCGCGCCTACCCCACGGCCTTTGTCGAGGCACTGACCCAATCGGGATATCTGGCCGCGCTGATCCCCGAGGAGTATGGCGGCTCCGGTCTGCCGCTCTCGGCAGCCGCCGCCATCCTGGAAGAAGTGCAGTTCGCCGGCTGCAACGGCTCGGCCTGTCACGCCCAGATGTACGTCATGGGCACCCTGCTGCGCCATGGCTCTGAAGCCCAGAAGCAGCGCTGGCTGCCGGAGATCGCCAGCGGCCGCTTGCGGCTCCAGGCTTTCGGCGTCACCGAGCCGGGCAGCGGCACGGACACCACTTCGATCCGCACCACAGCAAAGCGCGACGGCGCGCGCTATATCGTCAATGGTCAGAAGATCTGGACTTCGCGCGCCGAGCATTCCGACCTCATGCTGCTGCTCGCCCGCACGACACCGAAGGAGGAGACCGCCAAGCGCACCGACGGCCTGTCAGTCTTTTTGCTCGACATGCGCGAAGCGCGCAATGCCGGCCTGACCATTCGCCCGATCCGCACCATGATGAACCACGCAACCACGGAGGTCTTTTTCGATAACGTGGAGATTTCCGCGGAGAACCGCATCGGAGAGGAGGGCAAGGGTTTCCGCTATATCCTTTCGGGCATGAATGCCGAACGCATTCTCATCGCCGCCGAATGCATCGGCGATGCCCGCTGGTTTCTCGAGAAGGCCAGCACTTACGCGCGGGAACGAGAGGTCTTTGGCAAGCCCATCGGTCAGAACCAGGGCATCCAGTTCCCCATCGCCAAGGCCTACGCCAATATGCGCGCGGCCGACCTGATGGTGCGCGACGCCCTGCGGCTCTACGAGGCCGGAGCGGACTGCGGCGCCGAGGCCAACATGGCCAAGATGCTGGCCGCCGACGCCTCCAATGAGGCAGCGAACGTCTGTATCCAGACCCACGGTGGCTTTGGTTTCGCGGAAGAATTCGACGTGGAGCGCAAGTTCCGCGAAACGCGGCTCTACCAGGTCGCCCCCATCTCCACCAACCTGATCCTCTCCTATCTGGCCGAGCACGTGCTCGGCCTGCCCCGGTCCTACTAGCTCGTCATCGTATCCTATTCACGTCACGGCCGCGGCCTTTGCACAAAGACGAGTTATACGTATAATTCAGGTATTCGGTTTGAAAGGATGCCTGTCATGCCAACCGTCGGGTCCCTCGAGTTCCAGCGCAAGTTCGGAGAGTTCCAGCACAAAGCGCAACGCGAGCCGGTCGAGATCACTCGGCACGGACGGCGTGAATTCGTGCTGATGTCGGCCGACCACTATGACTGGCTCAGGGCCGCTGCGCAGCGAAGCCACCGCACGGCGGACGCCGCTGATGTGGTCATCGACGCGGTGGAGCGCGCGGAGATGGATCCAGAACACAGCCATCTCGATGATCTGCTAAAGTAAGGTAGACGTCGTGGTGCTTCCGGAACCCAAGCCCGGACTCGTCATCCACTACGACTACCTCTGGACACATGAGGCGGCCACCGGTCGGGATCAGGGCAAGGACCGCCCGACTTGTCTTGTCGCTGCAACCGATGCCCTGGTGCGGCCGCGTCATGTGGTGCTGCTACCGATCACCCACAGGCCGCCATCCGGGGATGTCGTCGGGATCGAAATTCCGGCAAAGGTGAGGAAGGCGATCGGGCTCGACGATGAGCCATGCTGGGTGATCGTCTCGGAGCACAATATCGACGAATGGCCCAATGGTGGGCTGTCACCGCTGCCCGGCAAGCGCAACACGTTCAGCTACGGTTTCGTCCCGCCGGGGTTGTTTGCAAAGATTAAAGCCAGCTTCCTTGAACTGGCCCGAGCGAAGAAGAGCGCCGCTGTGCGCCGTGAAGATTAGAGTTCTCGAAGGAGCCCCGATCATGACGCGCGGCCCTCGCTACCTTTATTCACCTCGCCACCGCTGTCATAAGCTCCAGATGAACCTCAAGAGACCCTGGGCCGCATTGCGTTCATGCGGATCGCTGAATGGTTCCGATAGATGCGATCTGCGATGGCGGGATGCGGCTGCCTTCCTTGGGGCATCTGTGCTAGCCAGTCAGTGACGCGGGTCTCCGCAACGCCCTTCAAATCGCAAGAACAGAGGAACGAGAGCATGAGCAAACCCCACATCCTGATGCCCGGGCGCATGATGGATCTGGTCGTGCAGCGACTGGATGTCGCCTTCACCCTGCACAAGCTGTGGGAGGCCGAGGACCAGGACGCAGCCATCGCCGCCGTCGCCGACAAGATCGAAGGCATCGCCACCGGCGGCCATCGCCGCGTCGACGGCGATTTCATGAGCCGCTTTCCCAATCTGAAGATCGTCTCCAATTTCGGCGTCGGCTACGACACTGTGGATGCGGCCTGGGCCGGCAAGCACGGCATCTATGTCACCAACACGCCAGGCGTCCTCACCGACGAGGTGGCCGATACCACGCTCGGCCTGCTGCTGATGACCGTGCGCCAGCTTTCGGAAACCGAACGCTACCTGCGCGCCGGCCGGTGGGAGAAGGAAGGCGCCTTCCCGCTGACGCAGAACACGCTGCGCGAACGCAAGGTCGGCATTCTGGGTCTCGGCCGCATCGGCAAGGCGATCGCCCATCGCCTGGAAGCCTTTGGTAACCCCATCGCCTATCACGGCCGCAACAAGCAGTCCGATGTGCCTTATCGCTACTACGACAATCTCGTGGAGATGGCGGGCGACGTGGACATCCTCATCTCCGTGGCACCCGGCGGCGCCTCGACGCATCACTTGATCTCCACCGAAGTGCTCAACGCACTCGGCCCCCAGGGTATCCTGATCAACGTCGGGCGCGGCTCCGTGGTCGACGAGCAGGCACTGATCGCAGCCCTCAAGGAAGAGCGGCTCTTTTCCGCCGGCCTCGATGTCTTCGAGCACGAGCCCAAGGTCCCCGCGGAACTGATGGCCATGGAGCGTGTGGTGCTGCTGCCCCACGTGGGCTCCGCCTCCATCCACACCCGCAACCTCATGGGTCAGCTGGTGGTCGACAACATCACCAGCTTCTTCGAGAAGGGCAAGCCCCTGACCCCGGTGGCGGAAACCCCGGTTTCCTGACCCAACAGGCTGCTCAAACAGTCGCCGGCCGGACAGTCCCTTCGCGGGCTGTCCGGCCGTCATATTCGGCCCTGTCTCAGAACAGGGGCGCCAATGGCATGAGTGGCAGCGGCCCCACGTAGAGCAGGCCGTCCTGCGCCGAGAGCGGCACCTCGATGACGCGGCGCCCGTCGGCATCTTCCTGCGAAAGCGCGCGCAGGCCCATGGCACCGAGTCGGGCAATGTCCTCGGCAATAACATCACCGTCGTGAAGCGCATCAAGTGTGCGTTCGAAGCCACGAATGCGTGCCGTACCGGCCCCCAAGGCACGATTGCGCTCGTCCAGCGTGACGCTGGCATCGCCCGCCAGGGACAACGGCCCCCACTGCAGCGCCATGTGCTCCAGCTCCGCCGTTCCGCCCTCCGCCGCCCAGGCAGGCAGGGCCTCCTCCGGCGGTGCCAGCGGGACGCCCCCCTCAACCCGGCCGTGCGCTTCCAACAGATCGATCCGCCGGCCCAAGGGCGGCGCCAGCGCGCCGGGCAGATCCCAGTCCTCTAACGCCAGAAAGAAAGGCAACAGCGCGTCCCGCGCCGGAGGCTCCGACTCCCCCGCCAGCTGTCCCCAGGCAAGGTCCAGCCTTCGGACCGAACTGGGACCGTCGGCGTGTCCGGCCAATGCCAACCGCTCGAGCTGCAGGCGCCCACTCGCCACGGCGCCCCGATCATCCAACAGGAAGCGCCCCATTCCCGCGCCGACGGCCAGCTGGAGCTCAGCCGCACCGCTGGTCTCCGGAGGATGCAGTTCATGGGTGCCGCTGAACGTCGCGGTGATGTTGCGGAGATCGAGGAACGCGGCCTCGGCGTTGACAGCGGGCGCCTGCCACTGCCAACCGCCCCGCCCTGTCAGGCGTGGCTCTTCCAGTCTCAGCCGCAAATGCGTCGGGTAGCCGGAAACCGTGGCGGATTTGAAACGGAAGTCGCGGCCCTGCTCGCGCTGCACGGTCTGCCAGCGGGTGACCTGCTGCTTCAACTGCCCGGCAGACCACCACCAAAAGGCGCTCCACACCACGGCGAGCAGCACGAGCAGGAACAGCAGGGAGACAATCAATCGACGCATGATGCGGAATCCTACAGCAGAACGGGTCGGGTTCACGCCCATACTCCGATCGCGCCCGATTCGGAACAGGCCTGGTCCAATCAGCCAGGATGAAGCTTTGCCGCAACGCGGTAGAATCGTTAGAGTGATCGGCCGTTATGACAGCAGACCTTGCCCTTCCCGATCCCGATACGCTCCTGCGCGCCGTTGAGGAACCCGTGGCGCGCGAACGGCCTGTGCCGCCCAAGGACCGTGACTGGTGGGTGTTCGGCTACGGCTCACTGATGTGGAACCCCGGCTTTCCCCACCACGAGGGCCGCAGTGCCCTGCTGCGCGGTTATCACCGGCGCTTTTGCGTCTTTTCCCTGCGCTATCGCGGCACCCCGGAGCGCCCGGGTCTGGTGCTCGGACTGGCGCCGGGCGGAGCCTGTCGCGGCATGGCCTTTAGGGTGCCGGCATCCGACGGCGAGGAGGTTCTCGATTACCTCTGGGAACGGGAAATGGTGACGGGGGTCTATCGCCCGCGCTGGCTGCGCGTCGACACGCCGCAAGGCCCGGCCCATGCCCTCTCCTTTGTCGCCGACCCCGGACACGGACAGTACTGCCGCCTCAATGCGGAAAGCACCGCTGCCCTCATCCGCCAAGGTGTGGGCCAGCGCGGTCCCTGCCGCGACTACCTGATAAACACCGAACGCCACCTGCGTGAGATGGGCATACGCGATCGCATGCTGACCCGCTTGATCGCCCTGCTGGAAGAGCCGAACCCCGACGAGGGGTAGCGCCACAGCTCAGTCGCGCGAAGGCGCCTCGCCGAGAAAGCGGCCCAGCAGCTCCTGAGCGGCCGCCGCGGGCGTGGTGCGGCCCTCGGCAACCGCCGCTTCCGCTTCGGCCAGGCGTGAAGCCACGGCGGGCGCCGCTGCAAAGCGGCTGCGCAGTTCCTCCTCGATCTCCGACCACATCCAGGCCTTGGCCTGTGCGGCGCGCCGGGTAGCCAGCCCCGCCTCGCCCAGCACGTCGCGATGACGCTGCACCGCGGCCCAGACTTCGGCAAAACCGCGATACTCGGTGGAGGAGACCTGCAGGACCGGCACCTGCCAGTCCGCCGAAAGCGGGCGCAGCATACGCAGCGCGCTGCGGTACTCCGCAGCGGCGCGGCGGGCGGCGGCCTGCATGTCCCCGTCGGCCTTGTTGACCACCACCAGTTCCGCCAGCTCGACAATGCCCTTCTTGATGCCTTGTAGCTCATCGCCGCCACCGGGCAGCAGCAAGAGCGCGAAGAGGTCGACCATCTCGGCCACGGCTGTTTCCGACTGGCCGACGCCCACCGTTTCCACGATGCCAACATCGTAGCCGGCAGCTTCACAGAGCAGCAGAACCTCCCGGGTCCGCCGGGCCACGCCGCCCAGGGAGCGTCCCGCCGGGGAAGGACGGATGAAGGCATCCGGCGATCGCGAGAGCAGCTCCATGCGCGTCTTATCGCCGAGGATCGAGCCTCCGGCGCGGCGTGAGGAAGGGTCCACAGCGAGCACCGCCACCCGGCGGCCTTCCTCGATCAGGTAGAGCCCGAAGGCCTCGATGAAGGTGGACTTGCCGACGCCCGGCACACCGGAGATGCCCAGGCGCACGGCCTTGCCGGTTTCTGGCAGCAGCCGCGCCAGGAGGGCATCGGCCGAAGCGCGATGGTCGGGCCGGGTGGACTCCACCAGCGTGATCGCGCGCGCAAGCGCCCGCCGATCGCCCGCCATCACCTGCTCAGCCAGTTGCTCGATGTTCGATGATTGGGTCTGCCTCATGGGAGGCGAACCTAATGCAGATGCGCCACTTTTGGAATCGCGCGGCGCTTCCTGCCTCAGTTGCGGCTGGGCGCCAAGCGGCGATAGGTGAGCGCTTCGGCAAGTTGCGGGCGGCGCACCCTCTCCTCACCGGACAGATCGGCCAGCGTTCGTGCAACGCGGAGCACGCGGTGATAGCTGCGCGCGGTCAGGCGCAGCTTCTCGGCAGCACCGGTGAGCAGACCTCGTGCGTCGCCGTCGAGTTCGGCCGCCTCTTCCAACAGCCTGCCCTCCAACTCCGCATTGCTGCGCGGCCGTCGGTCTTCGGGAATCGAGGCAAAACGCCGGGCCTGGCTGGCCCGCGCGCCGGCCACGCGCTCCGCCACCTGCGCCGTGCCTTCGCCCGGCACCGGAAGCGCCAAGTCCGCGAGCGAGACCGCCGGCACATCCACGTGCAGATCAATGCGGTCGAACAGCGGGCCGGAGATCTTTGCCTGATAGTCCAAAGCGCAGCGTGGCGCGCGGGCACAGGCCTGGGCGGGATCGTCCAGATGGCCGCAGCGGCAGGGGTTCATGGCGGCCACCAGCTGAACCCGCGCCGGATAGGTCACATGCGCGTTGGCCCGGGCAATGGAGACACGCCCGGTCTCCAGTGGCTGACGCAAGGCCTCCAGGGTGGCGCGCGCAAACTCCGGCAGCTCGTCGAGAAAGAGCACGCCATTGTGGGCCAGGGACACCTCGCCCGGCTTGGCCCGATGGCCGCCACCCACCAGCGACGGGAGCGAGGCCGAGTGGTGCGGGTCGCGAAAGGGCCGCTGGCGCAGCAGCTTGCCTTCCTCAAGGGTTCCGGCCACCGAATGAATCATCGACACCTCCAGCGCTTCCGCCGGAGACAGGGGCGGCAGGAGGCCCGGCAGGCGTGCGGCCAACATGGACTTTCCACTGCCGGGAGGGCCGGTCATGAGCAGGTTGTGACTGCCGGCAGCGGCGATCTCGGCGGCGCGCTTGGCACTTTCCTGGCCCTTGAGGTCGGCGAGGTCGGCGCCCTCATCCCGGGGCGGGGCCACGGCTGGCTCAGGTGGGCTGAGCACCTGGCTGCCCTTCACGTGGTTCACCAGCGCCAGCAGATCGTTCGGTGCCAGAATCTCGATGCCCTGGGCCCAGGCCGCCTCGCCCCCTTGCGCCTGAGGGCAGATCAGGCCACGCCCCAGCGCCGAGGCGTGCAGCGCAGCCGGAAGCACTCCCGCAACCGGATTTATCCGTCCATCCAGGGAAAGCTCTCCCAGCGCCAGATAGCCCGCCATCTCATCGGGTGGCAGCACGCCCATGGCTGCGAGCAGTCCCACGGCGATCGGCAGATCGAAGTGGCTGCCCTCCTTGGCGAGGTCGGCGGGCGCAAGGTTCACGACGATGCGCTTTTGCGGCAGCGACAGGCCCAGCGAAGCCAATGCCCCGCTCACGCGCTCGCGGCTCTCGCCCACCGCCTTGTCTGCCAAGCCGACGATCAGGAAGTTTGCCAGTCCCGGATGGAGCCGGACCTGGACATCGACTTCGACGACCTCGATCCCCTGAAAGGCGACCGTCGCAACGCGCGCGACCATCCCCGTTCCCCGCTCTGTTCAATCGAACACGACTATGCAGGGAACGCGATTAAATGGAAATATATTCCGTTATACTATTTCCGGATCGCGCTCTTTCAGCACCCTACTCGGGCAGGAGCCGGTCGGGGCGCTCGTCCAGGCGCAGCTCGATCGCATTCCAGATCATGCCCGAGAGATTCTTTCCGGTGAAACGCTCGATCTCCTGCAGCCCCGTGGGCGAGGTGACGTTGATCTCCGTGAGATAGCGGCCGATCACATCGATGCCGACGAAGATCAGCCCCCGATCCTTCAATGCCGGTCCGATCGCCTCGCAGATTTCACGATCGCGCGCGGACAGCTCGCAGGGTACGGCTCGTCCGCCCACATGCATGTTGGAGCGCGCCTCGCCCTCGGCCGGGATGCGGTTGATCGCGCCCACAGCCTCGCCATCGACCAGGATGATCCGCTTGTCGCCCTGACGCACCTCCGGCAGGTACTTCTGGACAATGATCGGTTCGCGATAGAGCTGCGTGAAGAGTTCAAGCAGGGCATTGAGGTTCTCGTCACCCGGCGCGATGTGGAACACACCGGCGCCGCCGTTGCCGAACAGCGGCTTGACGATGATGTCCTCGTGCTGGACGCGGAAGTCGACGACCTCGCCGTGATCGCTGGTGATCAGCGTGGGCGGCATCAGATCCGGAAACTGCGTGACGAAAAGCTTTTCCGGGGCATTGCGCACGTGCATGGGGTCGTTGACCACCAGCGTGCTGGGGTGCACGTGCTCCAGCAGGTGCGTGGCGGTGATGTAGGCCATGTCGAAGGGCGGGTCCTGGCGCATCAGCACCACATCGAGACCGCCGAGATCCAGCGACTCCGGCGCCCCCAGTTCCGCATGCTCTCCCAGCTTGCGCTCTACGCGCAGCGGCCGGGCGCGGGCGAAGAGCCGGCCATCGCGAAATGCCAGGTCCTGTGGCTGATAGTGGAAGAGCGCATGGCCACGCGCCTGAGCTTCCAGCGCCAGAGCAAAGGTGCTGTCCGCGTTGATGTCGACCCCCTCGATGGGGTCCATCTGGATGGCAACCGCGAGGCTCATGGACAATCCCCTAATTCGGAAAGTGGCAGGGTTAGCACCACCCGCCGGACCTGCAAAGCCACAGTCTCAGATAAGCCGGCTCAGTTAAGCCAGTTCAGTTCAACCGCGTGCGAAGGCGCGCGAGGGTCTCGCGCACCTCGGCCCGATGTCCGTCATCTCCCTCAAGGGAAAGATAGTGCTGCAAGGCCTGGATGGCTGCCCCGAGATTCTCCTCGTGCATATAGAGCAGCCCCGCTTCCCGCCACAGGGCCGGCGTGGCCGGTGCGAACAGCAGCATGCCCTCGATCACACGCAGCGCCTCGACCCGCTTTTGATCGCGCAGCAGCCGGAGCTTGCGATTGTTCTGCAGGCGCAGCAGCACCTCGCGATTACTCACCCCGGCATGATGCTCGGGCTGCAGCTCGGCATCAACGCCGGAGAGAACCTTGAGCAACTCACGCAGCTCATCCGCAGTACGCACCGCTCCAGCATTGAAGGGATCGATGATCGCCCGGCGCCCTTCGGCCTCCATCCGGATGAGGAAGTGCCCCGGAAAGGCCAAGCCCTCGGCGGACCAGCCGCAGCTCTGAGCGATCCGCAGATAGAGTATGCCAAGCGCCACCGGTAGTCCCCGTCGGCGGTCGATCACCCGCATCATGTCGGCATTCTGCAGGTCGTCGTAGGTCTCCTCGTCGCCGGCGTAGCCGTAGCGCTCGAAGAGCAGGCTGTTGATGATCGCGACCCGCTCCTCCAGCCTTGGCGGGTTGCTGCACCGCCGGGCCAGGTCCGCCGCATCGCGTTCCAGCAGTGTCAGGTGATGAAAATAGCGGTCGAGCGGCTCGTCGCTCAGGCTCTCGAAAGCCGCAAGCAGGATGGCCAGCCGCGCGAGGTCCAGCTGCGCATCCGCTTTGCTCGCCTGATCGCGCAGTATCGTGGCAATGTGACCCCGGTCCGTCGGTTGCTGGCCTATCACCGCTGCCTCATCCTCCTGTCTGGTGCGTCCGGCCCAACCTCAAGCGCGGATACGCCGCGGTCAACGTCCTTCCGGCCACGAGGCAGCGACCTCGGCATTCCTATCCCCCCTCTCGCCAGACATCCGGCAAGTGGAGCGGGAGGCGACCAGGATAGAGCAGCAGCGCATCGAAGCGACAGGCGCAAAGGGAAAACTGCGGGTTCTGTTGCAAGAAGAGCCGTGCGGCGCGGGCAATACGCTGGCGCTGCCGCAGCGAGATGGCCCGCATAGCGGCCGCCTCCTCGTTGCGCCGCTTCACCTCGACGAAAACCAACACCGACCCACGCTTTGCGATCAGATCGATCTCGCCCAAGCGCGAGCGCCAGCCGCGGGCAACGATGCGATAGCCCTTCAGCCGCAGCCACCAGGCCGCGAGACGTTCGGCCCGGCGACCCCGGCCGTAGGCTTCGCGCCGCAGTCGGGCGTCATCGCTCATCGCCCCGCTCCAACTCCAGTGCGCGGCGATAGACCCTGCGCCGCGGCAAGCCGCTTTCCGCTGCCACGCGATCCACGGCATCGCGCAGAGTCTCTGCTTTCAGGGCGGCAATCAGGCGCCCGTCGAGCTGTTCTTCCGCGCTCTGTTCCTGCACATCCGCCGGCAGCGGACCGATCAGCAGCACTATTTCGCCCCGCGGCGGCGGCACATCGCGGTAATAGACCACAAGATCGCTCAGGGGGCCGCGCCGCACCTCCTCGTGCAGCTTGGTCAGTTCGCGTGCAACCGCGGCCGGACGCGCACCGTCCAGAACAGCTACAGCATCGCCGAGAGCTTCGGCCAGGCGGCGCGGCGATTCGAAAAAGATCAACGTGCTCGGTACAGCGCTGACTTCCCCCAGTGCCTTGCGGCGCGCCGCAGTCTTGGCCGGGAGGAAACCGCCGAAGAAGAAACGATCGCTGGGCAGGCCGGACAGGCTGAGCGCCGTCAGCACCGCCGAAGCCCCGGGAACAGCGGTGACGGCCAGGCCTTCGCCCAGCAGGGCCTGCACGAGTTTGTAGCCGGGATCAGAAACCAGCGGTGTGCCGGCATCGCTGACCAGCGCCACAGTCTTGCCATCCCGCAGGGCTTCCATCAGTCTCGGCCTGACGCGTTCGGCGTTATGGTCATGGTAGGCAAGCAGGGATCTTTCGATACCATGCGCGTGCAACAATCGACTCGTGACCCGCGTATCCTCGCAGGCTACGAGGTCGGCTCGGCGCAGGACATCGAGCGCACGCAGCCCGATGTCAGCCAGATTGCCAATTGGAGTGGCAACCAGGTACAGCGCCGGCTCCAGAGGCTGCGTAAGCGCCTTGATCGTCAGAGTCGTTACTCCACTTCGAACCGTGTTTCTGTCCCCAGTTCAAGGAGCCGCAGATGACTGCCTCGCGGATTGCCGGAAGCGCTGCAGCCGCCATCTTCCTCTTGCTGGTAGGCGCTTGCGCCAGCCCGCAGGCTACGCGCCAGGCGGAACAGCCGCAACAACCACCCGAGCAGGTGGTGTTGCCCGAAGATGAGATGGCCCGGCCCTTCTATGACGACGGCCGCACCAGGGTGGCGCTGCTGGCCCCGCTGAGCGGCGAGCACGCACCCGTGGGCCAAGCCCTGGTGAATGCCGCGCAAATGGCACTCTTCGACATCGGGGAAGACGATTTCGCGCTGTCTGTGAAAGACACTGCTGCCGGCGGTGGCGGCCTCGACCTGGCGATGGAGGAAGCCATCGAGGAAGGCGCACAACTGGTACTCGGCCCGCTCTTCGCCTCCGACGTCCGGGCCGTGCGGGGCCCCGCGATGGGCGCCGGCCTGCCGCTTCTGGTCTTCTCCAACGATCGCACCCTTGCCGGGGACGGCGTCTACGTCATGGGACTCACGCCCCAGTCCGAAGTCGAACGGGTGGCCGACTATGCACAGCGCAACGGCCTGCGGCGCGTCGGGCTGTTGATGCCCGATTCAGCCTTCGGCGATGCGATCCGCTCCGCGCTCCGGGACGCCACCCAGCGATTTGGAGGGGAACTGGTCGAGGTGGTGACCTACGACCCACGCTCGCCGGACTTCTCGCAACCGGTTCGCCAGTTCGCGCAGGGCGCCACCAGTCGCTACGATGCCATTCTCGTGCCGGCCGGCGGCCGGGAGCTTCTGTCGCTTGCCGCGCAGCTTGCCAACTACAATGTGGACCCCAGCCAGATCCAGTATCTCGGCACCCGTCTGTGGGAGAATCGTGCTCTGGGCGCCGAACCGGCCCTGGCCGGCGGCTGGTTCGCCTCACCGGCGCGCAGCTCCTGGGAGCGTTTTGCCGAACGCTACCGCGAGATCTACGATGCACGGCCGCCGCGCATCGCCTCCGTAGCCTACGATTCCACGGCGATGGCCGCCGCACTGGCCCAGGACGCGGCACAGAACGGCAACGACCGGCCCTATGACCGCAATTCACTGGAGAATCCCAACGGTTTCGCCGGTGTGGACGGGCTGTTCCGCCTGCAATCGAATGGCCACGTGGAGCGCGGGCTCGCCGTCTATGAACTGCAGCGCGACGCCTTCAACGAGTTGGAAGAAGCACCGAGAAGCTTCGAGCCGCTGATTAACTGAACCCGCAGCAAGGCGCGGCCCCGATTAGAGCAGAGCGATCCGGTCTAGGGGCCGCGCATGCTTTCCGGTGGGAAGGGATCGAGGTTCGTGTCCTGCTCCCCCTCCTCACTGCCACTGTCGCCCGCTGGCAGATTGAAGAGATTGCGCAGGAAACCGGGCGCCAGGGCAGACAGCGGATTGACCGAGAACTGGGGATCCTCCAGCGATCCGCTGAGCCGATAGTTCACACCGAGAATGCCTTCCCCCTCACCACCCGTAAGCAGGAACCCCAGGAGCGGAATGGCACCCAGCACCTGGTTGAGCGAATAGGCCGGCACCAGGGTGCCTTGCACGTCGGAGTTCGCCCCTTCCAGATCCAAATGCCCGCGCGCGGTGATGCCGAGCGCCGGTCCGTAGGCCCGGACCAGATCGCTGCTCAAGCGGCCATCGGCCAAAACCACGTCTCCGGTCAGGCGCTGGAAGGTGATCCCCTGCCCGCCGAGCAGTTCACCGATGCCGGTCAGGGAGGCGATGGTCAGCAGGCGGGCCATGGCCGGCGCTTCCACCAGCGTGTAGTCGTCGGCCCAGAGTTCGAAGGTCATGGGATGATCCGGCAGAGGGCCCTCCCCGCTCCCCACCACGGACAGACTGCCGCCTTCCAGGGTGTCGAAGAGATCGAGCGCCCGAAGCATCGCGCCGAAATCGTCGGCTTCGAGCTGCAAGGCCTTGCCGGCTCGATCTGCCGAGTCCCCGTAAATCAGGGAGACACTTTTGGGGCCGCTGTCGCCCTCGGCATCGGCGCCTCCATAGCGCCAGAGATGGCGCGGGATCCGGCCGCGCAGCACGGCCTCCTGCCAACCGGCCGCATCACGATGCAGCCGCAGTTCCGCAGCTTCCAGGAAGCGATTCTCTGCAAAGCGCAGCTGTGAGAGGTTTGGCGCGACGATGCGCAGCGCCGAGTCCGGAGACTCCGGCTCCTGCGGGTCCGTCCCGCCTGGTGCCTCGGCGTCCTCCTCCCCCAGGAAGTCCTCGACATCAAGCTGTCCGCCTCCGATCTCGGCCTCCAGGCCCCCGTCCGGCAGGAAACGCAGCGTAAGGGCCTGCAGACTGCTGTTGCCGAAGTTGGCGCTCCCCAGGTTGAGTGCGGTGGGCTCTCCTTGTTCATCAAAGGTCATCAGGCCAGCGCTCATGGTCAAACCCTCGGCATCGAGGCTCATGTCCTCGATCGCCGTGGGTTGCTCTTCCCGCAAAAGCACCCGGCCCGCAAAGCTCCCCGGAACTCCGGAGGGTTTGGACCAGTCCAGTTCCTCGATTTGAACGGCGGCTTCGGCAAGGTCGACATTCAAGTCCAAGCGGCTGTCTCCCTGCACCGGGATGCCAAGGTCGATCTCCGCCGCCACCGGGCCGGTCAGATAGGGTGCCAGATCCACGCCCAGCCGCTCCCGCGCCGGCTGACCGAGGTGGGGAATTGAGGCGTTGACCTGCGTGCGCTCCCCGCCGCCTTCGAATGCTTCGGACCAGTTCACCCCATAGGCCTGCGTATCGCCCAAGGCCAGATCGCCACTGACCTGCATGCCATGCTGAGTCAGTGAGAGGGACAGCGGCCCGCCGGAGAGGTCTTCCCCCAGCACGGCTCGGCGTAACAGGATCTCACTCAAGGTCCCGTCCACCCCAAGGTCTATGTCATCAAAGGTCACCTCGTCTTCGAGCGGCAGGACGAAGCGAAGCCGCGCATCGGCCTGCCCGGCCGAGCCTTCGGAGGTAAATCCCAGTTCCGCAAGCAGGTCGAGCCGCGGGTGCTCCAGCGTTTCCAGGACCGCCCGCAAGGGGCCGACGGCGTCGAAACTCACGTCCAGCCACTGGTCCGGCTCTTGCAGGCCGGAAATGACCACATCGCCGCCGGAAACCGCCAGATCCTGCATGCCGCCGCTCTCGACGACGAAGTTGAAGGAATCGGCATCGAAAGTGGCCGTGCCGTGGAGGCCCACGGCGGGTGGCAGGGGCCGCAGATAGTGAACCTCGAGGTCGCGAAAGCTGAAGGACCCATCGAGCCGGTGCACCTGGGGCTCGGCCGTCGGATCCTTGGGGATGGTCACATCGGCCATGACCCGCCCCTCCGGCGCCTCGCCAAGCGGGATGTTCTCCACCACCCAGGGGCGGCCGCCATCACGCAGCACCGTGGGCCAGTAGAGATGCAGGTCCGGGACCATCACATCTTCGACCGAGGCCTCGGTGGTCACGCGAAGGCCATTCGTCCATACGCGCATATCCGCGGAGGCACTGAGACGTGGGCCGGGCTCCAGTTCGTTGCCCAGACGCAGATCGAGTTGATCGAGGCCGAAGGTGCCCTCGGGGCCGTCGAACGCCCCCCGGGCGGTCAGCGAGAGAAGGTCGAAGGGCCGCGCGAAAACCTCCGTCAGATCGATCCGGCCGCCGTCGCTGGCGATCTCGAAGGTGCCGCTCGGCAGGCGGCCATCGATCGGTACGTTCGCCTGCAGCTGGCCGCTGAGACCCAGCTCGATCCCGCCAAGTTCCGCGAGGCCGGACCAGGGGGCAAATTCGTCGACGCGCAGGTCCTCAAACTGGGTCTGGCTTTCGACCACCTGCTGATCGCTGCGAAACCAGAGTGAGGAACGCAAGGAAGCGCGCGCCTGGCCGAAGGCGGCTTCCCCGTGGAGCTCGGCGCCAATGCCGCCCACCTCGCGCCAAATCTGCAATCCAGCCTGACGCACCTCGACCCGTCGGCCGACGCGACGGTCGTCGAACAGCAGCCGGGCGTTGCGAATATCGATATGCTGCAGATAGGTGATGGCCTTGTCCGGATCGCGCGGCTCCAGGAGCTGGGCCAGAACGTCGTCCGCCACCCCGGAGAGATCGGGCACCTCGTCGCTCTCCGCCGGCGGCGCACCGAAGGCAAAGGCGCCATCTTCGTCGCGCAGCACGCGCAGCCGGGCCCGATCCAGCTCGATGCGGGTGGCGCCGAATGTGCCGTGCAGCAGTGCTTCCAGACTAAGGGTCAGCTCCACCCGCGGCAGGTACGCCAGCGGCCGTCCCTCGCTGTCGCGCAGACGCCAGTTGCGCGCCTCCACCTGGATCTCCCGGCTGCTGCCGTCCCAGATCAGTGCGCTGGAGCCCACCTCGGCCACCACCCCTTCCCCGGCGAAGGCCTGTTCGATCCGCGGGGTGAGGAAGTCCATGGGCACGGGGCCGGCGGTCAACCGCCAGAAGACAATCAGCAGCACGACCACCAGTAGGGCGACCGCTCCGCCCATGACCTCCAACAGCACGCGTCCGAACCGATTGACCTTCATGGGGCGATCCTAATCCGGATCGCTGTCCAGGCACAGCTTCTGCACCGGCTTGACCATTCAAGGCCGGCTCGCGCAGGCTTAGATTTTCTCACGTGCAGGCACCGCCCTATGGATTCCGACCAACTGCCATCGCCCGACAGGCTCCCCCTGCCGGTGAACAGCGAACGTGCGGACATCGGCCTGACACACTGGCATGAAAGGCTTGAACGCCTCGACCCTGCGGTGCGTGCCGCACCGGCGGAGCTGGCCGAAAGCGACGCCGGCAAGGCGCTGTTGCGGTGCATCTTCGGTCACTCGCCTTTCCTTGGCCAATGTCTTTTGTCTGATCCCGCTTTCCTTGTCGACCTGGGCCGGCTGGGTCCAGAGGCTTGCCTGGAGCAGACGCTGGCGGACTGCCGCGACCCGAAGCTGGCGCGGAAAAGCCGGGCCGAGGTGGAGGCCGGCCTGAGGCGGGCCAAGCGCCGCGTTGCCCTGGTCACGGCCATCGCCGACATGACCGACGCCTGGCCACTGCTGCAGGTGACCCAGGCCCTGTCGGACTTTGCGGATGCAGCATTGGATACCGCGCTCGCCCATCTGCTGCTCAGCGCACACGAGCGCGAAGAGCTCGTGCTTGCCGACCCGGAACGCCCATTGGACCGCTGTGGCTTCAGCGTCCTGGCAATGGGGAAGCACGGCGCCAGGGAACTCAACTACTCCTCGGACATCGACCTGATCCTGCTGTTCGATCCGGACCGCATCGACTACCGCCGCGCGCGCGGCGTGCAGGAAGGCATGGTCCGAATGGCGCGGGAACTGGCCCGCCTGATGGACGAGTTGACGGCCGACGGATATGTCTTCCGCACGGACCTGCGCCTGCGACCCGATCCCGGTGCCACACCGCTATGCCTGTCGGTGAACGGCGCCCTCACCTACTACGAATCCCAGGGCCAGAACTGGGAGCGGGCGGCCATGATCAAGGCCCGTGCGGCTGCAGGCGACCAGGAACTGGGGACGTCCTTCCTGCGCGAACTCACCCCCTTCATCTGGCGCAAGCATCTCGATTTCTGGGCAATCCAGGACATCCATTCCATTAAGCGCCAGATCCACGCGCACAAGGGCGGCGCCGATGTTGCGGTGGAGGGTCATAACATCAAGCTGGGCCGCGGGGGGATTCGCGAAATCGAGTTCTTCGTGCAGACTCAACAGCTCATCTACGGCGGACGCCACCCGGAGCTTCGTACCCCGCGCACGCTGGACGCCCTGCACGCCCTGACCCAGGCCGGCCGGGTGACGCCGGAAGCAGCCGCCGACATGCACGCGGCTTACCTGTTCCTACGTACCCTGGAGCATCGCCTCCAGATGGTGGACGACAAGCAGACCCACAGTCTGCCGGCCACCGCAGAAGGTGTGGCAGGCATTGCGGCCTTCATGGGTTGCCCCGATGAAGCGGCATTCCGGGAAGTGCTTTTGCGCCACCTGCGCGCTGTGGAAGCGCACTACGCCGAACTCTTCGAGGAAGCCCCCTCGCTGGCCGGCCCCGGGAATCTCGTGTTCACCGGTGGAGAGCCCGAACCCGGGACACTGACCACCCTCCAGGAAATGGGCTTCAAGGACGGCGAGCGCGTGTTCAACCTCGTGCGCGCCTGGCATCACGGACGCTACCGCGCCACCCGCTCGGTGCGCGCGCGCCAGATCCTCACGGAATTGATGCCCGCCCTGCTGCAGGCGCTCGGCCAGGGCAGCGACCCGGATGCCGCCCTGGTCCGCTTCGACACCTTCCTCTCGCGCCTGCCTGCCGGTGTGCAGCTCTTCTCGCTGCTGTACCAGAACCCTCCGTTGCTGGAGATCCTGGCGGAAATCCTCGGCCATGCCCCGGCGCTTGCCGAACGTCTCGGACGCCGGCCGGCGCTGCTGGAAGCGGTGATCGACACGGACTTCTACGCGCCGCTGCCGGACGCCCAAACGCTGCGGGCCGAACTGGACGAAGCCTTCCGCCATTGCCGCGACTTCCAGGATCAGCTGGACGAGGCGCGGCGCTGGTCCACCGACCATCGCTTCCAGGTCGGCGTGCAGATTCTGCTGGGCAAGATCGATCCGGCCATTGCCGCGCGCGGGCTCTCCGCTCTGGCCGATGTCGCCATCGCCGCCCTTCTGGCCGCGGTCGAGGAAGAGATGGCAGCTTCCCACGGCAAGGTGCCAGGCGCGGGACTGGCCGTGATCGCTCTGGGACGGCTGGGTGCACGGGAGATGACCCTCTCCTCGGACCTCGACCTGGTTTTCGTCTACGATTGTGACGATCCCGCCCAGGAATCCGACGGACGCAAACCGCTGTCCGCCAGCGTCTATTATGGGCGTCTTGCCCAGCGACTGATCGCAGCGCTCTCGGCGCCGACCGGAGAGGGACTGCTCTACGAGGTCGATCCCCGCCTGCGGCCCTCGGGCGCATCAGGTCCCATCGCGCTCTCCCTTCCGGGCTACCAGCGCTACCTGGAACAGGATGCCTGGACCTGGGAGCTGATGGCGCTGACCCGTTTTCGGGTCGCAGCCGCCGTGCCGGACTTCGCCGAGCGCATTCGTAAGACCCTCGGGGTCATCCTGACCCGCACGCGAGATCCCGACCGACTGCTGCTCGACGTGGACAACATGCGCCAGCGGATTGCCAAGCAGCATCCCGGCCGCTCGCCGTGGGACATCAAGTACATGCGGGGCGGCCTTTACGATCTCGATTTCATTGCCCAGTACCTGCAACTGCGCCATGCCGCCGCTCACCCCGAAGTGCTGTGCGGAACGAGCGAGGCCGCCTTCGATTCCTTGGCCCGCGTCCGCGCTCTGGATCAGGAGACGTCTGCTCAGTTGCAACAGGCAATCAACCTCCTGCGCCGGGTGCAGAACTACCTGCGCCTGACCGTGGGCGAAACTTTCGAGCCGGAGCGCACACCGACGGGACTGCGCGCGGCACTGGCCCGGGCGGCGGGCGTGCTTGACTTCGAGACCCTGGAACGCACTCTGCAGACGCAGACTGAAGCCGTAGCGAATGCCTACGACAGGCTCATTGGCGAGCCGGCTGCCACCTTGCGCGCGGCCGCCAAGCAAGATGAATGAGGAGAGATGCGCACCATGACGGTCGAGCCCGGACAAACCGCTCCCGATTTCACCCTTCCCACCGACGGCGGCAAGACACTGTCGCTGAGCGAGCTGCGGGGGAAGAAGGTCATCCTCTATTTTTATCCAAAGGACGATACATCCGGCTGTACCGCTGAGGCCTGCGGGTTTCGCGACGCACTGCCCGATTTCAGCCAAGCCGATGCCGTCATTCTCGGTCTCTCCAAGGACAGCGTGAAGAAGCACGACAAGTTCAAGGCCAAGCACGAACTGCCCTTCACCCTGCTGTCCGACGAGGAAGGCACGGTCTGTGCCGCCTATGACACCTGGGTCGAGAAATCCATGTATGGCCGCAAGTACATGGGCATTGAGCGCGCCACCTTCCTGATCGATGAGGAGGGCGTGGTCCGTCAGGTCTGGCGCAAGGTGAAGGTGCCGGGGCATGTTGACGCCGTGCTGAAGGCCGTCCAGGAGCTCTGATGCAGTTCTCCTTGGCCGGCGCAGCCCTGGCGGTGCTGGACGTCCCGGACCCCGAGCGCAAGGCCCGCCGCAGCCGGGCGGCAGCCTCCGACTGGCGCGGATTGCGCATCACCGCCATCGGTGAGGGACAGCCGCCCGACCGACCGGCACGTCCCGAACACCCGGAACTTCTGCCGCCCAACCGCGTGAAGAAGCGCAAGATCGGGCCGGGCACTGCCGGGCGATTCGCCCTCCTGCACGCCCTGGCGCACATCGAGCTCAACGCCATCGACCTCGCCTGGGACATCATTGCGCGCTTCACGCACGAGGAGCTGCCGCGCGACTTCTACGATGACTGGGTGCGCGTGGCGGACGAGGAAGCCAAGCACTTCTCCCTCCTGTCGGATCGATTGGCAGCACTGGGGGGCCGCTACGGTGACCTGCCCGCCCACGACGGCCTCTGGCAGGCCGCCGAGGCGACGGCGGACGACCTCCTGGCCCGTCTGGCGGTGGTGCCGATGGTCCTCGAGGCCCGGGGGCTCGATGTCACTCCGGCGATGATTACCAAGCTGAACGATGCGGGCGACGAGGAATCCGCTGCCGTGCTGCAGGTCATCTACGATGAGGAAATCGGCCACGTCGCCATCGGCCGGCGCTGGTTCCAGTGGCTGTGCGCCAAGCGCCAGCTCGAGCCGGTGAGCACCTGGCAGCGACTGGTCCGGGAGCGCTTTCGCGGCCCGCTGAAGCCTCCCTTCAACGAACCCGGCCGCAGCAAGGCCGGCCTCACTGCGGACTACTACAGCGACCTTGTGGGCTGAGGGGAATATTGAGCCGATGGCCGCAAAGACCGGCTTCGCGGAGCCGCTATTCGCAAGTCTCCGGCCGGTGCTGAACGCCCGAGTCCCATCTGGTAACCTCGGGCCATGAAAGCCCATCATGATGCCAACCGCAGGCCGGGTGATCTCGATGCGGAACGTCTGGCCCTTGTCGCAAGCACCATCGTGAACAGCGGCGCGCGCAGCGTGCTCGATCTTGGCTGCGGCGTGGGCAAGCTTCTGGCTCGCTTGCGCAAGGAACCCCAGATCGAGCGCCTTGTCGGGCTCGAGGTCTGCGTTGAGGCCCTGGCCCACGCCCGAACACGCTTGAATATCGGAATGGACGTCCGTTCGGCCGTTCAGCAAACGCAAGGGGTCAGCCTGCACGAGGCCTCCCTGCTGTTACCGGACGAGCGACTGGCCGGTTTCGATGCCGCTGCCCTGGTCGAGGTCATCGAACACCTGGACCCCGGACAGTTGCCGGCAGTGGAGCGGAGCGTTTTTCGTTGCTTCCGCCCGGGCATGGTGGTCGTCACAACGCCGAACCAGGAGTACAATCGCCTCTACCCCATGGGCCGGCGGCGTTTCCGGGACCCCGACCACCGCTTCGAGTGGCCTCGACACAGGTTTCAGGAATGGGCTGGCGGCATGGCCCAGCGCAATGGCTATCGCGTCAGCTTTCGCGGCATCGGCGCGGAGCATCCGAGCCTGGGTGCCTCGACCCAGATGGCCGTCTTCGCGCGATAGCCGGACGTCGATGCGCTCCCGCCAGTACGGGGCCATCGGTGCAGGAGCAGAGCAGAGGGGAGGCAGCATGATTGGTGCCATCGCCGGCGATATCATCGGTTCCCGCTTCGAAGGCCATCCCGCGCCACCCAGCGATTTCGAGCTGTTTCATCGGCATTGCCGCTTCACGGATGACACGGTGTGCAGCTTGGCCGTGGCGGAAGCGCTCATGACCGGGAGCGAATTTGCGCCCACCCTGCGCGCCTTCGTTCGCCGACACCCTGACGCAGGCTACGGCGGAATGTTCATCCGTTGGGCCATGAAGGACGACGCCCCAGCCTATGGCAGTTGGGGCAATGGGGCGCCAATGCGGGTCGCGGCCGCGGGCTGGCTCGCCGCGAGCGAGGCCGAAGCCGATGACTGGGCGGCCGCCCAGTCCGTCGCAAGCCACGATCATCCCGACGCCATCAAGGCGGCCCAAGCCATTGCCCGCAGCATTCTTGCGCTGCGGCAAGGCATAGGCCCGACCGAGGTCAGGGCGGGGATCACCCGGGACTTCGGCTATGACCTGCGAGAGGAAACGGCCCTCAAGCAGGGCGGCTTCGATGTCAGCGCTGCCGGCACGGTGCCGCCTGCCCTGGTCACGGCCTTCGAGTCGCGCAACTGGGAGGACGCGGTGCGCAACGCCGTGTACCTGGGTGGCGATACCGACACACTGGCCTGCATCGCCGGCGCTGTGGCCGAAGCCATCCACGGTGTCCCGCGTCCGATCAGCGAAAGCGCACGCGCCCACCTGACCTCCGATCTTCTCGAGGTACTCAACCGCTTCGATCAACGCCGTGAAGCCGCACGCAAGCAATTGTCCGGCTGAGGCTCCATCCGAAACTGGCCCAACAGCCCAGGACAATCCATCCTGCCTATGCTCGTCATCTACGCTCTCCCGGCCCACCTAACCGAGCGCATGAGGGGGGTCTATCGCCTTTATCACGGGCTACATTTTCCGGCCAAGCCTCATGCCAGCAACAGGCGAAACGTGTATAGGTGATAGCTTACGCGAATCATGGTAATTCTTGCCATAAACACTCGGGAGGGGAGGAACACATGAAGGCTGAAGCGATCAAGCAACGGATGGCAACCTTCGCAGTGGCTCTTGCCTGGCCCAGGAGCTGGAGGCCGGCAGCATCGATGCCTTTGCGTTGGCCATCAGCGCGCCCATCGCGGCATTTGCGCAGCTCGAGGCCGAGCAGCCCGTGACTTTCTTCGCGTTCGATGCGCAGCAGCGAGAGCAGCTTTTGCGCGACAACCCGTCGCTCGCTCCCTACACCCTGGCCGCCGGCACATACCAGAGCCTCGAACAGGACCTGCCCACGGTCTCGATGTGGAGCTTTGTCGTTGCCGACAAGGACCTGCCCGACAGCCTGGCCTACGAGATCACCAGGCTGGTCCTGGAAGACAACGCGCGCATGCGCGCCATTCATCCTTCGGCCGCGCAGTCGCGCATCGAGAACTGGAGCGGCAACAGCGTGCTGCCCTTCCACGCCGGCGCGGTGCGCCACCTCCTGGAACAGGGCATTGATCTGCCGTCCGAGCGCATCCCCGAGGAGTACAGCGACTGAAACCGGGGGGCGGCTGCCACACAGGCGCATAAGCGCTACTCTGGCCGGCGCTGCAAAACCGGCTGTGTTGGAATGAACCATTATGCTGCCCAAAGGCGATAGCTACGCAGAGATCGCTGCCCGCTTCTCCTGGAAGGTGCCGCGGCACTTCAACATCGGTGTCGACGTCTGCGATCGCTGGGCTGACGGCAGCGGACGCCTGGCGTTGCTGCACCGCCACGCCGACGGCAGGACCGACCGCTACAGCTTCGACCTGTTCAAGCGCCTGTCGAACCGCCTGGCCAACCTGCTGCAGACGCAGGGGGTGACGCGCGGCGACCGGGTGGCGGTTCTGCTCCCGCAGACGCCGGAAACCGCGATCGCCCACATAGCCGCCTTCAAGCTGGGCGCCGTCTCGGTCCCGCTCTTCACGCTCTTCGGGGAGGAGGCGCTGCGCTATCGCCTGGCCGACAGCGGCGCCAGGGTCCTGGTGACGAACGCGACGGGGCTGGAGAATGTCGACGCCCTGCGCGAGGAGCTGCCGGACTTGCGGCTGCTACTTTGCACGGATGGCCCGGGCGCCGGCGGTGCCCGCGACCTGCACACCGCCCTGGCCTCGGCCTCCGACAGCTTTACGCCTCTTGTGACCGAGGCCGACGACCCCGCCATCATCATCTACACCAGCGGCACAACCGGCCCGCCCAAGGGGGCACTGCACGCCCATCGTGTCCTGCTCGGTCATCTGCCGGGCGTGGAGATGCCGCAGGAACTCTTTCCACAGGCCGGCGACCGCTTCTGGACACCCGCCGACTGGGCCTGGATCGGGGGGCTCTTCGACGTGCTGTTGCCCAGCCTGCATCACGGCGTTCCGGTGCTGGCCCATCGCATGACCCGTTTCGACCCGGAGGAGGCCTTCGCGCTCCTGGCCGAGCAGGAGGTCCGCAACGTCTTCATGCCGCCAACGGCGCTCAAGATGATGCGCAGCGTTTCCCGGCCGCGGGAACGCTGGGATTACCGGCTCCGTTCCATGGGCAGTGGCGGCGAAACTCTGGGCACGGAACTGCTGGACTGGACCCAGGCGACCTTCGGAATCAACGCCAATGAGTTCTACGGCCAGACCGAGTGCAACCTGATCGTTTCCAACTGCTCCTCCATCCTTCCCGTGAAACCCGGCTCCATGGGCCGAGCGGTCTTCGGTCATCGCGTGGCCGTGGTGAACGAACAGGGAGAGGAGGTCTCAGCTGGCGAAGTCGGCACCATCGCCGTGCGCGGGCCCGACCCGGTGATGTTTCTTGGCTACTGGAACAGGCCCCAAGCCACGGCGGAGAAATTCATCGACGACTGGATGCTGACCGGCGACCAGGGCTATGCGGATGAAGAAGGCTACTTCCACTTCGTCGGCCGCGATGATGACGTGATCACCTCGGCCGGCTATCGCATTGGCCCGGGCGAGGTGGAGGATTGCCTGCTCAAGCACCCGGCGGTGTCACTCGCCGCCGTGGTCGGCGTGCCGGACCCACTGCGTACCGAGCGGGTCAAGGCCTTCATCGTACCGGCTGCGGGCTATCAGGCGGACGCTGCCCTGGCCCGGGAGATCCAGGACTTCGTCAAACAAAGACTGGCCGCCCATGAGTATCCGCGCGAGGTCGCCTTCGTGGACAGCCTGCCCATGACCGCCACCGGCAAAATCATGCGCCGGGAGTTGCGGGGGCGTGGGTGAAGCCTTGCTCGCGCGTGGGAGCGCGGGCTATCCCTTTGCCACATCTTCCACCAATCGGAGTCCCCCGTGCCTCTGCCCCCCGCTTTTGACGGCCGCCTCGCCCTGCCCGCCATCGCCGCGCCGATGTTCCTGGTTTCCGGTCCAGACCTTGTGGTGGAGACCTGCCGCGCCGGGCTGATCGGCACCTTTCCCAGCCTCAATCAGCGCAGCACCGAGGGCTACATCGACTGGCTGGACGAAATCGAGGGGCGGCTGGCCGAGGCGCCGCAGGCAGCACCCTATGGGGTGAATCTCATCGTCCAGCGCAGCAACAAGCGCCTCGACGCCGACCTGAAGGTCACCGTCGAACGCAAGGTGCCGCTGGTGATCACCTCGCTCGGCGCGGTTCCGGAGGTGGTGGAGGCAGTGCAGAGCTACGGCGGTCTGGTGTTCCACGACGTCATCAGCCGCCGCCATGCGGAAAAGGCGGCCGAGGCGGGCGTGGACGGCCTGATCGCCGTCTGCGCCGGCGCCGGTGGTCACGCCGGAACCTTGAGCCCCTTCGCCTTCCTGCCGGAAATCCGCCGCTTCTTTGGCGGGACCATTGTGCTCTCCGGGGCCATCAACGATGGGAGCCAGATCGCGGCCGCCCGGATGTTGGGGGCTGATCTGGCCTATCTCGGCACCCGCTTCATCGCCACCCGCGAAAGCCGCGCCGACGAGGCCTACAAGCGGATGATCCTCGAGGCCGGGACCAAGGACATCGTCTACACCCCGGCGGTCAGCGGCATCCCCGCCAACTTTCTGCGCGCCTCGCTGGAGTCGGCCGGACTGGATCCGGGAGACCTCAAGGCGGACAAGAAGCTATCACTCGATCACTCCAAGGCCTGGCGCGATGTCTGGTCAGCCGGCCAGGGAGCCGCCACAATCGAGGACATTCCCGATGTGGCCGCACTCTGCGCGCGTTTGAAACAGGAACATGCCGACGCGATACAGCGTTTCTGCGCCTGAACGCCGGGCGTTCCCTGTCAGTTGCAGCGCCCGCGCGAGCCTTCCCGGCAGACATGTTCGCCATTGATCCAGGTGGCCCCCGACAGATCGGCAAAGGTCAGATCGGCATTGTTGATCTGCGCGCCGGTCAGGTCCGCCCCGCGCAGATTTGCCTGAAACAGCCTGGTATCGCGCAGGTTGGCGTTCGACAGATTTGCGTCGGTCAGGTCGGCCTTTGTCATATCCGCCTGGAAGAGCTGGGCTTCGCTCAGGTCCACGCCATGCATCTTGGTGTTGATGAACTTCGCACGATGCCCCTCGATTCTCGAAAGGTCGGCCCCGGAGAGATCGGCACGCAGGAAACTCGCTTCCCGCAAGCGAGCCCCCGCCAGGTTCACGCCGTTCAAATCGACACCGTCAAAGTTGCAGCGTTGCCAGTCCGCCTCCGCACCGGGCGGATCGGTACAGGCCGCGGCCGCCGGACCGGATGTGACGACCAGGAAGACGAGCAACAACAGGGAAGTGAGTAAAGGTTTGCGCATACCAGCAAGATCGGGGCTGAGACCCTGAAGGGCAATAGCCGGGGGGATTGTCCACCTCATGCCGCGGCAGATTTCCGCAGCTGCACCGCCCTGCCCGCCTCTTCCGGCCAGGGCAGACCATGCTGGGATTCGGCGATCTCAGCGAGTGCGGTCTGAATGGACTCCGGCATCTCGGTGCTGCGTCGGCTCTCCAGATTGACGTAAAGGCTGAGGAATTCTCCGGTCGCGGCCAGGAAGCCTGCCTCGGCGTGATGCATGCGCCAGAAGGTGTGGAACTTCTTCCTGTCCCAACCCAGCAACTGCAGGGAGATCACCAAGGGTTCTCCCAGCTTGAGTTCGCGCTGATAGGTCAAATGCCCTTCGACGGCAAAGATGCTGCCACCTGTCGTCTCGCGATGCTCAGCGGTCAGACCGACCCGTTTCATGAGGCCGTCCATTCCACGGTCAAAGGCGTAGAGGTAGTAGGCCACGTTCATGTGGCCGTTGATATCGATCCACTCCTGCGGAACCTCGGTGCGATAAAGTTCCAGCGGCGCTCCGCTCATGCTGCTTCAGCCCTTTCATCCAAACCCCCCGACGCGGGGCCGGGCCGGAGCTTAGTCGATTGGCCGGAAACGGCGAAAGGGTTTAGAGCCGGTCGTCTCTGCTCGGATCGCTCCGCGAATCCGAGCAGAGACGTGAATCGGCTCTAACACTTTAATTTAGACCGGATTCACGCATTTAATCCGAACCCGGGGTGGTTCAGATTAAATGCGATCCGGTCCAGCGTAGCTGGGCGATCATTCGGGGGACCGATACTGTGTTGAGACTGCTGAGCCTGTTGGGCGGCAAGGGCGTGCCTCTGCTGTTCGTGGGTGTGTTCATCGGCCTGCTGCTGCCGGGACTTGCGAACCTGCTCCGGCCGCTGCTGGCGCCAAGCGTGGTGTTGCTTCTCCTCTTTTCTCTCCTGCGCGTCGATTGGCAGCAGGTCGGCGCCTACCTGCGGCGACCCTTGCTGACCGGCGGTTTGGTGGCCTGGATGCTGCTGGCCTCGCCCGTGCTCACCTGGGGCGCTCTGGCTGCCATTCCGCTGCCCTCGGGTCTGGAGACCGCCGTCATCCTGATGGCGGCCGCCCCGCCGATTCTGGGAGCCACGGCCATCGCGCTGCTGCTGGGCCTCGACGGCGCGCTGACGTTGGTGGTGGGTCTGATCAGCACCCTGCTGGCACCCGTAACCATTCCGCCGCTCAGCCTCTGGCTTCTGGGCCTCGACCTTGCGATCGGAACCGGGGAGTTGATGTTGCGGCTTGGCGGCGTCGTTCTTTTGGCGCTGCTGGGCGCGCTCGCAATCCGCGCGTGGCTCGGCTCGGCCTGGCTGCGGCGCAATGGCGTCGCGCTCGATGGCATGATCGTGGTCATCATGCTGCTGTTTGCCGTGGCCATCATGGACGGCGTGACCGAAACCTTGCTGGCCCAGCCGGGGCAGGTCCTGCTCTGGCTCCTGGCCGCCTTTCTCGCCAATCCGGCGTTGCAGGCCATCACCATGCTGGCTTTCTGGGGTTTCGGGCGGCGTTTGGCCATGAGTGCGGGACTGCTGGCCGGCAACTGCAACATGGGCCTGCTCCTGGCGACACTGTCACCGGACGAGAACTTCGACGTGGTGCTCTTCTTTGCCATAGCCCAGCTGCCAATGTTCATGCTCCCGGCCATGATGCGGCCGCTCTATCGTCGCCTGCTGGCCCCGCAACAGGCGACGACTTGACGCAGCGCCGCGCGCGCACAAGGCTCACAGAGCACCGCTGGCGGAGGACACATGACGGCAGATCAGGACGACAGCCCACGCGGCATGGCCGCGGGCCTTACCCACTATGGCGATTCGGGCTTTTCGCTCTTCCTGCGCCGGGCCTTCATCAAGGCCATGGGCTACAGCGACGATGCTCTATCCCGGCCCATCATCGGCATCACCGATACCTTCAGCGGCTACAACGCCTGTCACCGCACCGTGCCGGAGATGATCGACGCCATCGAGCGCGGGGTTCTGCTCGCCGGAGGACTGCCGGTGCGCTTTCCGGTGATATCGATGCACGAATCCTTCTCCAACCCCACCTCCATGTACCTGCGCAACCTCATGGCAATGGACACGGAGGAGATGATCCGCGCCCAGCCCATGGACGCGGTCGTGCTGATCGGTGGATGCGACAAGACCGTGCCCGCCCTGCTCATGGGCGCGGCCAGCGCCGGTGTACCGGCAATCCTCACGGTCACCGGTCCCATGATGACCGGCGACCATCGGGGAGAGCGCCTGGGCGCCTGTACCGACTGCCGGCGCTTCTGGGCGCGTTTTCGCGCCGGCGAGATCGACGCGGCAGAAATCGACGAGATCTCCGGCAAACTGGCCCCCACCGCCGGCACCTGCATGGTGATGGGCACCGCGAGCACCATGGCGCTGACCGCCGAGGCGCTGGGCATGATGCTGCCCGGCGGAGCTGCCATCCCCGCCGTCCATGCCGATCGTCTGCGCCACTGCGAAGCCAGCGGGTCCCGCGCCGTCGCCATGGCGGCCGAGGGCCTCACGCCCGATCGCATCATGACGCCGCCGGCCTTCCGCAATGCCTTCCGCATTCTTCACGCCGTGGGCGGGTCGACGAATGCCCTGGTCCATCTGGCCGCGGTCGCTGGGCGCCTGGGGTATCCCCTGGACCTGGAAGCCTTTGACACGCTGGGTCAGGAAACACCGGTCCTCGTCGACCTCAAGCCCTCCGGCCAGCACTACATGGAGGATCTGCAAAAGGCTGGCGGCCTGGCGCCCATCCTGCGCGAACTGCGCCACCAGCTCGACCTCGACTGCCTGACCGTCAGCGGGCGCAGCCTGGGCGAAGACCTCGATGCCGCGCCTGCTGCCTGGCCGCAGGAGGTGGTCCGCCCCTTCGACACCCCGATCCACAGCGGCGGCGCGCTGCGCCTGCTGCGGGGAAACCTGGCGCCGGACGGTGCGGTGATCAAACAGTCCGCGGCCAGCCCGGATCTCTTGCAGCACGAGGGGCCGGCTGTGGTTTTCGAGAACCTGCAGGACCTGGCGGAGCGGATCGACGATCCCGATCTGCAGGTCACGGCCGACAGTGTCCTCGTGCTGAAGAACGCCGGACCCAAGGGGGCGCCGGGCATGCCGGAGGCCGGCTACCTGCCCATCCCGAGGAAGCTGGCCCGCCAGGGCGTCAAGGATATGGTGCGCCTTTCCGACGCGCGGATGAGCGGGACGGCCTTCGGCACCATCGTGTTGCACATCGCGCCGGAGGCCGCCGAGGGCGGTCCGCTTGCCTTGGTGCAGGATGGCGACCGGATTCGTCTCGACGCTGCGGCCGGTCGCCTTGAGCTTGTGGTCGAGGAAAAAGAACTCGTCGCCCGCCGTGGTGCCTTGCAGGCCGGCATATCCCATGCCGGTTCAGAACGCGGCTTCAAGTACCTCTATTTGAAGGAAGTCACACAAGCCCCGGAGGGCTGCGACTTCACCTTTCTGCGGCCGCAGCAGCAGGGCCCCACCGTCCCCTGATCTGACGAGTTGCTTCTGGAGCCGTGTTGCTTGCTAGCGCGGCTTCCCACCCTGTGGTAACGCATGAATGGGAGGTACAAGAAGGCCGCCGGGGGAAAGCGCCGCGGACACTTGGGCAGTTCCAGGATTTTGACTTCAGGGGTAGTTCATGCCGCAGGAAACCACTTCATACAGCGGGGCCAACATGGTTTCCGGTCGCAGGATGCTGGGGGCACTGGGTATCGGCGCCTGTCTGCTCGTCAGCGCCTGCGCCACGCCTCCGGACTCCGGCGGGTCCGACAGCGCATCGCGAGCCGGCATCGCACGAGGCGAGAGCGCCCTGCAGTCTCCCCTGTTGCAGCGCGCGGCCCTGGCGCAAGCCGATCTGTCCGACGAAGAGCTCGACGATGTCTACGACTACGATGAGGGTGACTACGATGAGGACGCCCTTTTCGGTGTAAGCGGGTCGGAAAACGAGGGCGACGGCGATCCACTGGAGACCCTCAATCGCTTCACCTTCGCCTTCAACGACATGCTGGATACGCTGTTCCTACGTCCCGTGGCCTTCACCTATCGTGAACTGGTGCCCTCGGGCATCCGCGATGCCCTGCGTAACTTCCTGCGCAACCTCTCCACGCCGGTGATCCTGGCCAACGACCTGCTGCAGGGCGATGGAGACCGGGCGCTCAACACCAGCAAGCGCTTCTTCGTCAACACGGCTTTCTCACTCGGCTTCTACGATTACGCCGGTGAACTCGGCCTGCCCTATCAGGACGCAGATTTCGGGCAGACTCTGGGGACCTACGGCGCTGGGGAAGGCTTCTATATTGTGCTGCCGGTCTTCGGCCCCTCCAGCCTGCGCGACGCCACCGGGCGCATTGTTGATCGTGCGTTCGACCCCCTGACCTACCTTTCCATCACCCATGGCGATGACGCGCAGAACCTCACCCTCCCGCGCTCCATCGTCAGTGGCGTGGACGCCCGCGCACGGTCCCTGGACATGCTGGACCAGGCACTTGCCGACTCGCTCGATGACTATACGCGTATAAGGTCCTTGTGGCGGCAGGCCCGTGAGGACCAGATACAGAAGCGGGCGCCGCGTGACGCGGAGCTCGAGTTCGGAACAAGTCCCTTCCCCGACCTATAAGAGGTCGAATGGGCACATAGGTTTCCAAGGAGGTCCCATGATCCGCCGCCTGTTCCTTTCCCTCGCACTGCTCCTCGTTGTGACCGCGCCTCCTGCCGCCCATGCCAACGAGAGTCCGGATGCCTTCCTGCGCGACTTCGGTCAACAGGCGGTGGAGCAGCTCTCCGACGAATCGGTGCCGTTCGAAGAGCGTGAAGCCGAGTTCAAGGCCATGCTGGACGAAGGCTTCGATCTGGAAGCCATCTCCCGCTTCATCATCGCCCGGCAGTGGCGGGGCGCAGCCGAGGAAGATCGGCAGGCTTTCATCTCGGTCTTCAAGGACTACCTCTCGCAGCGCTTCCTCCCACTGTTCGAGGCGTACAGCGGTGAGTCCTTCGCCACGAATGGCGTGCGACCGGACAGCGAGAATGAGGACCTTTCCTGGGTTCGCATCTCCTTCCAGGCGCCGAACGGGCAACCGGTGAACACCGACTGGCGACTGCGCCGGGTCAACGGCGGCTACAAGATTCTCGACGTGCGTGCCGAAGGCGCGAGCCTCGCGCTCACGCTGCGCGAGGAGTATGCGTCGGTCATGCGTCAGGAAGGGGGATTGGCCGGCCTGGTGACGCGGCTCGAGGAGCAGGTCGCCCGCGGCGCCTTCCGTCCCGACTGACACTGCGTTTGACCAATAAAGGAATCGTTCCACTTGAGCGACGAAACGGGCGCCGCCGGGCCCGACGGCCCCCGCCCGAAAATCGCCTTCGTTGCTGCCTCGACCCCGGAGGCAAATCAGGCGCGCGATGACCTGATCGCGCGCTACGCCTCCTGCGACGTGGACGAGGCGGAGGTCATCGTCGCGCTGGGCGGTGACGGCTTCATGCTGGAGACCCTGCATCGAACTGTGGGGCGCTCTGTGCCGATCTATGGCATGAACTGCGGCACCGTCGGCTTCCTGATGAACGAGTTTGAAAGCGATGGGCTGATCGATCGGCTCGCGCAGGCCCAGGAGGTGCGGCTGCATCCCCTGCGCATGGTGGCGCGCACGCGCGAGGGCGGTCATTCCGAGGCGCTGGCACTGAATGAGGTCTCGCTTTTCCGGGAAAGCCGGCAGGCAGCGAAGATCCGCATCCGTATCGACAGCGTGGTCCGGCTGGAGGAACTGGTCTGCGACGGCGTGCTGGTGGCAACGCCGGCAGGCAGCACGGCCTACAATCTCTCAGCCCACGGCCCGATCCTGCCCCTGGGCACGCCGCTCCTGGCGCTCACGCCAATCAGCGCCTTCCGCCCCCGGCGCTGGCGGGGCGCGCTGCTGCCGCGAGGCGCAAAGGTGACTTTCGAGGTGCTGGAGCACTTGAAGCGGCCGGTGTCCGCAACGGCGGATTTCACCGAGGTGCGGGACGTGGTCGAGGTCACGATCCGGGAGGATCGGGAAACCAGCCTCCGCCTGCTCTTCGATCCAGAGCACAACCTCGAAGAACGCATCCTCAAGGAGCAGTTCATTCCATGACGGATGGGGTTTGCTGTCTCAGCCGCTTCAGTAACCGAGAGCCTGCAGTTCCTCGCGCAGAGCCGCGATGCGATTGGCGTCCGCCGGGTGGGTCGAGAGGAATTCGGGCGGTTTGCCGCCCTCGCTCTGCCGCGCCATGGCCTCCCAGAAGCTGAGCGCAGCGCGGGGATCATAACCGGCCCGTGCCGCATAGCGCAGGCCGAGGCGGTCGGCTTCGTACTCGTGACGGCGCGAATAGGGCAGCAGCACACCCATCTGAACGCCGGCACCCAGAACCCCGGCAAGGTCGGGGGACACGCCGGCGCTGCCCAGGCCGATCTGGGCCAGGGAAACGCCCATTTCGGACAGCATCGACTGGCTCACGCGCTCGGCCGAATGGCGGCTGGTGACATGCGCCACCTCGTGACCGACCACAGCGGCGATCTCGTCGTCGCTGCTCGCGATGTCGATCAAACCGGTATTGATGCCGATCTTTCCACCCGGCAGGGCGAAGGCATTGGCCTGCTCATTCTCGAAAACCGCGTATTCCCAGTCGTAGGCATCCTGCAGTCCGGCGGCTGAGACGATGCGCGAACCGATCGTTTCGATGCGCCGGTTGAGTCCGCCATCACGCGACACCCTTTCCTGCTGACGGATGCTGCGCCAGGTCGCCACCCCCATTTCCGAAAGTTGGCCATCGTCGACCAGGATCAACTGCTGGCGCCCCAGTTGCGGGTTGTCCGCACAGCCCGTCACCACCACGAGGCTTCCCGCCGCGAGCCCACTCAAGACGGCCCGCCGCGACATGAGGCCTCCGGAATTGCCGCACATGACTGTTTCTCCCGCCCTGGATCCGAGTGTGGCGCTCAAGATGGGGCCATCCTCGCGCGGGCGCAAGGTCGCTGCCGTGTGACAGATTGGGTACAAACAACTCCTGCTGGATGGCCCGCAATCGGCACGGACACAGCCGGCGTCAAGCAGCTCTCACCCTCGCCAGAAAGGTTTGGAAATTTCCCGCTCCACCTGTTCGCGGCTCAGCCCGAGATCCTGCAGCAGGTGATCGTCCAGCTCCTTGAGATGCAGGCGGTCCTGCGAGCGCCGGGTCCAGATGCCGGTTAGGCGATAGAGGCGCAGCAGGGCTTCCAACGGCGAGGGAAGGTGAAGCGAGTTGCCGGATGCCTTATGGGCGAGCGTCGGCATCGGCCGCGAAGTATGGCGCGACATGACGAATTCTCCTCATGGACTGAGAACTGGCGTGCGCCGATGAAAACTCTGCGCACCTTGTTCATTACTGGGGTGAAGATGCGCGATCTTGCGCCACGGCACAAACGGGATAAACTCATCATTGATCTGAGATTTTCTAATGAATAGTCATGAGCCGCCGCCTGCCACCCCTCAACGCCCTGCGCGCCTTCGAGGCTGCCGCACGCCACCTCTCCTTCACCGAGGCTGCCCGGGAGCTGAACGTGACCCAGGCGGCGGTCAGTCATCAGATCCGCGGGCTTGAGGCGCGCCTGGGGCAGAGCCTGTTCCACCGGCGCAACCGGGGGCTCACCTTGACGGAAGCCGGGCGCAGCTATCTCCCCGCCCTGACCGAGGCCTTCGACCTCATGGACAAGGCCACTCGCCGCCTGTCCCTGCGCGAGGAGGAAGGCTCCTTGAAGGTCAGCGCCCTGCCCTCCTTCGCCGCACGCTGGCTGCTGCCCCGCCTCGCCCGCTTCCGCGAGCAGCACCCGGATATCGACGTGCTGGTCTCCGCCAACCAGGAACTCTCGGATCTGGAGGCGGAAGGCATCGATGTCGGCCTGCGCTTCGGCAGCGGGCGCTATCCCGGGCTGACGGTCGAGCGGCTGATGGGCGACCGGCGCCTGCCGGTCTGCAGCCCCGCCCTGCTGCAGGGACCGAAACCACTCGGAAAGCCCGAAGACCTGCGCCACCACGTCCTGCTGCACGATGAGGTTTTCGGCGGCGGGATCGAGGCCGACTGGCAGACCTGGGTGCGGCTGGTGGGACTGAAGGGCATCGACCCGCAACGCGGTCCCGGATTCAGCGACTCGGCCATGGTGCTCTCCGCCGCCATCGCCGGCCAGGGGGTTGCTTTGGCCCGGGCCAGTCTGGCGGTGGACGACCTCGCAGCCGGGCTCCTGACGCTGCCCTTCGGTCCTTCGGTTCGTACACGCTATGACTACTGGTTCGTCACCACGCCACGGGCGGCGGCCCAGGCGAAGGTCAAGGTCTTCCGCGCGTGGATGATGGCAGAGGCTGCCGACACCGAGGCGCGGATCGAGGCGCTCGCCGCCGAGCAGGGCGACGCGCAGGTGGACGACTGATCCCCGGCCAAGAGCACCGCCCCGCCACTGCAGGCGTGCCCCCTTGTGGGTGCGGTGCTATAGGAAAGGGGCATCATGTCGTCACCTGGGGAACAACAGCACCATGGCACAGCCTTCCGCCGCCAGTCGGGAAATGATCGAACGGCTCATTGCCTTCGACACCACCAGCCGCAATTCCAACCTCGATCTGATCCACTTCATTCGTGACTACCTGACCGGGCTCGGCATCGAGTCCGAGTTGGTCCATGACGACAGCGGCGCCAAGGCGAACCTCTATGCAACCCTGGGCCCGGCGGACCGCCCCGGCATCGCGCTTTCGGGCCACACCGACGTGGTGCCGATCGACGGCCAGACCTGGACCCGCGACCCCTGGCTGGTTTCCGAGGAAGACGGCAAGCTCTTCGGCCGCGGCACCTGCGACATGAAATCCTTCATTGCGGTCTGTCTGGCCTACGCGCCGCGCTTCCTGGAGCGCGCCAAGGCAACGCCGGTGCATTTCTGTTTCTCCTACGACGAGGAGGTGGGGTGTCTGGGCGTGCGGCCGCTGCTCGCGCATCTGGCCCAGAAGCCGGTGCGTCCGCGCATGGCCATCATCGGCGAGCCCACCGGCATGCGCGTGGTCAACGCCCACAAAGGCAAGCTCAGCCACCGCTGCCACGTCCACGGCTTCGAATGCCACTCCTCGCTGGCGCCCCATGGCGTAAACGCCATCGAGTATGCCGCGCGCATCGTCGTCATGCTGAGCGACATGGCCCGGCGCAAGGCCGCGGAAGGGCCCTACGACCACGCCTACGACGTGCCCTATACCACTGCGCACAGCGGCACCATCGAGGGCGGCACCGCGCTTAACATCGTGCCGAAGGACTGCAGCTTCGAGTTCGAGTTCCGCTACCTGCCGAGCGAGGACCCGCATGTGCTGCTGCAGGAAGTGGTCGACTACGCCCGCAAGGAGCTGCTGCCCGCCATGCAGGCGGTCTACCCCCAGGCCGCTGTCGACTTCGAGGAGATTTCCTCCTTCTCCGGGCTCGACATTCCCGACGACCACGAGGTGGTGCAACTGGCCAAGGCACTGACCGGTGCCAACAGCACCACCAAGGTGGCCTTCGGCACCGAAGCGGGCTTGATCTCCGATGCCGGCATCCCGGCCGTGGTCTGCGGCCCCGGCGGCATCGACCAGGCGCACAAGCCCGACGAGTTCATCGCGCTGGACCAGGTCGCGCTCTGCGAAGCCTTCATGGACCGCCTCTGCGAACGGCTCGCCAAGGAGTGACGGGCTGCCGGCGTGGCTAAAGCGGAGAGCAAACGCAGCGACCGCCGCAGTGTAATGGCGCCGCTGCGGCGCTGGCCGGCTATCGGCCTGGCACTCACTCTCGGCAGCGCCGGGGGCTGGGCCGCGGCGTCGGTTGGCCTGCCGCTGCCCTGGATGATCGGCGCCATGGTGGTCACCACCCTGGCCTCCATGGCCGGGGCCCCCATCGCCATGGCAGCAGGGCTGCGCACGGCGATGATCATCGTCCTGGGTGTGATGCTGGGCAGCGGCTTCACGCCTGAGATCATGGCGGTGCTGGGGGAGTGGACCCTGAGCCTGGCCGCCATGGCGGTCTACATCGTGGTCAGCACCGCGGTTGGCTATGTCTTCTTCCGCCGGCTCTGCGGCTACGATCCCGTGACCGCCTACTTTTCCGCCACACCGGGCGGGCTCAACGAAATGGTGATCATGGGCACGGCCTACGGCGGCGACGGCCGGCGCATCTCCCTGGTGCACTCGGCGCGCATCCTCGTGGTGGTGCTGACCATTCCCTTCGGTTTCCGCTGGCTTCTCGACGTGGCGCCGGTGGGCGGACTCGGCGTGCCGGGGCCCAGCCTGTTCGAAGTGGCAAGCGTCGACCTCGCCATCCTGGCCGCGACCGGCCTTGTCGGCTGGCTCGCCGCCCGCGCGGTGAAGCTCCCGGCTGCCTCCATCATCGGCCCCATGCTGGCCAGCGCCGGCGTGCATCTGGCCGGCTGGACCTCGGAGCCGCCGCCGGCCGAAATCGTTGCCGCCGCCCAGGTGGCCGTGGGCGCGGCAATCGGTGCACGCTTCGCCAACACCAGCCTCGCCTTCGTGCTGCGGGCACTGCGCGATTCCCTGGGCGTCACCATCGTCCTGGTGGTCATCACCCTGGTGTTCGCCGCCCTCCTTGAGGCCTGGCTCGGCATCGGCTTCGGCCCCCTGGTCCTGGCCTACGCGCCGGGCGGGCTCGCCGAAATGAGCCTGATCGCCATTGCCCTGGGCTCCGACGCCGCCCTGGTCGCCACCCACCACATCGTGCGCATCATCCTCATCGTGGTCGTGGCCACCCCGGCCTTCCAGTGGCTGACCGGCCGGAAGGCCGAGGAGGAGATTTAGGCACAACAAGCAGGCTTGGCGGCCCACGGCTGCGCCTGCTATCTCTCTCCCGCGCTGGCCCCTTGGCGGAACAGGTAGACGCACAAGACTTAAAATCTTGAGGCCGACAGGCCGTCCCGGTTCGAGTCCGGGAGGGGCCACCAGCAGCGGAGAAAGCCATTAATTATAAACGATTTTTCGAGGCTAATTGAGTCACCGGCTCCAATCCCCAGAAAAAGTGACTCACTTTCGTTCCGTCTCTGTCCTCCGCACCCCATCGGCGCCGGCAACCATCCATAGCCATTGATCCTTCCCGCGCCGGACGTGCACCACGGCTGGCACACTGACCTCCCTTGCCAATCCAGGGCATCCGGCAGAAGCTGCGCCGCTTCGTTATGGCAGGTCTTCATGCCGTCCTTCCGCCCTGTGCTGCACTTGTTGAGCCTGATTCTGCTCGTCCTTGGCGCCGCAATGCTTCTGCCGGCGCTGTTCGACCTGAGGGCGGGCTGGCAGGTCTTCGTTGGCTCCTCGGCCGTCACCATCACCTGCGCAGGCGCGCTGTACCTCAGCAGCCGCGGCGGCTCGACAAAGCTCGACATCCGCCAGGCCTTCCTTTTGACCAGCTTTGCCTGGACAGGTATTTCCGCTTTCGCTGCGCTGCCCTTTGCGCTCGCCAACCTGGACGGCGTTTCCTATGCCGACGGCTTCTTCGAAGCAGTCTCGGGGTTGACCACCACGGGGTCCACGGTGCTCGTGGGCCTCGACGAAATGCCGCGCGGCATCCTGGTCTGGCGCGCGCTGCTGCAATGGCTTGGCGGGATCGGCATCATCGTGATGGCGATCGCGATCCTGCCCTTCCTCCGCGTGGGCGGCATGCAGCTCTTTCGCGCCGAATCCTCCGAGCGCAATCAGTTCAATCTGCGCATCCGGGACTTCAGCCGGCTGATTATCGAATGCTATCTGACACTCACCTTGCTGTGCATGTTCGCCTACTGGGTTGGCGGCATGACGCTGTTCGATGCTTTCGCCCATGCCCTGACAACACTGGCCACCGGCGGTTACTCCACGTCGGATCAGTCGATGGGGAAATGGCCGCAGCCCATGGTGCAATGGGCTGCAGTCACCTTCATGCTGGCCGGTGCCCTGCCCTTTCTCCTCTACATTCAGGTGCTGCGCGGCCGGCCGTTGGAACTCTGGCGCGACCCTCAGGTGCGCTGGTTCCTTACGCTGGTCACCGCCTTCGTTCTCTACACCGCCACGCGCCTGTGGCTGGAACATGATGAAACGCCGCTGCAGGCACTCACTTTGGCCGCCTTCAACGTAGTGTCGATCATCACCACCACCGGCTATGCCTCGACCGATTACACCCTTTGGGGCAACTGGGCGGTGCTGCTCTTCTTCTTCATTATGTTCCTTGGCGGCTGCTCCGGCTCCACCGCCGGCGCGATCAAGATCTATCGGTTCTATGTCCTGGCTCAGTCGGCTCTGGCCCAGCTCAAACGGCTGATCCATCCGCACGGCGTGTTTCTGATCGTTTACCGGAATCGGCAGATCGACGAGTCGGTACGTGCATCGGTCGCCGGCTTCGTGCTGCTCTTCTTTGTGACGGTGGCAGTGGTGACACTTTCGCTGACGGCCATGCGGCTGGATTTCCTAACTGCCATCAGCGCCGCAACCACCGCCCTCACCAACGTCGGACCAGGCCTGGGCGATGTGGTGGGGCCGGCAAGCACCTTCCGCGCACTGCCCGAGCCGGCAAAATGGCTGCTCTCGGCTGCGATGCTGCTTGGGCGCCTCGAGCTTTTCACCATACTGGTGCTCTTCATGCCCCGCTTCTGGCGGGGCTGAGCTCTTGCCCTTTCACCCAGCTTTCTACGGAACGAGACTCAACGAACGCCCCTTATCCCCGCGCACATGAGGTCGGGCCAGTTGTCTTTGCTCCAAGACGCGAACGGACCATGGGCGAAGGCCCCGGCCACGGCGCGCAATGATCTCTCTTGGTCGCGCGCATGAGGGGCCGTTCGTTCCCCTTACGCCGCGCTGCGCAGCTTCTTTCGCACGGCGTTGGAGAAGGGGCCCAGGATCGGGCCGTCGCCGGCCAGGGTGGTGCGGCGGAAGACGCGGCGGTAGCGGCCCATGTCATAGGCCTCGGCGCGGTGCAAGGTGACGCGGTTGTCCCACATCACGAGGTCGCCCTGCTGCCACTTGTGGAAATAGCAGAACTGCGGCTGTGAGAGATGCTCCACGAGCTGGCGGTGCAGCGCCTGGCCCTCTTCCAGGGTCATGCCGCTGATCTCGTTGCCGGAGTTGGCCGTCATGAAAAGCGAGCGGCGATTGCCGCGGTCAGGATGGACGCGCACCAGCGGATGGCTGACCGGCGGAATCTGCTCCTTCTCGTGCTGGGTGATCGGCGGCAACGAGGGGAAGAGCCGGCGGCCAAACTCGTAGTAGTGCACCATGTGCAGCGGCTCGATGAGCTCCTTGGTCTCCTCCGGCAGCGCATCGTAGGCCGCCAGCATGTTGGCAAAGCCGGTGCGCCCGCCTTCGGCCTCATCAGGCAGGACCTCGATGCCGTAGAGCAGCGAGGCATAGGAGGGGATGTAGCGATAGGAGCTGTCGGTGTGCCAGCGGGCATTGACCTTCTGGAACACCACCCGGTGGTCGGTCTCCGGCAGGCTCTCGCCCGTGGCCGTCACATTGGCCACGTTGTAGATGGTCGGCGCCTTCTTGGTCTTGTCGGCCTCGGGAAAGGCCTCCAGCGGACCGAAGCGCGTCGACATCTCGACCTGCTGCTCCTCCGTCAGCTCCTGGCGACGGAAGCAGAGCACGTGATGCTGCTGCAAGGCATCGCGCAGTTCGGCAACCAGCGCGTTGTCCAGGGGTTGGCGGAGATCGAGGTCGGTGATCTCGGCGCCCAGCGCATCGTCCAGGGGCTTGAGAGTGTAGCGAGCGGCCATGGGGTTCCTCCGGTGCCTGTTTTCATTGACGCGGGACGCGCCCGCGGCGGCTGGTGCCCATGATAGACCGCTCTGCACAGCCGCGAAAGACAGCCCAGAACCTGCATCGGACCGGCTTTCTGCACTTCAAAGCGCAGGCCTGTTGCTTTTGGCGCACAGCAAAAGGCCGCCTCACCGGAGCGAGACGGCCTTTGCCGACTTTGTTGGATTGTTCTGCGACGCGTCAGCGCTTGTGTTGATCCCAAAGGTAGCCGCCGGCCGTACCAGCCGCGCCACCGATGATGGCACCGGTGACCGGGTCGCCACCCGTGACGGCTCCGACGCCGGCACCGGCTGCAGCGCCGCCGGCACCACCGCTCATCATGCGCTGCTCGGTGTTGCTCATGCCCGAGCAGGCACCAAGGGTCAAACCGGCAACGGCGACAAGGGCGAAAGCGGTCTTATTCATAGCGAGCCTTCCTTTCATCTCCTACTTATCTTGTGGCGAAGCTTTATTGCGTTTAGCTGCGCCGCGTTCCCCACACATCTTGGCATTCCTTCGCGCGGTACAACCCCGTTCCCGGGAAACCGGACTGTGACATTCCCTTTTTGCGATTTATTACAGGGCGTTAACCACCACTCTTCCGAAGCACTGTCACAGCGATGCCACAAGCCTGTTGAGAAAAATTGGCCGGCCCGATAAGTCGGCGCCGGCCAAAGTGGGCAAGGGACAGAAGTGGAGGGAATTATGAAGAGACTATTTGTAAATAAAGATCCGATTCAACAGCTACTGGGGCGGCCAGGCGGAGGTGGAGACCTGAAAGGGTTGCCACGCCACCCCGCCAGGCTCCATCGGCATCACCGCGAGCGGTCAAAGACATAGCCGCCGGCCGTGCCAGCGGCACCGCCGATCAGGGCACCCGCGACAGTGCTGCCGCCGGTCAGGGCACCAATTGCGGCGCCGCCGGCCGCACCCATGGCACCACCGCTCAGCATGCTCTGCTCGGTCCTGTTCATATTGCTGCATCCGGCCAGACCCAGGCCTGCAACGGCGACGACGACCAAGGCAATGCGCTTCATTGTGCTCTGCTCCTCCAGTTATGGTATCATTTTCGCAAGTCATCCAAGGCGCCCGGCAGGGCTTTGACCTTGGCTGCAGCGGTGTAACGCTTCCCAGGTTGTTCCCGATTGAGGCGAAAGCAAGACAAGACCGCCGCGAGAACCCGCAGGTCTTGCACAGACCTCGCGAAGAATTTCTGCAGTTCGAGGCAGTTAGCGTCTCCCTGCCTCATGCCTGCCCCGCAAATGTCACTGCTGGCATGACCCCGATACGCTCCCAACAGCGGTCTTTCGGCCCCAGCGGGGTGGCGATAGACTGCGTCGGTCCGAGTCTGGAGGACCCCGCAGCCAGGAGACCAACGTGCTCGATCAGATCGCCGATACTTCCGCTTCTGCCGCAGGGCAGGCCCGCGCTTCCGCCTTCCCGCCGGGCGTCGCCTGGATCGACGGGCGTTTCGTTTCGATGGAGGAGGCGCGAATCCCGGTCCTGGACTGGGGCTTCCTGCGCTCGGATGCCACCTACGACGTGGTGCATGTCTGGCAGGGCAAATTCTTCCGCCTGGACGCCCACGTCGAGCGCTTCCAGCGCTCGGTGGAGAAGCTGCGCATGCAGCTTCCGTTCGAGCGTGCGGAACTGGAAGCGATCCTGCACGCCTGCGTCCGGCGCGCCGGCTTGCGCGACGCCTATGTGGAGATGATCTGCACCCGCGGGCACTCCCCGGACTTCAGTCGCGATCCGCGCAAGGCCATCAATCGCTTCATCGCCTTCGCCATCCCCTTCGGCTGGATCGCCACCGAGGAGCAGCGTCGGCGTGGCCTCTCACTGTGGGTGGCGTCTATCCCGCGCATCCCGCCGGCCTCGGTGGATCCGACGGTGAAGAACTATCACTGGCTCGACCTGGTGCAGGGCATGTTCGAGGCCTACGACAACAATGCCGAAAGCGTCGTACTCAGCGACGGCGCCGGCCACATCACGGAAGGACCGGGGTTCAACCTCTTCGCGGTGAAGGATGGCCGGGTCTACACCACGGACCGAGGCGTGCTGGAAGGCATCACCCGGCGCACCGCTCTGGAACTCTGTGCAGAGTTGGGCCTGGAGACAGAGGTGGCACCGCTGCCGCTGGAGACGCTGCGCGGCGCCGATGAGGCCTTCATCACCTCCACCGCCGGCGGGATCATGCCGGTGGGCCAACTGGACGGCAAAGCCTATCCGCAGCCCTGCCCCGGCGCTGTAACCAGCGCGCTGAGCGAGCTCTATTGGGCCAAGCACCAGGATCCGGCCTGGACCACGCCGGTGAACTATGACGGTGATCTATGACGGCGTCAGCCAACAGCGGAAAGTGAAGCGCAATGCGCAAGACGGTTACCTACTATCTCGCCCTGGTCTCGCCCTGGGCATACCTCGGTTCGCAGCGTTTCACCGATCTGGTGACACGCTATGACGCCCAGGTCCAGATCCGCCCCATCGACCTGAGCGAGGTCTTCCCGAAGACTGGCGGACTCCCTCTGGCCAAACGGGCGCCGGCGCGTCAGGCCTATCGGCTGCAGGAACTTGAGCGCTGGCGGGAGGAGCGCGGCCTGCCGCTCACCCTGCACCCACGCCACTTCCCCTCGCCGGAGCAGACGGCGGCACACATGGTGATTGCCGCTGACCTGGCCGGAGCCAACGCCCTGGCCCTGGCCCATGCCATGCTGCGCGCCGTCTGGGCCGAGGAACGCAACATCGACGACGAGGAGACCTTGCGGGCCGTCGCCGATGAGCAGGGCTTGGACGGCGCCAACCTTCTGGCACAGGCAAAGGAGCCGGAGATCGCCGCGCGACGCAACGCCTACTCCGCACAGGCGCTGGAGGACGGAGTGTTCGGCGTCCCCAGCTATCTGATCGACGACGAACTCTTCTGGGGACAGGATCGCCTCGATTTCGTCGAGGCACGCCTCAAGGGGTGAGTTATCGTGTCGCGGGATATACCGCGACCTTTTCCATTGACGGCGATGAGGCTAGTGTCCCCTCAGTCACCTGAGGGGATGGGACCATGGTCGACACGGCCGAGGCTTTGACGATCGAAGCGCGCAATCTGAGATTCGGTATCGAGGCGGCGCCTGATCCGGACTGGTTCGAGAAGGATCCGAAGCGTTCCGCCTACTGCGATGCGCTGTCGATCTTTTTCCCGGAAGGTGAACGCTTCTTCATCACGTCGGTGCAGCACTATCTGCCCAAGATCAAAGATCCGACGCTGCAGGCGCAGGCCAAGCAGTTCTGCATCCAGGAAGCGATGCACACACGCGAGCACCGCGCCTACAACGAGGGACTGCGCAAGCTGGGCTATCCCGTCGATCTGATGGAGGAGCGCGTCAAAGTCGCCCTCGCGAAGGTCACGAGTCCGCTTAAGCGTCTGGCACTCACCGCCGCCATCGAGCACTTGACGGCGACACTCGCCCACCTGGTCCTGAACGACCTGCGGATCCTCGCAAACGCCCCGAAGGCCTACCACGATCTCTGGACGTGGCATTGCCTCGAGGAGATGGAGCACAAGGCAGTGGCCTATGACGTGCTGATGCAGGTCACCAAGGACATGCCAGCCTACAAGCGCTACCTGCTGCGTTGCATTCCCCTGGCCATCGTCACCAGAAACCTGCACCGCATCCTCCTCACCAACGTCAAAGAGATCTTGCAGACCCGCGGCATTCCGACAGGCCGAAAGCACTCTTTTCATGTGCTGTGGGTCATGTTCGGCAGACCGGGCTATTATCGCCGCGCCCTGGGTTACTATCTCCGCTACTATCGCCCCGGCTTCCACCCCTGGAAGGGCGATGACGGCAGCGCCGCGGAGCCCTGGCGGGCATATTTCAGTGGCTACAGCGAAACCTCGGCCTGATGCTTTCGCGCGCCTACAAGTCGTTCCTGGGTGCCATCAACCGCGGCAGCCTGCCCTCTGGACTGCAGAAGCGCGTGTGGCGCTGGTGGTATCAGGGCCTCGCCGTTGGCTGGCGCGACCGCCAGTGGACCTTCATGAACTACGGCTGGCTGCCGCCCGAAGACGTCTCACCCTTTCCACTCGAGCCCGCGGACGAGCCCGATCGCTGCTTTATCGGGCTCTATCACCTCCTGGCAAGTTCTCTCGACCCGGAAGGCAAGCGGGTGCTGGAGGTGGGCTCGGGGCGCGGAGGCGGCAGCTCCTATCTCGCCCGCTACCACCGGCCGGATGAGGTTGTCGGGATCGACTTCTCCGCGGCCACGGTGCGCTTGGCTCGTCGCTTGAACAGCGGGGTTCCCGGATTGAGCTTCCAGCAAGGTGATGCGGAAAAGCTCCCCTTTCCGGACGGAAGTTTCGACGCCGTGGTCAATGTGGAATCCTCGCACTGCTACGGTGACGTGCCCGCCTTTCTCCGCGAGGTGGAACGTGTGCTGCGGCCGGGAGGGCGCTTCGGCTGGGTCGACATCCGGGGCAAGGGCATGATGCCGGCGACCCGCGAAGCCTTTACAAACAGCCGCCTGGTGCCCCTGGTGGAAAAGGACATCACACAGGACGTGCTGCGCGCCCTGGACGCCATGCACGAGCGCAAGAGCAAGCTCATTGATTCCCTGCGCCTCGGGCGTGCCGTTGCGCGGCAGTTCTCCGCCACCAAGGACTCCGCCCTCTACGCCTCGCTCAAGGCCGGGAAGGTCTGCTACCTCTGCAAGGTGCTGGAGAAGCCCGGCGAAGAAGCTTCAGCAGGCATTGACGGGCGGCAGAAGCCGGCCTAGCCTCATGGTCATGCGAAACGTCGCCTACACAGCGATTCTGCGAATTAGCGACCCGGCGCCCTTCGGGCGACCGGGCTCTGCCGATTCCAGTTTTTCGTTGTGTATGGAGACGACGCATCATGTCCGCCACTAGCGGCCTTACCACCTCCCCCCTTCCCTTCCCCGCGCATTCCCTCTCAGCCCAGCACACTGGCGCCAGACACGCGCCTGCGTCGCAGGAGCAGGTCTTCTGTTTCGCCATCCAGGCCGCGGCCGAGCCGGGCGTGATGCCCCGCGTGCTGGAGTTGCTGGCCAAGCGGGGGCTGGTGCCCCTGCGCTGGCACGCCGACCGGATCGGCGTTCAGGGCGACGAGCTCGCCATCGACATGCAGGTGACCGGCCTGGACGCTCACACCAGCGACTACATGGCCCGCTGCCTGCGGCAGATCTATGGCGTGGAGACGGTCCTGACGTCGGAAAAGAACCTGGGCTGACGCGAGCGACCTTCGCTACTCGTCCCCGGAGCGCTGACGCAAGCGCTTGACCGTCGAGCGCTTGCGCTTGCTTTCCAGCCTCCGCCGTTTTGATGCCAACGTCGGGCGCGTCGGCCGGCGCGTCCGTGGCGCCACAACCGCCCGGCGCAGCAGCGCAACCAGACGCTCCAGCGCATCCTCGCGATTGCGCTCCTGACTGCGAAAGCGCTGCGCGGTTATCACCAGGACGCCGTCCTTGGTCATGCGTTGCCCGGCCAGACGCCGCAGGCGTGCGCGCACTGCCTCGGGCAAACTCGGAGAGCCGCCGGCATCGAAGCGCAGCTGCACCGCGGTGGCCACCTTGTTGACGTTCTGCCCGCCGGGGCCCGAGGAGCGCACAAAGCTCTCTTCGATCTCCGCCTCGTCGATGGACAGGCTGTCTGTGATCCTGATCACGGGCGCAGCCTGACTATCCTCGCCGGCGACGGCCTTCGCGACGCCGGCTGTCCGGGTCGGGGCCCTCGCCGCGCCCGCCGGCGCTGATTGCGCCCAGGCTGGCCTCGATCTCCGCAAGCCCGGGACGCTCCCCGCGCGACGTTTCCTCAAGCGCCCGGCGCATCGCCATCACATGCACCGGCGTGGTGCCGCAGCAGCCACCGATGATGCGCGCTCCGGCGTCGCGGGCCAGCACGGCGTAGCGTGCCATGAGCTCGGGCGTGCCGTTGTAGCGCACCTCCCCGTCGACGAACTCGGGAATGCCGCAGTTCGCCTTGGCGACCAGGACATCCTCCGGCTTCGCTGCCTCGGCCATGGCCAGGAGCGCCGCCACCAACTCGGCCGCGCCTGTGCCGCAGTTGCCGCCGAAGGCCAGCGGCGGATGGGCATTGGCGCGCAGCAAGTCCGGCAGCTGCGCCGGCGTGACCCCCATCATGGTCCGGCCGTTGGTGTCAAAGGAGACGGTGCAGACCGCAGGCAGGCCGGCAGCCGCCGCCCCTTCCAGGGCCGCCGCCATCTCTTCCGGCGCACTCATGGTCTCGATCCAGGCCACGTCCGCCCCGCCCTCGGCCAATCCCTCGCACTGGGCCTGAAAGGCGGCCACGCCTTCCTCATGGGTCAGAGGACCAAGCGGCACGAAAAGATCGCCCGTCGGCCCCACCGAGCCGGCGCAAACCACTTCGCGCCCGCTGGCCTCGATCTCCTGCTTCAGCAGCCGCGCGGCCGCCGCATTGATCTCGCGCACCTGCCCTTCGGCTCCGTGCAGCTTCAGGCGGTTGGCCGTTCCGCCGAAGCTGTTGGTGAGAACGAGGTCGGAACTGGCCTCAATGAAGGCGCGATAATGCGCGCTCACCTTGCCCGGTTCCTGGAGGTTCCACAGCTCCGGCGAATCGCCGTGCTGGAGCCCCATGGCAAAGAGATTGGTGCCAGTGGCCCCGTCGGCCAGCAACCAGGGGCGCTCGGCGAGCAGGCGTTGCAGCAGGTCAGACATAGTCTCTCCGGTAACAGCGGACCGTTCTCCAGACGAGCACTGGAGTTGGACGCAATCAAGCGGGAACCGGCCCGGTTCATTCCAATCGCGGCATGCCCTAGCGGTACGACGGCTGCCGATCCCCTGCAAGGGTGCATCAGGGAGCTTGCAGCCCGCGCTCCTCGTAAAGATCGGCACGCGTGGGCGGCAGTGGCGCGGAACCATCGGCGGCGAGGCGCGTCGCCACGGTCTGGAAAAGCCGCAAGGGTCCCTGGTCGAAGCCGAGTGCAACGCCGGCCAGATAGGCCAGCCACATACGATAGCGCTCCGCCCCGACCAGCGCGACAGCCTCGGCGCGCTGCGCCGCTAGCCGCTCATACCAGAGAGCGCAGGTGCGCGCGTAATGCCGGCGCAGTCCCTCGACGTCATGCACCTCGAAGCCGGCCGCCTCCATCTGCTGGGCCGTATGCCCAATATGATCGAGCTCCGAGCCGGGGAAGATGTACTTCAGAATCACGCGCTTGCCGCCGCTGATACGGCCGAATTTGCGCTGCTTGCCCTTGGCGCGGCGGGTGATGCCGTGATTGAGGAAAACGCCACCGTCCGCCAACAGATCGCGAATCTTGCGGAAATAGGCGGGATAGCCGGCGATGCCGACGTGCTCGTACATGCCGATGCTGGCGATCTTGTCCCAGCGGCCCTCCAGATTGCGGTAGTCCTCCAGTTGGATGGTCACGCGATCCTGCAGACCGAGTGCCGCAACCTTGTGCTGTGCAAAGTCGAACTGCTCCTGGGACAGGGTCACACCGTGGGCTTCCACGCCGTAGTGCTGCGCAGCATGACACAGCAGCGCGCCCCAGCCGCAACCGATATCGAGGAAGCGCTCGCCCGGCTGCAGGCGCAGCTTGCGGCAGATGAGGTCAAGTTTGTCGCGCTGGGCCTGCTCGAGCGGTGTCTCCCAGCTCCTGAAGTAGGCACAGGAGTAGACCATCTCCGGATCGAGGAAGAGCGCGTAGAAGTCGTTGCTGACATCGTAGTGGAACTGTACCAACCGCTTGTCGTCGCGACGCGCCCGATCCTTCGCCTCCTCGTCGCCGCCATAGGCGTGCTGCACCTGCCCAACGGGCCCGCGCGCCGTCAGCAGCGGCAGCATGGCCGACCACGGCAGCCCCCGCAGCAGCGCACCCAGGCTGGGCCGTGCGCGCTTGCGCCCCTGCCGGAGCAAGGTGAAGAGTTGGATAAGGTTGAGGCCTTCCGCTTCCAGACCGCCCTTGGCATAGACCCGGAAGAGTGTGTCCAACGAGGGCCGGCGCAGCAGCGCACCAAGCACCTCGGGACCCGTCACAAGAATGTGCCCCTGTGCCGCCTCTTCCGCCCCCAGTGCGACCGTGCTGCCATCCCAAAGGCGTACGCTTAGCGGCAACTCCGCTTTCGCAGCGACAAAGGCAAGCAACCGCCTTGCTGCCTGAAGGCGGGCGGAATCGGACAACGGCGCCGGCATGACGACTCCTCAAAACTGGCAAACGCTAGCAGCAGGCTAAACCAGATCGTGTTCCAACCGAACCGAAAGTTGGCGCGTGGCGCGCGCGGCCACCGCACATTGTCATCTGCGATGCCACAGTCGGAATCAGCCGGCGAGCCGGGTTTCCGCCCGGCCCAGCAGCCCGCGATAGATCTCCTCGTCACCGCAGATACCGGCCAGGCGGCCCTCACCGTCGACGAGAACCACAGGATGACCGCTGGCCTGGCGCAGCACCAGCGCATCGCGCAGGGTCAAATCGAGCGGCGCCAGAATGACGGTCGCATCGGCAAGGAAACCCGGACCGCGGCCCGGTTCCCATGTCAGCAACTTGCCTTCGGCGCCATCCAGGGAAAGCCATGCAGGCCGGCCGCGATGGTCGAGATGCAGGCGCAAGCGCCCCTCCCGGTCGAGCAGCACCGCCTCATCCTCCCGGCGCAGCTCACGCGCCGGAGTCATAAGCGATGCGCCACGGAGCACGTTGAGCGGGTTCATGTGCGCCACGAACTCCGCCACGTATTCGCTGGCGGGATTGAGCACGATTTCCTCGGCGGCCCCCGCCTGAACGATGCGACCATCTTCCATGATGGCGATGCGATTGCCCAACTTCATGGCTTCGTCGAGATCGTGGCTGACGAAAACGATGGTCTTGTGGAGCTTCTGCTGCAGGTCGAGCAGTTCGTCCTGCAATCGGGTGCGGATCAGGGGATCGAGCGCCGAAAAGGGCTCGTCCATCAGCAGAATGTCGGCATCCGTGGCAAAGGCGCGGGCCAGGCCCACGCGCTGCTGCATGCCGCCCGAAAGCTCGTGCGCGTGCTTGTCGCCCCAGTCCTGCAGACCGACCAACTGGAGTTTCTCTTCGACAACGACGTCGCGCCGGGCCTTGTCCATACCGCGCAGTTCGAGGCCGAAGCCCACATTCTCGCGCACGGTACGCCAGGGCAGCAATGCGAACTGCTGAAAGACCATGCCGATCCTGCGCGTGCGCAACTCGCGCAGGGTCCGGCGATCGCAGGTGGCGACGTCTACCTGCCGCCCCTGATGTGCGACCAGCACCCGGCCGCGGGTGACGGGATTGAGCCGATTGACCGCGCGCAACAGGCTGGATTTTCCCGAGCCGGAGAGGCCCATCAGCACGCAGATCTCGCCTTTCGGCACCTCGAGGCTGGCGTTGGCCACGCCGACCACGGTCTCCGTTTCGGCGAGAATCTCGCCCCGGGTTCGGCCAGCGTCGAGCAGCGGCAGCGCGGTCTGCGGCTGTTCACCGAAAACGATGTCGACCTTGTCGAAGGCGATTGCGGGGAAGTCGGCCACGGCTCAGTCCTCTTCCCGGCGCTTGCAGACCCGGTCCAGCAGGATGGCGAGGATGACGATGGCGAGACCGGCCTCGAAGCCCATGCCGATGTTGACCGTGTTGAGCGCGCGCACAACCGGTTGGCCGAGCCCCGCTGCGCCCACCAGCGCGGCAATCACCACCATCGAGAGGCTGAGCATGATGCACTGGGTCAGGCCCGCCATGATGGTCGGCAGTGCGTGGGGCAGCTCGACCTTCCAGAGCAGTTGGCGCGGCGTGGCGCCGAAAGCCTCACCGGCCTCCAGGAGCTGTCGGGGCACTGAGGCGATACCCAACTGCGTCAGGCGAATCGGCGCCGGAATGGCGAAGATGATGGTCGAGATCAGGCCCGGCACCACCCCCAGCCCGAACAGGATCAGCGTCGGGATCAGATAGACGAAGGTGGGGATCGTCTGCATCAGATCGAGCACGGGTCGGATGGCCGTGTACAGCCATGGCCGATGCGCCGAGGCAATGCCCACCGGCACGCCGACGAGCATGCAAAAGAAGGTGGCGAAGAGCACCAGGGCGAGCGTCTCGATCGTCGCTTCCCAGTAGCCGAGATTGACGATCAGCAGCAGCGAAAGGACGAGCAACACCACCAGCTTGCGGGAGCGCTGTACCCACCATGCAAGCGCTGCGAAAAGCGCGATGAGCAGCAGCGGCGGGAACCAGGCCATGATGTCGATCAGCCCGCCGACCAGAAAGGCCAGCACGTCGGAGATCAGCTGGAAAACCCAGTCCGCCTCCTCGTTCAGCAGATCGACGAAATCGCGAATCCAACGACCCAAAGGGATCTTGTGGTCGGTGATCCAGCTTTCCATGCCCCAGCCCCCGTCGCGTACCGCTTACAGCCCCAGGTGCGCCCGCACTGCCGGAAGCCCCTCTTCATCGCCGAGCGTGCTCACGCCCTCGAGCCAGTCTTCGAGCACCTCGGGATTGTCGGTCAGCCAGGCTTGCGCGGCCTGCTCCGGCACTTCGCCGTCATCCAGGATGGCGGCCATGATCTCATTCTCCATTTCCAGCGAGAAGCGGAGGTTCTCCAGGAAGGCGCCGACGTTCGGGCATTCCTCGGTGTAGCCGGCGCGCACGTTGGTGTAGACCGTGGCGCCGCCGTAGTCGGGACCGAACCAGTCATCGCCGCCATCGAGGTAAACTAGGTCGTGGTTGGCGTTCATGGGATGCGGTTCCCAGCCCAGGAAGACCACGGCCTGGTCCCGGCGCGCCGCGCGCGACACCTGCGCCAGCATGCCCTGTTCACTGGATTCAACGAGGTCGAAGTCACCCAGGCCGAAGGCGTCGGCCTCGATCATCTCAAGGATCAGGCGGTTGCCATCGTTGCCGGGCTCGATGCCATAGATCTGGCCGTCGAGTTCCTCACTGAAGTCGGCGATGTCGGCAAAGTCCGTCAGGCCCGCTTCCGCCGTCGGCGCCAGGGTCGCAAGCGTGTACTTGGCGCCCTCGAGATTGGGGTCCAGCACCTCCACCGAGCCATCCTCGCGATAGGGCGCAATGTCGCCCTCCATGGTGGGCATCCAGTTGCCGAGGAAGACGTCGATGTCCCCGTTGCTCAATGAGGCATAGGTCACCGGCACCGCCAGCACCTGGGTGCGCGGGGTGTAGCCCAGACCTTCGAGCACGACCGTGGCCGTGGCCGTGGTCGCGGTAATGTCGGTCCAACCGACGTCGGAGAAGCGGACCGTCTGGCAGCTCTCGGGATCGGCAGCCAGGGCGCCGCCGGCAGAAAGCCCGGCAGAAAGCAGGGTGGCGGCCATGAGCGCGGCCGCGAAGCGTCCGGATTTGAGCATTCTCTGTGCCTCCGCTGTTTTTCATACTGTGCCGCCTTATGGCGAGCTGAGTCCCTATGAAACGGGTTTTTGATTGAACAATCAATAAAGAATATCCTAGTCTCTTGCTTCAGTCGTCGGAATCCGGGAGCCGAGGTCGCGATGCCCAAGGTGGGAGTGGAGGAGCTTCGTCGCCGGCAGTTGATCGCTGCCACGATCGAATCCATTCATGACGTCGGCTTTGCCGCGACCACGCTGCAGTCCATCAGCCGCCGCGCGGGCGTCTCCTCGGGCTTGGTGGCACACTACTTCCGGGACAAGAACGGCCTGCTGGAAGCCACCCTGCGCAGCCTGGCCAGCGATCTCAGCGCCAGCATCGTTGCCAAGCTGCGCCGGGCGCGAACGCCCCGGGCACGCCTGGAAGCCGTCATTTCCGGCCTACTGGCACCGGAGCAGTTCGAGCCGCGCATCGCCCGTGTCTGGCTTGCTTTCTGGGGCCAGCTCACCCATTCGCCGGGCCTCAAGCGCGTGCAGCATGTCTATGAGCAGCGACTGCTGTCCAACCTGCGCTATGCCCTGCGTTCGCTTCTGCCGGGCGAGGAAGCGGAGCGCCAGGCAATCGCCCTGGCGGCCATGATCGACGGCCTCTGGCTGCGGGCCGCCCTGTCCCGGGACACACCCCAGGCGGAGCAGTCACAGCGGCTCTGCCTGCAGTTCGTCGACACCCTACTGCGGCGCGAGCGGCTGCCCTGCCCCGCCGCCTGACATCAAAGAGAGACCAAGAGCATGACTGACACCGGCATTCTCGAAGCCTGGATCGACGGCGCCTACCGGCCCGCCACGACCGACTGTTTCGAAACCCTGAACCCCGCGACCGGCGAAATCTTGGCGCAAGTGCGCATCGCCGGAGAGGCCGAGGTCGAGGCGGCCGTGGCGGCCGCCCGCCGCGGCTTTGCGGTCTGGTCGGCAATGACCGGTGCCGAACGTGGTCGGATACTGACCCGCGCGGCCCAACTGCTGCGGGCCCGCAACGGCGAGCTGGCACGGCTGGAAACCCTGGACACCGGCAAGCCGATCCAGGAAACGGAAGCCGTCGACATCCACTCTGGCGCTGACTGCCTGGAGTATTTCGGCGGCCTGGCGGCGAGCCTCACCGGTGAGCACATCGACCTGGGCAGCGCCTTTGCCTACACCCGGCGCGAACCGCTGGGCATCTGCGCCGGCATCGGCGCCTGGAACTATCCCATGCAGATCGCCTGCTGGAAGGCAGCGCCGGCGCTGGCCTGCGGCAACGCCATGATCTTCAAGCCGGCGGAGCTGACCCCCCTAACCGCCCTGAAACTGGCGGAGGTCTTCGCCGAAGCCGGCATGCCGCCGGGGGTCTTCAACGTGGTGCAGGGCTTTGCCGAGACCGGCCAACGACTCACGCGCCACCCCGGCATCGCCAAAGTCTCGCTGACCGGCGAAGTGGGCACCGGCATCAAGGTGATGACCGATGCCGCCGCCAGCCTGAAGCACGTGACACTGGAACTCGGCGGCAAGTCGCCGCTCATTGTCTTCGATGACGCCGAGGTGGACCGGGCGGTCAGCGGCGCCATGCTCGGCAATTTCTATTCGGCCGGCGAAGTCTGCTCCAACGGCACCCGCGTCTTCGTGCAGCGGAAACTGCTCGACACCTTCCTGGAGCGTTTGGTGGAGCGCACCCGTAACATGATCATCGGCGATCCACTCGATCCGGCAACGCAAGTCGGCGCCCTGATCGGCGAGGAGCACATGCAGAAGGTTCTGGGCTGCATCGAACAGGGCAAAGCCGAAGGCGCCGAGATCGTGATCGGCGGCAAGCGCGTGACCGAAGGCGCCCTCGCCCGCGGCGCCTTCGTCGAGCCCACGGTCTTCGCCGGCTGCCGGGATGAGATGAGCATCGTGCGAGAGGAGATCTTCGGTCCGGTCATGTCGGTGCTGGCCTTCGACGAGGAAGAGGAAGTCATCGAGCGCGCCAACGCCACGCCCTATGGCCTCGCCGCCGGGGTCTTCACCCGCGACCTCACCCGTGCCCACCGCACGGTCGCCCGCCTGCAGGCGGGCACCTGCTGGATCAATAACTACAACATCACCCCGATCGAAATGCCTTTCGGCGGCGTCAAGCTCTCCGGCATCGGCCGCGAGAACGGCAAGGCCGCCATCGAGCACTACAGCCAACTCAAGTCGGTCTATGTGGAACTGGGTGAGGTGGAGTGCCCCTACTGATGAGTGCCAAGAACTACGACTACATCATTGTCGGCGCCGGCTCGGCCGGCTGCGTGCTCGCCAGTCGCCTGTCGGAAGACCCGGATGTGAGTGTGCTGGTGCTCGAGGCCGGTCCCAAGGACCGCTCGATCTTCATCCATATGCCCGCGGCACTTGCCTACCCGCTCGCGAACGACAAGTTCAATTGGTACTACAACAGCGAGCCCGAGCCTTTCATGGACGGCCGCTCGCTCTATTGTCCGCGCGGGCGCGTGCTCGGCGGCTCCTCCTCGATCAATGGCATGGCCTACGTCCGCGGCCATGCCCGCGACTACGATCGTTGGGGCCAGCACGGCTTGCCCGGCTGGAACTATGCGGACTGCTTGCCCTACTTCAAGCGCGCGCAGAGCCATGAACTGGGGCCGGACGACTACCGCGGCGGCGAAGGCCCCTTGCAGGTCTCCGCCGGCAAGATGGAGAATCCCCTGTTCAAGGCCTGGGTGGAAGCGGGCCGCCAGGCCGGCTACGCCGTGACCGAGGATATGAACGGCCATCGTCAGGAAGGCGTCGGCCGCATGGATATGACCACCCACAAGGGCCGGCGGTGGTCCGCGGCCATGGCCTATCTCTATCCGGCCATGCAGCGCCCGAACGTCACGGTGGAAAGCGGCGTCCTCACCTTGAACCTCATGTTCGAGGGGCAGCGTGCGGTGGGTGTTGAGATCGCACGCGGCAATGAACGCGAAACCCTGCGCGCCAGCCGGGAGGTGATCGTCAGCAGCGGTGCAATCAACTCGCCGCAGTTGCTCCAACTCTCCGGCATCGGCCCGGCGGACCGCCTGCGCGAGCTTGGCATCGAGGTGGTGCAGGACCTGCCGGGCGTGGGCGAGAACCTGCAGGACCACCTTGAGGTTTACGTGCAGCACGCCTGCACCCAGCCGATCAGCCTCTACTCAGCGACGCAGTGGTGGAGCAAGCCCTGGGTCGGGCTGCAGTGGATGCTGTTCAAGTCCGGCCCCGGCGCCAGCAGCCAGTTCGAAGCCGGCGGCTTCATCCGCAGCCGCGCCGGGATCGAGCATCCGAACCTGCAGTATCACTTCCTGCCCATCGCCATGAACTACGACGGCACCAATCCAGTGAAGGGCCATGGATTCCAGGCCCATGTGGGGCCCATGCGCCCCACGGCCCGCGGCCACGTGCGCATCCGCTCCACCGACCCGCGCCAGGCGCCGGAAATCCTGTTCAACTACATGGGCACCGAGAATGACCGGCAGGAGATGCGCGATGCCATCCACCTGACGCGGGAGATCTTCGCCCAGCAGGCCTTCGATCCCTACCGCGGCCCGGAACTGGCGCCCGGACCGGAGGTGAAAACCGACGCGGACATCGATGCCTTCGTGCGCCAGCACGGCGAAAGCGCCTACCACCCCTCCTGCACCTGCCGCATGGGTCCGGACAGCGACGCCATGGCAGTGGTCGACGGCGACGGCCGGGTGCACGGCATGGAGGGGCTGCGCGTGGTGGACGCCTCGATCATGCCGGACATCGTCAGCGGCAACCTGAACGCGCCCACCATCATGTTGGCCGAGAAGCTGGCCGACCGTATCCGTGGCCGCGATCCACTGCCCGCTTCAGAGGCGCCGGTCTGGATCCACCCGGAGTGGGAGAGCAAGCAGCGGTGATCCGTTCTATGATGCGGCTGCACGTGCTCTGCCCTGGACGCTGCTCGCGGAGCTTGGCATAGAGCTCTGGGTAAAGGAGACCGGCATGCCTGATTTCTGGCGCGACAGTGGCTATCACTTCACGACACGAAGCGAAGCGGACTATCTGCTGCCCGCCGACGACTTCCTGCGCGCCTACCTGCAGCGCCCCGAAATGCAGCCTCCGGAGGAGGCCTGTGACGAGGAACGGGCGCTGCACGCCACCCTGCTCAAGAACCCGCGCGAGCGGGTGGGCCAGGCGAGGCTCGCCCGACTGGCTGATCCGGACGGGCGCGATAACTGGCAGATCTGGCTCGCCTTCCGCGACCGCCTGGTGGCGGCCGGCAGCCTGGAAGAGGCCTATCTCTACTATTTCCTCTCGCCGCCGGACGTGAAGGCAGGGGAGTTGCCCGTCCCGCCGCTCTTCCTCGATCAACTGGCGCATGTGATCCTGCGTCACGTCCTCGACGGCGTCGAGGATCCCTTCCGGGCCCGGGCCGGCGAACTCTTCTTCCGGGAACAGATGGTCACCATCGAGGGCGACGCCATCATGCTGGCCGACGCGGAAACGGTGGACATGTATGCGACCACCGGCGGTTTCGGCTCACTGGGCCGCCTGGTGGCGGAGGCGCAAACGCCTCTGCGTTCCGTCGATCTCGAGGTCATGCAGGCCGAGAATGCCGGCGCGTACTGGGAACGGGACAGCCGCCATGATCTCGTGCTCAACCTCAATTTTGCTTCACCCGGTCTCGACGCACTCTGCCGCGTGCTGGAGGCCTGGGTGGCGCATTTCCTGGCCATCGATGTCTCGATCCAGCCGGTCCAGCAGATCAGCGACGAGCGTTGGGTCTGGCATCTGGGCCTGGACAGCGAAGCATCGCAGCTGCTCAACGATCTCTACAACGGCCAGGAAGTGGAGGAAGACCGTCTGCGGCGTCTCCTCTCCCTGTTCCGGCTCGACTTCCGGGACCCCAGCGTGATGGCGGCCAGCGTGTCTGGCCGGCCAGTCTACATGGGCCTGTGCATGACACCGGACGGCCGCCTGCGGCTCAAGCCGCAGAACCTGCTGGTGAACCTGCCTCTGGCCGAGCGGGCCTGAGCGAGCCCACTCAGCCGAGCAAGCTCGGGATCCAGGTGGACAGGCCCGGGAACAGGGCCAGCAGTACGATCACGACGATGAAGGACAGATAGAAGGGCAGCGAGGCCACGATGGCGCGCTCGTAGGGTATGCGCGCTATCTGCGCCGCTGCCATCAATGTCATCCCCACCGGCGGCGTGATGTTGGCGATGTTCAGGGTCACGATCATGAAGATCGCGAAGTGCAGCGGATCGAACCCCAACGTGATCATGGCCGGGACCAGCAGCGGGGCCACCACCACCAGAGCCGGGAGGACATCGATGGCGGTGCCGATCAGCAGTAGGAACACCGCGACCAGCATGAGCTGCAGAAAGGAATTGTCGGTCACCGTGACGATGATCTGCGCGGCCTCGTGGGCGATGCCGGAGCGGGTGACGAACCAGCCCAGCACTGCAGAAGCCGCAAGCAGCAGGAAAACCACGCCCGAGAAACGCACCGTCACTATCAGCGCGTCCCAGACCTTGCGCCAGGTCAGATTGCGATAGACCAGGAAGCCGATCACCAGGGTGTAGACCGCGGCAAAACCGGAGGCTTCGGTGATCGTCGTCATGCCGGACAGAATGCCGCCAAGAATGATCACCGGGACAAAGAGCGCCGGCAGAGCCGCCAGGAAGGAAAGCGCGGCAACCCGCAAGGAGATGGCCGGCTGTTTAGGATAGCCGCGGCGCCAGGAGAGATAAAAGCTGATCACCAGCAGCGCTGCCGCCATGACCAGCCCCGGCAGGATGCCGCCGGCGAAGAGATCGATCACCGACACATCGCGCAACAGCGTGGCATAGACCACCATCACCACGCTCGGCGGGATGATCGGACCGATGACCGAAGAGCAGGCCGTCACCGCCGCGGCGTACTCGGCGTCGTAGCCCTGCTCCTTCATGGAGGGGATCAGGACCTTGCCCAGAGCCACCGTATCCGTGATCGCCGCTCCCGTCAGACCGGCAAAAAACACCGACACCGTCACGTTGACGTGGCTGAGCGCTCCCCTGATTCGACCGAACAGCGCGTTGTTGAAGGTGATGAGCTTCTGGGTCAGCCCGCCCTGATTCATCAACTCAGCCGTGAAGATGAAATAGGGGATGGCGATCAGCATATAGGAGGACACGCCGGCAAACATGCGGTCGGCGATGATGCTCATCATCCGTTCGCCGCCGATGGAATAGCTTCCTGCCACGCCGGACAAAGCCATGATCACCGCGATAGGTGTGCCGATCAGCAGCAAACCAACAAATACAAGTATCGCCAGACCCATCACGTCACCTGCTTGGAAGGTTTTTCACCGATGGCCTCGCTGACTGCCTCCTGCGCCGAGGTGTCGTGCCCGAGCAGGGCGAAACCATGGGACAGGTGCAGAAGAATGATTGCACCGCTGAGCGGAACGGCAATGGCTGTGTAGTACTGCGGGATGCGGATCAGGTCGGAAACCATGTAGGTCTGGCGCGCGCCCGTGAAGAAGGGCCAGCCGTACCAGATCAGCATGAAGCCAAAGAGCGCAATGGCGACAAGGCAGAGCACCTGGGTGAACCTGATCAGCGGGCGCGGCAAAAACTGCGCCAGCAGCGTCATGGCAACGTGTTCACCGTACCTCAACGCGATCGTGCCCGAGATCAGGCCGATCCACGGCAGCAAAACCCGCGCCAACGAATAGGTCCAGGTCAAGGCCCGGCCGGTTATCATGATATGCAGGAAACCCACGAAGGAGATGCAGAGCATCCCGAGCACGCAGGCAATACACAACCAAATGGCCAGCGTGTTGACGATATCGCTGACACGCCGGACTGCGGCTAGAAGCGGCATCTGACTAGGTCCAGGCTAGGCCTCTAGGAAACGAACGAAGAGGTAAGAAACAACCGACGGAACGACGGCGGACGGCGTCGATCGCCGCCCGCCAGTTGTCCGGCACCTACTGGCCGTAGGTCTCGAAGTCCGCTTCGTTCAGCTCCTGACCGACGCGATCAACCTCGGCCCAGAGATCATCGACCAAGGCTTCATCCATGCCGAAGTCGTTGACGATCCAATCCTTCCAGGCCGGGCGCGCCATTTCCGCCATGCGTTGACGCTCGTCCGCCGGCATGATGTAGCAGTCGTCGAACTTCTCGCAGGATTCCTGCCAGGCCGCCGTTGCCAGGGCACCCGAGGCACCATGCGCCAGCTGGATCGCCTCACGCGCCGACTGCACGATGATGCGTTGATAGTCGTCCGGCAGCGTCTGGAACCAGGTCTCGCTCACCATCCAGGACTGGCTGTTGTACACATGGCCGGTCATGGTCGTGTAGTCGGTGACCTCGTAGAGGTTGAAGGAGGTGTTGACCACCGGCGCGTTGAACTGTCCGTCGGCCAGACCGGTTTCCAGAGCGGTGACCACCTCGCCCCAGGGCAGCGGCGTTGCCGAGGCGCCCAGGGCACGCATGGTCGCGACGTGCGAGGGATTCTCCTCGACGCGGATGTTCATGCCCTCGAGATCCTCCACCGTCTCGATCATTTTGCCGCGGGTGGTGAAGGCCACGAAGCCGCCGCCGTCATCGAAAGTGCCGAGGTAGCGCATGTCCGCTTCCTCGATCGTGCCCCGCATGAAATCGGCGAACCATTCGCTGTCGAAGAAGGTCCAGGCCTGGCGCCAGTTTTCAAAGAGGAACGGCGTCGTCACCACCTGGTACTTCTCATAGAAGGACGACATCGCACCGGAGGACATCACGGTCGACTGCAGCGCCGCGCCGCCCGCCTGTACCTGGCTGCCGGTTTCGACTTCGGAGCCCAGCTGGGAGTTTCCGAACAGCGTTACGGCAATATCGCCGTCGGTGCGGGATTCCACCAGGCTCTTGAAGTGAACCAGGCCCGGCCAGATCTCGTTATTGGTGAGGCTCTCCGGCACGAGGGTGGAGATCGTCATTTCATAATCCTGCGCCGCGGCTCCGGTGGCTGTCACCAGCATTGCCGAGGCGGCGAGAACGGGCGTCAAACGCCCCATTGTACGGATCTTCATAAAGCACTCCCTTCTGTCGTTCGGCTTTGACCAACCGGCTTATGACCTCTAGCTGGCATGTATTATCGTTTTGCGTGTTGGCTCGACCAATCCTAGCCGACAAGCAGAATAGGGGCAAACTCGAAAGGGTGAATGTGCTGCCGATGAAAGCGGATGAAGCAAGCGGCTGACCCAAACGTCCTTCACGTCCGCATAGCGCCATATAACCAAATCGGCCGCCGGAATTGGCCCTTGGGTATTACTGTATAGCGCTCTACTCTAGGGACCATTCCCAGAGCCAGCCGGCACAGCTGTCAGGTGTCGGCACGCCTCTAACCATTTTGGCGCCGCACACATGGAGCCCGCCGCCTGCCGCCTGCCAACTTCCCGCCAGGCAGGACCCAGGCAGGACCCAGGCAGGACAAGGAGACACGCAAGATGCCACTCGGTTTGTCGTTGCCCGCATTCACTGGTGCCCTGCTGCTCGCCGGCCTGGCAATCGCCCCCGCCACTGCCCAGGACCCCGGGATCAACCACATCGCGGTGCTGACGCCGGAGCAGCCCAACGATTTCGGCTGGAATCAACAGGCCGCCAAGGCCGCGCGGGCGGTGGGCGAAGCCCTCTCTATCGACGTGACCCTGGCCAGCGGACTGGGCTATGGCGACGTGCGCCCCACCTTGCGCGAACTGGCCGCCGAAGGCGCCGACCTGCTGATCGCCCACGCCAGCGGCTACAACACGACGGCGCCGGAGATCGCGGAGGAGACAGGCGTGCCGGTCGCCATTGTCGACCGCCCCGACCTCATGCAGCCGGGTCTGGTGGCCGACTATACGTTGAGCGGGCATGAAGGCGCCTATCTGGCCGGCGTCCTGGCCACGCAAATGTCGCGCAGCGGCACCCTGGGCATAGTGGTTTCGGGCGAACCGCCGTCCTGGAACAGCCAATCGGCCGCCTTTGCCCAGGGCGCCCGCGCCAGCGATCCGGACATCGAGCTGCGCTATTCCGTGATCGGTCCGGCCGCCTATGCCGACGCCGCCGGCGCGCGCCGCGTCACCGATGCGGTGATCGCCGCCGGCGCCGACGTCATCTTCGGCCAGGGCAACGGCTCGACCTTCGGCATCCTGCAGGCGGTGGAAACCAACGACGCTCCGGATGGGGGCAAGATCTGGTTCATCGACGTGATCGGTGACAAGAGCAGCATCGACGGCGGACACCTGCTCTCCTCGGTGGTCTGGAACCTGGAGCCGGTCTATCGGGCCATGATCGAGGACCTCGGCAAGGGCACTTTCGGCACCCGCGGCTACAGCATCCGCCTGGAAGACGAGTCGCTCTACCTCCTGCAGAGCGAACACATTCCCGCAGAGGTCTGGGAGACGGTGATGGAGGTGCGTAAGCAGATCGTCGCCGGCGAGATCACGGTCGAGCCCGAGTTCGAGGCCGAGGCCGTACGCGCCCTGATGACCGCCGTTTCGGACTGAGAGCGCGGCCGCACAGATCGCGATAAACGGGCCGGACATCCACCTTGAGCGCGCAACACCAGGGCAAGGCACCGCCGCTTATCCGGCTTGAGCAGGTCACGAAGCGCTATCCCGGCGTCCTGGCCAACGACACCATCACGCTCGATCTTCACGCCGGCGAGATCCATGCCCTGCTGGGGGAGAACGGCGCCGGCAAGTCGACGCTGATCGCTCTGCTGGCCGGCATGCAGCAACCGGACGCAGGCCAAATCTTGCTCGACGGTCAGGCCGTGCGCTTTTCCTCGCCGCGCGCGGCCCTGCAGGCGGGCATCGGCACAGTCTATCAGCACAGCGCCCTGGTCCCGAGCCTCACGGTCCTGGAGAACCTGATGCTCGGGCGACGCTGGTGGCAGGGCCGCAGGCAGATCGCCACCCGCCGGCGTTTCACGGCGCTCTGCGACGAGTTGGGCGTGCGGCTGCCGGCTGACGCGCTGCTGTCGAGCCTGTCCCTGGGCGAGCGCCAGATGGTCGAGATCGTGAAGGCGCTCTGGGAAGGCCGGCGTCTCCTGATCCTCGACGAAGCCAGCGCCATGCTCACGCCTGCTGCAGTGGGAGACCTGCAACACAGCCTCACCCACCTGGCTGCGAAGGGCATGGCCATTCTCTTCGTCACTCACAAGCTACCCGAAGCACTGGCTTTCGGAGACCGCGTTTCCATCCTGCGCGCCGGCCGCCTTGTGGCCAGCCGCTCAGCCGCAGACCTGCATCGTCGCGGGCCTGAGCAGGCACAAACCGAGATCATCTCTCTCATGTTCGATGCGCCGGGTACCGCCAGGGCAGCGCCGGCACCCCCACCGTCCTTCCAGGGAAAGGCCCCCGTGCTGCGGGTTCAGGGATTGAGGGTGGCATGCGGTGATCAGGAGCCGCAGCTGGACGGCTTGGATCTCAGCCTTTCGGCCGGGGAAATCCTCGGCGTGGCCGGGATCGACGGCAACGGCCAGCGCCAACTCGCGGAAGCCCTGGCAGGGCAGAGGGCGACCCTGGCCGGGCGGATCGAACTGGGCGGCGAAGCCATCGAGGCCAAGAGCGTGCCCCAGCGCATGAGGCGCGGCCTGCGCTACCTGACCGATGACCGGCTGGGCGAAGGCACCCTGCCCGCCTTTCCCATCAGCCTCAACCTTCTGCTCAAGCGCGTCGGCGATGCGCCCTTCTGGCGCCACGGTGTCGAGCAACCGCGCGAGATCGAGGCCTATGCGCAGCACACCATCACCGCACACAGCATCCGGGCACCGGGCCCGAACACGCCCCTGGGCTCGCTTTCGGGCGGCAACGTGCAGAAGCTTCTGCTGGCCCGCGAGCTGGAAGGGCAGCCGCGCGTGGTGATCTACAACAAGCCGACCTACGGGCTCGACTTCCAGACCCAACAGCTCGCGCATGCTGCCATCCGCCGCCAGGCCGCAAGCGGCGTGGCCGCACTTTTGATCTCGCCCGACCTCGACGAGCTCCTGGCGCTCAGCCACCGGGTCGCCGTCATGGCAGGCGGCCGCATGGTGGGGATCATCGACAATGGCCCCGACGCGCGCCAAGCCGTCGGACGTTTGATGGTGGCCGGATGATGGTGGGCAGAACATAGTGATCGACATCCCGCAGATCGTGAGGCGCCTGCTCCAGGCGCTGCTGCCCCTTCTCCTCGCCCTGGCCTGTGGCGCGCTGCTGCTCCTGCTGCTGGACCGTGACCCGGTGAGCTTCTACGCCACGATTGTCGAGCGCGGCCTGTTCAGCCGCCTGGGCCTGCAGGAGAGCTTGACCCGCAGCGCACCGCTGTTGCTGCTGGCCGCCGGCCTGATCGTCGCCTTCCGGGCCGGACTGTGGAACCTGGGTGTGGACGGCCAGTTCCTGCTGGCGGCGGTGATCACCGCCGCCCTTGCCCCCGGGCTGGCTGCCACGCTGCCGCCCTGGTTGGCCCTGCCCCTTGCCATGCTCGCGGCCTTTGTCGTGGCGGCACTCTGGGCGGCGCTGCCGGCCTTCCTGAAAGCGCGCTACGGCGTCAACGAGATCATCACCACGCTGATGATGACCTTCCTTGGGATCAGCCTGGCCAATCTTCTGATCAAGCTGCCCTTCAACGACCCTGCTACCACTTCGCCACAGACCCTGACGCTCGCCTCCGCCGACCGCCTGCCGCGACTCCTGGGCAGCACCGTGCATTTGGGGCTGGTGATCGCGCTGCTGGCGCTGCTGCTGGTGCACTGGGTCATGACTCGTACGGCCCTGGGCCTGCGGTTACGCATCCTCGGCGCCAATCCGCTGACCGCACGCCATGTCGGCCTGCCCGTGACCGGCCTGACCTTCCTCGCCTTTGGTCTGAGCGCCGGCTTGGCTGGGTTGGCCGGTGCGGTCGAGATACTCGGGGTCTGGGGCACGGTGCGCGCGGACTGGAATCCCGCCTATGGATTGCTGGTGATCCCGCTGGTCTTCCTGGCCCGCTTTCACGGCGTGGCGGTCATTTTCTTCGTCTTCGTCTTCGCCGTGCTCTCCATCGGCGGCGAAACGGCGGCACGGCGCGCCGACCTGCCCAACTACTTTCTGCTGGTGCTCGTCGCCCTGATCCTGGTCTTCCTGGCGCTCACCGAGTGGCTGTCGGCGCGGCCGCTGATGCGAAAGCGCGGGTGAGGCCGACATGGAGAGCCTGCTCACCACCCCCTTCCTCACCGCCCTGCTGGCCGGCAGCCTGGCCGCCGGACTGCCGCTGCTGCTCGCCGGCCTGGGGGAGCAGATGTCGGAGAAGGCGGGTGTGCTCAACATCGGCCTCGAGGGCATGATGCTGCTGGGCGCCTACTGCGGCTTCCTCGGCGCCTGGTCCAGCGGCTCGCTTTGGCTTGGATTTCTCTCCGGCATGCTGGGCGGAATGGCGCTGGCACTGCCCATGGTGCTGCTGTGCGTCTGGCTCGGCCTCAACCAGATCGTCGTCGGCATTGCGCTCACCCTTAGCGCGGAGGGACTGACCGCGCTGCTGCATCATGTGCAGTTCAGTCAGAGCTATCCGCGCCTGCCCCGGGTCGACACGCTCCCGCTCCCGCTGCTGTCCGAAATACCCGTGCTGGGGCCGGCACTGTTCGACCGTCATCCGCTGGTCTATCTGGCAATCCTTGCCGTGCCGCTGCTCGCGTGGCTCTACCGCCGCAGCCTGCTCGGCCTGAACCTGCAGGCGGCCGGGGATCGGCCGGCAGCCCTGGACGCCGCCGGCGTCTCCGTGCGCGCCACCCGCAGCCTGGCCGTGCTTTTCACCGGTGCCATGGCCGGACTGGGCGGGGCCTATCTCGCCACGGTCGGCGCCGGGCTGTTCGTGCCCTTCATGACCAGCGGTGCCGGCTTCATCGCCATCGTCCTGGCCATGCTGGCCCGCGGGCGGCCGCTCTGGATCCTGCTGGGTGCGCTGCTCTTCGGGCTATGCCTCTCGCTCACGACGGCGCTGCAGGTGGCGGGCCTGCGGGTGCCTACGGACTTGGTGCAGATGCTGCCCTTCGCCGCGGTGATGCTGCTGCTCCTGTTCTTCGGACGGCGGGCAGCACTGCCGGCCACCCTCGCCCGCGCCTATCGCCGCGGAGAGCGATAGCCGCCGGCTTCAGCCGTCCAGAGCACGCAGCACCTCGTCGGTGGTGGTCACAGCCGAGACGTTCTGCAGCGCGTAGTCGATGGCGGCCCGGTGCCAGTCGGCGTTCATGGTCGAGCAGCTGTCTTCCGGCAGAATCATGATATAGCCCTTGTCGGCGCCAGTGCGCGCCGTGTGCTCGATGGACATGTTGGTCCAGGCGCCGGTGTCGATCAGGATGTCGCGCCCTTCGGCCTTGAGGATCGTCTCCAGGTTCGTGCCCTCCCAGGCACTCATGCGCATCTTGGAGACGATATGGTCCCCTGGATGCGGCTCCAGCCCCGGAACCGGCTGCGCGCCCCAGGTGCCCTTGCGCAGGGCGTTGGCCGCCATCGCGCCCTCGAAGAGCGGCGCATTCTGGGTCAGACCGCGGCCGTCATTATCGATCTCGAACCAGACGTGGATCACCGGTATGCCCAGCGCCCGACAGCGCTCGGCCAGGCGGGCGATGTTGGCGATGGTGTTCTGCTCGCGGCAGTGCTGCGGCGAGCCGGATTCCGCAAAGGCACCACCCTCCATCACCACGTCGTTCTGCATGTCCTGGATGATCAAGGCACAGCGCTCGGCCTCCAGGCGGAAGGCTCCGTCATCGCTGGACGCGCTCGAAGCATGGCTTGAAGCAGCAGCCCCTCCCCCACCCGCGCCGGCGGCCATGAAGGGCTCCCTGCGCGGTCCGACCCGGGTCTCCACGGCGTAGACCGAAGTGGATGCAGTCATGAAGAGCGTGCGCCAGTCGCGCCCGCCCCAATGAATGTTCGCCACCATCTCGGGCACGGCCAGCTTGCCGATCAGCTGTCCGGAGGGGTTGTAGACCCAGACGCCGCCGGGCGCCGTGACCCAGACGTTGCCCTCGGCATCGCATTTCATGCCGTCAGGCACACCGGCTTTCAGGCTGTCCTTGATGCCCGAGGCAAAGATGCGCCCCGAACCCAGGCTGCCGTCGGGGCGCACCTCATAGACGCGGATGTTCGCCTGCTCGGTGTCGTTGATGTAGAGCAGGCTTTCGTCCGGCGAGAAGCAAAGGCCGTTGGGCTGGGAAAAGGTGTAGCGCTCGACCGCCAGTTCAGGCTCGCCGCCCTGCTGGCCCGGATGGATGCGGAACACGCCCTGCCAACCGAGCTCGCGCGGGCGCTCGACGCCGAAGCCAGGCATGCGCCCATACCAGGGATCGGAGAAATAGATCGAGCCGTCGGAGTGAACGCAAAGATCGTTGGGGCTGTTCAGCTCCTTGCCTTCGAAGTGTGAGGCCAGCACCTCGCGTTGGCCGCCGGGCCCGAAGCGCACGACGCTGGAGGTGCTGTGCTCGCAGACCAGGAGGTTCAGGGCGGCATCGTAGGTCATGCCGTTGCCCTTGTTGGACGGGCGCATGACCTCACTGACCCCCGACGCCTCATCCCAGCGCCGCCGCACGTCCGCCGGCATGTCGGAAAAGAGCAGATACTGCTCCACCGGGTGCCAGATCGGCCCCTCGGTGAAGGTGAAACCAGAGCCGACCTGGCGCACTGGCACCTGCTCGTCGATCAGATTGCGGAACTCCGGCCGCAGTGCCTCATGTGCCATGCTCGCCTCCCTCTTCTTTGATGCCCGGATCCCACCCGTCCTGCCGGGATCCGGTGACCCTCCCTGTTACAGCCGGTAGACCCGGGCTGCCGTGTCGTGAAAGATCGCCTTCTGTTGGGCGGTGCTGAGGTCCGATGCTGCGCGGCGAAAAGCCTCGACCAGCGCGCCGTAATCGGTCCAGAGCTTCTCGATGGGGAAGTTCGAGCCGAAAAGGCAGCGGTCGGCACCAAACAGCGCGACGGTGTCGTGCAGAATGCGCTCCACGTGCACCGGGTCATTGCGGTGAATGAAGGTGCCCAGGCCGGAAAGCTTGGAGACGACATTGTCCCGCTGCGCCAGCTTTTTCATCTGTGCCTTCCAGGTGGCGCGCCCCTCGTCCGAGAGGTCTTCCAGCATGCCCGCATGCTGAAGAATGAAGGTCACCTTCGGGCAGGCATCCACCAACTCGCAGGCAGCGTCCACCTGGCCGGCAAAAACCTGCAAGTCGAAGGCCCAGTTGTAGTTGGCCAGCAGGGCAATGTTCCGCTTCACATTGCCGTCCCGGCACATGTCCGCGTGGGCGGCGAAACGATAGAGTGGGTTCTCGTGCCAGTGATACTGCTGACGGATGCCGCGCATCAGCGGGTAGCGCGCCAGCCGCTCCAGCATCGGCCGGGCGTCGGCCACCGTCATGTCGCAAAAGCCGACGATGGCATGCGGCCAGCCGGCACGCTCGGCCGTGGCCTGGACCCAGGCCACCTCGTCCTCCTCGCCGCCGGGCGGCCAGTTGGTCTGGACATAGACCGACTGGGTCACGCCGGTGCCGCTGACATCCTCTACAAACTCCTCGATCGGATAGTCGCGCTTGATCGCATCGTAGGGGCCGAAGATGCGCGGCTGGGTGGGACCCTGCAGCCAGGTCAGATCGGACTGGCGCCAGATATGATGGTGGGCATCGATGATCTTCATGCCGCTCTCCTTTGGAAGCCGAGCACCTCCTCACAGACATGCGCCGTGCTGGAGCCGTCGCCCAGGCGGTCGATATAGGGCAGAACGTCGCGCAAAGCGGCGGTCTCGGGACTGTAATCGGGGCCGCTCGCCAGCGGATTGAGCCAGAGCACGGCCCAGGCCAGGCGCGAGAGGCGTTCCATGCCATCGATCAGGGCTGCGGGATCACCGCGCTCGAGGCCATCGGACAGCACCACGACCAGCGCCCCCCGCGCAAAGCCGGCAAAGCGCGGCACGGCCAGGAAGGCCTGCAGCGCATCGCCCAGACGGGTGCCGCCGTCCCAGTCCGCCACGAGATTGCCGGCAAACGCCAGTGCCTGATCGCTGTTGCGCCGCCGCAGAGCCCGCGTGATGCGGGTCAGGCGCGTGCCCAATGTGAAGACCTCGAGGCGTTCGGTGGCCCGCGCGAGGCTGTGAGCGAAGCGCAGCGAGCTGTCGGTCCTCTCCTTCATCGAGCCCGAGACATCGATCAGCACCAGCACGCGCCGCCGCCGCTGCCGCCGGGCGAGTGCCGGGAGCTGCAGCAGTTCTCCGTCGCGGCGCACCGCATCGCGCAGGCTGCGGCGCATGTCCAGGCGCCGTCCGCCCTTTGCCGGTCCCAGCCTCCGGGAGCGCCGGTGCGGCAGCGCCCGGGGTGCCCGGCGACGGAAACGACGCAAGGTCTCCGGCTCAGACAATTCGGGAAACTGCCGCGCGAAGAGACGCTCGGCGCCTGTGGGCGTACCGCCCGACTCTTCCGCCTCCTCCGGCTCGGGTGGCTCGAGGCCGCCGTCGCGATCATCGAAGGCTTCAACCTCCTCTTCGTCTTCCTCTGCCGCAGCGGGGGTGACCGCCCCCTGCCCCAGGAACAGCAGTCGAAAGAGGGCATCAAACTCCGGGCGCCGTTCGATGGGTGGCGCCAGCGTCGCCACCGCGGCGCGATGGATGTCCTCCATGGAGCGCGGGCCCAGGAGGCCCACGGCGGCAACGAAGCTCTGAGTCTGCTCCGGCGCCACGGGAAAGCCGTTGGTCCGCAGCAGCGTGGCGAACTCCACGAAGGGCAGGATCGGACGCGGCAGTTCCTCCCGGCTCATGCCGCCGTGCCCTCCAGAATCTGATCCAGGCGCGGCTCAATGAAGGCGAGATCATCCTGATCCTTCAAGACAACACCGATCGCGCGCTTGAAGGCCGTCGGCCAGGGCGCGCCCTGCTCGTGCAGCAGCGTTGCCGCCTCGGCCCACTCCACCGTCTCGGCCACGCCCGGCGCCTTGGCCAGGGGCTCCCGCCGCAGGGCGCCCACGGCCGCCACCACACGCCAGGCGGTGTCATGCGCTACCTGGCTGGCGCGCATCATCACGATCTCCGCCTCGCGCTCCGGCGCCGGGTAGTCGATCCAGTGGTAGACGCAACGCCGCCGCAGCGCCTCGTGCAGCTCGCGCGTGCGGTTGGAGGTCAGCACGACGACCGGATGCTCCTGCGCGCGAATGGTGCCACGCTCGGGGATCGAGATGGAGAAGTCCGACAGGAACTCCAGCAGGAAGGCTTCGAACTCGTGATCGGCCCGGTCGATTTCGTCGATCAGCAGAACGGTATCGGCCGGATGCTGCAGCGCCTCCAGCATGGGCCGGGCAATCAGGAAGTCGTCGGCGTAGATGTTGACGTACTCGTCGCCGGCCTGGCGGATCGCCAGCATTTGGCGCGGGTAGTTCCACTCGTAGAGGGCATGGGCGGAATCGATGCCTTCGTAGCACTGCAGCCGCACCATCTGCCGTCCCAGCACCGAAGCGATGGCCTTCGCGCCTTCGGTCTTGCCGACGCCAGGCGCGCCCTCCAGCAGCAGCGGCTTGCCCAGCGCCAGCGCCAAATAGGCGGATGTCGCCAGCTCGTCGTCAGCGAGATACTGCGCATCGCGCAGCACCCCGGCCAGACGGTCAGGGCTGTCGATCCCGACGATGGAGCGCCGGATAGCCATGACGCTCAGCGCCGCCCTTGCGGCTGTGCGCCGCCGTTGGCCCGGATGCCGCGCAGCACCTTCTCCGGCGTCACCGGCAGGTCATCGATGCGCACGCCCACGGCATTGAAGACGGCATTGACGACCGCCGGCAGCACGGGATTGGCGCACATTTCGCCCGGCCCCTTTCCGCCGTAGGGCCCATCGGGGGCCGGCCGCTCCAGGATGGCGATGTTGTGCTTGGCGATGTCACCAGGCCCCGGCATGAGATAGCCGTTGAAATCGATCGGGCCGTGATCGCGGTCGGGATAGTAGGGCTCTGTGGTCTCCCAGGCTGCATGGCTCATGCCCATCCAGGCGCCACCAACCAGCTGCTGCTCCACCAGGCGCGGGTTGAGGGCACGGCCCAGTTCGTAGGCGCTGTTCATCTCCAGCACCGAGACCTCACCCGTTTCGTCGTCCACCTCGACGTCGACAATCATCGCCGCGTGGGCGAAGCAGGACACCGGGGTCTGCTCGCCGGTTTCGGGGTCGACCTCGGACAGGGGGATCAGGAAGATGCCGCGGCCCGAGACGGTGCGCCCCTGCTTGAACTGGGCGGCACCGCAGGCCTCTGCGGTCGAGATGGAGCGTGAGGGCGCGCCCTTGACGTGAATGTTGCCCTTGCCGTCGGTCACGAGGTCGGCCGGGTCCACCTCCAGTTCCTCGGCTGCAGCCTCCAGCATGACCGCGCGCGCCTCTTTCGACGCTTCGATCACGGCGTTGCCGACCCGGTGCGTGCCGCGCGATGCGAAGGAGCCCATGCAGTGCGGCCCGGTGTCGGAATCGGCCGTGTCCACAAAGACGTCCTCCACCGGCACACCCAGGGTCTCGGCGGCAATCTGCCGGGTGACCGACTTCATGCCCTGCCCCAGGTCGATGGAGGAGAGCGCCACCATGAACTTGCCGCCGGGGTTTGAATGCACCAGCGCCTGTGAGGGGTCGCCGCCCAGGTTCATGCCGATGGGATAGTTGATGGCGGCAAAACCGCGACCGCGATGCAGTGCCATCTCAACGCCTCCTGAGGCCAGAGATCGAGGAAAAGCGAGTGACCCGCCGCTGCTCCGCCGGGCGCTCCTGTTGCGACACGGCAGCCGGGCGTGGTGGCGAGCTGGCCGCCGGCTGCGGCGTGGGCCGCGGCGGTGCGTCGATGCTCGGGGACGCAGCCCCGGGAGAGACCGCGATACTGTCGCGCTGTGCACCCGGAGTGGTGCCCGGTCCCGGCCCGGTCGGCCCTGAGGGCGGGGAACCGCCGGGGCGCTTCTTCTGGGCGTAGCTCCCGGCGGTGTAGCCTTCGACCCGGCCATGCTCGTCGGTCACGGTGTGCGGGATCTCCGCACGCGTGCCACCGCCATCGCGCAGGGAGGAGGCCTGGCGCGCGGCCGGACTGAGCGACCAGCCGGCCTTCTCCGCCGCAACATGGCAGCATTCAATCAGTGCCGTGTTCTTCGCCAAGCGGCGATGCGCCTTCATGTCGCCGTCGCGATAGGAATTGATGATCCGAAACTCGATTGGGTCGATGCCCAACTCATGGGCGATCTTGTCCATGTGGCTTTCGATGGCGAAGTCGACGCCAGTGATGCCGAAACCGCGCATGGCCGTTGCCGGGGTGCGGTTGGTGAAGACGCAATAGACGTCGGCATAGACGTTGGGAATGGTGTAGGGGCCCGGCAGATGCCCGACACCCTTGATGATGGCGTAGCTCGACAGGCGGGTGTAGGCGCCGCTATCGAAGTAGCCGATGAACTTGCGGGCGACGATCCGCCCGTCGTTCATCACCCCGTCCTTGAGGTACCAGCGCTCGGCGCCGCGCGGCGCGCCCACCTGCATCTCCTCGGCCCGGTCGAAGGTGTACTTGCAAGGCCGACCGGTGAGCATAGTGCCCAGCACCGCCATGGGCTCGTGCAGGGAATCCACCTTGCCGCCGAAACCGCCGCCCACGGTGCCGCCAATGAAATGCAGCCGGTTGGACGGCACCTTCAGGAGCTTGGAGGTGGTGTCCAAGGAGAAGAAGAGCGCCTGGGTCGAGGTGTAGACCACGTAGCGGTCATTGGTCTCAGGTGCCGCGATGGCGCCGCAGGTCTCGGTTGGCGCCTGCTCGATGGGCGACATCTGATAACGCCCCTCGATCACCCGGTCGGCGCGGGCAAAGGCGGACTCCACATCGCCGAAGCGCAGCTTCTGATGGTCGTACTTGCCGTGATAGACGAAGCGGTTGCCGGGGTACACCTCGTTGACCACCGGAGCGCCGGGCTTGATGGCATCCTCTACGTCGAGCACCGCGGGAAGCTCTTCCCAGTCGACCCGGACCTTGGCCACGGCATCACGCGCCTGCCGTTCGCTTTCGGCGATCACCGCCGCGACAGGCTCGCCCTTATAGGACACCTTCTTGTCGGAGATCAGCGGCTCGTCATCGAGCCCAAAGTCGAGCAGTGAAAGCAGAGTGTTGAGGTTGTGCGGGACATCCTTGCCCAGGACGATGCGCACCACACCGGGCATGCGTTCGGCCTCGGAGATGTCGACGCGACGAACCCGGGCATGATGGTGCGGACTGCGTACGCAGCGAATGTGCAGCAACCCGTCAAACAGATGGTCGTCGAAATAGGGCGAGCGGCCGGTGACATGCCCCAGAGCGTCCTGGCGCTGGGTGGGCTTGCCGATCTCGTTGAGATCGTCGTCGCGCTCGTCCGCGAAGTATTCTTTGCGAAACTCGATCACGGCTGTCTCCTCACCCGAACTGCCTGGAACCGCGGGATTTCGCGGCCTCAAGGATGGCATCGATGATCGGCTCATAGCCGGTGCAGCGACAAATGTTCCCGGAAATGGCTTCGACCACGTCCTCCCGGGAGGGATTGGAATTGCGGTCCAGCAGCGCCTTGGCCGCCAGCAGCATGCCCGGAGTGCAGTAGCCACACTGTGCGGCAAAGTTGTCCATGAAGGCTTTCTGCAACGGGTGCAGGTCCGCCCCCTGGGCCAGGCCCGCCGTGGTGGTGATCTGACGCCCCTCCACCGTCTCCGCCAGCGTGAGGCAGGACAGATGCGGCTCTCCGTCGATCAACACCGTGCAGGTGCCGCACGCACCCTGCCCACAGCCGTACTTCGGAGTCAGGTCTCCAACACCACGGCGCAGGACGTCGAGCAGGTTCTGCCCATCCTCGACAAAAACGGCCTTCTCGCTGCCGTTCAGGTGAAACTGCAAGGGCTTGCGCGCCATGATCTACCTCCGCTCCCCGGCCAGAAGCCGCTTGAGATGCACTGCCGCCACTTCCCGCCGGTACCAGGCAGAGGCCAGTCCGTCGGTGCGCGGCTCGATGCCGTCGCAGGCCACGGCAGCCGCCTGTTCGATGGCGGCTGCATCGAGATACTGCCCGTCCAGGGCCCGCTCCACCGCTGTCGCTCGCAGCGGGCGTGGTCCCATGGAGCCGTAGGCCACACGGGCCCCGCGGATCCGCCCCGCCGATTGTGGCAGGTAGGCCGCGATGCTCATCAGGGCGATCCCTTTGGGCTTGATCCGGCTCACCTTCGCGAAGCGGAAGGCACCCGGGTCGCGTGGGCGCGGCACGCTCACCGCGCGCACGATGGAGCCCACGTAACGCTCGCGGTCGCGCAGGAACTCGTCAATCTCGATGCCGCGTCCACCCTGCCCGACCAGATCGAGGCGCGCGCCGAGCGCCAGCAGCGCAGCCGTAAAATCGCCGTAGGGCGAACTGGCGAAGAGATTGCCGCCGACCGTCGCCATGTTGCGCACCGCCGGACCGCCGACAACCCGGGCCACCGGTGCCAGGAAGCTCAGGTCTCGATGCGCCACAACCTCAGCCATGGTCACGCCGGCGCCGATGGTCACCCCATCGCCATCGCTACGGATCTGCCGACTGGCAGGATCGACGGCGCGGACCAGGGTATCGAAGGACTGGTCTCCGTCATTCACGGCCCGCATCAGCAGCGTGCCGCCGCCCAGGAAGCGGGCGCCGCGCGCAGCGCCCAAGGCGCGCGCCGCACCATCCAGGCTGTCGAAGCTCTCCACTTTCACCGGCATCACGCCTCTCCTTCGCCTCGGGGCGCAAGCCCCATGTAAGCCCGCACGGCCCGGAAACCGCCTTCGTAGATCTGCTCGCCCACCTGCTTCTCCAACTCGGCTTCCCGGCCCGGCGGGGTGTCAAAGCGCGATTCCCAATGCCAGAAGGTCAGGTCCCCATCGGTCACCGGAATCAGCCGCACATGCGCCACATAGTTCAGCAGCGGAATCGGCGTATCCAGCAGGCAGTAGCTGAAGGCCATGTCGACATCGGACAGCATGAGCAACTGTTCGCGCAGTTCCGAACCGTCGGCCAGGTGGAAGCGCCGCACGCAGCCGATCTTGTCGGACGACAAGCCCCGCTCGATGTGGCTATCGGCCACCGCCGGGTGCCACTGATCATGCCCGTTGAAATCGCGCAGCACCTCCCAGACCGCCTCCACCGGCGCTTCCAAGATGGTGCTTTTCACGATCTTGACCATGATCTGCGCCTTACCGCCCGAAGTGCCGCTTCAGGGCGTCGAAACCTGCCTGGAAGACATTGGTGCCCACGCCATTCACCAGGTCGTCGGCCACCTCATCGTCGCATTCGAACTCGGCCGTCCACTCCGCGAAGGTGCGGTCGCCGTCCGTGATCGGGGTCAGCCGCATGGTGGCGATGTAGTCCGTCAGCGGCATGGGGCTTTCCAGGATCGAGTAGGTGAAGAACATGTCGTAGTCCGACAGGCCCAACAGCTTCTCGCGGATGCGATCCCCGTTCTGCAGGTTGAAGTCCCGCACACAACCGATCTTGTCCGAGGGCTCGCCGTTCTCGATCCGGCTTTCCCGGATCCGCGGATGCCAGCGTGGCATGCCGTTGAAGTCGCGCACCCGCTCCCAGACCTTGGCGGCAGGGGCATCAATCACGCTGGAGATGAAAACTCTCGGCATTACGCAGCCTTCCTATTTCTTGGACTTGGAACCGCCGGCGCTCTTGCCGCCACCGGATCCACCCGACCCGGATCCGCCGGAGCCTGAGTCATCACCGCCGGAACCGCTCTTGCCACCGCTGCCGCCGCTACCGGCCTGCTTCTCCAACTCGCCGGCCATGCGGGTCATGTCGGAGGCTTCGCGGATCAGCCCGCCCTGCTTGGTCAGGGCGCCGCCTTCGATGCCGATGTCGGCAAGCAGACTGTCAACCAGCGGCGCCTGCACGCGATAGCGCAGGGCCGAGTTGATGACCTCGTCGGTCATGTTGGCCCGGGGGCCGCCCTGACCACCGCCGCCACCGGTGACGCCATCCAGCTGCATGATGCGGATATCCTGGATCTTCTCCAAGGGCTTGACCGAGGCGGAGACGATGCCTTCGACATGCTCCAGCAGCTTGCGACGGAAGAGCGAGTGGCGTGCCGGGTCGGTAAGCACGTTCTCGGCCTCATAGAGCAGCTTCTGGGCCTCGGCCTCGACGGCGCGGCGCACCTTCTCGGCATCGGCAGCGATCTTCTCCTCTTCCGCCCGCTTCTCGGCCATGACGACGTCGATGCTGCGGCGGCGATTGGCCTCCTCGGTCTCGCGGGTGGTCTTGACCCGCTCCTCCGCCTCGGCCGCACGGGCCCGAGCGACCTCGGCCTCCGCGTGGGCGGCCGACTGCTCGAGCGACTTCTTGTAGAGAGTGATGGCCTTTTCCATCTCGGCCGATTCGAGGTCGCGGGTGCTTTCCACCTCCAGGCGTCGACGCTGGGTCTCCTGCCCGATGCGGGCCTCGTCCAGGCCGCGTTCGGCGGCAATGCGCGTACGCTCCACGTCCTCGTAGGAGGCGATCTCCGCCTCACGCAAGGCCTGCATCCGCGCCACCTCGAGCTGCTCCAGCGCCCGCTTGCGCTCGAGCTGCGCGGCGTCGAGTGCCTGTTCGCGGGCCACGTCGGAGCGTTCCACATCGCGCTGGGCGGCGATTTCGGTCTGGCGCAGCTTGGCCTCGGCTTCCGCACGCTCGCCCTTCTTCGCTGCCAGTTCGATGGCTGCCAGCTCGCCGGCTTCCTCCACCGCACGACGGCGCTGGATGTCGACGGTCTCGACCTCCTGGTCGCGCCCGATTTCGCGAGCACGGGTTTCCTGTTCGGCAGCGATGCGCTCGAAGTCGACCATCTTGCGCTGAGCGATCCGAGCCGCCTCGACGGCTTCGTCGGCCGCAACCTGAGCTTCCTCCAGGATCTTCTTGCGCTCGATGTCGCGGGACCGGGTCTCCTGCTCGGCCACGATGCGCTCGCGCTCGATCTTGGCTTCCAGCTCGATGCGCTGGGATTCCACCAGCTCGCGCGCCGACAGGTCGGCTTCGTCCACTGCCCGGTTGCGCGCGATCTCGCGTTCGCGGGTCTCCTGCTCCGAGGCGATGCGCTCGGCCGCCAGCTGCTTGTCGCGGGCGATGGAAGCCGCTTCCGTCGCCTGCTTGGCGGCGATCTCGGCTTCGTCGAGCATCCGCTGGCGCTCGATCTCCAGCTCTCGGACCTTGCGGTCGGTCTGGATGCGCTCTTCGTTGGTGTTGGCCGCCTCGAGGATGCGCAGCTTCTCGGTCGCCTCGCGCGCTGCGATCTCTGCCTGCTCGATGGTCTGCGCCCGCTCGATCTCGCGGCGGCGGATTTCCTCCTCGTTGGCGATGCGGGCATCGGCCAGCGCGCGCTCCTGCGCCAGCCGGGCCTTCTCCGTGGCCTCGCGAGCGGCGATCTCCGCCTGCTCCACCTCACGCTGCCGCGTGATTTCGCGGGTCTGAGTTTCCTGCTCGTTGGAGATGCGCGCTTCGTGCACGGCGCGCTCCTGGGCGATGCGGGCCTTTTCGGTCGCTTCGCGGCTGGAGATCTCCCAGGCCTCGATGTCCCTCTGGCGCTCGATCTCCCACTGGCGCACCTCCCGCTCGGAGGCAATGCGGCTTTCGGAGATGGCGCGTTCATTGGCGATGCGCGCCCGCTCGATGGACTCGCGCGCCGTGATCTGCGCGGTTTCGGCCTCGGTCTCGCGCTCGGCCCGCTCACGCGCCAACTGGGCGCGCTGATGGGCACGGCGGAACTCGACGTCACGCTCCTGCTCCAGGCGGGCTTCCTCGCTGGCCCGCTCGATCTCCAGGGACTGCTTCTCCGCTTCCAGATTGCGGGTGCGAATGCGGATCATCGAGTCCTGCTCGATGTCGTTGCGCAGCTTGCGCCGCTCCTCGATGTCCTGGATGAGCGCGGTCAAGCCCTCGGCGTCAAAGCGGTTCGAGGGGTTGAAGTATTCGAGCGCCGTCTGGTCGATGTCGATGATCGCCACCGATTCCAGTTCAAGGCCGTTGCGCTCCAGATCCTCCTGTGCCGCGTCACGCACGCGGGAGACATAGGCGCCGCGCTGCTCGTGCATCTCGCCCATGGACATTTCGGCGGCCACGGCGCGCATGGCCGACTCGAACTTGCCCACCAGCAATTCATTGAGATTGCGTGCTTCCAGCGTGCGCCGGCCCAGAGTGGCGGCTGCGAGAGAGACAGCTTCGCGGGTCGGGCGGACCCGTACGTAGAACTCCGCCTCCACGTCGACGCGCATCCGGTCCTTGGTGATCAGGGCCTGGTCTTTGCTGCGCTCCACTTCGAGCGCCAGCGTGTTCAGGTTGACCGGCGTGGTGTCGTGGACGATCGGCCAGACGAAGGCGCCACCGTCGATCACCACTTTCTCGCCCAGGAAGCCAGTTCGCACGAAGGCAATTTCCTTCGTGGAGCGACGGTAAAGCCACGTCATGACCCAGTAGATAATGGCAATGACGATGACAAGGGCGATAAGCCACAAGATGCCCTGGCCGATGAAATCCCCGGTCATTGTACTTCCTCCCGCAGCGACGTCGGCATTATTCTTCTACCTTCCGTCTGCATATCATTTGCCCTTAACTTGCTTGAACCGGCGTGTCTGTTCCGTCAAAGCGACTTCGGTCGGCAGACGCTCCATAGAGGAGGCGCCATAGAAGCCGTGACACGCAGCGGTGTTCTTCAAGACGTACTCGGCGTCCTCCGGCATGGCGACGGGGCCGCCATGCACCAGAACGATCACCTCCGAATTGACCTTGAGCGCCGCCTCGGCCCATTCATCGACCAGGGCCGGGCAGTCCTCCAGCTTGAGCGCGGTCTCCGCCCCGATGCTGCCCCCGGTGGTCAGGCCCATGTGGCAGACCACGATGTCTGCACCGGCCTTGGCCATGGCCGTAGCCTCGTCCGCGTTGAAGACGTAAGGCGTGGTCAGGAGGTCCTTGCCGCGGGCCTTGGCGATCATGTCGACCTCCAGGCCGTAGGACATGCCGGTCTCCTCCAGATTGGACCGGAAGGTCCCGTCGATGATCCCCACGGTGGGGAAGTTCTGCACGCCCGCGAAGCCGATGCGCTTCACCTCATCGAGGAAAACGTCCATGTCGCGGAAGGGGTCCGTTCCGTTCACACCGGCCAGCACCGGCGTGTTGCGCACCACCGGTAGGACCTCGCGCGCCATATCCATCACGATCTGGTTCGCATCGCCGTAGGCCAGCAGACCGGCCAGCGAACCGCGCCCGGCCATGCGGTAGCGGCCCGAGTTGTAGATCACGATGAGATCGATGCCGCCGGCTTCCTCGCACTTGGCGGAAAGACCGGTTCCGGCACCACCCCCGACGATGGGCTCACCGCGCTCGATCATGGCGCGGAAGCGTTCCAGAATGGCGCTGCGGCTCTGACTCATGATGTCACCTGCTCCTGGTCTTCTGCTTTGGCCGCCCGCCGCCGTGCAGCGCCCGGAAGGCAGCCACCACTTCGGCCGCAAAGGCCGGGTCATTGATGTTGTGCGGCACGCGGATCAACTGGCGCGTGGCCGTCTGGTGCACGGTGCGCTCCAGCGCGGCGAAGAGCGCCCGGTCGGCGGCCGGGTCATGGAAGGGCTGCCCGGGCGCATCCAGTGCGGAGACACCGCCCTCCGGCAGGAAGAAGCGCACCGGCGCCTCCATGCGGTTCAGGCGCTCGCCGATCCACTGCCCGATCGCCTTGTTCTCCTCCGGCGAGGTGCGCATCAGCGTCACCTGCGGATTGTGGCGATAGAGATTGCGTTCGCGGAAACGCTCTGGGACGGTCTCGGGCGCGGCGAAGTTCACCATGTCCAGGGCGCCGCAAGAGCCGATGTAGGGCATGTTGCGCCGGATCATGGCGCCGAAGCGATCCTCGCTGGCCGGGAAGATGCCGCCCACCAGCAGGTCGCAGACCTCGGTGGTGGTCACGTCGACCACGCCCTGCACCAGGCCGCTGTCCACCAGCTTTTCCATCGACTGCCCGCCGATGCCGGTGGCATGGAAGACGAGGCAATCATAGTCCCGCTCAAGGGCTGCAGAGATCTGCCGCACGCAAGGGGTGGTAACCCCGAACATGCTGAGCGCCACCGCCGGCAGGCCGTCGCTCTGCATCGCGACCTGCGGATCGGCGTCGCGCCGGGCCTGCACCATGCCGATCATGGCATTGGCGCCGTTGGCCAGCACCTGCCGGGTGATGGAATTGAGCCCCTGCACGTCGGCCACCGAGTGCATCATCACGATGTCGGAGGGACCGACGTAACGGGCGACATCACCGGAGGCCACGGTGGAGATGATCAACTTGGGCACGCCCACCGGCAGGACCCGCATGGCCGGCGCGACGATGGCGGTTCCGCCCGAGCCGCCGGCAGAGATGATGCCGGCGATCCCGGACTGGCGCTTGATCCAGCGCTCGAAGGCCAGCGTCATTCCCGCGACCGACTCGCCACGGTCGCTGCCGAATACGCCGCTCGCGCCCCGGGGGTGAAAGGCAGCGATCTGGTGCGCGGGCACCTCCGCTCCGGAGTGATGGCCCGAAGAGGTGGAGAGGTCCACCAGCCGCACCGGCAGTCCGGCTGCCCGAACGAGATCACGGATGAAGCGCAGCTCCTCGCCCTTGGTGTCGAGCGTGCCGGCGACGAGCACCACCTGCTCGCCCGTCGCGACCAAGGGACGCAGCTCGGCCTGGGCCGAACGGGCCGCGGCAACCGTTCCCGTCGGTGCCCGGGTGAGCGTGCGCGCCTGCTGGATCAACAGGCGCCGCGGCACCGGCTTGGACCAGCGGGTCGGCACCACCGGGTTCGACTGATAGACGCGCAGGGACTGCGGCGCCTGCGGCTTGGCCTCGTCAGCGGACGGTTCGCTGCCGCTGGCCGGCTCCTCTGCCGCGTCTTCGCCGTGCCGGCCCACGCCCAGCAGGCGCTGCTGCAGCTCCCGGTCGGCGGCCAATTGGCCGGCATCGGCCACGCGATTGATACGGCCGTTGACCATGATGCCGACTTTCTCGGCCACCGTGGTGGCAACGCCGATGTTCTGCTCGATGACCAGAACGTCGATGCCGCTTTCCTCGCCCAGTTCCAGCAGCATCTCCTCGACCTGCTGCACGATGACCGGCGCCAGACCTTCGGTTGGCTCGTCCATGATCAGCAGGCGGGGGTTCAGCAGCAGCGCCCGGGCGATAGCCAGCATCTGCTGCTCACCGCCGGAGAGTTGACCGCCGCCGTTGTTCTTCCGCTCGGCCAGCCGGGGGAAGGTGGTGTAGATGCGATCCACCGTCCAGCTGCCCTGGTGACCGGCCGAGACCATTCGCAGGTGCTCATCCACTGTGAGCGACCGCCAAAGCCGCCGGCCCTGCGGCACGTAGCCGACGCCCATTTGCGCCACCTGCGCCGGGGAGCGGCCAAGCAGGGACTCGCCGTGAAAGCTGATGGAGCCGCTCGACGCCGGCACCAGGCCCATGATGGCCTTGCACAGCGTTGTCTTGCCCATGCCGTTGCGCCCGACCACCGACAACACACCCTGCTGCAGAGTCAGGTTGACACCCTGCAAGGCGTGGGAGGAGCCGTAGTAGACGTTGAGGTCGTGGACCTCGAGCGCAGGGGCTCCCTGGCGCGCGCGCTCAGCCATGCCCCCCTCCCAGATAGAGTTCCTGCACCTCGGGATCGCTCTCGATCTCGCTGGGCAGGCCTTCCTTGAAGATGCGGCCGTTGTGCATCATCGACACGCTTTCCGCGACGCGCAGCGCCACATCCATGTCATGCTCAATGATGATGTAGCCGATGTGGCTGGGAAGGTTGGTGAGAATCTCCACCAGTTCCGCGCGCTCTTTCGGGGACAGGCCCGCCGCCGGTTCGTCGAAGAGCACGAAGCGCGGTGCACCGGCCAGGGCCAGGGCGATCTCGAGCTGGCGCTGCTGTCCGTAGGAGAGATCCGACACCTTGGTCTGCGCGATGTCCGAAAGGTGCACGGCCTCGATCAGTTCGTAGGCCGACTGGACCAGCGCGTCGCCCTTTCGCGGTCGCAGCATGGAAAAGCGCCCGCGGGAGACGCCGCGACAGGCCAGGTAGACATTGTCGAACACCGTCAGTCCGGTGAAGAGCAGCGAAATCTGATAGGTGCGGCGCAGCCCGCGGCGGATGCGCTCATGTGCCGGGAAGTTGGTCACGTCCTCCCCGAAGAGCCGGATGGTGCCCGAGGTGGGCAGGAAGTCTCCGGTCACGCAGTTGAAGAGCGTGGTCTTGCCCGCGCCGTTGGAGCCCAGCACCGCACGGCGTTCGCCCGGCTTGACCGTGATGGTCACATCGGTGAGCGCCGCCAGCGCGCCGAAGCGCTTGGTCACGCCGCGCAGTTCCAGCGCGTTGGCCGTGCCGGCCGCAGAGAGACGTTCTGAGACGGAGCGGACCGTGGCCGTGCTCATGACGCCTCCGGCTTGTCGACGAGAGGATCACGCCGGCGGCGACGGCGGGCACGCCAGCGTTCCCAGAGCCCGAGCACCCCGTCGGGGGACCAGTAGACAACCACGAGGAAGCCTAGGCCGATCAGAAGCTTATAGCGATCGCCTGCCATGGAGAGTGCCTGGAGCACATCCGGCGAGAAGGTGCGCAGCAGTACGTAGATGAAGGCGCCGATGAAGGGGCCGATGGGCCGGGCGATGCCGCCAACGATGGCGATCACCAGGATGTCGATCACCGCCGGGAGCCCCGCGGTACCGGGCGAGATCTGCGCGTTCTGCCAGACCAACAGGATGCCGCCGATGGCCGCGATCACGGCCGCGAAGGTATAAGCGGTGATGCGATGGGCCACGACATTGAAGCCCAGGGCGGCCATGCGTCGGGGATTATCCCGGATTCCCTGCAGGGCCAGCCCGAAGGGCGCGCGCGAGACATAGACAACCACCAGATAGCAGATCGTCGCGCAGCCGAGTGTCAGGTAATAGAACGGTATGGCGCCGCGCCAGTTCACACCGAAGAGCTGCGGCGGCACCACGTCGCCGAAGCCCGAATAGCCGTTGAATATCGTGTAGTTCTGGCGCGTGAAGTAGAAGAAGGCCGCGGCGAAGGCCAAGGTGATCATGATCGTGTAGATACCCTCGGTGCGCACCGCGAGGGCGCCGATGAGGGTGGCAAAGATGGCGGCGATAAGGATCGCCACCGGCACATTGAGCCACCAGGGCCAGCCCAGGCTGATGGACGTCGCGCCGCTGTCACCTAGGATCGCCACCATGTAGCCGCCCAATGCCGCAATGGACATCTGCGCCAGGCTGACCATGCCGCCGTAGCCGGCCAGGAACATCAGGCTGAGCGCGATCATGCCCAGGATGAAAGCCCAGCCGAAGATCTGGTAGAGGAAGAAGTCGTTGGCGATCAGCGGCATGAGCAGCAGGATCGCGCCGACGACCCAATAGGCGAGCGGGATGCCCTGCACCCAGTCGTTCAGGCGCGTCGCCAGGCTGCGCCGGGTCTCGGTTTGGGACTGCTGAGGGGAGTCGCTGACGGCCATGGTCCCTAGCGCCCCATCAGTCCCTGCGGCCGGAAGGCCAGGACCGCCGCCATGATCAGGAAGGTGAAGACCACCGAATAGGTCGGCGCATAGACCGAGCCGAGCTGTTCCGCCAGACCGATCAGCACGGCGCCCAGCGCAGCGCCCAGGATCGAGCCCATGCCACCCACGATCACCACCACCAGCGAGGCCAGGAGGAAACGCATGTCCTCACCGGCCACGACCGATTGGAAGGTACCGCCGACAATTCCTGCCACGCCGGCCAGACCGGCACCGAAGGCGAAGACCACCATAAAGATGATCTGCACCCGCACGCCCGAGGCGGCGAGCATGTCGCGGTCATCGACGCCGGCACGAATCAGCATGCCAATGCGGGTGCGGTTCAAGGCCAACCACATGAGAATGCCCAGCACGATGGAGGCCACCAGGATGGCGATGCGCACCGAGGGATAGCGCAGAAAATAGATGTCGTCCCCGCGCACCGCCGCCACCAGCGGCAACTCCACCGGGCCGCGCAGCCAGTCGGGAGTGAGAATCTGGTAGGAGGAGCCGCCCCAGAGCCAGAGCATGATGTCGGCCAGCACGATGGATATGCCAATGGTCACCAGGGTCTGGCGCAGATCCTCGCCTTCCATGCGGCGAAAGACGGTGTACTGCAGCACCACGCCAAGCAGGGCGACGGCAATGAACACGACGACGAAGGAGAAGAGCCAGCTTCCGGTCGCGTCGGATACCTCATAACCGAGATAGCCGCCCAGGAGGTAGAGCGAGCCGTGGGCCAGATTGACGTTCTTCATCAAGCCGAAAATCAGCGTGAAGCCGCTGGCCACCAGGAAGTAGAGCGCCCCCAAGGTGACACCGTTGAAGACCGCATTGAGGAAAATCTGCTTGCGCCCGAGGACTTCCTCCATGCCGGCCGACCAGGGCGCAATGATGAAGTAGAGCAGCACAGCTGCCGCCAGGGCGATGACGACGGTCCAGACCGGATTACGCCGGATGAGGTCGTTCACGCGGCCCCTCCCACCGTCCTGTTTCCGGACGCCACTGTCATCCTATCCTCCCTGTTGCAGCCTGAGCGGGCACAGGCCTATGCGCGCCGAATCCGAGCCCGGCTGCTGTCTGTCGCTAGGCTAAGCGCAAAGCGCATGGGAGCGCATACCCGACAGTCTCTTGCTGTCGCCGATCGGATGAAGTTTGACCCCAATGCGGGACGACGCCGGCTGGGACTACGCCGCGCCAGACGCATCACGCCGCGTCAGCGAAGTGCACGATCCGACGATAGTCGCTGGGCGCGATGCCCACGTTGGCGATGAAGAAACGCGTGAAGCTGGCCTGGGAGGAGAAGCCGAGGTCGAGGCCGATATCGGTGACGGGATCGACGCTGGTCACGAGGCGATCGATCGCGTTCTCCATCCGCAGGGTGTTGAGATACATGTTGGGCGTGATCCCAACCTGCTGGCGAAAGAGCTTGTAGAAATGCGGTCGGGACAGTCCGGCGCCGCGCGCTATTCGATCCAGCACCACACGCTCGCTCACCCTTTCGCGCATCAGCTTGATGGCATTGCGCACGCGGAAATCGCGCACCGGCGGCGCGCAACGGGTGAAGGAAGCCCCTTCGGCGATCCACTGCCAGGACTGGTCGAAGCTTTCCTGGGTCAATCCGTAGAGATAGCCGGCGACATAGCTGTCGTCCGCATCCTCCAGCATCGCACCGGCAATCTTGAAGACCAGACGATTGATCGTCTCGGTTACGTCGATAGGGCTGCGCCCGAAGCGCAGCGAGGCGCTGGCCCGGCGGCTCGCCTCCAGAAACCAGAAGGGTTTGATGTAGAGCGTGAGATAGAGCGACAGCTTGCCGGGATGCAGGCAGCGATAGTTGTGCGGCTGCCAGGGGCTGACCGCAACGCCCTGCCCCGGCCCCAGCGGATAGTATTCCCCTTCGATATCAATGGACCCCGGCGGACCCTGGACGTGAAAGATCAGGTGCCCTTCGCGATGCGCGTGCAGCGTCATCGAGCGATCCAGGTTATAGAGCGCCACCCGTCCGAATGGTCCATGATGCACTGCCAGTGCAGTACTCATCGTCCTCCCCCACCGTCGAACCGGGCAGCACCACCGGATTGGCGCAAGCACTCCCGCCGCCCGTCGAACGGCTTCCTTATTGCTTGGCAGTCTATCTCAGCCCTTGATTGAGTCCAGAGACTCATGACGATGGTTCCCTCGGCGTGGTCACAGCGCCTCCTGCAGCAGCGCGAGGTAATCGGACGCATCCGCCTTGCGCGGGTTTGTGCGATTGGCGTGATCACGCGCGGCAAAGCAGGCCGCCTGCTCAAGGGTCGCCGCATCGGCCCCCAGCTCCGACAGGCAGCCAGGCAGTCCGACCCGCTCGCGCAGGCCGACGATGGCCTGACCCAGTCCGGTCGCCTGGGAAAGAGCCAGTTCGCGCCGTATCTCCTCATAGCGCCCCCCGGCAGCAGGTGCATTGAACTCTAGCACCAGCGGCAGCAGCACGCCGGTGATGGCTCCGTGGTCGCTCTGGCCCAGCCCCAGCCCGCAAAGCGCATTGCTCATGGCATGCACCCCGCCAAGCCCCTTCTGTTGTGCCAAGGCGCCGTTGAGCCCGGCGGCCATCACCTCCCGGCGGGCTTCAAGGTCGTCCCCCTGCGCGACGGCCCGCTCAAGATTGCCAAAGGCGCGGCGCATCCCGTCCAGAGCCATGCCGTCAGCCGGTGGATTGAAAGCCGAGGAGATGAAGGTCTCCATGCAATGGGTCAGGGCATCCATGCCCGTGCTGGCCGTACGTTCGGGCGAGAGATCCAGAGTCAGGGTGGGGTCGCAGATGACCACCCGGGGAATCAGGTGGGGGCTGACCACCGCATGATTCGGCCCCTCTTCCATCGCGATCAATGCCACACCGGAAACATCGGCGCCGGCCCCGGCGACGGTGGGAATCGCGAGCAGCGGCGGCAGCACGTTGCGGATACGCGCCATGCCTCCCTCGCTTCCCAGGTAGCTGCAGAGCGTTCCTTCATGAGTGATGCGAATGGCGGCCACCTTGGCCAGATCGCAGGCAATGGCGCCGCCGAACGCGATCAGGCTGTCGCAGGCCTGTTCCCGGTATAACTCTGCGGCCTTGTCGCAGGCCTCCCGGGTGACACGGGTTTCCGTCAGGGTGAGGTAGTGCGCACGAACGCTACGGGGGATGGCAAGCGTGAGACGGCCCAAGGCCAAGTCGCGGGCCCCGTCCCTGTCGCAGAGCACCAGGGGTCGCCTGGCGCCGAGCGCTTCCAGCTCGCTCTCCAGTGCGTGCTCCAGCACGTGATCGGCGAAATGGATCCGGGTGACATAGGTGATGAGCGACATGGCTTGCGCAGCGCCCCCGTCCGCCGGCTCCGCAAGGCTGCCGCCTGCCGGATCCGGCAGGCGGCTCACACCCTGGTCAGGCTCTAAGAAAAGAGCGAACCGGCGGCGCAGTGCCGCCGGTTCGATACCGGGTTACTGGTTGCGGAGAGCCTCGCAGTCCGGCGTGTCGCGCGACGGCAGACCCAGGGCCGAGAACTCCTCCTCGGACATGCCGAGCATCTGATCGACATCCTCCACCCGCGACTTGAAGGTGTTGTGGAGCTCGCCGTCCTCACCCTCGACCACTTCGGTGATGAAGACCGACGCAATCGCCTGACGCTTGTCGTCGACGGTGATCCGCCCGTTGGGCGCTTCCATGTCGATGGCCGACAGAGCGGCGTGGAAATTCGCCTGATCGTCGTCCAGTTCGCCGTCGATCTCGTCAAGCGCGATCAACGCCGCCATGGTGGCATTGTAGTAGTTGGTGGCGAACAGCGAGGGAGAGGCGAAACGCTCCCCTTCCGGGAAGGTGTTCTGATAGTTCTCCACATAGGCCTGCCAGCCCTCGTTATCCCAGTCATCGGCGATTGGGCCGGAGGTCGGAGTGCCAACCAGGGCCTCCTTGGCACGGCCGCGAGCCGAGAGCACCGTCTGGTCGGCCATGATGGTGCCGCCGATCAGGTTGGTGTCACCGCCGGCCTGCTCATACTGGTTGAGGAAGTTGACGGCATCCGAACCACCCACGCCCAGGTAGATGGCATCGACGTCGTACGGCAGAGCCGCAATGATCGAGGCGAAGTCGCCGCTGCCCAGCGGCAGCCAGAAGCGGTCGACAATCTCACCGCCCGCCTCACAGAAGTCGACGGCAAAACCCATGAAGTTGGTGTAGCCGAAGGAGTAGTCGGCGGCGATGGTCGCCACGCGGGTCCAGCCTTTCTCCTCGATGACGTAGCTGCCGAGACCGTAACCCCACTGCATGCCGTTGGCGTTGTAGCGGAAGTAGTTCTCGGCCGGATCGACATAGGTGGTCTCCATGGCGCCGGAGGCCGCGTCGATGATGGTCTTGTTCGGAATGGTCTTGGCATAGTCGCGCAGTGCGATGCCCTGGGAGCCCGACAGCGGGCCGATAATGAAGTCGACCTCTTCCTGCTCGATGAGACGACGGGCCTGGCGCACGGCGTTGTCCGGCGTTTCGTCGGTCGGGCCCAGCACCCATTCGATCGTCTTGCCGTCGATCTCGCTGTCGTAGTTGTTCAAGGCCATCTGGAAGCCGCGGATACCGTCGTTCCCGCCTTCCGTGAACACGCCTTCCTGCGGTGCCAGCAGGCCGATCTTGATGACGCCATCCTCGGCCATCGCAAGACCCGGCGCCAACATGGCGATGGTCGCGACCGTACCGATGAGTTGCTTTTTCATACTGCCTTATCCTCCCTGAACCTGGCCGCTTCACTGCGGCATGGCAAATTGCATTCCAGTGGCCCTGCCGCCGGTGCGTACCCGTTGCGGACCGGCATTGCCACCTGAGCCCCGGCGTGCTTAAAGCGCCGCCGATCAGGCTGGCAGTCAGGTTAGGAGAAAGCTCCTTTGAGACTGATGCCCCCTCGTGCCGCCTTATACCCTTGCGTCTGATTTTCCGCTGAGATGGGCGAAACCGGCCGCTGCCGGGCCGTGCCGCGAACAGCGAACGATCATTGACAGTTTCGATTGTAGAGCCCTATCAATTCATAATGTCGACGTATTTCGTTCACCTGCGCACCTTTCAGGCAGTCGCGGTCCATCGCGGCTTTACCGCCGCCGGACGGGCGCTTGGCATCGGCCAACCCACGGTCACCACCCAGATCCGCGAACTGGAGGAGCGCTTTCAGGTCGAGCTCCTGCAAAGGTGCGGCCGCAAGATCGAACTGACGGAGGCCGGTCAGTCGCTGTTCGAGATCACGCAGCGCATGATGAGCCTCTACACCGAAGCCGAAGAACTGCTCACCAACCAGGGCCGCTTCCGGTATGGAGAGTTGAGCCTAGCCTCTATCGGGGCCTTCCACGCAACGCGCATGCTGGGCACCTTCAAGCGAAGCTACCCGGAAGTCTCCATGACCATCCATCTGGGCACGGGACAGGAAACGCTGAGCCGCCTGCTGGACATGACGGCGGACGTCGCCATCCTGGCCCAGGAGGTCAGCGACCCGGCCGTCGTCAGCTCCAAGTACTGCTCCCACCCCCTTCTGGTCAGCGTCCATCGCAGTCACGAGTGGTTCGAACGCGAGTCCGTCAGACTGGCCGACCTGGCGGACCAGCCGCTGGTGCTCCGCGAAAGGGGCTCGACTTCGCGGCGCATCCTGGAGAAAGCCCTCGAGGAGGCCGGCGTCGCCACACGGTCCGTGCTGGAGATCACCTCACCTGATGGGGTGCGCAAGGCAGTGGAGAACGGACTGGGCATCGGCGTCTTGCCCGACTTCGAGACCGCCGCCCACCCGGATGTCCGGGCAGTGCGGATCGAGGAGGAGGCGCTGTGCATGGTGTTCCGCATCGCCTACCTGCGCGACCGCAAGAACTCGCCCAAGATCAAGGCCTTCCTGCGGGTATTCAGCAAGCAGCATCCGCACGCAAACCAATCCCAGGAAGCCGTTTAGCCTTCGCCCAGCCAGTCCAGGATAGGGTTGATCTGCTCGTCGCTCATCAGCGCAGGGGCATGACCACTCTCGGCGATCTCCACCACCTGCGCCCGCGGCCCACGTTCGCTCATCTCCCGCGCGGTATCCGCTGTGAGCAGTTCCGACTGGCCGCCGCGATAGACCAGGACAGGCAGGCGCAGTTGATCCCAGAAGGCCCAGAGATCCACATCACCCTCCAGGCTCTCGGCAAAGGCCTTGCCGATGGCCGGATCGTAGTTGCGGCGCCACCCCTCCCCCTCGGCTGTGAGGGATCTTTCCACCAGCCGCTGCCACTGCGCCTCGGTGAGCGGACCGAAACCGGCGTAGGCGGCCCGAAGATCGGCATAGGCCGACTTGTAGTCAGGCCAGGACTGCTGCTCCCCGACCTGCTGCGAAAGCCGTGACAGCGCTGCAGCCGGCAGGAAGGGACCGATGTCGTTCATCATCAGGCGCCGGAGCGGCGTGCCGGGGAGCGCGGCAAGAAAGAGCCCGATGAGCCCCCCCATCGAGGTCCCGACCCAGTCCACCTCCTCCACATCGAGGCGCGCGAGCAGGGCATTAATGTCCTGGAGGTACTGCGGGAAGGCATAGCCGCTTGGGTCGGCCAGTGGTTCGCTGTCGCCGCGGCCCACCACATCGGGACAGATAACGCGCCACCCCCGTGCGGCCGCAGCGGCGGCCAGTTCATCGAAGTCGCGGCCGTTACGGGTCAGCCCATGGACGCAAACCAGCGTCCGCTTGGCATCCGCCGCCCCCCATTCCCGATAGGCGACGCGGTGAAAGCCACTGAGAGACAAGCCTCGAAAATGGCGGAGTTTTGCCGACTGCTGCATGGCTGCACGCTTCCTCTTTCTGTGCGCCTGGCTCCATCGGTTAGCAGATGGCCATTGCCGACGCGAGCCCTCTTGACCAGGATTCTATACGTTGATATCAACTTGATTACTCTTCCACCAACAGGGCCAAACATCATGGATACAACCGTCACCAATCTCGACCTGCAAGCCGACGCCGAACGTTTCGTTGCAGACTGCCTCCAGGCCATCAACAGCTCAGACCTGGACGCCATTGCCGCCCACTACGACGAGGCCGTCGTGGCGTTCGACGCGATCGGTCCATTACAGATTTCCGGCCGGGAGGCCTACCTGGCGCATTGGAAGACCTGCATGGAGATGTGCAGCAACATGTCCTTCGAGCCTCATCATCTCAGCGTGCAGGCCAGCGGTGACCTCCTGATGGCCCACTGCCTCGCAAACTGTGTCGGCGCCGATGCCGAAGGAAATCCGCAATCCGGCTGGGTGCGCATGTCGCTGGCCGCCCGCAAGACGCCCGCGGGCTGGCGCATCATCCACGATCACTTCTCGCTGCCCTTCGACCCGGTCAGCCTGAAGGCACAGGTCGAAGCCACGCCCTGAGGCCTTGTCTATCCCAGCCCCAAGCGCCGGAGTGTGCCGCTACTGCTGTCGCGCACCCGGCGCATGAGGCTGCGCACATCCGAACTCACCGCGACCGTTCCCTTGGCCACGTAGGCCTCGTGGTTCTTCTCAATGTCGTCGAGCAGATAGCGGTAGTTGACCATGATGCCCGCCGATTGTCGCAGTCCCTTGGCGGAGGTATCGCCCAGCCAGTTGATCCGCTCCAGGCGCGCGCCGTTGCGCAGATGGAAGCGCGCCACCGGATCGATCGGCTGGCCGTTGCCGCGCTTTTCCATGAAGTAGCGGGCGGCCAGGCGCAGCAGCGGGTCCTTGAGGCTTTCGGCCGCCTTGGCATGGCGGTGCCAGTTCTCGCGGGCCAGCAGGTTTTTCAGGGCCTCCGCCGTATCGTCAGACTGTCCCAGCTTGCGGATGGTGGAGCGTTCGTCGCTGCCCAGGAAGCGGTCCAGGCTTTCACCGTCCACCCCTTCCAGCCAGACACGCAGGCCGGGCACCGGAGAGAGCGTGGCGAAAGTCTTGATCCTCGGCAGATCCTGGCTGAGCTCGCGCACCACCATCTTGATGAGGAAGTCGCCGAAGGTGATGCCGCGCAGGCCCCGCTGCGTGTTCGAGATGGAATAGAAGATCGCGCTGTCCGCCTTGGCCGGATCGGCCGCGGGCGCGTTCTCATCCAACAGATCCTGGACGTTCCCGGCAATCCCCTCCACCAGCGCTACTTCGACAAAGGCCAGTGGCTCGTTGGGCATGCGCGGGTGGAACAGGGCATAGCAGCGCCGATCTGAGTCCAGTCGATTGCGCAGGTCGTCCCATGACTGGATCTCGTGAACCGCCTCATAGGCGATGAGCTTCTCCAGCAGCGCGGCGCTGGACTCCCAGGTTATGCGCCTGAGATCGATAAAGCCGCTATCGAACCAGGAGGTCAGCAAATCCTGTAGATCCTGATCGAGCGCTCGCAGGTGCGGACTGCGGTCCAACAGCGGCAGCAGGTCTGCGCGCATATCCACCAGAAACTTCACACCCTCGGGTAAGCTGTTGAACTGGTGAAGCAAGCGCACGCGCGGCGGCTCCAACACCTCGCGCAGCCGTAAACCAGCCGCGATGCGACCCTGCTCGTCTTCCTGCGCCTGGTAGTCAGCAATGGCCTCAGTAACCGCCGCCTCCTCGACGGCGAAATCACGGGCCAGAACCTCCAGGAACAGTGCGCGGCCCTGCGCATCGAGCTGCAGATAGGCCCGGCCAAGTGAGGCCGCGCGCACGCGCGCTGAAACCTCGCCGCCGCGGGCCTCCAGGCATTCTTTCATCTGCGTCTGCAAGCGCGCGGCATCGGCAACGGCCTCGTCGGAAACCGAAAGACCGACCGTGCGTGCCGCCGAAACGGAAATATCGCGCCAACTCGCCGAAAGATTCGACAGTGCGCGATCGAAAAGTGAAGGAGACTCCTGTTCGGTCATACCAATCCCACATCCGGATTGCGGCGCGCTTCCGCCGCCTGTTCGGTGATAGCCTGCCCGCGCCGGAGCGTGCAATGCAGGTAAAGTGACATATTCCTTACTGGCTGATATGAAGCCTCGCCGATCCGGCAGCCGATCAAAAAAGCAAACAGACGCGTTCTGGGGACCCTTGAGCATGAACCGCAACCTCTATGCCCTTCTTTCGGATCTTTTTCCCGCCGATCGCAGCGCCCCGGTCCTGGAGTTGGGCGACGGGCAGCAGCACGCCTACGCCAATCTGGAAGCCATGGCGGGGCGTTATGCCGCACTGCTGCGCCAACTGGGCGTCAAGCCGGGCGACCGGGTCGCCGTCCAGACCGAGAAGTCGCCGAACGCGCTCTATTTCTACCTCGGCTGCATCCAGGCGGGCGCGGTCTACCTGCCGCTCAATACCGCCTACAAGAAGGCAGAGGTCTCCTACTTTCTGAACGATGCCGAGCCGACTCTGGTGGTCTGCCGCCCCGAGAGCCTCTCCGAGATTCGAGAGGTCGCGCAGGCCGCCGGCGTAGCCCACGTTCGCACCCTCGATTCCGACGGTGGCGGCAGCTTGACCGAGGCCGCCATGGCGCTTGCGCCCGACCCCGAAATCGAGCCGCGCAGCGACGACGACCTCGCCGCCATTCTCTACACCTCCGGCACCACCGGGCGGTCCAAGGGCGCGATGCTGACGCACCGCAACCTCTCCTCCAACGCCTTCGCTCTGCACGAAATCTGGGGCTTCCGCGAGGGAGACGTGCTGCTGCACGCCCTGCCGATCTTCCATGTGCATGGACTTTTCGTCGCCACCAACACCACCCTGGCCAACGGCAGCTCCATGATCTTCCTGCCGCGCTTCGACGCGGACGAGGTGGTGCGCCTGCTGCCCAAAGCGACGCTGATGATGGGCGTGCCGACCTTCTACGTCCGCCTGCTGCAGCATCCGGGCTTCACCCGTGAGCTTGCCGCGCACATGCGGCTGTTCATCTCGGGCTCGGCCCCCCTGCTAGAGGAGACTTTCGCCAGCTTCGAGGAGCGCACCGGCCAGCGCATCCTGGAACGCTATGGCATGACCGAGGCCGGCATGATCACCTCAAACCCCTATGAGGGCGAGCGCCGGGCCGGCACGGTGGGCTTCCCTCTGCCCGAGGTGGAAGTGCGGGTTACCGACGACAGCGGCAAGATTCTCGGCCGCGATGAAATCGGCGTACTGGAGGCTAAAGGTCCCAACATTTTCAAGGGCTACTGGCGCATGCCGGAGAAGACAGCCGAAGAGTTTCGATCGGACGGCTTCTTCATCACCGGCGATATCTCCAAGATCGACGCCGAGGGCTACGTCCATATCGTGGGGCGCGCCAAGGACCTGATCATCTCCGGCGGCTACAATGTCTATCCCAAGGAGATCGAACTGGTGATCGACGCCCTGCCCGGCGTGGTGGAAAGCGCGGTCATCGGCCTGTCGCATCCGGACTTCGGCGAAGCAGTGACCGCCGTGGTCAAGCGCAGCGCACCCGAGTCCACCGATGAGGACGCCATCATGGAGGCCACCAAGGAAGCCCTGGCCGGCTTCAAGGTGCCCAAGAAGGTCTTTTTCGTCGACGAACTGCCGCGCAACACCATGGGCAAAGTGCAGAAGGCCCAGTTGCGCGAAACCTACAAGGACAGCTTCACCGCCTGATCCGGCGGTGTGACAGGGAGACACGAGCCATGGCTGACCAGGATCCTTTCAAGCTGGCACAAGATCTGTCCGGCAAGCATCTGATCGACGGCCAGTTTGTTCCGTCGAATTCCGGCAAGACCTTCGACGTGATCTATCCGGCCACGCTGGAGGTCATCGGAAAGGCTGCCTTCGGCGAGAAGGCCGACGTCGATGCCGCGGTGGCGGCGGCGAAGCAGGCCCAGAAGCCCTGGGCCGCCCTGCCCGCGCGCGAGCGCGGCAAGCTGGTGGCGGAATGCGGCCGGCGCATCGAGGCGCACAAGGAAGAACTGGCGCGCCTCGTGGCCCTGGAAACCGGCAAGGCGCTGCGCACCGAAAGCCGGGTCGAGGCGAGCGTGGTGGCCGACGCCTTCACCTTCTATGGCGGCCTGGCGTCCGAGTTGAAGGGCGAGAGCGTGCCTTTCAATCCGGACATGCTGACCGTGACCCTGCGCGAGCCCATCGGTGTGGTCGGGGCGATCATCCCCTGGAACGTCCCGATGATGCTCATGGCCTTCAAGATCGCGCCGGCCATGGTGGCCGGCAACACGGTGGTGGTGAAGTCGGCCGAGGAGGCGCCCTTCGCGGTCCTGCGCGTCTGCGAGATCATGAACGAGGTGCTGCCGCCTGGCGTGTTCAACATCCTCTCGGGCTTCGGCCCGGAGTGCGGCGCGCCGCTGGTCGAGCATCCCGACGTCGGCAAGGTGACCTTCACCGGCTCGGTCGAGACCGGCAAGATCATCTATCGCGGCGCGGCCGAAAAGCTGATGCCGGTCACGCTGGAGCTGGGCGGCAAGTCGCCGATGATCGTGATGGGCGATGCCGACCTGGAGCGCGCCGTCGCCGGGGCCGTCTCCGGCGTGCGCTTCACTCGGCAGGGTCAGTCCTGCACGGCGGCCAGCCGGATTTATGTCCACGAAAGCCTGCACGACGCCTTCATCGAGGCCCTCAAGGCCAAGGTGGACGCCATGGTGATGGGCGATCCGCTGGACGAGAAGACCGACATCGGTACCATCGTCAGCGAGCAGCAGTACGAGCGCGTGCTGGGCTACATCACCCAGGGCAAGGCTGACGGCGGCACGGCCCACGAAGGCTCCTCCCTGCCGGGCGACGGCAAACTGGCCAAGGGCTACTTCGTGCGCCCGGTGATCTTCACCGACCTGCCCGAGGACAGCCGCGTCATAAGCGAAGAGATCTTCGGGCCTGTGACGGCCATCCAGCGCTTCTCGACCCTGGACGAGGTGATCGAGAAGGCGAATGACAGCGAGTATGGCCTGGCAGCGACGATCTGGACCCGCGACCTCAAGACCGCCATGGAAGGGGTGCGCCGCCTGGAAGCCGGCTTCGTCCAGGTGAACCAGAACCTGGTGGTGCAGCCCAACCTCTCCTACGGCGGCATCAAGCAGTCGGGACTGGGCAAGGAGGCATCGCTCGAAGCCATGCTCGAGCACTTCACCCACAAGAAGACCGCCATCATCAACATGACCTGAGGGGCCGACAGCACCAAATGAGCGGCAAGGCATTCGACCCGACCGATCGCGCCCTCTATCGGGATTGGACCGAGGTCACGATCCGCTATGGGGACATCGACCCGAACAACCACGTCAACAACGGCGCCATCAACCAGTTCTTCGAGGATGGCCGGGTCGACCTGCGCCAGCGCCACATGACCGCCCTGCCCAGCGGCGTGCTCACCGGCTTCGCCCTGGTCAAGTTCTCGGCGAGCTATCACGCAGCGCTGCACTACCCGGGCAAGGTGGAGGTGGGCACCGCCGTCACCCGGGTGGGTCGCAGCTCCTACGAACTGACCCAGGCCATCTTTCAGGGCGAACGCTGCGCCGCCACGGCTGAAGTGGTGACGGTGCACATCGACCCCGAGGCCGGGCGTTCCACGCCCCTGCCGGACGCGGTGCGGGAGATCCTCCAGTCCCTGCTGGTCGGCAGCGAGTAGGGACCACGCCCCTGCGACCGGGGGCAGGCGTGAAATGGCGTGCGCCGCACGGCGCCGCTTCTGCATGAAACCTGATCCCGGCTGCTGTATCATGGTTCGATACGCGCTGCCGGCATCGATGGGCCGGCTGGTTCCTCTCGCCGGAAGCCCTGATGATTTTTCTGCGCCTGCTGAAGTGGAGTGCCCTGGGTCTGGGCGGGCTCCTGCTGATCCTCCTGCTCGCACTGGCGGGCACGCTGTTCTGGCTGCGCGGATCCCTGCCACAGACCGAGGGCGAAGTGCAGGTCGCAAGCCCCGTGGGCGAGGTGGAAATCCTGCGCGACCCCCAGGGGCTGGTGACCATCCGGGCGCAAAGCCACGCCGATGCGATCTACGGCCTGGGCTATGCCCATGCCCAGGACCGCCTGGCCCAGATGGAGTTGATGCGCCGCCTGGGCACTGGCCGCACCGCCGAAGTGGTGGGCCGCATGGGCCTGCGCGGCGACCAACTCTTCCGACAGCTTGAGTTTGCGCGGCTTTCCCAGGCCGCCATAGAGCATCTGGAACCCGAGACGCTTGCAGTGCTCGAAAGCTATGCGGCAGGGGTCAACGGCTTCCTGGCCAGCCACTCCGGCCCCCTACCGCCCGAGTTCCTCCTCGCCGGCAAGCCCGAGCCCTGGGAGCCTTGGCATTCGGTGCTCTGGGGCAAACTCATGGCCTTGCAACTCTCCGGAAACTGGCGGGAAGAACTGCAGAACGCCCGTCTTGCCACCCGACTGAGCGCGCAGGAGATGGCCGAGCTCTTTCCCGAACAGCCGGCCGACGCGCCGGCGACCTTCACCGAAGCCATGCGCCTGGCCGCCGCCGCGCCCAGCCTGCTCGAAGCCCTGCCACAGGCCTGGCAGGAGCGCCGCGGCGCCAGCAACGCCTGGGCGCTCTCGGGCGAGCACACGCAAACGGGCGCGCCGCTGCTGGCCAACGACCCGCATCTCGGCCTGGGCGCGCCCGGCACCTGGTATCTGGCGCGGCTGGAGACGCCAGAGGGTGTCTGGGCCGGGGCCACCGCTCCCGGCGTGCCGGGGGTGGTCATCGGGCATAACGGCCACGTCGCCTGGGGCTTCACCACCACCCACAGCGACACCCAGGACCTGGTGATCGAGCGGCTGGTCGAGGGCGACCCGGATCACTACCAGACCCCGGACGGACCCCGGGCCTTCGAGACCTGGGAGGAAGAGATTGCCGTTCGCGGCAGCGACCCCGAGGTCGTCACCTTCCGCAAGGGCCGCTTCGGGCCGGTGGTCTCGCAAGCCGAAGCCGACGCGCTGGGCCGCGATGTCGCCCTGACCCTCGCCTGGCCCGCACTGCAGGAGGAGGACACCTCCGCTGATGGCCTCGTGCGCTTGAACCAGGCCCGCACCCCGGCCGACTTCGAGGCCGCCTCGGCCCGCTTCGTCGCGCCGCAGCAGAACATCTTCTTCGCCACCACCGAAGGCCACATCGCCTTCGCTGCGCCGGCGCTGGTTCCGATCCGTGACGGCTACGATGGCTCCCTTCCGGTCGAGGGCAGCGAGCGCGAGGCGATCTGGACCGGCTTCATCCCGCGCGCCGACCTGCCACAGACCGTCGATCCGCCGGGCGGGAGACTGGTCAATGCCAACAACCGGCCGGTGGAGCCGGACTATCCCTACCTGCTCGGCACCCGCTGGCCCGAGCCCTATCGCGTGCAGCGAATAGAGTCCGTTCTAGAGGAAGCAGGGAACCCGGATGCCGAGGCAATGGCCGCCTTGCAGATGGACGAGATCTCCCTCATGGCGCGCGACCTGCTACCGATCCTGTTGGCAGGCGAGGCGGAAGATCCACTGTCCGCAGACGCCCAGGCGCTGCTGGGCGCGTGGGACGGCACCATGGATCGGGACCGTCCGGAACCCCTGATCCTCTGGGCCTGGCTCGACGTGCTGCACGAGGGGCTTTTCGCACCTAAGCTCGGCCCGCTCTACGACGAGTTGCGGCGGCTGGAACCGCGCGCCATGAAAGGCATCCTGGAACGCGACGACGGGACCTGGTGCCAGGCACGTGCCACCGACTGCTCGGCCCTGCTGGAGCAGACGCTGCAGCAGGCGCTAGAGGGGCTGGAGGTCACCAACGGCGAGGAACTGCGCGCCCTGCGCTGGGGCGATCGCCATCAGGTCCGCATCGCCCACTTTCTCCTGGGCCGTATCCCCTTGCTTGGCGATCTGCTGGCATTGGAACTTGCCACCGGCGGCGGCGACTACACCATCAACCGCGCCTCCCCGAGCCGCGATCCCGCCAGCCGCTTCCGGCAGGTCCACGGCCCCGGCTTGCGGGCGGTGTTCGATCTTGCCGACCTCGAGGCCTCGCGCTTTTCCATGCTGCCGGGGCAGAGTGGCAATCCCTTCTCGCCGCACTTCGACGATCTGGCACGCTCCTGGCGCGACGGGGAAACGGTGCAACTGGTCGCCCCGGCACAAGCGGAGCGCCGCCGCCTGGTGCTCACTCCCGCCGCCGACAGCAGCAGTGAAGAGTAAATCCGTCATGAGCAGTATCACACTCGAGTCCATCCAGCAGGCCGCCGAGGGCATCCGCGCGCATGTGGTGCGCACGCCCACGGTCCCGGCGGCGCGCCTGGCGGAAACCCTGGGCTGCGAACTCTTCCTGAAACTTGAGTCCCTGCAATTCACCGGCTCCTTCAAGGACCGCGGCGCCTGCTGGAAGCTGATGAACCTGGATGAGGAGCAGGCTCGGCGCGGCGTCATCGCCATGAGCGCCGGCAACCATGCGCAAGGCGTTGCCTATCACGCCCGGCGCCTGGGGATTCCCGCGACCATCGTGATGCCCGAGTTCGCGCCCTTCGCCAAAGTGGAGCGCACCCGCTCCTTCGGCGCCCGGGTGGTGCTGACGGGCGAAACCCTGGACGCCTCGGCGGTGGCCGCGCGCGAGATCGCCGAACGCGACGGCCTGACCTTCGTGCATCCCTACGACGATCCCTTCATCATCGCCGGACAAGGCACCATCGGCCTGGAACTGCTGCAGGACCTGCCGGACCTGGATTGCGTCATCGTGCCCATCGGCGGCGGCGGTCTGATCGCCGGCATCGCGACCGCGCTGAAGGCGGAGCGCCCGGAGATCGAGATCCTGGGCGTCGAGGCAGCGCTCTATCCCTCCATGCACCAGGTCCTGCACGGGCAGACGCCAACAGCCGGAGGCACAACGCTCGCCGACGGCATCGCCGTCAAGTCACCGGGAGAGATCACGCGTGAGATCGTGCGCGATTTGGTAGCCGACATCCTGCTCGCCGACGAGACCGCGCTGGAGACCGGCGTGCACTATCTGGTCGAGCGCCAGAAGGTGGTTACCGAAGGGGCCGGCGCAGCGGCCATCGCCGCGATGCTGGGCCAGCCCGAACGCTTCGCCGGGCGCAAGGTGGCGGCGCTGATCGGCGGCGGCAACATCGACGTGCGCCTCTTGTCCGGCGTGCTGGCCCGCGGGCTGGTGCGCGACGGTCGGGTGGTGCGGCTGCGGGTCGAGATCATCGACCAGCCGCGCCAACTCGCCCGCCTGGCCCAGGTGATCGGCAACAGCGGCGGCAACATCATCGAGGTCTATCACCAGCGCCTCTTCGCCGACGTGCCGGCCAAGCGCGCCGACATCGATGTTGTGGTGGAAACACGCGACAGCGAGCATGTCGCCGAGATCATCGAGGGCCTGAAGCAGGGCGGCTTCCCCAGCCGGGTGCTTTCCAGTCGCTCCATCGATGCCAATCTGTGATCGGGGCTTGCCCCGGCCGGCATTTGGGCACAGGTCTTTAGGCTGAATTCCTCTCATAAGGGGCCGATTCTCATGACGCTTTCCACTTACCACGACACGCTGGAGACCATCGGCAACACGCCCCTGGTCGAGGTGACCCGCCTGGACACCGGGCCCTGCCGCCTGTTCCTGAAGCTGGAGAACCAGAACCCCGGCGGTTCGATCAAGGACCGGATCGGCAAGTCCATGATCGAGGCCGCGGAGCGCGACGGAAAGCTGCAACCCGGCGGCACCATCATCGAGGCCACGGCCGGCAACACCGGCCTGGGCCTGGCACTGGTGGCGGCGCAGAAGGGCTACAAGCTGATCCTCGTGGTGCCGGACAAGATGGCGCAGGAGAAGATCTTCCATCTGCGTGCCCTGGGCGTCGAGGTGATCCTGACCCGCTCGGACGTGGGCAAGGGCCACCCCGAGTACTATCAGGACATGGCCCTGAGGATCGCCGAGGAGCGCGGCGCCTTCTTCGTCAATCAGTTCGAGAACCCCGCCAACCCCTATGCTCACGAGACCACCACCGGCCCGGAGATCTGGGAGCAGATGGGCCATGACATGGACGCCATGGTCTGCGGCGTGGGCTCCGGTGGCACGATCACGGGCCTGGCGCGCTGCTTCGGCGCGACCGGCGCCGACATCGAGATGGTTCTGGCCGATCCGGAGGGCTCCATTCTGGCCAACTACGTGGAGACCGGCGAGATTTCCGACGATGTCGGCTCCTGGGTCGTTGAAGGCATCGGCGAGGACTTCCTGCCCTCGATCTGCGACCTCACCCCGGTGAGAAAGGCCTATTCCATTCCCGACAAGGAAGCGCTGCTCACCGCGCGCGAACTGCTGGCGAAGGAAGGCATCCTGGGCGGCTCCTCCACCGGCACACTGCTCGCCGCAGCGCTGCGCTACTGCCGGGAGCAGACCGAGCCGAAGCGCGTGGTGACGCTGGTCTGCGACAGCGGCAACAAGTACCTCTCAAAGATGTACAACGACTACTGGATGCTGGATCAGGGCTTCCTGGAGCGTCCCGTTGTCGGCGACCTGCGCGACCTCATCTCGCGCCGGCACCAGGATCAGGCCACAGTCACCCTCTCCCCGGACGACACGCTGCTTACCGCCCACGGGCGCATGAAGCTCTACGACATTTCCCAGCTTCCCGTGGTGAACGAAGCCGGTGAGGCCATCGGCATCCTCGACGAAAGCGATCTCCTCCTTGCCGTAGTGGAGGAGGAGGCGCGCTTTCGCGATCCGGTGTCCAGCGCCATGACCCGCAAGCTTGAGACCGTCGAGGCGGATCGCCCGGTCGAGGATCTGCTGCCGATCTTCGAGCGCGATCATGTCGCCATCGTGCTGGACGACGGCCAGTTCCTGGGCCTCATCACCCGCATCGACCTCGTCAACCACCTTCGCCGCAAACTGAAGTGAGCCAGTCCATGTCCGAGAGCTTTGGCCGCAACCGCCCTGGTTTCGGCACCCGCGCCATCCATGCCGGCCAGGAGCCCGACCCCACCACCGGGGCGATCATGACGCCGATCTACGCCACCTCGACCTATGTGCAACAGAGCCCGGGCGTGCATAAGGGCTACGAGTACAGCCGCTCCCACAACCCCACCCGCGGCGCCTATGAGCGCTGCATCGCCGACCTGGAAAGCGGCCGGCAGGGCTTCGCCTTCGCCTCCGGTCTGGCAGCGGCGGCGACGCTGCTGGAGTGCTTCGACAGCGGCAGCCACATCATCGCCATGGACGATCTCTACGGCGGCACCTACCGCCTGTTCGAGAACGTGCGCCGGCGCTCGGCCGGTCTTGACTTCAGCTTCGTCGACATGAGCGACCTGGACGCCCTGGAAGCGGCCATCCGCCCGGAAACGCGCCTGATCTGGATCGAGACTCCGACCAACCCCCTGCTCAAACTGGTTGACCTGGAAGCGGTGGCCGCGCTCGCCAAGAAGCACGGCATCGCCACTTGCGCCGACAACACCTTCGCCAGCCCCTGGGCGCAGCGCCCGCTGGAGATGGGCATCGACGTGGTGATGCACTCGGCCACGAAGTACCTGAGCGGCCACAGCGACGTGGTCAGCGGCGTGCTGGCGGTGGGCGAGAACCGGGAACTGGCCGAGAAGATCGGCTACCTCAGCAATGCCGTGGGCGGCATCCAGGGCCCCTTCGACTCCTTTCTGGTGCTGCGCGGCCTCAAGACACTGCACCTGCGCATGCAGCGTCACTGCGAGAACGCATTGGCCGTCGCCCGCTTCCTGGAGGAGCATCCGGCGGTAGAGAAGGTGATCTACCCGGGCCTGCCGAGCCACCCGCAACATGATCTGGCCCAGCGCCAGATGCGCGCCGGCGGCGGCATGGTCACGGCGGTGCTGCACGGCGGCCTTGAGGCCTCGCGCCGCTTTCTGGAGCGGGTGGAGGTCTTCGCCCTGGCCGAGTCCCTGGGCGGCGTCGAAAGCCTGATCGAGCATCCGGCGATCATGACCCACGCCTCGGTTCCCGCCGAAACCCGGGAGACCCTGGGCATCGTCGATGGCCTGGTGCGTCTTTCGGTCGGTGTCGAGGACAGTGACGACCTGATCGGCGACCTGCGCCAGGCGTTGGCCTGAGGCTTACCCGGTCGCCCGACGCAGGCTCGCGGCAAGCAGGCCGGCGCCGATCAGCACGCTGCCGCCCAGCCGGTTCATCCAGCGCAGCGCTTGTGGGTTGCGCAGGCGTCGGCGCAGGCGCCCGGCCAGCAGGACATAGATCAGGCAGTTCAGTCCGGCCAGCACCAGGAAGGTGGCGCCAAGCAGCACAAGCTGAGGCCCGACGGCGGCCGTCGGCGTCACGAACTGCGGCAGGAAGGCGACGAAGAAGACGATTCCCTTCGGATTGAGCGCGGTCACGGCAAAGGTATGCGCCATGACCTTGGGTCCGCGCAGCGGTGTGTCGATCGCGGTTTCCAGCGGCGCCACCGGTGCGCGCCACAGGGCGATTCCCAGCCAAAGCAGGTAGAACACACCCAGCCACTTCACGACCATGAAGGCGGTCGCCGAGGCGGCCAGCAAGGCGCCCACGCCGAGCAGCGAGGCAGTCATGGCGGTGAGGTCGCCCAGCAGCACGCCGGCGATCGTCCAGCGCGCCGCCGCCGCGCCGCGCGACAAGGCATAGGCCACGACCAGCGTGATCGTGGGCCCGGGAATGGCGACGAGAACGGCCGCCGCGGCCGCGAAGGCCAGCCAGGTTTCAATGCTCATGGGACAGGACTTTGATGGTGTTGCTTGGCACAAGCCATCCACAGCGTCGCGCTCTGGTCAAGCTGGTGCTTTGCAGCCCTGCCCCGCCGCACTATGGTCTTGCACCGTCCCGAGTTGGGGCTTGAAACAGACAGCAGAAGCAGGCGTACAGGCGCCGACAAACTAGGGGAGTATTCATGCAAGGCATGCTGGATCTCGAAGCGCTGCGGCGCCTCGTGCGGGAGAGGGAAATCGACACGGTGCTGGTCTGCTTTCCGGACTTGCAGGGCCGGCTCTTGGGCAAGCGCGTGGCGGCCGACTATTACCTCGAGCAGGTCCATGAAGAGACCCATGCCTGCGACTATCTTCTCGCCGCCGACATCGATATGGAGCCGGTTCCCGGCTATAAGGCCGCCTCCTGGGAGAAGGGCTACGGCGACTTCGTGCTCAAGCCCGATGCCGCCACCCTGCGGCGCGTCCCCTGGCTGGAAGGCACCGCCCTGGTGATGGCCGACGTCTGCGACCATCACGGCGAGCTGCTGCCGCACGCCCCGCGCTCGGTGCTCAAGCGCCAGCTGGCGCGCCTCGCCGAGCGCGGCTGGAAGTCCATGAAGGGTTCGGAGCTCGAGTTCTATCTCTTCGACGAGACCTACAAGACGGCGCACGAGAAGGATTACAAGAACCTCGACCACGCCGGCTGGTACATCTCCGACTACCACATCTTCCAGACCACCAAGGAAGAGCCGATCATTCGCGCCATTCGTCTGGGCATGGAAGGCGCCGGCATCCCGGTCGAGGTCTCCAAGGGCGAATGGGGCCCCGGGCAGGAGGAGATCAACTTCCGCTACTGCGATGCCCTGCCCATGGCGGACAACCATTCGATCTACAAGAATGGCGCCAAGGAGATTGCCTGGACCCGGGACCGGGCCATCACCTTCATGGCCAAGTACCGCACGGACCTCGCCGGCAGCTCCTGCCACATCCACTCCTCGCTCTGGAAGGCCGACGGCTCGGCCGCGCTGTTCGACGGGCCCGGCGGCTCGCCCGAGGGCATGCCGGACCTCTTCAAGCAGTACATCGCCGGCAACCTCGCGCTTGCCGAGGAGATGACCTACTTCTTCGCGCCCTACATCAACTCCTACAAGCGCTTCCAGGCCGGTTCCTTCGCGCCGACCAAGGCAGCCTGGTCCTTCGACAACCGCACTGCCGGCTTCCGCGTCGTCGGCCACGGCAAGGGTCAGCGGGTCGAGTGCCGCATCCCCGGCTCCGACTGCAACCCCTACCTCGCCTTTGCGGTGATGATCGCCGCCGGCCTGCATGGCATCGACAAGGGCCTGGAACTGCCGCCGCCCTTCACCGGCAATGCCTACGAGTCCAAGGAAGTGCCCGACGTGGCGCACACCCTGCGGGACGCCCTTTCGGCGCTGGAACGCTCAGAGGTGCTGCGCGAGGCGCTGGGCGACGACGTGGTGGAGCACTACCTCCACACCGGCCGCTGGGAGCAGGCGGAATTCGACCGCCGCGTCACCGACCTGGAGGTCACCCGCCTTTTCGAGCGGATCTAACCGAGCTTCGTCGTGCGAGGGGCCATCCTTGGCCCCTTGCCGGCGCTTCCGTTACAGGCCGGGTCGGCAGGGCATTGCCATGCGCCGGCCTGTCGCCGTACCAAGAGCAACCATCATCACGCCCACTTGCAGGAGAGTTGAATCGCATGTCCGGCGCCGGCCACCTCAAAGCCACCTGGAGCTTCCCGACCCAGATCCTTTTCGGTCCGGGACGCATCAAGAACCTGCCCCAGGCCTGTGAAAGCCAGGGCATGCGTCGCCCGCTGCTGGTCACCGACCCGGGCCTTGCCGCCCTGCCCATCGTGGAGGCGGCACTGCAGTCGCTGCGCGCGGCCGGGCTTGAGGCAGGGCTCTTCTCCAACATCAAGGGCAACCCCACGGGCACCAATCTGGCCGATGGCATCGAGGCCTTCCGCAGCGGCCGCCACGACGGCGTCATCGCCTTCGGCGGCGGCAGCGCGCTGGACGCCGGCAAGGTGATCGCCTTCATGAGCGGCCAGACCCTGCCCTGGACCGACTTCGAGGACCGCACCGACGAGTGGAAGAGCGCCGACCCCGAGGGCATCGCCCCCATCGTCGCCGTGCCCACAACCGCCGGCACCGGCTCCGAGACCGGCCGCGCGGGCGTGATTACCGACGAGAGCGACCACACCAAGAAGATCATCTTCCACCCGAAGATGCTGCCCGGCGTGGTGATCTCCGACCCGGAACTGACGGTGGGGCTGCCGGCCCACATCACCGCCGCCACCGGCATGGACGCCCTGGCCCACTGCCTGGAAGCCTACTGCGCGCCCGGCTATCACCCCATGGCCGAAGGCATCGCGGTGGAGGGCATGCGCCTGGTGAAGGACTACCTGCCGCGCGCCTTCGCCGACGGCAGCGACGTGGAGGCACGTGCCCACATGCTCGCCGCCGCCTCCATGGGCTCGGTCGCCTTCCAGAAGGGTCTGGGGGGCATTCATGCGCTCTCCCACCCCGTCGGTGCGGTCTATGACACCCACCACGGCCTGACCAACGCGGTCTTCATGCCCTACGTCCTGGCCTTCAATCGGCCAGCGATCGAGGACAAGCTGGGGCGCCTGGCCGCCTGGCTCGGCCTGCGCGAGCAGAACTACGCCGGCTTCCTCGACTGGGTGCTGTCTTTCCGCAGCGAGCTGCAGATCCCGCACACCCTGGCGGAGCTGGGCGTGGACGATGCGCGCCTGGACGAACTCTCGGTCATGGCCGAGAAGGATCCCACCGCCGGCGGCAACCCGCGTCCCCTGACCGCCGCCGACTGCCGCCAGCTCTTCGAGGCCGCCCTCGCCGGCAAGCTATAGAGCAGATCGCCTCAAATCGGGTTCGCGAAGCGACGCGATTTGAGGCGTGAATCTGCTCTACACTCTTGATTCAGAGCGGATTCACGCGGTTGCTCTGAACGCTGCGCGTTACAGAACAAACGCGATCCGCTCTGATGCCTGCCCCCTGACCGCCGCTATCGAGGAAAGCGGCGGTCAGGGGGAACAATCTCAGAAGAGTTGCCCCGGCAGCCAGGTGGCCAGGCCGGGCAGGCTGTAGACAATCAGCACCGCCAGCAGCTGCAGCAGGATGAAGGGCACCGCACCGCCCCAGATCTGCAGGGTGGACACGCTGGGCGGCGCCACCGAGCGCAGATAGGCCAGGGTGTAGCCCACCGGCGGGGTGAGGAACGAGGTCTGCAGCGTCAGCGCGATCAGCACCCCGAACCAGATCGGGTCGATGCCAGCGGCCAGAATCGGCGGCCCCACCACCGGTATCGCGATGATGGTGATCTCCACGTAGTCCAGGAAGAGACCGAGGAGAAACATCATGAAGAGCACGAAGAAGAGCATCGTGTGCGGCCCGCCGGGCGTCGACTCCAGCAGGTCCCGGATGCGCTCCTCCCCGCCCAGCCCACGAAACACCAGCGAGAAGAGCAGCGCGCCGATGATCAGCGTGAAGATCATGCTGGTGGTGCGCGCAGTGGAGCTCATGGCCGGCCTGAGGATCTCCGTGCGGCCGAGATCGCGCCAGATCACCGCAATGGCGACGGCACAGGCCAAAGCGATGGCTCCCGCAATCGCCAGCATCACCTGATCCCCGGTCGGTGGATCGGGCCGGCCCAGGCGCAGGTCGAAGTTGGCCGCCATCACCATCAGGATGACGAGCCCCAGGACTGCCACCCAGAGCGCCCAGATGTTGCGCCCGGTGCGCATGCCGGCGAGCAGTGTCGCCCCCACGGCCCCCACCGCTGCCGCCTCGGTCGCGGTGGCAATGCCGCCCAGGATCGAACCCAGGACGGCCACAATGAGGACCAATGGCGGGATCAGAACGGACAGGACCTCGTGGCGGCTGACCCGCGCCGCGCCCGCTTTGCCACCGGCCCCCTCGATGGCGCGCGGCGGTATGGGCGGCGCAAGCGAGGGCTTCAGGCGCGCCGCGATGAACTGGTAGAGAATGTAGAGGCCAACCAGCATCAGTCCCGGCAGCAGCGAGCCGGCAAAGAGCTCGCCGATGCTCATGGTCTTGGCGGCGAAGTTCCCCTGGCTGTGCTGCGCACGCTGGTAGGCCGAAGCCAACACCTCGCCCATGATGATCAGCACGGTCGACGGCGGGATGATCTGGCCCAGAGTACCGGCAGAGCAGATAACGCCGCTGGAGTAGGAGGCGTTGTAGCCGTAGCGCAGCATCACCGGCAGGGCCATGAGGCCCATGGTCACCGTGGTCGCGCCGACGATGCCGGTGGAAGCAGCCAGCAGCGCGCCCACCACCGTCACCGACACCCCCAGCCCGCCGCGCAGCTCGCCGAAGAGCGCGCCCATGGTGCGCAGCAAATCCTCGGCGATGCGCGAGCGCTCCAGCACCATGCCCATGAAGACGAACAGCGGAATGGCGATCAGGGCTTCCGACACCATGGTGTCGAAAATGCGGCTGGGCAGCGCGCCGATCATGTTGAAGTTCAGTTCGCCCAGCGACAGGCCGATCAGCCCGAAGATCACGGCCGTGGCCACCAGCACGAAGGCAATGGGTGCACCGATCAGGACCAGGATGAAGAGCCCGGCGAACATCAGAAGGTCGAGCGGCATCCCGGTCACCGCGGCTCCTCCCAGGGCGCGCCGAAGACCTCCACCTCCTCACCGGCCAGCACCGCGATGCAGCGCAGGGTGATGGCCATTGCCTGCAGGAACAGCAGCACCACGAACCCCAGGATGACGGTCTTCAGCAGATAGGTGCCCGGCAGGCCGCCGAAGAAGAGTGCGCCTTCGCGGATCTTCCAGGAGGCCGCCACGTAGGGCCAGCCGAAGTAGAGCAGCAGCGCACAGAGCGGCAGAATGCCCAGGAAGATGCAGCCCAGGTCGACCAGCGCCCGCCCCCGTCGCGACAGGCGGCCGTAGATCATGTCCACGCGCACATGGTCGTTCTTCAGATAGGCATAGCCCACCATCAACATGAAGAGCGTGGCGTGGGCGTAGGTGACCGAGTCCTGCAGCTTGATGCTGGTGGAGGAGAAGAGGTAGCGCATGGCCACTGTGGTGAACTTCAGCAGCACGATGGCGGCCACCAGCCAATAGAGCCAGCGCCCGATCACCCGCGAGGGCCAGTCGAGCAGACGGCTGACGGCAAGCAGATGGGTCATGCTCGACACTCCCCCACAACAAGAGTGGGGCCGCGCATCCCAAGGAAGCCATCAGGCTTCCGGGATGCGCGGCCGCCGAAAGGGTCCCGCGGCCTCAGGCCTCGGGGAAGTCGAAGGTGCGCGCGTTCATCTGCGCGGCGTAGCTGTAGCGCGCAAAGGTCGCGGTTTCGTTGCGATAGCTGGCATAGCTCGCCATCACCTCGCGCACGGTCTCGTCGGAATCGTCCAGCAGTTCCTGCACGATCTCCTTGGTGGCATCCGCCAGCCCCGCGACGATCTCCTCGGAAAGCATGCGCACCTGCACGTCATGCTCCGCCACCATGGTCTTCAGCGCCCGGGCGTGGTTGATGTCGTAGCCCGTGGTGATGTCCTCGGAGACCGCCGATGCCACAGTGGTGATGATCTGGCGCAGGTCTTCGGGCAGATCGTTGTAGGCCGCGGCATTGATGCCGATCTCCTCTGCCGAGGAGGGCTCGCCCGGGCCCGGCGCGTAGTAGTTCTGGGCCACCTGGTGGAAGCCGAAAGCGAAGTCGTTCCAGGGACCGATGAACTCACCCGCGTCGATGGTGCCGGCCTGCAGCGCCTGGAAGATCTCGCCGCCAGGCAGGCTGACCACGGCCACGCCAACCTTGCGCAGCATCTCGCCGCCGAAGCCGGTGGTGCGGATGCGCAGTCCGTGCAGGTCGTCGAGCGTGTTGATCTCGTTGCGGAACCAGCCAAAGAACTGCGGGCCGGAGTTGCCGGCAATGAAGCCCTTCAGCCCGAAGCTGTCGTAGATCTTGTCGTACAGCTCGTAGCCGCCGCCGTGATACATCCAGCCCATCTGCTCCGGCGCGGTGAAGCCGAAGGGGAAGGAGCCGAACAGCCCGATAGCCTTGTTCTTGGAGGTCCAGTAGGCCGGCACCGCGTGGTACATCTGCGCCACGTCCTGCGAGACCGCATCAAAGACGCCGAAGGCCGGCACGATCTCGCCGGCGCCGTGCACGTTGATCACGATGCGCCCGTCGGACAGATCAGTGATCTGCTGCGCGATCCGCCGGGCATTGTCGTCCACCCCCGGAGCGCCCGTGGGCCAAGCGGTCACCATGTCCCACTCGATCCGGCTCTGCGCGATCGCCGGCGTCGCCAGCCCGGCGCCCGCGGCAACGGCCGCCGAGCCAGCCAGAAAGCCGCGGCGATTCACTGTAACGTCCCTGCTCATCTCGATCTCCACTTGCTGTCGGTTGCGCCTGACCCGGTCAGGCCACGAGGAACAGCCCGCCGCAGGTCTGCAAAGAGCGCACCATCCAGCGATCGGACTGCGTCAAAGGCGCTTTGCCACCTCTCCTCGCCCCCACCGCATGTGGTCGGGCGGGACGGCATCGCTCCCCCAAGCGGGTTGCATTCTTTCCGGGAAAACCAGAAGGGACAAGAGCCAAGACGGCCCGTCGCGGCGGTTCAGCCCGGCGGTTCAGCCCGGCGGTTCAACGCAGTCCGCGGCGCTTCTTGACTTCAGTCCAGGCGCGGTTGATGCGGGCCAGTTTCTCGTTGGCGAGGTCGACGAACTCTTCCGGCAGGCCCTGGGCAATCAGGCGGTCCGGGTGATGCTCGCGCACCAATTGACGGTGGGTGCGGCGCAGGGTCTCCTCGTCCGCATCGGGAGTGACACCCAGAATGACATAGGGGTCATCCTCGGCCGGTCCGACGTTGGCGGCGCGAATGCGCTCCCACTCGGCCTCGGAGAAGCCGAAATGGCGGGCGACCTGATGCAGATACTCGATCTCCGCCTCGTGCACCGCCCCGTCCGCCCGGGCGATGTGGAACAGGCCGTCGATCAATTCTTCCAGCACTCGGGGATTGTCGCGGAACATGCGGCCGAGCTGCCGGGCGTAGGGCTCGAAGCCGCGCGCGTCGCGTCGTGCCTGATTGAAGACCCGACCGACGTTGCTCATCTCCTCCGGCGGAACCTGGAAGACCTCCTTGAAGGCCGCCACTTCGTCGCGGGTGACCGCGCCGTCCACCTTGGCCATCTTCGCGCCCAGCACGATGACGCCGATGGTGAAGGCAATGGACTTTTCCGGCCCGCTTTCCGGCTGTCGCCCTTCCCGCTCGGCAATCAGCACCTCTTCGGTGCTGTCGCGCATGCGGTCCACCGCATGTCCCGCCAGGCCGCCCAGCAAGGCGCCCAGGGGGCCGCCCAGTGCGAAGCCGGCTGCACCGCCTACGATCTTGCCCCAGATGCTCATGAGTTCGTCATGGCCTCCCGACCGGTCCCCTGCCCTCGTCTGGGCCACATTCTGCCCGCATAAGAGGATTATTCAGAATGATGCCGGCCGCAACAAGCAGTCTGTCGGCTGCGCGGCGAGAGCCGCCGCCCTTTCCCCTCACCCGGCCTTGCGGATCAGGTGCACAAGGATGCCCTCGCCGTTGTCGCTCTGCTCCAGCAGTTCGTGACCGCTGGACTCACACCAGGCGCGAAAATCCTGCCGCGAGTCGGGATCCGTCGCCAGCACGCGCAACCGCGCGCCATCCGGCAGCCCGGCTATGGCCTTGCGCGCGCGGAGCACCGGCAAGGGACAGCGCAATCCCCGCGTATCGATTTCCGTGACCTCCGCTTCCATGCCGCGACCCCTCTCGCTGTCTGCGCTCCTGCTACCACCGTCTCTGCCGAGCGGACCCGGCTTCATTCCAGGTCCTGGCCCTGCTCCGCGCCGAGACCCTGTTGGCCCTCCCCGTCGTTGCTGTCACGCAGCGGGCGCACCTCGGCCTCGACCTCCAGGTTGCCGGCTCGCTCGAAGCTCAGCGTGAGGTCAATGCTATCCCCTGCGGCCAGGGGTTCGGCAAGCCTCATCAGCATGATGTGCAGGCCACCCGGGGCCAGCGCCGCAGTCCCACCCGCCGGAATCTCGATGGCCCCGACCTGCTGCATGCGCGCCACCTCGCCGTCCATGACATGGTCGTGCAACTCGGCGCGCACGCCCACCGAAGCGCTGACCGCCACCAGACGCTCCGGCTCGCTGCCGCGGTTGTGGATGGTCATGTAGGCTGCGGAATTGGGCACCATGCCGATGGAAGCCCGCGCCCAGGGATCCTCCACCCGCACCTCCTGCGCTGCGGCCGCCCCGGCCCAAAGCACACTCAGCGTCACAGCCGCCACCAAGACACGCATAGCCTCTCTCCCACCACAAGTTTCCAGTCCCCGCAAGCAACCACAATGCCCCCACCCGGCGGAAGGGCTAGATTGTCGCAGGCGGGTGGGGGCGGAGCCCCGCTCAGCGAATGTTCCCCGCTCAGGCGGTAAAGCGCGCGACTGCGTAAGGCCCGAGTTCCGCACTGTCGCCATCGAAGGCTTCACCAGGGCGATCCATGAACTCTGGATCCTGTGACGCCTCGACAAAGCTATCGGCATCGAGCCTCGCGCAGCGACGAAGTCCGGCAACATTGTCCAGGACAAGGGTCCTGCTCTCACTGAGGAGGTTCGCCACCCAGAGTTCCCGGCCGTTATCACCCTCCAGCGCGATGGCCTGCACATCGCGCTGCGAATCGCAGTGCGTGTCGAGCAGCACTGCGCCCCGCTTCCCGGCCAATCCGCGGAAAACGTGGAAGACCGGATAGAATCCTTCGGCTTCATCGAAGTAGGGCTGTGCATAAGGCATGGGCGCATGAACCAGCCCGAAGGGCCCTACCCCACCGCCGAGGCTGATTGCCTGCGCGCCGCCCTTCGCAAAGTGCGCGGCGTAGCCGAGGTTCCAGGCTGCACCCAGCAAGCCGCGCTGGCGCGGGTCCATCCTGTTCATGGCCTGTCGGATGTTGTCCGGATTGTCCATCGGCGCCTCGCCGTAGGGATTGGCGCGCATGCCCAAGGCGCTCGGACCCACGTGATAAGGCTTGCCCTTGGCGATTTCGCGAACGCTCTTGGCGATGTAGGGGAGCGATTCCAATCCCTCGGTCGCCGAACGGTCATCGCCTGCGTGCACTAGCCCGCTGGTCGTGAAAGTCACGATATCAAGGAGATCCGTTGGTGGGCGCTTGCGGTTGAGCTCCGTGAAGTAGCTGAACATTCCGCCGCCCAGCCTCGCCTTCGGGAAGGCTGCGCGACCGATCTTGTAGACTTCCTCAAGCGGCGGGCAAGGCGGCCACGGGCTTCCGGGCAAGGTGCATTTCAAGTCCGGGGCGGGCGACAGGAACACGCAGACGAAGGGGGCGCCGATTTCAGCCACCAACTGGCCGAGCGTTTCGATATCGGACGCAAAGCCCTCGACGCTGGGAACCACCGCCTCAAGCCAGGCTTCACAGCCTAGCGATCGTGCGAGGTCCGCCGCCCGTGCGAGCTCCGCTTTGCCATGCCCCTGCCGCGGATCGAAATGGCAGACCAGGTGATGCGGCCGCGCGGCCGAAAGTTCCGCGACCCTCTGCTGGGTGGCTGCGACGAGTTCCGGTTCCAGGCCTATTCCGAGCGGCGGAACCGTCCCCATGGGGTCGCCGACCGAGACGGTGGCTGTGCCCTGCTTGCGATTACGCGGCTGGGAGGGGCTTCCGGTAACCTCCAGCGTGACCTGCTGTTCGAGTGTTGATCCCTGCTCAAGTTTATAGGGCCAGGGCAAGGCCAGGGGGCGCACATACGTCTTGTAGGACGCATCGGTCCAGTTGCGCTGGTCTTCCATCTCGAAGGTGTCACCTTCCATGCGGCAAGTTACCTTCAGGCCGGGGACCGGCTCATGCGTCAGTGCCCGCAGATCCATCATGGGCTGCAAGGGGTCGATGATCTCCGGAAAGGCGCTGTCCACCTTGCGGCCGTCCACATGTTCGACCTGAACAGGATGGCCCGCCACGCCGTCAATCGGATGCAGGACGACAAAGCCGGTCCTGTTGGTCAGAAAGTCGGACAAGGCTTCGCCGGTCGCTGCGAAAGACAGGCGCCCGTCACTCGATCCCTTGATGACCGCGCTGTAGCGGAAGCTCTGCTGGCTGTCGCGAACCTCCGCATCGTACTGGACGGTGAAACCCTCTGCCGTCTCTTTCACATCAAGCTTGGAGATCGTTGGGTTGTAGGTGCCCCAATCCTTGTCCCGGACGATGTAGGAAACGGCACGGATCAACTCGATGCCATCCAGTCGAATGTAACGAAGGTTTCCGGCGTCCAACTCTGCCGTCAGCTTGCCCGCCCGAAGCACAATCGGGTCAGGCACCTGCTCTTCCGTGCCGTACAGTCGAACGTTCGTTGTCGGATTTCCCATCGTAAAACCTCCGTTTACTCGGCGGTGGTTGCCAATCAAGCCCGCGACCGGCGGCTGAGCAGGCTTTCTATCAAGAGTGCGAAGATGATGATCGCGCCGATGGCGGAGCCCTGCCAGAAGGGCGACACGCCCAGCAGGTTCAAGCCGTTGCGAATCATCACCATGATGACCACGCCGATCAGCGTGCCGGCAATCGAGCCCCGTCCGCCGTAGAGGCTGGCCCCGCCGATCACGACGGCCGCAATGGCATCGAGTTCCAGGAGGTTGCCCGTCAGGGGGTCGACCGACAGAATCTGCGCCGTCAGGAACGTCACCGCGACGGCCGCGAACATGCCCGAGATCACGTAGGGGAGTATGCTGTAAAACAGCACGCTCAACCCCGCAGCGCGCGCCGCCTCCTTATTGGACCCCACGGCATAGATGGTCCGGCCGCCTTTGGTGTAGCTCAAGTACAGGCCGGCGAGCAGGTACAACAGGCCCAGGCAGAGGACGTTCGTCGGAATGCCCAGCACCGTTGTGTAAACCAGGTCCGACAGCTCCATGGGAATGGAACTGATCGAGGTCTGCCCGGAGAAAATGTACGCCAAGCTGCGGCCGATGGCCATCACGCCCAGCGTCACAACGAAGGCTGCCAGCCCGAAGTATCCGATAAGCACGCCGGAAAACAGGCCAATGAATGCACCTGCCGCAACGGCCATGGCGATCGCGACCGGTATGGAAAAGTCCTGTAGCGCCAGGCCGAGCACGACGCCTGTAAGGCCTGCAACCGATCCGACCGATAGATCAATTCCGCCCGTCAGGATGACGAAGGTCATGCCAATGGCAACGATTCCAATAACGACAGATTGATCGAGAACGTTCATCAAGTTATTGGCTGTGAGGAAATAGGGCGACATGATTGAAAGAACGACGGCTATGGCGAGCGCCAAGCCAAGCATGCGCAGTTCCAAACTGTTGGCCACGCGTCCCAAAAGCCGTTTGAAATTGACCGATGACTGCATAGTTCTCGTTTCTTGTGTCATGCCGCTTCCACCTCGTGGTCCAATGCCGAGAACCCGATAATCAGATCACGAACATCCTGAACCGAAGGTGGCGTCGGTGAGGTTGTTACCAGGCCGATCCAGCCGAGATCGTGCCCCCGTTTGCTGGGGATCGGCATGAGGAAGGTGCGGCGTTCTCCGTTCGGCTCAGCGACGAAGTCATCCTGCGGGTGCTGTAAGACGGTCGGAATTGCTGTCTGGTCGAAGCTGGGCGACTCCCCCGCCCGGAATCCGGGATCGGCGCCGGCTTCCGCCACAACGGCATTCAGGCATATGACCCGCCCTTCATCGACAATGGCCCAGAAGCCCGCGCCGCCGTAGCGCTGGGTCAGCTCCTGCAGCAGTTTCGTGTTTCGCTCCGTCGATGTGCGAGGCGCCGCAAGCAAGGTCAGCTTCTCCTCATCCAGGTGCGCGCTCGGAAGGTCTGCGATTGTTTGGCCGTCGCTCATAACGATGATCCTCTCGCAAACTCCGAGGAGTTCTTCGAAATCCGAAGAGATCATCACGATCGAAACGCCACGCTCCGCTATGCGGCGCAGCATGGAGTAAATCGACGACCGGGTGCCGATATCAACGCCCTTGGTCGGCTCATCGAGAATCAGAACACTGGGATCCAGCATCAGCCAGCGCGCGATGATGATTTTCTGCTGCATGCCGCCCGAAAAGTTCAGCATGTTGGCGTCCAACAGACGGCTCGCGGGCATGTCGAGCAGGTCAAGCAGCTCCGCAATCTTCTCGCGCCGAGAGCTGTAGTTGAGCAAGAAGCCGGAATGGGCACCCAGGTGCGCCAGGAGCAGGTTCTCGCGCACCGAGAGGTCGGGGACGATGCTCTGAACCCTGCGATCCTCCGCCACAAAGCCGATGCCGGCCTTGACGCAATCGCGCGGCTTGCGTGGGCGGAAGGGCTTCCCGTTCAGGTGAATCTGACCGGCTTGATAGGGCCGCAGGCCGAAAAGGGCTTCGGCCGTCTCGGAGCGACCGGCCCCCACCAGACCGCCAAGACCCAGAATCTCGCCTCGATGAACACGGAAGCTTACGTTCTTCACGGCGGGCAGCGCTCGAAGCCCCTCCACGGCGAACGTTTCCGGTGCAGCTTCGTCCGAGGCGCGCAAGCCCGGCACCGCATAGATCGACCCGATCTCCCGCCCGACCATGTGCCGAACCAGATCGGTCTGTGTCAGTTCGCGTGTTGCAATGGATTTCGCGACCGTCGCCCCCTCCCGCATCACGGTGACTCTATCCGTTATTGCAAACACCTCTTCCATTCTATGCGAAACAAATATCAGAGCTTTGTTATTATCACGTAAATTCGACATTATGCCGAATAGCTGCTCGACTTCGTTCGGACTTAACGAAGCAGTGGGCTCGTCGAATATTATCAGGCTGGCATCGAGCGCCAGGGCCTTGGCAATTTCCACAAGCTGCCGCTGTGCGGAAGAGAGGCGGCGAACCTCTGTATCCAGTGGCAAGGCGTGCTCGTGAACAAGGTCGGAAAGAATGCGTTTCGCTTCCTGGCGCAGCCTTCGATAGGACAACCGACCCGGTTTCCCCAGTTCCGGGAGAAAAATGTTCTCCAGAACTGACATATCCGGCGCCAGGCTCGTCTCCTGCATCACGATTGCTATTCCACAATCGAGCGCCTCGCGTGCTGATCTGAGACTCAACGCGCGGTTCCGATAGGTTATCTTTCCCGAATCCGGGAACACATGACCGGCGATGACCTTCGACAAGGTGGATTTACCGGCGCCGTTTGCTCCCAGCAGGCCATGCACCTCTCCAACCCGAAGCTCGAACTCTGCATTGTCCAGTGCACGGGTTTGACCGAATGTTTTGCAAACCTGTGAAGCCTGGAGAATTACTTGGCTTCCGCTATCGTTTGTGACGTCATCCATAGTATCGCCGACTTCATTTCGGAGCGGGAAGGCAGCTGGCGGGCATTTTGGCCCGCCAGCTGATCACCGTAAAACGACCAATCAAGACGGTTCCGGCAACAGCCGAACCCTTGATGCGATCCTATTGATGTTTCTAGTCGATTTCGTTCGCGAACACCGTCTCCCGCACCGTCGGCAGCAGTTCCTCGATATTCTCGCTGGTGACCACCAGGATCGGCACAAGGATTTCCTTGTCGGGCGTGCCCCCGTCCAGGTGCTCGATCATGGCCTCACCCGAGCGAACGCCCATCAGGTAGGGCTGCTGCATGCCGGAGGCGACGATGTCGCCGGATTGCAGCAGTTCTACAAATTCCGGAATGCCGTCGAAAGCTGCGACAAGCACCTCACCGCTGCGACGCGCGGCACGGATCGCCCGCAGCGCACCAATTGCCGGCTGGTCGGTCTGGATGAACATCGCACGCATTTCCGGATTGGCGGTCAGCATGTCCTGGGTAAAGCGGAAGGTTTCGTCAGCCGTGTAGGACTGCATCTGCTGCAGTCCGGCCTCGCGCTCGATGCCCGCTTCCTTCATCGCATCACGGAAACCGGCGGTCCGCGCCTGCCCGTTCTTGCGCGCCTGCGAGATGGTGACGAGACCAACGGAGCCGTCTTCCCATCCCTTATCTTTCATGGCTGCGGCAAGAGCCTCGCCCGTGCCATGGGCACCGTCATAGTTATCAGAGATGATGAAGGAGACGTATTCGCCGCTGTTCGTCCCGATATCCGCAATCACAACCGGAATACCGGCTTCTTGCGCCATCTCCAGGACAGCCGGTGCTGTGGAGCTATCGGTCGGCGAAATGACGATCCCATCCACACCGCGCGCAATGGCATCCTGTGCATTCTGTCGCTGCGTCTGGGCGCTGTTGCGGGAATCCAGAGCCTGGAAGCTGTAGCCATTCTCCTCGGCCACGGCTTCGACGCCCTTCGACAGGTAGCGCCAGAACGGCAGATCAAGTCCCGGCGTCAGGTAGACCAGTTCCTTGTCCTGAGCCTGGGCACCTCCGGGAATGGCTGCGACACTGAATGCCGCGGCGGCCGCGGCCATTACCAAATTGCGAATACGCATTTCTTTCCTCCCACTGGTTTCACTGTTTGCAGACTGCGCTACGGCGACTGGGGAGGCGTCTCTTCCTCGACCATCCGCCCGTTGACGGCGGTCCAATAGCATTCGACCGTCCGTTCCAAGTGCCGCGCCATCGCTTGTTCCGCGGCGTCGGCATCACCTGCCTCTATGGCGTCGAATATCGCCCTGTGCTCCGCGAGGGTCGAAACATCCCGACCCGGGAGCATCAAGGTCGTATGCCTTTGATCCAGCAGCCATGAGGCAAGCGCCATTTGCGTCGATTCAAAAATTGGATTGGACACGCTGCGAACGATCGCCGTGTGAAAAGCGACATCCGTGCCCTCATAGCGATGGGGATCGCCAAGAGCATCCTCCTGGTCCTTCAGCGCACCCGCGATCCGTTCGATGTCTGCCTGGGTCCTGATCTGCGCCACCTCACGGGCCAACGCACATTCGATCAAGCGTCTTGCAGCCTGAAGGTTTCGCATCCCCACCTCGTCGGCCATGAAAGACCGGACCGAGGTGGTCAGCTCCTGGAGAATGATTGCCGGTGATGGCCGCGTAACCACAGCGGGACTGCCGCTGCGCAGGCGCAGAAAGCCCTGGCGCTCGAGCGTCAAAAGCGCCTCGCGCACCGCCGGCCGGCCGACGCCATAGCGCTCCATCAGTTCATGTTCTGAGGGCAAGCGGTCGCCCGGCTTCAGGCTGCCGCTGACGATCAGTTCGCGGAGTTGGTGCTCGACCTCTTCATAGAGCTTGCGGCGCTGAATCCGCTGCTGGCCGATCATCATTTGTAGCCCATCCATCCCCCGAGAGCTCTCAGGCTATCATGCAATCATACAGCCTGTAATCAGGAAATGTTGGCGCTTTGACGGGAACCGGGCAACGGCGGCCGGGTTAACACTCCTAAGCGGCCGGCACTGCTGTCGGCCGCCGATGCCTTATCTGCTGCAAAGGGGGACTGGTCATGCACAGCATCATCTATCTCGTGGGCCTCGTGGTCGTCATCCTGTTCATTCTATCGGTGATTGGCCTGGCCTGACCGCAACAACAAGCAAGGGAGCGCCTTCGATGCCGAGTAGCCTGTCTTCCGCGCCGGGCGCACAGCCCGCCGCCCCGTCCGTCGGTCCCGCAGCGGCCACGCCGCCCGCACCCGCAAACTATGTCGACTGGGGCGCCATTGTCGGTGGGGCACTCTTCGCCGCCGCGCTCTCCTTCGTTCTCATCACCTTCGGCAGCGCCATCGGCCTCACCATGATGTCCGCCGAGCCCGGGGAAGGCATCTCCCTGCGCTGGGCCACCATAGCGGCCGGGATCTGGTTCATCTGGGTGGCGATATCGAGCTTCGCCGCCGGCGGCTACATCGCCGGCCGGCTGCGCCGACCGCTGGGCGATGCGCCGGCGGAGGAAGTGGAAACGCGCGACGGCGGCCACGGCCTGCTGGTCTGGGCGCTCGGCACGCTTCTGGCCCTGCTCATGGCGAGCAGCGGCATCGGTGGCATACTGGGCGGCGCATCCAGTGCGGCCGGAAGCCTGGCCGGCAGCGCCAGCGAGATGGCCACCGAGGAGATCGAGGGCTACGCCAGCCGGATGCTGCGCAGCGACGGGGTTCTGCCTTCGGCCGAGGCGCGCAGCGAGATCGCGTCAGTGCTGAGCCGCAGTCTGGCCGCCGGAGAGGTGAGCGAGGAGGACCGAACCCACCTCGCCAACATCGTCGCGGCGGAAACCGAGCTCTCGCCCGAGCAGGCCCAGGCCCAGGTGGAGACCGTGGCCACCGAGGCGGAGGAGCTGCGAGCAGAGGCGCTGGAGATGGCCGAGCAGCTGCGCATCGCCGGCGTGATAGGGGCCTTCATCGTGGCAGCCACTCTGCTGATCAGCGCCGCGGCCGCCTACTTCGGTGCGACCACCGGCGGCCAGCACCGCGATCGGCGCATCTCCTTCCGCCACTATGGCCGCCCCTACTGACGCTCACCCGCAAAGCCACCCGCACGCCCAAACATTCGGGCCAACCATTCGGAAGGACAGTCCAATGCCCGCGCTCATTGCCTGGCTCCTCGGCGCCCCGCTGCTCGTCATCATCATTATCGCGCTGCTGATGTAATCCGGGCAGGCCGGAGCGCCGCAAGCAGTTACCCCCGCAGGATGCTGCGTCCGGCGTAGAGGGCTGCCGGACCGAGCTGCTCCTCGATGCGCAGAAGCTGGTTGTACTTGGCCAGGCGATCGGAGCGGGAGAGGGAGCCAGTCTTGATCTGGCCGCAGTTGGTGGCCACGGCGAGATCGGCGATGGTGGCATCCTCGGTCTCGCCTGAGCGGTGCGACATCACCACGCCGAAGCTGGCGCGCTGCGCCGTTTCCACCGCCTCCAGGGTCTCGCTGAGGGTGCCGATCTGGTTGACCTTGACCAGGATGGCATTGCCGGCCTGGCGCGCGATGCCGTCGCGCAGGCGCGCCGGGTTGGTCACGAAGAGGTCGTCACCGACCAGCTGCACCTTGCCGCCGATCGCGGCGGTCAGCGCCTGCCAGCCCTCCCAGTCGTCTTCGGCCATGCCGTCCTCGATGGACACGATCGGATAGGCGCCGGTCAGTTCCTGCAGCCAGGCCGCCTTTTCCGCACCGGAGAGGCTGAGCCCCTCCCCCGTCATCTCGTAGCGGCCGCCCTTGAAGTACTCGGTGGCGGCGCAGTCCAGGGCCAGCACCACGTCCTCGCCCGGCTTGTAGCCGGCCGCTTCCACGGCGGCCATGATGAAGTCCAGGGCCTCGCGGGTCGACTTGAGATTGGGGGCGAAGCCGCCCTCATCGCCCACGTTGGTGTTGTGCCCGGCAGCCTTCAGCTTGCCCTTGAGCGCCTGGAAGACCTCGGCACCGGCGCGCAGGGCCTCGGCGAAGCTCTCGGCGCCGACGGGCATGATCATGAATTCCTGCACGTCGATGGGATTGTCCGCATGGGCCCCGCCATTGACGATGTTCATCATCGGCACCGGCAGGCTGCGGGCATAGGCGCCGCCGATGTAGCGGTAGAGCGGCAGGCCCGCTTCCTCCGCTGCGGCCTTGGCCACCGCGAGCGAGACCCCGAGAATGGCATTGGCGCCCAGCCGAGCCTTGTTCTCCGTGCCATCCAGCTCGATCATCGCGTGATCCAGCGCCACTTGGTCGTCGGCCTCGAAGCCGGACAGCAGGTCGAAGATCTCGTGGTTCACGGCCTCGACCGCCTGCTGCACGCCCTTGCCGCCATAGCGGCTCGCATCGCCATCGCGCTTTTCCACCGCTTCATGGGCGCCGGTTGAGGCGCCGGAGGGCACGGCGGCGCGCCCGAAGGCGCCGCTTTCCAGCGTGACATCTACCTCCACGGTGGGGTTGCCGCGGGAATCAAGGATCTCGCGCGCGCGGATGTCGAGGATGGCGCTCATGGCTTTGGCTTCCTGTTCGTTGTGGCTCGAGGCGAAAAATGGCTTAGCAGAGGGCTTACAGCCGCACAACTCTTGCCGCCGCTCTGCCTGCAGCCGATGCTTTCACGCTGCCCCCGCATGCGTTACATCCTATGCAACAGCAAACAGGATTGAAGCCTCATGAGCACGGCATTGGATCGTGCCGCCGGATCGACGGGTGCAGCGGAGCTGCCGCCGCCGGTGGCGCGGCGGCGCACCTTCGCGATCATCTCCCACCCCGACGCAGGCAAGACCACGCTCACCGAGAAGCTGCTGCTCTTCGGCGGCGCCATTCAGCTCGCCGGTGCGGTCAAGGCCCGCGGCGACCAGCGCCGGGCGCATTCGGACTGGATGAAGGTGGAGCGCGAGCGCGGCATCTCCGTCGCCACCTCGGTCATGACCTTCGACTATGGCGACTGCACCTTCAACCTGCTCGACACCCCGGGCCATGAGGACTTCTCAGAAGACACCTACCGCACGCTGACAGCGGTGGACTCGGCCGTGATGGTGATCGACGCCGCCAAGGGTATCGAGGCACAGACCCGCAAGCTCTTCGAGGTCTGCCGCCTGCGCGACGTCCCGATCATCACCTTCATCAACAAGATGGACCGCGAGGCCCAGGACTCCTTCGAGCTCTTGCAGGAGATCGAGGAGACCCTGGCGCTGGAGGTCACCCCGGCCTCCTGGCCCATCGGCATGGGTCGCCAGTTCCGCGGCTGCTACGATCTGCTGCGCGACCGTCTGATCCTACTGGAGCGTTCCAAGGGCGAGCGGCCAGACGAGGGCGAAGCCTGCGACGGCCTGGACGACCCCAAGCTCGACGCCCTGCTGCCCGACCATGCGGTCGCGCAGCTGCGCGAAGAGGTCGAGATGGCCCGCGGCCTCTGCCCGTCCTTCGATTTCGACCGCTACCGCGAGGGAACACAGACGCCGGTCTACTTCGGTTCGGCCATCAACAACTTCGGTGTCCGCGAACTGCTGGATGGCATCGCCGCCTTCGCCCCGCCGCCGCGCCCGCAGCCGGCAGCCGAACGTGAGGTGGCCGCATCGGACAAAAAGGTGGCGGGCTTCGTTTTCAAGATCCAGGCCAATATGGACCCGAAGCATCGCGACCGCATCGCCTTCGTGCGGCTTGCCTCCGGCCACTTCAAGCGCGGCATGAAGCTGAAGCAGGTGCGCACCGGAAAGCAGCTGGCGATCCACAACCCGGTGCTCTTCCTGGCCCGCGACCGCGAACTGGCCGAGGAGGCCTGGGCCGGCGATGTCATCGGCATCCCGAACCACGGCGTCCTGCACCTGGGGGATACCCTGACCGAGGGTGAGGAACTGCACTTCCGCGGCCTGCCGGCCTTCGCGCCGGAACTGCTGCAGAAAGTGCGCCCCATCGACCCCTTGAAGGCCAAGCACCTGGGTCGCGCGCTCGAGCAGCTGGCCCAGGAAGGGGCTGCCCGCGTGTTCAAGCCGATGATCGGCGCCGACTGGATCGTCGGCGTGGTCGGCGGCCTGCAGTTCGACGTGCTGGCCGACCGCATCCGCACCGAGTACGACGTACCGGTGATCTTCGAGGCAACCCAGTACTACACCGCCCGCTGGGTCGAAGCCGACGAACCGGCCAAGCTCAAGGCCTTCATCGACCGCAACAAGGCGAACCTGGCCGAGGACCACGAGGGCTTCCCGGTGTTCATGGCGCGCAACGCCTGGCACCTGCAGGATGGCCAGGACGGCGCGCCGGACGTGCGCTTCCTGGCAACACGCGAGCCGGTCACCGCAGCCTGAGTGCACGGGGCCTGAGTGCAGAGGAGCCGAGTGAATAGGGGCTCAAGCGAGAGGACCTGCCATGTCATCGCAGATCAACATCACCGACGAGATCACCGACTACCTGCTCTCGGTCTCCCTGCGGGAAGATCCGGTGCTGCGGGAGTTGCGGGAGGAAACGGTTGCCCTGGGCGGCAGCGCGCGCATGCAGATCAGCCCGCACCAAGGCCAGTTCATGCGTCTGCTGGCAGGCCTGATGGGGGTGCGGCGCGGCATCGAGGTCGGCACCTTCACCGGCTACTCGGCGCTCTGCACGGCCCAGGCCCTGCCCGAGGACGGGCGCCTGGTCTGCTGCGACATCAGCGATGAGTGGACCGGAATCGCCCGGCGCTACTGGGAGCGCGCCCGCGTCGCCGGCAAGATCGACCTGCGCCTGGGACCGGCCGGCGATACCCTGGACGCGTTGCTGAACGAAGGCGGGGCCGGCGCCTACGACTGGCTGTTCCTCGATGCGGACAAGACCGGCTACGACGGCTATTACGAGCAGGGTCTGACGCTGCTGCGTCCAGGCGGGCTCATTCTGGTGGACAATGTACTTTGGAACGGCGCGGTGCTGCGCCCTGCCGACCAGTTGGACGCCAAGCAGGATGTCGACACACTGGCGCTGCAAGTCTTCAACAAGAAGCTCCACGGCGACGAAAGGGTGGAGATTGCCCTGTTGCCGCTGGGCGACGGTTTGACTCTGGCACGCAAGCGCTGACGCGGCCTGCGGAGCCAAGCCGGACAGCCTGAGGCCTGCACCCCTGGCGCAGACCTCAGGCACAGGAATGCCGCTGCGGCAGAGGCTCAGGAGCCGATGGGAATGCGCTTCGCCTTGCGCACGGCATCCGGCTTGCGGGCGACGCGGATGGTCAGGATGCCCTTGTCGTAGCGGGCTTTCACCTTTTCCTCGTCTATGCCCTCAGGCAGGGCGATGCTACGCTCGAAACTGCCGTAGCGCCGTTCCGAAACACGGGTCCGGCCCTCCTCGCGCTCGCTTTCGCTCTTCTTCTCGCCGCGAATGGTCAGGATGCCCTGGTCGAGGGTGACCTCCACATCCTTCTCATCGACTCCCGGCAATTCGGCGGTAACCACCAGTTCCTTGTCCTCCTCGACAAGGTCGATGCTGGGCACATGCAAGGCCAGCCCACCTTCGCCACCGACGCGTGCATCCCAGAAGGCTCCGGGACGCGCGATGCCGCCGGACAGGAAATCGTCGAACAGCCGGTCCATCTGATCACGAAGACTGGTCAGCGGATGGCCCGGCAAGGCACTGCGCTGCAATGCAGGCGACTTCGACTGCTCACTCTGCTTGGTCATGGGTTTCACTCCTGCACACCGTGGAAGAGAGGAGATTTGCGCAGCCATGCTGGCGCTTATCGGCGCGCTGCGCTTTGCGCTGGATCAAGGCGGAGGGCCGCAAGATGGCATGAGGCTGGGCAGTCTGACGCACGCGCAAAATCATGCCTTCGATCGGAAACCACCTGTTTCTGATCATGCGCCATCCGGTCTATTGTGAAGGCACCATGCTGAAGCTTCCCCGCACCCTGCGCCTTGACCAGAGCGATCTGCGCATCTTCCCCCAGGCCGCCGAGCCGGGGGAATGGGCCGTGCCGGGAACCTTCGCCTTTCTGGAACGCAATCCGGCCGCCTATGAGGGCAAGGAACGCCTGGCTTTTTCCAGCGGCTGGCTGGGTTGCGAGACATTCGGACGCTCGACCCTGGTGGAAGTGGCGGAGGTGGCCGAATCCGATTACTTCGCTGTCGTGGAACGCCTGGCCCGCCACTTTGTCGAGCACTATGGCGCACCCGATCTTGGCGCGGCATTGCCGGCCGCCCGAGAAGAGGTCGACCATGCCGCTTCTCTCGCCCAGGACCACAAGATCGGCACCCTGCTGGCCATGGAGCGGCATTTGGACGACGCCTACCACATCCGCGAGCGCTATCGCGTCATCCTGCCGAGCCGCAGCGAAGAGCACACGCGCATCTGGACCCTGGTGGAAGACGAGCCGGACGAGGAGCCTTAGGCCCGATCATCCGGGGCTGCCTCATCCGCAGCGGTGTCGTCCGACCCGGCGGGCGGCGCCGGTTGCTGTTGGGTGATGCAGTGAATGCCGCCGCCGCCACGCAGGATGTCGAGCACCGGCACCTGCACCACGCGCCGGCCGGGGAAGAGCGAAACCACGGTGTCGAAGGCCTTGTCGTCCGCCGCATCATCGAATCCGGGCAGGATCACACCTCCGTTGGCCACATAGAAGTTGACGTAGGAGAGCGACAAGCGACCGCCCTGTCCGTCCTTGACCGCTTTGGGCAGCGGCAGCGGCACCACCTTCAGCTTGCGGCCCGCCGCATCGGTCGTGCTCCGCAGCACCTCCAGGTTGGCTTGCAGCGCCTCCCAGCTGGGATCGTCCCGATCCTCAGTGACCACGGCCGCCACGACCCCGGGGCTGGCAAAACAGGCGACATTGTCCACATGCCCGTCGGTCTCGTCGGCGTGCAGGCCACCCGGCAGCCAGATCAGCTTGCTGCAGCCGGTGTAGGCGAGCAGCAGCGCCTCGATCTCGGCGCGGTTCTTTCCGGGGTTGCGGTTGTCGTTCACCAGGGTGGGCTCCACGGCCAGCAGCGTGCCCTCCCCGTCCACGTGCAGGGCACCGCCCTCGGTCACCAGAGGCGCCGGATAGCGCTTGGCCCCCACATAGTCGATGACCTGCCGCGCCAGGGCCGCGTCACGATCATAGGGGCGATAGCGCTGCCCCCAGGCGTTGAACACCCAGTCCACAGCCGCGAGCGCCCCGTCCGGCCCGAGAAGAAAGGTCGGGCCGCTGTCGCGCATCCAGGAATCGTCCATCTCCATGGGCATGCAGGCAACGCCGCTGCCGCAGCGCACCGAGGCGTCGGTCAGGCAATCGGGCTCCGCCAGCATGGTTACCGGCTCGAAGTCCGCGATCGCCTTGGCCACGGCGGCATAAGCGTCCCGCGCGGCCTCGAGGCCATCACCCCAGAGGCTCTCCCGGCAAGGCCAGGCCATCCAGCAGCGGGCATGCGGCGCCCATTCGGCCGGCACACGAAAGCCATCGTCACGTGGTGTTCGCATCCTGGGGAAACCCCGCGGTTGTTTCGGAGAGAAGGACTCTAGACCGGATCGCAGCAAATCTGAACCACAAGGTTATCAGATCTCATGGGTGAATCAGGTCTGGATTCAAAGGTGTAACGCAGAGCCACGCGAGCCTGAGAGAATCCGGGCGAGGCCACCGAACTCAGCGCCGGCGCCCCATGGCGAAGAAGAAAACCGTCAGGATGGCAAAGACCGGCACGGCGCCCCAGTTCAACACGGTCAGCAGCAGCGGATCCCAGAGCCAGGGCAGCAGGTGTCGCTCGATTCCCGCCTGGGTCAGACTGAGACTGGCAGGGTCGATGCTGTACCAGAACTGGCCGATGGGCCGGAAGCGGAAGTCGGCCTGGGTGCTGTGCCAGGCCCAGAGTTCCAGGGCGAGCAACAGCACGGTCACCGCCAAAAAGACGTAGCCCAGAATCTCGCTCACGACCCGCATTGCTGCCACCCCTGCCCGCTTTCCCCGGAGGCTAACGATCTGACAGGCCCGGCCCAAGTGTTTCTTCATCCTCCGGCAGGAAAAGCACCAAGTGGTCGTTGCATCCCCCCCTGCATCTGGCTAACTTCCGGCCCCGCGGGTGAGGTGGCCGAGTGGTTGAAGGCGCACGCCTGGAACGCGTGTAAGGGTTAACAGCCCTTCGTGGGTTCGAATCCCACCCTCACCGCCATCGCGTTCTCTGTTCATTCCCGAGACATAGGTAACGGCTCTTCCCCATTATCGGGGGATGGGCATTCATCATTATCGGGGGATGGGCATTCATCAGGCTCGATTGATGACGCCGTTCCAGCCGCAGAGGGCAAGGACCCTCATACGGTATTCTGGAAATTCCTGAAGCCGAAGGCGCGGCGCGAGATCATCTCCATCTTGGTATGAAATCCCTCGGTGATGCCGTTGGATTTGGAGAAGCGCCAAATCCGGACAATCGGCCCGAGCCGGAGGCACCAGGACAGCGCTCTATCGGGCGCCCGCGCCACCGTGGCGCGACTCGGGCCCGGCCGCTGCCCATTGCGCCACAGCGAACCGGCCTCCAGCGAGGGCAGCGGCGGGATTCACAACAAAAGAGCGCGCTAAATCTTCTCCTACAATCTTTAGATCCGCTTTTCGACGGATAATACCTACGCAATCTTCGTCGCCCCTTCGTTCGGGGAGGAAAGTTGTGTAAACCCTGATTGCGGGGTGGGGACTCTGGCTTGTCGTGTTCTGGTAGCAAATACTGTGGCAAATACGCGGCAAAAACCGGGCGCAAGCTGAAGCAGGAGAGGCGTATGACCCGCGATTACCCGGACAGCAGTCACTGCAATGCGGCAGCGCTGTGGGGTGTTCTACTAATCCTAATGGGTGCCTGGGCCTGTTTCTCGGCGCCACTCGCGCGTGCGGATACGATTATTCTAACCGTCAAGGGCTCCATTGAGCAGGAAGCGGTAGAGTTCACCCGGGCGGAACTGGAAGCACTGGAGCAGGTCGAGCTGGAAACCGGCACCAGCGTGACGCACGGGCAGCAGACCTTTCGCGGTTTTCTGCTTTGGGATCTTCTGGAGAGCCTCGGTGCCAAGGGCGAAGAGATCGTCGCCCGCGCCCTCAACGATTATGAAATCATCATTCCCATGTCCGATGTCCGGGACTACGCGGTGATCGGCGCGCTCTCCATGGACGGGGAGCCGCTCAGCCCGCGTGACAAGGGGCCCATCTGGATCGTCTACCCACGCGACCAGCATGAAGAGCTGCAGGACATCCGCTTCGACATGCGCTGGGTCTGGCAACTGCACGAACTCGAGGTCCGATGATTGCAAGCCTGCGACCGCTTCTGCCGCAGCGGCGGTCGATCCTCGTCGCCTATGGGTCGCTCATCCCGCTCATTCTGGTCAGTTTCGGCCTGCTGATCTTTGCCCTGACCCAGACCTCGAGCCTGGAACGGGACATGCGCATCTCCGCCACGGAGAACATGCTGTGGGTCGTCAGCCAGACACAGATGGAGGTGCTGCTGCTCGCCAATGCCGCCGAAGACCTGGAGGGCACCAGCGCCACGACGGTCGAGCACCGTTACGACATGGCGATCTCGCGCCTCAATCTCCTGCTCCAGGGACCGCAGCAGCGCTACCTGCAGGAGATCGGGCGCGCCGGCGACGTCCGCTCCTTGCACGCCCGCCTGCTGGAGCAGGACCCCTTGCAGAAGGGCACCGACCCGGCGGCGCGTGCCGCGCTCTTCCAGGAGGCCATGGCGCTCCACCCGGAGATCAACCGCTTGGCGGGCGAGGTCATGACCCAGGAGTGGAGCACTGCTGCAGCGCGTCTTGACCACTACCGACGCATACAGCGCACGGTCATCCTGGCCGTTGTGGGCGCACTGCTGGGCACGGCCTTGATGTCCTGGACCCTGATGCGCAACCAGCGCCGCCTGCACGCTGGCGAACTGGCCAGGCTGCGGGCGAGCCGCCTGCAGTCACTGTTGGAACGTGAACGGCAGACCAGTGCCTGGTATCGCGATTTTGCGGCCATGATCTCGCATCAGGTCCGCACACCCCTGGCGGTGATCGACAGTGCGATGCAACGCCTGGCACGCAAGGGAGAGCGAATCACCGCTGCCGATGTCGCGGAGCGGCAGACCATTGTGCGCAGTGCGGTCGACCGGGTCAGTCGCCTCGTGGACACCGCGCTGCTGACCGGGCGGCTCGACAACCGGCAGATCGAGCCGCAACCCGCGGTCCAGGCGCTGGGCCCGCTGGTACAGCAAACCCTGGACGAGGCGCGGCAGGCCCATCCCGATCGTCGCATCGACCTGTCGGCCGCCAATCCGGAGGCTCGGGCACACTGCGACCCCGCCCTTGTCGGCCACAGCCTGGGCAATCTGGTCTCCAACGCCCTGAAGTACAGCGCCGAGGACACGCCGGTGGAACTGCGCCTCTTCACCCAGGGGAACTTCGTAGCCCTGGCGGTGGCCGACCGGGGGACCGGGATCGCACCGGGCGAGCAGGAGCGGATATTTGAGCGTTTCTATCGCGCAGAGAATGCAACAAACCAACCGGGCAGCGGCCTGGGACTGGCACTCGCACGAGACCTCGCCCGGCTGCAGGGCGGGGATGTAACCGTGGAAAGCTGGCCCGGAAGCGGGTCGCTCTTCACCCTCTGGCTGCCGCGGGCAGGCACCTCGGAAATCAGGAGCGAGCGATGACGCAGTCCGGGAGCGAAGTCGCCCCCTTGATCCTCTGCTGCGAGGATGAGCCGCACCTGCGCGCCGACATAGCCGACGAACTGCGCGAAGCCGGCTATCGGGTGGTGGAGGCCGCAAGCGGACCGGACGCACTGGCGGCGCTGCAGTCGCTGCACCCGGACCTCATCCTCTGCGATATCATGATGCCGGGCCTCGACGGCTACGGCGTCCTCGAGCGGCTGCGGCACGATCATTCCCATTTGGCCGACGTGCCCTTCGTCTTTCTCACCGCCCTCTCGCCGAGCGATGCGGTGGTCAAGGGCAAGCGCGCCGGCGCAGACGACTATCTGACCAAGCCGATCGACTATGACCTGATGCTGGCCACCATCGACGCCCGCCTGCGCCAGGTGCGTCGCTGGCGCGAGGGCCTGCCGCCCGCATCGCGCATCGGGCAGACCCTGCTCGAGCGGCTCAACATCGGCGTGCTGGTTTTCGACCGCACCGGCACGCTCAGCTACGCCAATCCCGTTGCGGCCACGCTTTTGGAGGTGCCGCGGGCCAGCGGCGGCGTCCAGCGGCTCCCGGCGCCGCTTCCGCGAACCGTCAAGGAGCTCTGCCAGGCCGCGCTTGCGGAGCAGGAGCGCTCGATATCGGTGCGCCTCAGCTGCGGCGGTCACGACCAGGAGCTCATCACCGTGCTCTATTCCCGGCCGCTTGCGGGGGCCGCCGCAAGCGAACCGGCGGTGATTGCCTTCCTGACCAACCCGGCGCAGCGCAAGCCCCTATCCCCGCAGTGCCTGGCCGAGCTCTTCGAACTCACGCCCAGCGAGACGCAGGTGGCGATCAAGCTTGCAGAGGGCAAGCGACCCGACGAGATCGCGGAAACGCTGGAGGTCTCGCCTACGACCGTTGCCTTCCACCTGCGCAATATCTTCAGCAAAACCGACACCAATCGTCAGGCCGATCTCGTCGCCCTTCTACTATCGCTGCCCCTGCGCCAAGCCGCCTGAAATCTGTCGTCCCGGGCCCGCCCCCTGCGTTTGGACGGGGCGGCCGCCGACGGGCCTTGGTAGAGCGGAGCCTGCCGAATGGGCCAGCAGCCCATCCGGCCGGGTTTGTCAGATACAGAAGCCACAAGATCGAAAGCGGGGTTGAACGGGCATGTGGGACTTTTCATTCGGGCGCAGCGTCGGGCTGATGCTGCAAACGCTTCCATTCATCCTCCTGCGCATGGCGGTCTACTTCGGCGCCGCGCTGGCCTATGTGCTGGTGACGGGCACGGGAGCCGGCCTGGGCTGGGGCATCGGGGCGCTGGGCGATGAAGGCTTTCGCGCCACCGCGACCTTCGGCGGTGGCTTCATCGGATTTCTCATCGTCCTGGGCATCATGTACTGGCTGCGCGAGTACATTCTCTACCTGGTGAAAGCCGGCCATATCGCCGTGATGGTCGAACTGATCGACAAGCGGCCCATGCCGGAGGGACGCAGCCAGATCGGCCACGCCCAGGCGATGGTGCGCGAACGCTTCGCCGAAGCCAGCGTCCTCTTTGCCGTGGATCAGCTGGTCAAGGGTGTGCTGCGCGCCATCACCGGCCTCGTCCGGGGCATCTTCACCATACTGCCCATCCCCGGGGTGAAGCAGTTGATCTCGATCCTGCACGCCTTCCTGCGCGTGGCTGTCGGCTTCATCGACGAGGTGATTCTGGCCCACGCCCTGCGCACCAGGGCCAGCGATCCCTGGGAATCGGCACGCACCGCACTGGTGCTCTATGGCCAGAACTACCGTCCGATGCTCAAGAACGCGGCCTGGATCACGGTCTTCGTCTACAGCCTCTCTGCCATCCTCTTCTTCGTCATGCTGGCCCCGGCGGCCCTGGTGGCAAACTTCTTCCCCGGCGGTCTCTCTGCGCTCGGTGTGGTCCTGGCCGTCATCTTCGCCTGGTCGATCAAGGCCGCGGTGCTTGAGCCGCTGGCGGTTGCCTGCCTGCTACAGGCCTACTTCCGCACCATCGAGGGACAGTCGCCGGACCCGCAGTGGGAAAGCCGTCTCGAAGGAATGTCCGACAAGTTCCGCCAGCTGAAGGCAAAAGCGCCGGGTCCCAGTGCTCAACCGCAGCCGTCGGAGGCATGATGGCGAAGCTCAAGTCCCTCGGCCTGCTCGGCCTGCTGTGCTTCGCCCCACCGGCTCTCGCCGGCAGCTTCACGCACGACCATGTCATTGGCTTTTCCGAAGACGGCCGCTATTTCGCCTTCGAGACCTATGGCCTGCAGCGCGGCTCCGGCCTGCCCTATGCGAATCTCTTCGTGGTCGACCTGGCCCGCAATGCCTGGGTGGAGGGCACGCCCTATCGCGGGCGCATGGAAGAGGTGCATATGGCCGAAGTGGAAGCCGCACCCTTCGCCGCTCTGGGCCAGGTGCGATCCGAGGTGAAGGCATCGGCAGGGGCAACGCTGGAGCGACTCGCCATCGAGCGCCCGGCAACCCGCCTCTTTTCCCGCGGACTCGGCGAGGTGCACGCCGCCTCCGCCGAGGCGATCATATCCACGCCGCATCCCGACGACCCCACTCGTCTGGCGCCTGCCTCTATGAAACTCCTGCTGGAGCCGGTCGCACGGCCGGGCGGCGCGGATTACTGCTGGGAGCCGGAATCCCTGCGGGGTTATCGACTGAGCCTCGAGCATCCGGACGGGCGCGGCGAAGTGATTCATGCCGATGCACGCATTCCCGCCTCGCGCGGCTGTCCCCGCGCCTACCGACTCGACGCGGTGCTCTCCGCCGGCTATCCACAGGAGGGCGATCAGGGTGTCGCCCTGATCTCGGTCTGGCGTGACGGCTTCGAGGGTCTGGAGCGCCATGTGATCGCCCAACCCGTTCCCCTGCCGAGTTCAGCAAGCGGCAGCTTCACTGCGGTTACCGGCGGCGAGCGGCCCGAAGCCGCCGGGAGCCTGGATGAGATCATCCAGGGGTGGCTGGCCGGCACGACGCCGCAGGATGCGCGGGCAATGAGCGAGGTGCTGCAGCAAAGCCTCCCCGCCGATCCGGACAGCGTCTTCTGGCCCGATGCGGAGCTTTCCGCCCTGACACGCGCCGCGCTCCTCCTGGAGCAGGAAGAGCCTGCCCTGCCCTTCGCCCGCACCCGTTTCGACGTAGAGACACGGCAACTTGCGCCGGAAGGTGCCGGCGGTCCAACCACCGTTACCCTGATTCGCGCCAGCCGCTTCAACGTCGGGCCGCAGCGCCGGGCGGACCTCATCGAGGAGCTTGGTGCAGAGGTCGTGGCCCCGGCCGCGGAGTTCGGCCAGGGTCCGAACGTGGAATGGCGCTTTGTCATGCGCCCGCTTCAGGGAATGCGCGCCGATCTGGCGGCCGCTGGCCGCCGGGAGATCGGCGCCGTCGATCAGCAGCGCTGCGGCCTGCAAGCCTGCCTCTCCAGCCTGCCGACCAGCCTCGCCCTGTCACAGGAGCCGGAGTTGCATACACTCCAAGGCCTGCCCTTCGATCCACCCTATAGTGCCGAGCATCAGGGCCGTCTGACTGCGCCTGCCGCTTTGGACTTGCTGGAACGCCTCGTCGCCGAAGGGGCAATTTCCGCTCTGGAGGGCACGTTCCTGGTGGAGCAGGATCTGGGTCAGGACAGTGGTCTGGAGGCTCACTGGTTCGCGGGCAAGCAAAGCGCAGAGCCGGACGCCCAGGTCCTCTCGCTGCCCGGACCTGGCATTTTCGTCAATCCGGCCTGGCAATAGTCCCCGTCTGGCAACTGTCAGCGAGCGCCGAGCCCGCACCGGCCCACTCCAGGGCGTGCTCCACCCGGTCGGCGTCCCTGCTGTTACCCCAACGAGCCTCGGCTTGAAGATGGACAAAAACTATACCATTTTATGGCATGGATTTTGAGTACGACCCGGCTAAGAGTCTGTCCAACCTTCAAAAGCACGGCATAAGGTTCGAGCACGCTGAGGCACTCTGGGAGGATCCATGGCTGATTGAGGCGCCAGCAAGAACCGAGGATGAGCCACGCTTTTTATCGATCGGAAAGATCGAAGATAAGCATTGGGCAGCAGTCTGGACGCCACGCGGAAACGCGGTGCGTATCATTTGGGTGCGCCGAGCTCGAAAAGAGGAGATCAGTTACTATGAAGGCGACCGAATTTGACGCCAAGTTCGACGCTGGCGAAGATGTCAGCGATGCCGTGGCTGGTCTCAGGCGCGTCGTCGTAATGATCAGCCCAAGCGCGTGAATGTGGACTTCCCGGCATGGGTCGTGGACCGGCTCGACAAAGAGGCTCGTCACCTGGGCGTTACGCGACAATCATTGATCAAACTATGGATTGCCGAGAAGCTTCAGTAGCAACTTGCATTGATCACACTGAGGACAGGAGCGCAAACAGCCATCCTATCCAGCGCATGCTCGTCAGATGATTGTAGATACTGCCGACAGAGTGATCAATCGTGAGTTGGCTCTGAGCCCTCTCGCCTGACACGTCCGATCCGGAAAGCCGGGCTCAGCGCCTGCAACTAGAGCAGATCGACTCAAAATCGGGTTCGCGAAGCGACCCGGTTTGAGTCGTGAATCTGCTCTACACCTTTGATTCAGGGCGGATTCACGCGTTTGTTCTGCACGCTGCGCGTTACAGATCAAACGCGATCCGCTTGTCTTATGAAGATGGCGGTTCATCGGTAGAAGATGAACCATCGCCGGTGCCTGACCCGCACCGGC
>NZ_JBFCVK010000009.1:0-156899 GCF_040712085.1 Aquibaculum sediminis
TCCGTCCCCCGCCATCGCCGGTGCGGGTCAGGCACCGGCGATGGTTCATCTTCTACCGATGAACCGCCATCTTCATAAGACAAGCCGATCGTCTCTGATCGGATTCGCGAAGCGACCCGAACAGTGACGTGAATCGGCTCTATCTCTTTGATGTAGACCGGATTCACGCATTTAATCTGAACCTGGGATGGTTCAGATTAAATGCGATCCGGTCTAGTCCGGCTATTCCTCCAGGGCCCGGCGCAGGCGGCGCAGCAGCACGCCTCGGCGCTTGGCATCGGCGGCCTGATCGAGGGCGTGTTTGATGTCGAGCGTCAGCTGCGCGTAATCGTTGTGCCAGTCTTCCCGGCTGAGTCTGGCCAGGCTTTCCCGGGGCAAGCGCGGATGTGTCGGCGCCTGCAAGGGGCGCGCGCCATCCGAGAGGTCATAGTCGTCATCGAGCTGGGGCAGGAGAATCCTCTCCTCGTCGATGCCCTGGGCAAGCAGTCGCTCTCTCAGGCCATCGCGACCCTCTTCCTCACCGTGAACGAGGAAGACCCCGCCGCGCAAGGGCAGGCGCTGCGTGATCCATTGCGTCAGTTCCTCGGCATCGGCATGGCCACTGTAGCCCTCGAGATTTCTGATCTTGGCCCGTACCGCCACTTCTTCCCCATGAATGCGCACGGAATCGCGGCCCTGGAGCAGCAGGCTGCCCATCGTGCCGGTTGCCTGATAGCCGGTGATCAGCACCGTGCTGTCCGGGCGCCAGAGATGCGCTTTCAGGTGGTAGCGGATGCGGCCGGCGTCGCACATGCCGCTGCCGGCCATGATGATCGCACCACCGCGAAAGCGGTCGATTGCCTTGCTTTCCTCGACGCGCAGGGTGAAGCGGAAGTTGGGCAGTCGGAAGGGATCGATGCCCTTCGGCATGTTCTCCAACTCGCGGGCGTGATGCCGAAACACCTCGGTCGCGCGAATCGCAAGCGGCGAGTCGAGAAACAGCGGCACCTTGGGCAGGGCACCCGACACGAAGAGCGTGCAGAGATCCGCCAGTAGCTCCTGAGTGCGTTCGATCGCGAAGGCCGGGATCAGCAGGTTGCCGCCTCGGTCCAGCGCGGTCGTCACCTCCTTGCGCAGCCGCTCGCGCCGTTCCTCGGCCGTCAAGCGCGGGCGCGGACGGTCGCCGTAGGTCGACTCGCAGATCAGGTAGTCGAGATTGCTCGGCGCCTCCGGATCGCTGTGAAACAGCTTGTGCTCCGGCCCGATGTCGCCGGAGAAGAGCAGCCGCAACAGCCGTGGCTCGCCATCGTTGAGCAGCTGGAGCTCAATGGAAGCGGACCCCAGAATGTGACCGGCATTCCAGAAGCGCGCTTCCACACCGGCTGCCGGCTCGATCCACTTACCGTAGGTGACGGGTTTCAGCAGTTTCAGCGTTTCGGCCGCGTCTTCCGCCGTGTAGATCGGCGTCACTTCCTCCTGGTCGCGCTGCCGGTTGCGCCGGTTGAGCCGCTCCACCTCGCTTTCCTGCACCTGCGCCGAATCCGGGAGCGTATAGGTCAGGAGGTCGGCGGTGCCGGGCGTCGTGTAGATCGGTCCTCGGAATCCACGGGCCACCAGCTTGGGCAGGAGGCCGGAATGGTCCGCGTGCGCATGGGTGAGCAGCACGAAATCGAGCTTTGCCGGATCGAAGGGGAAGTCGCCGTAGTTCAGCGCCTTGATCGTCTTGGTGCCCTGGAACAGCCCGCAATCCACCAGGAAGTTGCCGCCGTCGTGCACCATGTGAAAGCAGGAGCCGGTCACGGCCCCGGCGGCTCCATGAAAGGCCAGAGTGATCGGCAAGCCCTGTCTCTCCCAACTGTGTTACGCCCGGAACCTTAGATTGGAGCCTGGGCTTCCTATATGATCCGGATCAAGACCGGGATGAATGCAATGCGTGCCTTGACCCTAATCTGCCTGGCCGGCCTGACGTTGCTCGTTGCCGCTTGTGCCGGCGCCGGCCCCACACCCTACCAGCCTGCCAGTCGTCCTGGTGCACAGGGCTACAGCGAGCAGCAGGTCGCGGAGGATCGTTTCCGCATCGTGGTGACCGGCAACGCACTTACCTCGCGCGAACGAGTGGAGGACTACCTGCTCTACCGCGCCTCGGAACTGACGCTGGGCGAGGGTTACGATCACTTCCTGCTGCTGGAGCGGCAAACCGATTCCAACACCCTGCGCTACTACGAGAGCTGGCCGAGCCCCATGTGGGGGCCGGGCTGGGCCTGGCAGCCCTATTGGGGTGGCTATTACGGCGGGCGCTCGCACATGGGTGTCGGCATGGGCATGTCCATGGGTGGCGGGCAGGAAACGCGCTACAGCACCTCTGCCCTCGTGCGCATGTATCATGGGTCCCCGCCGGCTGATCTCGGGCCCATCTACGAGGCCCGCACGGTCATGGCCGATCTGGAACCCGTGGTGCACCCGCCACCACAGCGATAGCTTGACCACATCGACCGCGCTGCTCGGCAAGGGCTTGCGCCATCGGCTGACAAGCCCGACAAGCCGCGCATGACGCAGGAGAGCAAATCCCAGGTTTCGATCATCGGCGCCGGTCCAGCCGGTCTGATGGCCGCGGAGTATCTGTCAGCGCGTGGCTTCGCCGTCACGGTCTTCGAGCGCATGCCCTCGGCGGCCCGGCGATTGCTGATGGCCGGGCGCGGCGGCCTCAACCTGACCCATAGCGAACCGCTCCCCGCTTTTCTGTCACGCTATGGCGAAGCGCAAACGCCACTCAAGCCGGCGATCGAGGCCTTTCCGCCAGAGGCTTCGAGGAACTGGGCCGAGGCGCTTGGCCAGGAGACCTTTGTCGGCTCCAGCGGCCGCGTCTTCCCTAAGGCCATGAAGGCATCGCCGCTGCTGCGCGCCTGGCTCGCGCGCCTGCGCGATGAGGGAGTGGAAATGCGCCTGCGCCAGGAGTGGCGGGGCTGGGACTCTGACGGTCGACTGCTCTTTCGACAGGAAGACGGGAGCGAGGCGACGTTTGCCACGGATGCCGTCCTCTTGGCCCTGGGCGGGGCCAGTTGGCCGCGCTTGGGAGCGCGAGGTGACTGGGTTGAGCTCCTGCGCACCCGCAACATCGAGGTCCGGCCTTTTCGCCCGGCCAACTGCGGCTTTACCGTGGATTGGAGCGATCACTTCCGCAATCGCTTTGCCGGCACTCCGGTCAAGAATGTGGCGCTCAGCTTCCAGGGACGGAGGCTGCGTGGCGAGTTCGTGGTGACCAGCTATGGCCTGGAGGGCGGAGCAATCTATGCCCTATCGGCTGTTCTGCGCGATGCCATCGCGGGTGAAGGGCAGGCGGTCCTCCGCCTGGACCTGCGTCCCAATCTGTCCGAGGCCGCGCTGCGCGACCGGCTGTTGCGGGTGGGGGAAGCAGCTTCGCTCGCCAACCGTCTGCGCAAGGGCGCCGGGCTCACGGGCGTGGCAGCCGGCTTGCTGCGCGAGGGCACCGATGTGCCGCGTGAGGCAGGTGCGCTGGCGGCCCGTATTAAAAGCCTCCCCCTCACGCTTGCTGCAGCGCAGGGCCTGGAGCGCGCGATCTCCAGTGCTGGCGGGATCGCCTGGAGCGAACTCGGGCCGGACTACATGCTCAAACGCCTGCCGGGCACCTTCGTGGCGGGTGAGATGCTGGATTGGGAAGCGTCCACCGGCGGCTATCTGCTCCAGGCCTGCTTCGCCACCGGCCTGGCAGCCGCCAAGGGGGTCGCGAGCTGGCTGGAACGCTGAGGCGCGGCTGCTATCAGAGCAGCGCCCCGACCCGGCGGCGCAGCACTGGGAGCAAATCGGTCTCAAACCAGGGGTTGCGCTTGAGCCAGGCCGTATTTCGCCAGCTTGGATGCGGCAGCGGCAGGAAGGCGGGCAGATAGTCGCGCCAGGCACGGACCGTTTCGGTCAGGCTGCCGCGCTTGTCCTTGCCGAGGTAGTAGGCCTGGGCGTAGCTGCCGACCAAAAGCGTCAGTTCCAGGCGGGGCAGGAGCGGGCGCAGGCGCGGGTGCCAGAGCGGCGCGCAGTTCTTCACCGGCGGTCGGTCCCCGCCCCGCGGATCGCGACCGGGATAGCACAGTCCCATGGGCACGATGGCAATGCGGTTCTCGTCATAGAAGGTGGCGCGCTCCACCCCCAGCCACGCACGCAGGCGGTCGCCGGACGGGTCGTTGAAGGGCACACCGGTCTCATGCACGCGCGTTCCCGGTGCCTGCCCGACGATCAAGACGCGTGCGCCGGGCGCGGCCCGGATCACTGGCCGCGGGCCCAGGGGCAGGGAGTCGGCACAGCGCCGGCAGGCCCGCGCCTCGCAAATCAGTGCGTCGAGGCTCACGGCAGTCCGTCTGCCAGGAGGCGTTCCACATAGCGCGGGACAAGCTCTGTGGCCCGACCCTGATGCGCTTCATGGAACAGTCTGGAACCTTCGCTGGGCTCCAGGTTGAGCTCGACCGTGTGGCCACGTCCCTGGTGGCGGACTTCCTCGACAAAGCCGGCCGCCGGATAGACCGCGCCCGAGGTGCCGATGGACAGGAAGAGGTCGCACTCCACCAGCGCAGCCAGAATGTCCGGCATGTGATAGGGCATCTCGCCGAACCAGACCACATCGACCCGCAGACTGCCGACGCTCTGGCACTGCGAACAGGCGCTGCTCAGGTCCATGTCTTGCGGCCAGTCCTGCACCCCATCACAGTCACGACAGCGCGCTTTCAGCAGTTCGCCGTGCATGTGCAAGAGATTCTGGCTGCCGGCGCGTTCATGGAGATTGTCGATGTTCTGGGTCACCAGCAGGACCTCGCCGGGCCATTCCTGCTCGAGACGCGCCAGGTCCGTGTGGGCAGCATTGGGGATGATCTCTCCGGACAGCAGGCCTGCCCGCCGCGCATTGTAGAAAGCATGCACGCGCGCCGGGTCGCGATCGAAGGCTTCGGGCGTCGCCACGTCCTCCAGACGCACTTGGCTCCAGATCCCATCGGCGTCCCGGAAGGTGGACAGGCCCGATTCCTGCGAGATGCCGGCGCCGGTCAGCACGACGATCCGACTGCCGGAAGACTTGTTGCGACGCGCATCATTCATGTTTCATCCCTCTCCATGCGGTTAAGCTAGGAAGCAGGAAGCTCGGGAGCCAGGGTGAATGCGCATTTTGTTCGTATGCACCGGCAACATCTGCCGCTCACCCACCGCGGAAGGTGTCTTGCGCCGTCAGGTGGAGCAGGCCGGCTTGACCGGCTTAGTGATCGACTCGGCCGGTACGCATGGTTACCACCAGGGCGAACCGCCCGATCCGCGCGCCGTGCAGGCGGCGGCACACCGCGGCTACGACCTCTCCGGACTGCGCGCCCGGAAGCTGCTCGAAAGTGACTACGAGGCCTTTGATCTGCTGCTGGCCATGGATCAAGGGCATTTGCGCATCCTGGAGCGTCACTGCCCGCCCCACCATCGAGCCAAGTTGCGGCGATTCCTCGAGCGCGACGTACCCGATCCCTACTATGGCGACGGCGACGGATTTGAGACGGTGCTGAACCTGATCGAAAGCGGCTGCATGCGCCTCTTGGCAGAGCAGCGTTCCCGCTAGCCAACCCTGCCTTGCCAGACGGGCGGTGGTGGGCCAAGGATGCCGCTTCGCCATTAGGATCGTCGGCCATGCCTTCCGGCAACAGGGACAATCTGCTCCTTGGCATCGCGGCCATGCTGCTCGGCATGCTGTTGATGACCATGATGGATGCCACTGCGAAGTGGTTGGGGGAAGGCTATCCGATCAGCCAGATCGTCTTCTTCCGCAATCTCTTCGCCTTGCCGCCCATCCTGGTGGTGACCTGGGCGTCCGGCGGTTTCAGCAGTCTCAGGACGCGGCAGTGGAAACTGCACCTGCTGCGCGGCTTTGCCATACTGCTTGCGATCTACACCTTCTTCTGGGGGCTTCGCTTCCTGCCTCTGGCCGACGCCATTGCGCTGGCCTTTCTGGCGCCGCTCTTCGTTTCCCTCCTGTCCATTCCTCTGCTTGGGGAGAAGGTCGGACCACGCCGTTGGGCTGCGGTGGGCGTGGGCTTTGTCGGCATGCTGGTCATGCTGCGGCCAGGCGCCGAGGTCTTTCGCTGGGAGGCCCTGTTGCCCACCGCCACGGCCTTCGGCTACGCCCTGGCGATGATCCTCACCCGGCGCCTTTCGCGGGAGGATTCCAACGCCTCGATCATCTTCTGGGGCACCCTGGTGGGCTGCATCTTCTCCGCCGCCTTCCTGCCCTTTGCCTGGCGCACGCCGCCGCTGCTCGATTTCGCGCTGTTGGTGATGATGGGGATGGTCGGCAGCGTTTCCATGTACTGCATGACCGTGGCCTATCGCTCGGCGCCCGCGGCGGTGATCGCGCCCTTCGAGTACACGGCGTTGCTCTGGGGCCTGCTCATCGGTTGGCTGGTCTGGAGCGAGCTGCCGGATGCCTGGGTCTGGACCGGTGCTGCGGTGATCGTCGGCTCCGGCATCTACATCCTGCACCGGGAACAGCAAATCGCCCGCGCAAAGCGGTTAAGGGCTTCCGAGGAGTGAACGCCTACAGGAAGGAATAGGGGTCGATATCGACCTGTATGCGAAGCCCGCCGCGCAGTGGCACGGGCCCGACCCACTCCTTGAGCAGGGTCTGAAGCGGCAGGTCGCGGCGTGCCTTGATCAGGAAGCGCCGGCGGTGACGGCCGCGCAGTACGGCAAGCGGGGCCGGGGCGGGTCCCAGCACCTGCAGGCCCTCTGCGCGCGGCGCGCTGCGGGCCAGTGTACTGGCCGCGGTATCGACGATGTTGGGATCAGGCGCAGAAAGGATCAGAGCGGCCAGCCGGGTGAAGGGCGGCAGGCTGCCTTGACGGCGCGCGGCTGCCTCGCGTTCCAGGAAGGCATCGCGGTCGCCGGCCACCAGCGCATGGATCACCGGATGTTCCGGCTCGTAGGTCTGGAGCAGCACCTGACCCGGACGCTCGGCCCGGCCGGCCCGGCCCGAGACCTGATGCAGCAACTGAAAACTGCGCTCGCCAGCGCGCAGGTCGCCGCCGGCAAGGCCGAGGTCGGCATCGACCACGCCGACCAGGGTCAGCCAGGGAAAGTGGTGTCCCTTGGCGACGATCTGGGTTCCGACCACGAGGTCTACTTCGCGCTCGCGAATGCGCCGCATCACCTCGTCGGTGGCTGCCGGACCGGTGAGCACGTCGCTGGAGAGCAACAGCCGCCGCGCTTCGGGAAAGAGCAACGCCACCTCTTCATCGAGCCGCTCCACCCCGGGACCGCAGGCCGCCAGGCTGTCCTCCGCTTCGCAGGCGGGGCAGTGGCTGGGCAGGCGGCTGGCGTGGCCGCAGTGGTGGCACTGCAGACGACCGGTCAGGCGATGCTCGACCAGCCAGGTGGTGCAGTTCGGGCACTGCAGGCGATGGCCGCAGGCGCGGCACAGCGTAAGGGGGGCATAGCCGCGCCGGTTCAGGAAAAGCAGCGCCTGCTCGCCGGCCTCAAGCGTTGCCTGGACGCGGTCGCGCAAGGTCTGGGACAGCCATCCCCTGGCACCATTGGGCAGGCGCGGCGGTGCGTCGCGGCGCAGATCCACCGTCCCGACCTTGGGCAACTCGGCGCTTCCATGGCGCAACGGCAGGTGTACCGCCTCATACTTGCCCACCTTGACGTTCATCACGCTTTCGAGAGACGGGGTGGCCGAGGCCAGAACGATGGGAATGTGTTCCAGAGAGGCGCGCAGGACGGCCATGTCGCGTGCCTGGTAGATCACGCCTTCCTCCTGCTTATAGGCGGGATCGTGCTCCTCATCGACCACGATCAGGCCGAGTTCGGTGAAGGGCAGGAAGAGCGCCGAGCGGGCACCGACCACGACCCGGGCGCTGCCGTCGGCCACCGCGCGCCAGGTGAGGCGCCGCTGGGCCGGAGTCAGTTCGCTGTGCCATTCAGCCGGGCGTGTGCCGAAGCGGGCCTCGAAGCGCGCCAGCCACTGGGAGGAGAGCGCGATCTCCGGCTGCAGCACGAGGACCTGCTGCCCGGCCCTGAGCGCCTCGGCAACCGCTTCGAAGTAAACCTCCGTCTTGCCGGACCCGGTGACGCCGTCGAGCAGGGTGGCGGTGAAGCCTTGGCCGATTCGGCCGCGCAACTGATCCGCTGCCACCTGCTGTACCGGACCCAGGGCATAGCCCTCCTGCTCTGGGTCAGGTGCCGCCAACGCCAGATGCACCGGCAGTTCCACCCACTCCAGCGCGCCCGCATCGGCCAGGCCCTTGACCACGCTCGCTCCCACGCCCGCCTCGCGTGCCAGATCGCTGGCCGTGCGCGCCAGGCCATCGGCCGCCACGGCGAGCACCCGATTGCGCGTCGGCGTTTCGCGCAGGGCTTCAGGCAGGGCACTGGCCCGGCGCAGCGCCCGCTGCGGCCGCTCAGGGCGCAGCGCGGCCGAGACGGGAATGGCCATGCGCAGCACATTGCCGATCGGCGCCAGGGTATAGCGCGCCACCCACTCGATAAGGCGTCGCAGGGCCTGGGGCAGGGGTGCGGCAGGGAGTCGGGCGTGGACCGGCTTCAAACGCGAAGTGGGCACATGCTCGCCGGCGTCCTCGGCGTCATCCCAGACGACACCGATCAGGAGTCGGTTGCCCAGCGGCACTTCGACGAGCTCACCCGGCTCCAGCGCCATGCCCCCCGGAACGGCATAGTCGTATATGGCCTCCAGCGGCAGGGGCAGCAGTACCCTCACACGCTCGATTTCGGCCTCACTGGTGCCGACCGTACTCTGGGCATGACTGCACATTGCTGCCTTTGACACTTTCCGGCTTTCCCGTGCCCAGGGGATAGGCCGGTTCGCCGCCGCAGCCAAGGGGCGGCGAATCTGTTATGCTCTGGACGCGAGGGAGGGGAGGCTCTAAACCGCGCGCAATTCCTTCACTGAGCCACGGCCGACCCGGGAGCATGATCAGCCATGAAGTTTTTTGTCGATACCGCCGACGTTGCCGAGATCAAGGATTTGGCGGCAACCGGCCTGGTGGACGGCATCACCACCAACCCCTCGCTCATCGCCAAGACCGGCCGTTCCTTCCTGGAAGTGGTCGAAGAGATTTGCGGTATTGTCGCGGGTCCGGTTTCGGCAGAGGTCACCGCGACCGATCATGCGACCATGCTGGCTGAGGGCCGGAAGCTGGCCGCGCTGGCGGACAATGTCTGCGTCAAGGTGCCGCTGACCCCCGATGGACTGAAGACCTGCAAGGCGCTGGCCGACGAGGGCGTTCAGGTGAATGTGACCCTGTGCTTCTCTGCCGCGCAGGCACTGCTGGCCGCCAAGGCGGGTGCGACCTTCATCTCCCCCTTCGTGGGCCGGCTCGACGACATCGGCACGGACGGCATGGATCTGATCGCCGATATCGTACAGATCTACGCCAACTATCCCGAGTACTCGACCGAGGTGCTGGTTGCCTCCGTGCGCGGGCCGAACCATGTGGTCCAGGCCGCGAAGATTGGCGCCGACGTGGCCACTTTGCCGCCGGCCGTGCTGCGCGCGCTCTTCAAGCACCCGCTGACCGATCGCGGCCTCGAGGCTTTCCTGGCCGATTGGGCCAAGACCGGACAGAGCATACTGTAGCTGGCATGAGCAAACAGCGCGACGCAGCCCCAGACGCCAAGATCGAAGACGCGGTCGCCGATGCCGCTCGGCCGACCGCGCTGAATGCCGATCTGGTGGCCGGCTACCTGCGTCGCCATCCGGAGTTCCTGGCGGAGCATCCGGAGTTGCTCGATGTGCTGGCCCCGCCGGCCCGTGGCGATCTCGTCGATGCGGGCCGCGGGGTGGTGGATCTGCAGCAGGCCATGGTGGTGCGCTGGCGGCAGGAGGCGGAGCGCCTGCGCAGCCTTTGCGACGAATTGATCGCCAACGGCCGCATCAACGCCGTCATCCAGGGCCGGATCCACGATGCGGTGCAGGTGCTGCTGGCAGCGCGCTCCTTCGAGCACCTCATGGAGACCATCGGCACCGACCTGCCGCTGCTGCTCGATGTGGATGCCGTTTATCTCTGCGTCGAACGTAGCGACGACGGGTCGCCGCCGGTGCGCCTGCACGGAGTGCGCAGCCTGCAGCCGGGGAGTGTGGCCCAGTTGCTGGGTCCAAATAGCCCCGCCGGCTTGCGCAGCCACATCGAGGGAGACCCCGCGATCTTCGGGTCGGCAGCAGGCCTGGTCGCTTCGGATGCGCTGTTGCGCATCGAGGTCAGCGCGGCAACGCCGCCGGCGATCCTGGCGCTGGGCGCGCGCGACCCGGAGCACTTTGCGGAAGGGCAGGGCACCGAGCTGCTGCAGTTCCTGGCGCGCTGCCTCGAACACCTGATCCGGGCATGGCTGGAACTGCCAGAGTAGTCGGCTTCCAGGCCGACGAGAACCTGCAGGCCGTCATCGCCGCCTGGTTGGCTTGGCTCGACAGCGAAAGACGCCTGTCGCCCCATACCCTGGACGCCTACATCCGCGACCTTTCCGGTTTCCTGGCCTTTGTCGCCGAACACCAGGGTGATTTGCCCACGGGAAAGCTGCTGCGCGATCTGAAGCTGGGTGATTTCCGGGCCTGGCTGGCCAAACGCGCTGCCAAGGGTCTGAGCGCCAGTTCGACGGCGCGTGCGCTCTCTGCAATCCGCACTTTCTTCGCCTGGGCCGCGCGGCATCACCACTTCGAGAATGCCGCAATCGCCCTGGTTCGCACGCCCAAGAAGCCTGCAGCCCTTCCCCGCGCCCTCAGTCCTGAGGACGCCCGGATGGCCGTGGAAAGCGTGGGTGAACTCGACCACCGCCCGTGGATTGCCAAGCGGGACGGCGCGGTGCTGCTGCTGCTCTACGGCTGCGGCTTGCGCATTGGCGAGGCCCTGTCGCTGTCAGTGGCCGACGCGCCCGCGGCCGGGCAGGAGGTTCTTGTGGTCACCGGCAAGGGGCGCAGGCAGCGCCAGGTGCCGCTGCTGCCCCTGGTTATCGAGGCGATTGACGACTACCGAGCGGCCTGTCCCTTCGAACTGCGCGGGCAGGAAGCCCTGTTCCGTGCCGTACGGGGCGGTCCCTTGCGGGCGCGCGCCATTCAGTCACGGGTCCAGCATTTGCGCGGCCTGCTGGGACTGCCTGAGGGCGCCACGCCGCACGCCCTGCGTCATTCCTTCGCCACGCACCTCTTGTCGGGTGGGGGAGACCTGCGCGCAGTGCAGGATCTGCTTGGTCACGCTTCGCTATCCACCACCCAGCGCTATACCGCAGTGGACATGTCGCGCTTGTCGGCTGTTTACGTCCAGGCGCACCCGCGTGCCAAGTAGGGGGCTCAGCCTGCCTTGGCGCGGGCGATGTTGTCGACGAAGCGTTCGAAGAGGTAGTGGCTGTCCTGAGGGCCGGGGGAGGCCTCCGGGTGGTACTGGACCGAAAACACCGGCCGGTTCTTGAGTCGGATGCCCTCGTTGGAGCCATCGAACAGGCTGACATGGGTGACTTCCACGTCGGCCGGCAGCGAGTCGCTCTTGACCACGAAACCGTGGTTCTGGCTCGTGATCTCCACCTTGCCGGTTTCCAGGTCCTTCACGGGATGGTTGGCGCCGCGATGGCCCAGGTGCATCTTTTCCGTCTCGGCGCCCAAGGCGCGGGCGAGGAGTTGATGCCCGAGGCAGATGCCGAAGATCGGCAGCGCCTTGTTCTCAAGGAGCTTCTGAATGGTAGGAATGGCGTAGCGCCCCGTGGCGGCCGGGTCGCCCGGTCCGTTGGCGAGAAAAACGCCATCGGGCTCATGCTGAAGGATCTCTTCGGCACTGGTTTCGGCGGGAACCACGGTCACCGCGCAACCCAGATTGGCCAGGCAGCGCAGGATGTTGCGCTTGGCGCCGAAGTCGACGGCAACGACGCGATACTTCGGGTTCTCCAGCCGGCCGTAGCCCTGTCCCAGCTGCCAGGCAGTTTCGTCCCAGCGGTAGCTCTGACCGCAGCTCACCTCCTTGGCCAGATCCATGCCTTCCAGACCCGGCCAGGCTGCCGCTTCCGCGCGCAGCGCCGGGATATCGAAGCGCCCGTCGGGTGCATGAACCAGTGTTGCATGAGGGGCGCCGAGTGTGCGGATGCGCCGGGTCAGGGCCCGGGTGTCCACGCCCGAAATTCCTGGCAGGCCATGTCCGGCCAGCCAGGCATCGAGATGCTGCGCCGCGCGCCAGTTGGCCGGGTCGGTTACAGCGGCGCGCAGGACGACACCGCGTGCCGCCGGGGTAATGGTCTCTATGTCTTCGGGGTTGGTGCCGACGATTCCGATATGCGGAAAGGTAAAGGTGATGATCTGGCCGGCATAGGAGGGGTCGGTTACGATCTCCTGGTAGCCGGTCATGGAGGTGTTGAAGCAGACCTCGCCGACACTGCGTCGCGCTGCACCCAATCCCTGACCCCAGAAAAGACTGCCGTCGGCCAGCACCAGGGCAGCCGTGGCACCTTCAGGCGCGGAAAGGGGAGCCCCGGGCTCGGTGCTCGGGGACGCGGACTTGGCGAGCTCGTTCATGTCACACCTTCTCGAGGGGAAAGCGCAGGCAGCCGGCCGGAGGTTGCGCTGGCGGGCCCGCTTCCTATATAGGGCGGTCCCGTTACGGGTGGTCGGCCAGCCTTGAGCGTGATGTATGGTATGCAGGCAGGGTGGTCAAGCGAATGCCCGGACCCGGCAATAACGGATCGTGGCGGTTCCCGAAGAGATCGGCCGCAAGTTCATGGGAGCCTGGCAGTGGGCTTCAGCGCTGACCTATGCTTTGACAATAAGGAGAAGGCGCCGATGTTGCGCAGTGAGCTGAACGACGCTCTGAAGGGGGCGATGAAAGCGAAGGACCAGCAGGCGCTGGCCACAGTGCGCCTCATCCTGGCTGCCCTGAAGGACCGGGATATCCAGGCGCGCAGCAGCGGGAACGCGGACGGGATCGACGACCAGGAGATCCTCGAAATACTGCAAAAGATGGTTAAGCAGCGCCGGGAAGCCATTGTTCTATACGAGAAAGCCGGTCGTGAGGATCTCGTTGCCAGGGAAGAGGCGGAGATTGCCGTCGTCGAGCGTTTCCTGCCCCAGGGATTGAGCGGCGCGGAAACCGAGGCGGCTGTCGAGCAGGCCATCGCGGAGGTGGAAGCGCAGTCGATCAAGGATATGGGCCGCGTCATGGCCTTGCTGAAGGAACGCTATGCCGGGCGCATGGAATTCGCCAAGGCAAGCCAGATGGTCAAGCAGCGCCTGGCATGAGGTGAGGAGCGACAAAAGGCCGATGTCCACCGGCGACGGGTTCCCCGAGCAACTGCGCGATGCCATTGCCGTCTCCGAATTGGTGGGACGGCAGGTGCGCTTGCAGCGTCGGGGCCGAGAGTTCACCGGCCTTTGTCCCTTCCACAACGAAAAGTCGCCCTCCTTCACGGTGAATGACGACAAGCAGTTCTTCCACTGCTTCGGCTGCGGTGCGCATGGCGATGTCATCGGCTGGGTCATGCGCTGGGAGAACCTCAGCTATCCCGAAGCGCTCGAGCGCCTGGCTGAGCAGGCCGGCATTCCCATGCCCGAGCGCACGCCCCAGGCCCGCCAGGCCGCTGCGCGCCGCGCCACGCTTTATGAGGTGCTGGAAAAGGCCTGTCTCTGGTTCGAGCAGCAGCTGGCGGTTTCCAGCGGCAGCGAGGCGCGCCGCTATCTCGAAGGGCGCGCACTGTCGCCGGAGACCATCGGGCGCTTTCGCCTGGGATACGCTCCTGGTCAGCGCGGGGTTCTCCGGGCTGCGCTGAAAGCCCAAGGCATCAAGGATTCCCAGCTCGTGGAAGCCGGTCTGCTGAAGCAACCGGAAGAAGGTGGTGAGCTGCGTGACTACTTCTTCGGCCGGGTGATTTTTCCCATCACGGACCGCCAGGGCCGGGTGATTGCTTTCGGCGGCCGAGCGCTTTCAAGCGATGCCAGAGCGAAGTACCTCAACTCACCTGATACACCGCTCTTCGACAAGGGGCGGGTGCTCTACAACCTGCATCACGCCCGCCGTGCCGCCGCCGACGGAGCGCCTCTGCTCGTGGTCGAGGGCTACATGGACGTGATTGCCCTGGCCCAGGCCGGTTTTCCGGGCTGCGTCGCGCCGCTCGGCACGGCCGTGACGGAGGATCAGCTTCAGGAGCTCTGGCGCATGGCGCCAGAACCCGTGATCTGCCTTGACGGTGATGCAGCCGGTCAGCGGGCGGCGCAGCGGGTGACAGAGCGCGCCCTGCCATTGCTGCGGCCCGGTTGCAGCCTGCAGTTCATCACCCTGCCGCAGGGCGAGGATCCCGACTCCCTGGTGACCAATGCCGGACCGGCTGCCTTGCAGGCGCTTTTGCAGGCTGCGCGCCCGCTGGAAACCATCCTATGGGAGGGGCTGCTGGCCGGACGCTCCCTGGACACGCCGGAGCGCCAGGCGGCCTTGCGCCAGGCGGTGATGGAGCAGGTGCAACAGATCGGGGACCGCAGCGTGCAGGCCGCCTATCGCACGGCGCTGCTCGATCGCTACTTCGGCCTGATGCGTGCCCGCCGCGGGGCAGGTAGTGGACGGAGCGGTCAGCGCGGGCGCCCCGGCAGAGGTCAGCGCCCGGCACAGCGCAGCACGGTCGGAACCAAGCCGCTCGTGGCGGGCCTGAAGCGGCGGCCGGTGCAGATTCTCCTGGCCCTGGCCGTCCGCCATCCCCATCTGGCGATAAGCAATCTTGAGGAACTGGCCCGCCCGGCGCTCGATGACCGGGAACTGGAGGCACTGCGGCGGGCTTTGGTAGACGCGCTGGCAGAAGCGCCGGACCTTGACAGTGATACACTTGAATGCCACCTACGCGGCCAGGGCTTTTCTGAGTTGCTGGATCGCCTGTTTGGCACTGCATTGACGATTCACGAACCCACACTCCGCCTGGACGCTGTTCCACTCGAAGCGGAAGCGCGGTTTGCCTACTGGCTTGAGCGGGTCGTGACAGGCGCGGATGAAACAGAGGGTCGAGGAGCGACGCTGTAACAGGCTAGGACGTCTTCGAATACTGCGCGATCGACACAGGTATCGGCAGTTGGATGTCGCCCAGGCAGCACCTGCCAAAGCAGGCGCGCTTCGACAACAGCGACGCAAATCTTGAGGGGCAATCGGGCTGGTCATGCGGCGGGCATGGCACGGTGCCCGATCTATGTGCGAGGACGGAATGGCGAGCAAGGCGAGCGAGAGCACCGAAGAGACCGAGGGCCGCGAGGACGCGCCGGAAGGCGCGCTGGGCGACAAGACCCAGGCGGCCGTCAAGCGAATGATGGCCCGCGCCAAGGAGCGCGGCTATGTCACTTATGATGAGCTGAATCAGGTTCTGCCCACGGACCAGGTCTCTTCCGAGCAGATCGAAGACGTCATGGCCACACTCTCGGAGATGGGCATCAGCGTCATCGAGAGCGAGGAAGCCGAGGAAGCTGCCGCTCCAGCCGAAGCCGAGGCGGAAGAGGACGAAGAAGGCGTTGCTGCAAGTGGCAACCTGAACGACGACGACGTCGGCCGCACCGATGATCCCGTGCGCATGTATCTGCGGGAAATGGGATCGGTCGAGCTGCTGAGCCGTGAAGGCGAAATCGCCATCGCCAAGCGGATCGAGGCCGGCCGCGAAAAGATGATCGGCGGCCTCTGCGAGAGCCCGATGACCATCCGGGCGCTGCTCATGTGGCACGACGCGCTGCAGAACAGCGAGATGCTGCTGCGCGAGATCATCGATCTCGACGCCACCTATGGCGCCGGCCCGGACGGCGCTGCTGCGGCGACACCGGCGACACCGGCGGCAGATACCAGCGCTGCGCCCGAGGGCGAGGCTGCGGCTCCCACGAATGGCGCCGCCGATCCTGCTGCCGATCCTGCCGCTGCGAAGGCGCCGGTCGACGGCAAAGCCGAAACCGCTGAGGGTGAGAGCGAAGGCGGCGATGACGAGGAGGAAGAGGAGGAAAGCAGCCTCTCCCTCTCGGCCATGGAGCAGCAGCTCCTGCCGCAGGTGCTCGAAACCTTCGAGCGGATCGACCAGACTTTCAAGAAGCTGGCCAAGGCACAGGAAAAGCGCCTGACTGCGCTCCAGAAGGGTGAGGAACTGCCCCCTCGCCTGGAGAAGCAGTACAATTCCCTGCGCAAGGCTCTGGTGCGCGAGATGGAGGACGTCCATCTCAACAACGCGCGCATCGAGGAGCTGGTGGAGCAGCTCTACGCCCACAACAAACAGCTCATGGGCTATGAAGGCCGCCTGCTGCGGCTGGCCGAGCGGCACCGGGTGCAGCGTCAGAGCTTCCTGCAGAACTATTACGGCCAGGAACTTGACCCCAATTGGATGACCAATGTCGCCGACCTGAGCAAGGCCTGGGGCAACTTCGTCAAGAAGGATGGGGAAGAGATCGCCCGCCTGCGTGCCGAGATTGCGCGCATCGCGGAATTGACCGGCCTGCCGATCACTGAGTTCCGGCGCATCGTCACCACGGTCAAGTCGGGTGAGCGCGAAGCGACCAAGGCCAAGACCGAAATGGTCGAGGCGAACCTGCGCCTCGTGATCTCCATCGCCAAGAAGTACACGAACCGCGGTCTGCAGTTCCTGGATCTGATCCAGGAAGGCAACATCGGCTTGATGAAGGCCGTCGACAAGTTCGAGTACCGGCGCGGCTACAAGTTCTCGACCTATGCCACCTGGTGGATCCGGCAGGCCATAACCCGCTCCATCGCCGATCAGGCGCGCACCATCCGCATCCCGGTGCACATGATCGAGACGATCAACAAGCTGGTGCGCACGAGCCGCCAGATGATGCACGAGATCGGCCGCGAGCCCACGCCGGAAGAACTGGCCGAGCGTCTGGTCATGCCGCTCGACAAGGTGCGCAAGGTGCTCAAGATCGCCAAGGAGCCGATCTCGCTCGAGACCCCGATCGGCGACGAGGAGGACAGTCACCTCGGCGATTTCATCGAGGACAAGAACGCGGTCATTCCGATCGATTCCGCGATCCAGTCCAACCTGCGCGAAACCACCACGCGGGTTCTGGCCAGCCTCACCGCGCGCGAGGAGCGCGTGCTGCGCATGCGCTTCGGCATCGGCATGAACACCGACCACACCCTCGAAGAGGTCGGCCAGCAGTTCTCGGTGACGCGCGAGCGCATCCGTCAGATCGAGGCCAAGGCGCTGCGCAAGCTCAAGCACCCGAGCCGCAGCCGGAAGCTTCGCTCCTTCCTCGATACCTGACCCGGATACCTGAGTTAGTTTCGATCGGGCCGCTCAATAAAGGGCGGCCCGATTCGTTTATTGAACCGTTATGCGGCCTTCTACCTGGGGTGCGATGCGCCCGGCTTGCTCCAGGTGGCGCATGAGCACCGCGGTGTCGGAGAGGCCTTCTGCCGAGTGTGAAAGCCGCGGCAAGTCCGTCAGCATCTCGTAGCCATCACCCCCGTCTGCATTGAAGCCATTCACCGCAAGGTGATAGAGGGCATCCGGATCGAGCGGTTGATCCTGGACGTGCAGTTCCAGAAGACGCTCGCCTGGCGGTCGCTGCGGATCGTAGACAATCGACAGGCCGGAGACTTGCGGGAAGCGGCCGGATCGCTGCTCCACGGCGGCGAGGCCGTGCTCAATGGTTTGCCAAAGGGTTTCGCCGTCCGCTTCAAGCAGCACGACACGATTCTGGAAGGGCAATTCCGCGATCACGTCGCCTTTGGTCAGCACGCTGCCCTTGGCGTAGTGACGATGCCCGCGGATGCCACCGGCGTTCTGAATGGCCGCATCTGCGCCCGTGGCGCCCCTGAAGGCGTCCGCGATCAGGTTGCCGAAAGCATTCTCCTCGCTGCGCAAACTGCTGCCGCGGGTGTCCAGGGCCACCTCCGTGGTCGCGAGTGGGTGGCTCAACGCCTCTTCGACGTCGGCCAGATAGCCCTGGACTGCGGCCTGCATGTCCGGGTCGGGCCTGACCTCCAGGGTGTCGAGAAAGCGAAACTGCGCTGACCAGTCGGTGACGCCGTCCTCACCTTGCTGAAGCAGGAGCTCGATGACGGCGACGTGGTTCGCCTGTGCGCCGGCCTCGACAAACGCGGTGCCGTTGGTGGGCCAGAGCAGGTGCTGCAGGTGATCATGGCCCCCCAACACCAGATCCACTGCGCCTTGCCGCACCAAGGCCGTGTCGACTTCGTAGCCGCTGTGCACCAGCGCTACGACCAGATCCGCGCCTTCTGCGCGCAGTGCGGCGGCTCGTTCCGCGGCGGCATCGACCTCCGGGGTGAACGCCATGTCACCGGGGCTGGAACTGGTGAGGGTCTGCGGTGTGAGCAGGCCCAGCACACCGATCCGCCAGCCGGCGATCTCGAGCATGACCTCTTCCTCGACGCCTGGGAGCCTCGTGCCGTCGCTTCGGCGCAGATTGCTGCCGAGCACTGGAAAGTCCGCTTCCGCCACCCGTTCCAGTGTCACCGCTTGGCCGAAATCGAACTCGTGATTGCCCAGAACGAAGAGATCGAGGTCCAGTCGGTTCAGCAGGTCGATCATGTGAGCGCCCTGATCGAAGTTGCTCAGAACCGAGGGGGAAATCGCGTCGCCTCCATGGGTTAGCAGCACATGCGCATGTTCCGAGCGAATGGTGCCGACCAGACTGGCGAGCTTGGCCAGGCCGCCGCGGCCGCCTCGGGCTTCGATGCGGTCAAGGTCGCTGACGTGCACAATCACCAGGCGCAAGGGCTCGCGCTCGCCCATGTCGCCGGCACGCAGCTGTGTCTGTGGCGAGAGCCCGATCAGCAGCACGGAAACTAGGAGAAGCAGGCGCAGCATGGTCAGTTTATCCCCCTTGTGAACAGGCCCCGATCAAGGACATGGTGGCCTCGGCCAACGCTGTGATCTCGCAGGTCTTTGTCGCAGATCAAAGTCCCGCGCGCCGGCCCGCGCTTTAATACCCCCATGCAAAGCGCACGCCTACTCAAGCACAGCCGGCCGGTGCCCCGCTACACCAGCTACCCCACCGCGCCGCACTTTCATCCCGGCGTCACCGCCGATCATTACCGCACCTGGCTGCAGGCTCTGCCGGCGGACGCTCCGCTATCGCTCTACCTGCACATCCCCTTTTGCGACACGCTCTGTTGGTTCTGTGGCTGTCACACCCGGGTGATCCAGACCTTGCGACCGGTCACGGCCTATGTGGACCTGCTGCTGCGCGAGTTCGATCTGCTGACGGAAGCCTTGGGCGGGGACAAGCGGCCGCTGGCACATCTCCACTTCGGCGGCGGGTCGCCAAGCCTGCTGCCACCTGCGGAGATTGATCGCATCGCGGCCGCAATACAGGGTTCCTTTCAGCCGACCTCGGATGCCGAGATCGCCGTGGAGATCGACCCGCGCGGCCTGGACGATGCGGTGATCGCAGCCTTTTTGCGGCTTGGCGTGACCCGGGCCAGCGTCGGCGTGCAGGATCTCAATCCGCAGGTCCAACGCGCCATCAACCGCATCCAGCCTTTTGCGGTGGTGCAGAGCGCCGTCGATCGGCTGCGTGCGGCGGGTGTGGGTGGCATCAACCTGGATCTGATGTACGGCCTGCCGCATCAGAGCGTGGCGAGCGTCCTGCAGACGGCCGAGACCATCCTAACCCTGCAGCCCGACCGGCTTGCACTCTTCGGCTATGCCCACGTGCCGCACCTGAAGCGCCACCAGCGCCTCTTGCCGGAAGATGCGCGGCCGGACGAGGCGGCCCGCCTGGCGCAGTCAGAGGCCGTGGCGGCACGCCTGGGTGAGGCGGGCTATTGCCGCATCGGGCTGGATCACTTTGCCCGACCGGACGATCCGCTGGCCCTGTCCCACTCCCGCGGCAAGCTCCATCGCAACTTCCAGGGCTATACCGTTGACGAGGCGCCCATATTGCTCGGGCTCGGTGCTTCAGCGATCGGAACATTGCCGCAGGGCTACATCCAGAACACCACCGACATGCCGACTTACCGCCAGTCGATCGAGCAGGGCCACCTGCCGGTGGCGCGCGGCCTGGAAGTGGACGAGGCCGACCGGCGCGAGCGTGCCGTCATCGAAAGCCTGATGTGCCACTTCGAGGTGGATCTGAGTGAGCACGGCGGTGCGCAGGCTTTCGCGCCGTCTCTGGCCCGTCTCGCGCCCCTGATCGCGGAAGGACTGGTCGAGTTGCAGGGCGCGCGGGTGCGGGTGTTGCCGGCGGGCCGGCCGCTGGTGCGTGTGGCGGCTGCGGCCTTCGACCGCTATCTCCAGCCCGAGACCAAGGGGCACGCCCGCGCGCTATAGCAGCCGTTTACGCCGCAACGGCCCTTCGGTTCACTCGTGCCTTTCGGGACGGGGCGGGCGCTCCGGCAGGATACCTTGGGGGCGAGCCAGCAGGATGACCTGCAGCAGGATGCCGATCAGCAGCACCCGCAGCGCGCCGGCACGGGTCACCAGATCCTCCGGCAGGCGGGTGACGAAGATCTCCGTCGCCGACCAAACAATCCAGATCACGAAGGCGCCGAGCAGGGCGCCTCGGTTGTTGCCGCTGCCGCCGGCGATCAACATCACCCAGATCAGGAAGGTCGCGAACAAGGGGTTGAAGGCTTCCGGGCTGATGAAGCGCACGAAGTGGGCGTAGAGCGCCCCGGCCAGTCCCATGACCACGGCGCCCAGCACGAAGGCCTGGAGCCGGAAGAGCAATGCGTTCTTGCCCATGGCCCGCGCCGCAGCTTCGTTCTCACGGATTGCCCGCAGCACGCGGCCCCAGGGTGAGCGCCAGGCCCGCTCGTTGGCCCAGTAGACGGCCGCGACGAAGGCAAGCACCAGCAGCAGGTAGAGGGTGGCGTCGTAGCCGGGAATGAGGCCCGCCAACGGGCGAGGAATGCCGGCCATGCCCCGCACACCCCCCGTCAGCCAGCCTTCGTTCTTCAGGGTTAGGCGCACGATCTCCGCAATGCCGATCGAGGCAATGGCCAGGTAGTCCGAGCGCAGGCGTAGGGTGATCAGTCCCACACCCAGGGCAAGAATGCCCGACAAGAGCATGGCCGCCGCCAGGCCGACAGGAAAGGGAAGGCCGAAACCGCCGAGGTGGCCGCTGCTCTCAGCCGTTGTGATGATCGCGCTGGTGTAGGCGCCAACCGTGAAGAAGGCGGCCACACCGATGTTCAGCATGCCGGCATAGCCCCACTGGACGTTGAGGCCGAGTGCCAGCAGACCGTAGATCCCGACCAGCGTCAGGAAAAAGATTCCGTAGGTGAGCAGTCCGGCCAGTTCCATCACACGGTGCTCCTGCCGGAGAAGAGGCCGGTCGGCCGCACGATCAGCATGACCACGAGAATGGCAAAGGCAATCGCAGGCTTGTAGGCGGCGGCAATGACCAGCGTCGACATCTCCTGGACGATGCCGATCACCAGACCGCCCACGATGGCGCCATAGGGCTTGCCGATGCCGCCCAGGATGGCGGCCGCAAAGATCGGCAGCAGCAGCGTCCAGCCCATTTCCGGGTGTAGCCGGGTGTCGAGGCCCAGGAAGACGCCGGCAGCACCCGCGAGCCCGCCGCCGAGCACCCAGGTCCAGAGCACCACGCGCTCCGTATCGATGCCCGACAGGCGCGCGAGGTTGGGGTTGTCGGCCATGGCGCGCATGGCCTTGCCCATCTTGGTCCGCTGCAGGAAGAGGTGCACGGCGAGCACTAGGACGACTGTGCAGAGCAGGATGGTGATCTGGTCGGGGCGGATGCGCAGGCCGGCGACGCGGTAGGGCATCTGGATGCCGGCCTGGTAGGTGATGGTGTCCGGGCCCCAGATCATCTGCACCAGCGAGCGCAGGATGAGCGCAACGCCGAAGGAGGAGATCAGGAGGATCACCGGTTGTCGTGTTCGGAACCAGCGATAGAGCGATCGGTCGATGGCCAGTGCCAGCGCCGCCGTGGCGATCATGGCAATGGGCAGGGCGATCCACAGCGGCCAGGCGAGCGTGGTGAAGAAGATCAGCGCGATATAGGCGCCGGTGCTCATCAGGTCGCCGTGGGAGAAGTTGGCGAAACCGAGAATGCCGAAGGTAAGGGACACGCCGATGGCGCCGAGCGCGATCACACCGCCCAGCACGATCCCGTAAATCAGCAGCTGCAGGATATCCATTGTCGTCTCTTCCTTCAGCCGCCCAGGAACATTTCGGCGACCTCGCGGTCGGCGAGCAGCTCCTGGCCCGTGCCCTCGTGGCGATTGGCGCCCTGGGCCATGACATAGCCCCGGTTGGCGATGGCGAGTGCCTGCTTGGCGTTCTGTTCCACCATCAGGATGCCGATGCCGGCTGCGTTGACCTGCTTCACGATCTCGAAGATCTGGTCGATGAAGATCGGCGACAGTCCGGCCGTGGGTTCGTCCAGGAGCAGCAGCTTCGGATCGAGCATCAGCGCGCGGCCCATCGCCACCATCTGGCGCTGACCGCCGGAGAGGGTGCCGGCCGCCTGGCGCCGTTTTTCGCGTAGGGGCGGGAAGAGTTCGAACACCCGCTGCATGGCCGGGCGGATATCATCGTCGCGGACGAAGGCACCCATCTCGAGGTTTTCCTGCACCGTCAGGGTGGGGAAAACGTTGTCGGACTGCGGCACGAAGCAGATGCCCCGGCGCACGACGCGGTCGGGCTTCCAGTTGGTGATGTCCTGCCCGTCGAAGAGGATCTGTCCTGATCGAAGTTTGAGCAGGCCGAAGATGGCCTTCATGGCGGTGGACTTGCCCGCACCGTTGGGCCCGACGATGACCACGATCTCCCCCGCATCGACCCGCAGGGTGACGTCATGCAGAATGTCGGCCTCGCCGTAGCCGCCCGTGATCTTTTCCATGGACAGGAGGCTCACGCCGCGCCCTCCGTTTCGTGGGCGCCGCTGTGACCGAGATAGGCTTCCAGCACACGCTCGTCGCGGCGGATGCTGTCCATGGAGCCTTGTGTGAGCACCCGGCCCTCCGCAAGCACGATCACCGGGTGACAGAGTTCGGCGATCAGGTCCATGTCGTGCTCGATGATGCAGAAGCTGTAGCCACGCTCGCAGTGGAGCTGCTGGATCATGCGGGCGAGCTTGCCCATGAGCGTGCGGTTCACCCCGGCCGCCGGCTCGTCGAGCAGTACGAGCTTGGCGTCGGTCATCATGGTACGCCCCAGTTCGAGCAACTTCTTCTGCCCGCCCGAGAGATTGCCGGCGAGTTCGTCACGGACGTGTGTGAGTTCCAGGAACTCCAGCACCTCTTCGCCCTTGCGGCGAACATCGCGCTCCTCCCGTCGGACCGCGCCCCAGCGTAGCCAGGAGGCAAAGAGACTCTCTCCCGATTGCTGCGGCGGAACCAGCATCAGGTTCTCGAGCACTGTCATGCGAGAGAATTCGTGGGGGATCTGGAAGGTGCGGACGATTCCGAGGCTGAACAACCGCTCGGGGGAGAAGCCGGTCACATCCTGTCCCTTGAACAGGATCCGGCCACCGCTCGGCTTGATGAAGCCGGCAATCATGTTGAACACCGTGGTCTTGCCCGCACCGTTGGGCCCGATCAGTCCGGTGATCGCGCCTTCCTCCAGGGTGAAGGAACAGTCACTGACCGCCCGCAATCCACCAAAGGACTTCGACAGGTGCTCCACCTGGATCAAGCCGCATCTCCCCCTGAACAAGGCCCGGCACTCGACACGCGAACACTTACCCCGCCGCGCGATGGGGCAAGCCGGCTGGGCGTGGCGTTAGCACAGGGCCAGCGGTGGCTCAAGCCGGAGTCGCGCGGCCATTCAAGGTCGCGAAATCAGATGCGGCCCTGGCGCACAAGCTCCTCGTCCAGGGCGTCGAGCAGCTGCCGGTCAACACCGGTTCCTCCCGCGATCCCCTGGTCTCTGCGGAAGGATGTGACGGCCTCGCGTGTCTGCGGACCGGAAATGCCATCGACGCCTGCACGATAGTAGCCGAGGAGCTTGAGCATCTCCTGCGCACGCCGCACTTCGGGGTCGCGTTGAACGGCTGTGGTGGTGCCACGGCGGAGGTCGGAATTGATGAAGTGCAGCTGGAGCTGCAGCTCCTTGTCGATTCGCTGGGACGTGGCAATTCCGGCCGCGCGTCGGTAGGCGTTGGCGGCTGAAAGTGTCCCGGAGCCCACGATCCCGTCGATGGCGCCGTGGTACCAGCCCAGGTTGGCCAGACGCTCCTGCACGTCGACGATGTCGGCTCTTTCGCGCAGTTCTATCGTTTCCTGCGCCAGGACGGGCGGTGCGGCGACGGCGGCAGTCAGAAGGCTTGCGGTGAGAAGGGCGCCTGCGAGCGTTGTGCGAAACATCGGCGGCAGTCCTCTTAATGATTGGTTCTCGTGATTCGAAAGGCCAAGCTGCTGCACCAGCATGGCGGCATCATGGCGCGGCGACCACTTCCCGCTTTACGGGCTCAACGACGCCGGCCGAAGTGCAGCACCAGCGCGAGCAGAAGGCAGGCGAGGAAGGCCCAGAGAAAGCCCTCCTGGTCCTTTGCGTTCCATTCCCAGGGTGCCCACCCCTGATACCAGACTTCGGCCATCGGGGCATCGAGCCGGTTTTCATGATCGCGCTTCTCCCGGCCCCAATAGAAGCCGACGGCGAGGGCAGCACCGATCCAGTGTGCGTTCGCGACGCGCAATGGCCGGGTCACGAGCAGAACGGCCGCCATGATCAGAAGGGCAATCACGCCGTGGGAAATGGCCGGCCGGGCGAGAAAGAACTCGATCACTGCAACAAATATTTGCACCGGCCTGGATGCTCCTTCGCGACGATGACCGTCGCAGCAGACTGAGGCGCGGGGGCGGCGTCAAGGAAGGCTTGTGGGCCTGCGACGATTATTTTAAGCTTAAAACAATTGAGACAAGACGGTGTGCCGGCTTTCACAGGGCACATTTTACGAGGGAGGCGCGAGGTGAGCGGGCTCGATGGGCAGCACGCATTGGTCACCGGAGCCGGGCGCGGCATCGGCGCTGCCATAGCGCGCAGCCTGGTGGCGGCCGGCGCGCGGGTGAGCCTGGTGGGGCGGGCGCGCGCGCCGCTCGAAGCCTTGCGCGCGGAGTTGGGCGAAGCCTGCGCGGTACAGACCGCTGATGTGACCAGTGACAGCGATATCGGCGCGGCGATTGCAGATGCGCAAGCGCAGTTCGGCCCCATCGACATCCTAGTGAACAATGCCGGAGCGGCGGCTTCCGGCCCCTTCGAACGCCTGGAGCGCGCGACCTGGGACGCCATGCTCGCCGTCAACCTGACCGCCGTCTACAGCTGCTGCCAGGCTGTCTTGCCGGGCATGCTGGCGCGGGACTGGGGACGGATCGTCACCATAGCCAGCACGGCGGGCCTGAAGGGCTATCCCTATGTCGCCGCCTATGGGGCTGCCAAGCACGGCGCCATCGGTCTGACACGGGCGCTGGCGCTGGAGACAGCGCGCAGCGGTGTCACGATCAACGCGGTCTGTCCCGGCTACACCGACACCGATCTCATCAAGGAGGCGGCTGCGCGCATCGAGGCGGCCAGCGGGCGTTCCCGGGAGTCCGTGCGCGAAAACTTCGCCAAGACCAACCCGCAAGGGCGATTGGTCAAGCCGGAAGAGGTCGCCAACGCCGTGCTGTGGCTCTGCCGTCCGGGCAGTGAGGCCATCACGGGACAGTCCATAGTCGTCGCGGGGGGAGAGGTGACATGAGCTTGGCGTCGCAGAGGGATAGCGCGCCCGCGGCAGAGTCCACGCCCGGCGACAGCAAGGCCGCCTTGCGGCTGTGGCTGCGCCTGCTCGCCTGCAGCAACCTGATCAGCGGCGAGTTGCGCACGCGCCTGCGCTCGCACTTCGATGCCACCCTGCCGCGCTTCGACTTGCTGGCCCAGCTCGATCGCGCCCCGGATGGTTTATCGATGGGCGAACTCAGCCGGCGCCTGATGGTGTCCAACGGCAATGTCACCGGGGTCACGGAGCGGCTGCTGACTGAAGGCTGGGTCACCCGTGTGGCAGCCGAGCACGACCGCCGCTCGCAGATCGTGCGCCTGACGCCCAGGGGCCGGGACGCCTTTGCCGAGATGGCGGCCGAGCATGAGGCCTGGGTGTCGGAGTGTTTCAGCGGGCTCAGCACCGAAGAAATGAACGATCTGACCCGGCTTCTCGGTCGCCTGCGCGAGTCCGTTGCGCAGACGGTCGAGAGCAGCGTCGAGGAAAGGGATGGCGGATGAGCCTGGCCGACTATCGCGCGGAGCATTTCCGCTGGGAGCTCGATGACGGGGTCGGGCAGATCACCCTGAACCGCCCGGATCGCAAGAACCCGCTGACCTTTGAATCCTACGCCGAATTGCGCGATCTCTTCCGACGCCTGGGCGATGCGCCCGAAGTGCGCTGCGTCGTCGTCTCCGGCGCCGGCGGCAACTTCTGCTCCGGCGGTGACGTTCATGAGATCATCGGTCCGCTGGTCGAAAGCGACATGCCGGCCTTGCTGCGTTTCACCCGCATGACCGGCGATCTGGTGAAGGCCATGCGCGCCTGCCCGCAGCCCATCGTGGCGGCTGTTGACGGCGTTTGTGTCGGGGCGGGCGCAATCATCGCGCTGGCGTCGGACCTGCGCTACGGCACCGAAAACGCCAAGGTGGCTTTCCTGTTCGTGCGGGTCGGGCTGGCCGGCTGTGACATGGGCGCCTGTGCCATGCTGCCGCGGGTCATCGGCCAGGGGCGTGCTTCGGAGCTGCTCTACAGCGGCCGCGCCATGTCGGGCGAAGAGGCAGAGCGTTGGGGCTTCTTCAACCGCCTGTGCAGTCCGGAGGAGCTTGAGGGTGAAGCCTTAGGGCAGGCCCGGCGCCTCGCCGACGGACCCACCTTCGCCCACGCCATGACCAAGCGCATGCTGCATCAGGAGTGGGATATGGGGATCGATGCGGCGATCGAGGCGGAAGCCCAGGCCCAGGCCATCTGCATGCAGACCCAGGACTTCCGGCGCGCCTACGAGGCTTTCGTTAGCAAGGAAAAGCCGAAGTTCGAAGGCAACTGAGCATGATCGACCGCAGCTTTCTCGGCTGGCCCTTCTTCGAAGACCGCCATCGTGCGTTGGCAGAGCGGCTCGATGACTGGGCCGAGGCGCAACTTCCGGCCTTGCTCGCGGATGCCGAGAGCGACCTGGACGGCACCTGCCGGCGTCTGGCGGTGGCGCTGGGTGAGGCTGGCTGGCTGAAATGGTGCGTGCCTGAGACGCAAGGGGCCGGGCAGGGCACGCTCGATGTCCGCAGCCTTTGCCTCATGCGCGAGACCCTGGCCCGGCACCACGGTCTTGCCGACTTCGCCTTCGCGATGCAGGGGCTGGGCAGCGGCCCGATCCTGCTCTTCGGCACGGCCGAGCAGCAGCAACGCTGGCTGCCCGCGGTGCGGACCGGCCGGAGCCTTGCGGCCTTCGCACTTTCGGAGCCGGACGCCGGTTCCGATGTCGCGGCAACTGCCACCCGGGCGCGCCGCGAGGGCGGCGGCTGGGTGCTGGACGGCTGCAAGACCTGGATCTCGAACGGCGGCATCGCCGGCCATTACGTGGTTTTTGCCCGCAGCGAGGAGGCGCCGGGCGCAAAGGGCCTGTCCGCCTTCATCGTGCCGGCCGATGCGCCGGGGCTGAGGGTTGCCGAGCGCATTGCGGTGACGGCGCCCCATCCCCTGGCGCGGCTCGAGTTCGATGGCTGCCGCGTGGGGGACGACGCCCTGCTGGGACAGCCGGGGCAGGGCTTTCGCATCGCCATGGCGACCCTGGATATCTTCCGCTCCACGGTGGGCGCGGCCGCTCTCGGGCTCGCCCGCAGGGCCTTCCACGAGGCGTTGGAGCACGCGCGTGGGCGCAGCCTTTTCGGCCAGCCTCTGGCGGAACTGCAGCTCTCTCAGGGGCGGCTGGCGGAAATGGCAACCGCGATCGACGCTGCCGCCTTGCTGGTCTACCGCGCGGCCTGGGCCAAGGACGTCGGCGCGGAGCGTGTCACCCGCGAGGCCGCCATGGCGAAACTCTTTGCCACTGAGGAAGCACAGAAGGTCGTCGATGGTGCGGTGCAACTGCTCGGCGGGCGTGGGCTGATCGCCGGCAGCAAGGCCGAGGAGCTGTATCGCGAGGTTCGTGCCCTGCGCATCTACGAGGGGGCCAGCGAAGTCCAGAAGATCATCATTGCCCGGCAGCTTCTGTCTGAGGCAGGCGGGCGCTGAGGCTGTGGCAGCTGCGCCCGTATGGCTTTCTCACGCGTCGGGCGACTTTGTGAAGGGAGGAGTTCATTCGATGCCGACAGCCTCCGCTCATATCGACAGCTTCGCCCGCGATAACCTTCCGCCGCGTGACACCTGGCCCGATCTCATCTTCACGCTGCCTGAGCTGGCCTATCCCGAGCGCCTGAACTGTGGCGCAGAACTCCTTGATCGCATGGTCAAAAGTGGGTTTGCCGAGCGCCCCTGTTTGATCGGCAGTGCAGGCGTCTGGACCTATGCGGAAACCCTCGACCGGGTGCAGCGCATCGCCCGGGTCCTGGTGGGGGATTTCGGCCTTGTCCCCGGCAACAGCGTGCTGCTGCGCGCGCCCAATTCCCCCATGCTGGCCGCCTGCTGGCTGGCGGTGATGCGCATCGGCGGCATTGCCGTCACCACCATGCCGCTGCTGCGTGCCGGAGAGCTCGCGAAGGTGATCGACAAGGCCCAGGTGAGCTTTGCGCTCTGCGATGCCGGCTTGCTCGAGGAGCTGGAGCGGGCGCAGGCGATGCAGCCGGTGCTGCGACGCATCCTGGCGATGAAGTCGGATGAACAAGAGGCCTTGGACTCGCGCATGCAGCGACGGGCGGCAGACTTTCCTGCTGTCGATACGGCCGCAGAGGATGTGGCGCTGATCGCCTTCACCTCGGGCACCACCGGCCAGCCCAAGGGAACCATGCATTTCCATCGCGATGTGCTGGCGATCTGCGACACCTTCTCCCGGCACATCCTGCAGCCCCGGCCGGACGACATCTTCTGCGGCTCGCCGCCCCTGGCCTTCACTTTTGGGCTGGGCGGGTTGCTGACCTTCCCCCTGCGTGTTGGTGCTGCCACGGTGCTTCTGGAAAAGCCCGGGGCGGAAGCCCTGCTTGCCGAGGCGATTGCCGGGCGAAAGGCCAGCATCTGCTTCACCGCACCGACGGCCTGGCGCGCCATGGTCAAAGCCATGGACGGCTACGATGTGACCAGCCTGCGCGCCGGGGTGTCAGCCGGGGAGCCCTTGCCGCGACCGACCTGGGAAGCGGTGGGGGAGCGCACGGGCGTGCGACTGATCGATGGCATCGGCGCCACCGAGATGCTGCACATCTTCATTTCTGCCTCCGGCGATGCCATTCGGCCCGGCGCCACCGGGCGGCCGGTGCCGGGCTACGAGGCCAAGGTCATAGACGACGAGGGGCAGGAGGTGCCGACCGGAGAGGTGGGGCGGCTGGCAGTGCGCGGACCCACTGGCTGTCGCTATCTCGCCGATCTGCGCCAGCGCGACTACGTGCAGCGAGGATGGAACGTCACCGGGGACAGCTACCGCGCTGACGAAGACGGCTACTTCTGGTTCCAGGCGCGCAACGACGACATGATCATCTCCTCAGGCTACAACATCGCCGGGCCGGAGGTGGAGGAAGCCCTGTTGGCACACCCCGCAGTGCAGGAATGCGCAGTGGTCGGCGCGCCCGACCTGGATCGGGGGGCAATTGTTAAGGCGTTCATTGTCTTGCACGATGACGTGAATGCTGGGAGCGAGCTCGTCAAACAGCTGCAGGAGTTCGTCAAGCGAAGCATTGCGCCTTACAAGTACCCCCGCGCCATCGAGTTCATCGAGGATCTCCCGCGCACGGAAACTGGCAAGGTGCAGCGCTTTCGCTTGCGCCAGTTGGAACGAGAGCGGGCTCAGGCCAGGGGTATCGGACCGTGAGTTCACAAGCGGCGCGGCTTGTCATCCCGCCGGTGCCGGCCGCCGCCTTCAGGCGTAATCGGCGCGTGCGGTTCAGCCACTGCGATCCTGCGGGGATCGTCTACTATCCCCGCTATCTCGACCTCTGCAACTCCCTGGTCGAGGATTGGTTCACCGAGGGCCTGGGCCTCCCGACCGTCCATCTGCAGTGTGATTTCCGCAAACCCAGCATGTTGGGTGAGACACTTGAGATGACGCTTCAGGTGGAGGCGGTCGGTAGCAGTTCGGTTGCGCTCTTCATCTTGACCCAGGGAGCGGAGAAGGATCCGCGCTTTGCGGCCCGGATTGTGCTGGTCTGCACCTCCCTGGAAAGCCACTGCGCGATTTCCCTGCCCGCGGACATCCGCGAGGCCATCGATCACTATCGGAGTCTTTGCCATGACGGCTGATGCCGCCACCCCGCATAACATTCTGCATCCCGCCACCTGGCCGCAGCCGCGCGGCTATGCCAACGGGATCGAAGCCCAAGGCCGCATGGTGTTCGTGGGCGGACAGATCGGGTGGAACAGCCGACAGGAACTGGCGCCGGATTTCCTGGGGCAGTCCCGTCTGGCTATGGAGAATGTGGTCGCGGTTCTTGCCGAGGCGCAAGCGACGCCGGAGCATCTGGTGCGGCTCACCTGGTACGTGACCGACATCGCGGCCTACGAAGCCAACCAGCGCGATCTCGGAGGCCTCTATCGCGAGATCCTGGGCCGACACTTTCCGGCCATGACACTGGTGCAGGTGGTCCGGCTGGCGGAGCCCGACGCCTTGATCGAGGTCGAAGCGACCGCGGTGGTGCCCTAGACCGGAGTCGAAGGTGCAACGCCGATTGGCGCTCTATTCCGCCGCCTTGGCCTGACCGCGGCTGCGCTCCCGTTCCCATTCGAAAATGTAGTCGCGTGTGAGCGGCAGGGTTTCCAGGCGCTTGGTGAGCTGGATCTGGAACACCGCCAAGCCCTGGTGGCGGAATCCCATTTCGCAGCCGGCCAGGTACATCTCCCACATGCGGCAGAAGCGTTCGTCGTAGAGTTCCGCCACTTGGGCGCGGGTCTTCAGAAAGCGCTCGTACCAATGACGCAGTGTCTCCGCGTAGTGCAGGCGCAGCACTTCGACGTCGGTGGTGAAGAGCCCGCTGCGCTCAACGGATGCCATCACCTCGGAGAGCGTGGGAATATCGGCGCCCGGGAAGATGTACTTGCGGATGAAGGGATTGATCGGCGAGGGTTCGTCCAAACGGCCGATGGAGTGCAGCACGCACACACCATCGTCGGCCAGGAGCTCTTTCAGCTTTGAGAAGAACTCATCATAGTTCTGTTTGCCCACATGCTCGAACATGCCGACGGACACGATGCGGTCGTAGGGGCCGTTTTCGTTGCGGTAGTCTTCCAGTTTGAAGCGGCAGCGGCCCTGCAGGCCCTGCTTTTCTGCGCGTTCCTGGCTCATTTTGTGCTGTTCAACCGAGAGCGTGACGCCGGTGACGTCGCAGGCCAGCTCATTGGCGAGATACAGTCCCAGCCCGCCCCAGCCTGAGCCGATATCGAGCGTCTTGAGACCGGGCTGAGTGAGATAGAGCTTTGCGGCAAGATGCTGCTTCTTGTCGTACTGCGCCTGCTCCAGCGAGTTGTCCGGATGGGTGAAGTAGGCGCAGGAGTACTGGCGGTCGCTGTCGAGGAAGTGGTCGTAGAGCACGCCCGAAAGGTCGTAATGGTGGGCGACGTTCTGCTGGGCCTTGCCAACGGGATTGAACTGCTTGAGGCGGCGACCCTGGCGGAGCAGGCGATTGCCCCACTGGTAGAAGGGCTGAGACTCCAGGCTCGCCCAGTTGCGGGCGATGATGTCCATCAGGGCGCGGAGGTCGGAATCCTCCTCCAGGGTGACCGTCCCGTCCATATAGGTTTCCGGTACGCGCAGCGCCGGATTGAAGGCGAGGTAGCGCTCCAGTCCCTTCTTCTGAAGCCTGAAGGTGGCTGAGGGCTCGTTGCCATCACCAAAGCTTTCCCGGCGACCATCTGCATGCACCAGGGTGAGGGTGCCCTGCTTGATCATCCGCTTGAGGAGGCTTGAAAGTAGCATCGTATGGCTCCGATACTGCTCGAGGGGTTGGCTCAGGATCGCTTTCGCAAAAGAGGTCCAGCTTCATAGAGCGGTCCCCGCCAGTGGCGAAGCAGGCACCGCCATACAGCGCTGGAGTCGCGTTTTCTTGCCCCGATCAATTTGAGCCGACCACGAACGCTCCCCAGCATGTCGGGAAGAATCTTTCCCCATCCTGCGAGACAGTTCAAGCCCCGCGACCACAACCGGTTGCGCCTGCTCCGGTTCCGGCAACTCGCGCAGCAAAAAAGGGCGGCACCTTTCGGTACCGCCCTTCTTCATTCGACCAGCCTTGAGCGCGTTCACTTCAAGCGAATTGCACGCGCCAGTCCTGGCTCAGCACGATATGAAGCCGTCAGGCCGTTTCCTCGTCGGATTCGGTCTCACCCGCGGCTTCCGCCTCGGCTGCCTCAGCCGCTTCGGCGGCAGCCAGGGCTTCCGCTTCAGCTGCTTCCTCGGCATCGATCATTTCATCGGCGCTGATGTAACGGCCGCTTTCGGCCTGCATCTCGGCTTCAGTCTCCGAGCGCGCAACGTTGATGCTGACGGGCACGGAGACTTCCGGATGCAGGCGCAAGCGGAGGTCATGCAGACCCAGCATCTTGATCGGACGATCGAGCACCACCTGATTGCGGTTTATGCTCGTACCGGCCGCGGTCACCGCCTCGGCGATGTCGCGAGAGGCGACGGAGCCGTAGAGCTGGCCCGAGTCGCCCGCCTGCCGGATGATGACGACGCTCAAGCCGTCGATCTTCTTGGCAACCGCTTCGGCTTCCTGACGACGCTTGAGGTTCTCGGCCTCAAGCTGTGCCCGGCGCTGTTCGAAAATCGCAAGATTTTCCTTGTTGGAGCGCAGGGCCTTGTGCTGCGGCAGCAGATAGTTGCGCGCGAAGCCGGGCTTGACCCGTACCACGTCGCCCATCTGGCCGAGGTTTTCGATCCGCTCGAGCAGGATCACTTCCATGGTTCGATCCTTCCCGTGGATTACTTGATGACGTAGGGCAAGAGACCGAGGTAGCGCGCGCGCTTGATGGCGCGGGCCAACTCACGCTGCTTCTTGGCGGATACCGCCGTAATCCGACTCGGCACGATCTTGCCGCGCTCGGAAACGAAGCGGCCAAGCAGCTTCACGTCCTTGTAGTCGATCTTCGGCGCGTTCGGGCCGGAGAAGGGGCAGGACTTGCGGCGACGGAAGAACGGCCGACGCGGCGTGCCACCCTTGCTGACGATTTCGACACTCATGCTTTAACCCTCCCTGCGCGGACCACGATCGCGGCGCGGACCGTCACCGCGGCCGCCACGGCCACCGCGATCATCGCGGCCGTGCTTGCTCTGCATCATGGCGGACGGCTCGGGATCCAGTTCCGGGACCCGGACCGTCAGATAGCGCAGTACATCTTCGTTGTAGCGCATCACGCGCTCGAACTCGGCGATCGCCGGTGCCGGCGCTTCGACGCTGAAGAGGACGTAGTGCCCCTTGCGGTTCTTCTTGATGCGATAGGATAGGTTCTTCAGGCCCCAGTACTCGCGCTTGGCGATGGCGCCGCCCTGATCCTGGAGGACCTGGGCGAGTTCGTCGCCGAGCTGCTCGACCTGGGACGCAGAAATGTCCTGGCGTGCGATGAACACGCTCTCGTAATAGGCCATCTTTTGCTCCTTATGGCTCGTAATGGGCCGGAGCCCCAGCTGACGCCGGCGGCCGATCGGCCCCAGCCGACCCCATCATCCGCAAACACGGCGTGAGCGGGAGCCGGCAAGGAGTTTCGCTGCCACAAGCGGAAGCCCGGGGCAGTGAAGCGCGGACTATAGCGCTGGCTGTCGATGGCGCAAGGTCTTCTGCAGGGTCAGATGTTTGCTCCCGCTGGGCCTATCAAGTGCTTTCACGTTCCAGCAGGCGCAGGCGGCTTTCGACCATCGATCTGGGCAGGTAACAGCCCTGCAGGTGTCGTCGGCCGTTTGCGGTGAATGCGGTCCGCCCGTGCAGGACACGCCGGTTATCGAAGGCAAGGATGTCGCCGGCACCCAACCGCAGGCCCAACTGATTGTCAGGGTGGCCCAAGGCGCGCCAAAGCTGCTGGTAGGCCGAATAGAAGCGCTCCACCTCGTCTTCGGGCAGATCGAGACTGTCGCGGATCCAGTTGTTGAAACGCAGGCCCGTCACAGCCCCCTGGCTGTCCACCTCGATGAGCGGCACGCGATGACAGATGTCGACTTCCGCGTCCTGAAAGCGGAAGTCGATGGCCTGAGTGGTCAGGACATGGAAGGTCTCGGGCTGATCCCTGCGCAGGCCTTCGGCCACCTGGAGGCCGTCCACCAGCGTGGAGTCTCCGCCGTCAGCTTCATTGGCGATGCAGAAAAGCAGTTGAATATCCGGTGGGTGGGGATGGTTCGGCAGGTCCACGTGCGGCTCGAGAGCCAGTGAGGTGTAGGCTGCATTGTTGGGGTCGGGCTTCGACTGGACATCGAAGATGCGCCCGAAATGGGTCTCATGAATTGGCGCCACGCCGCTTGCGAAACGCTCCAGTTCTCCGGCCTGCGCCGGCGCCCCGCGCAGCAAAACCGCACCGTACTGCAGCAGGGCTTCGATCCAGGCGCGTTGTTCCTCTGCGGACTCTTTGAAGCGGTCATAACTGTATTCGGGCACTTGTCCCATGGTTCGAGCCGACCAGGACTGTCTCGGCCGGGCGCGTTTGCTGCGACTTGCCGAATCGTAGGCGCGACGCCGCAGCCAGCCCGGATCGAAGCGCGACTGATGGGCCGGCGCGGAGTCCCCCGCCGGCCAGGTCAGGATAAGGACGCCGTTCTCCTCCAGTTCCGCGCTTGCCTGGCCAATCGGCAGTGGCAGGTCACGCAGTTCGAACAGCCGCTCGCGGGTTTGAGGATGCCGGCACTCGGGGCAGGCACAGTGGTCGCGCAGCCAGGTCCAATGAAACCGACTCTCACGACCATCGTCCCAGATGACGCTGAGGGCACGTTCCTCAGGGTGCAGGGCGGCGATCCGTTCCGGACCGGCGTAAGGCGCGAGTTCTCCCATATCCACCAACGGTCTGGCCTTCATCGCCTTTCCTCCTCCATTCAACACCGAAAGGAACCTTTGCGCAGAGTTTCCTGTCCCAAGCTGGAACGCAAGGCGGCCCTGGGGGTGCGGCGAGTGAGAGTGCGTGCTGGCGGCTTCCGGCGGCGCCTTGCTTTGCTTGACACCCGGAAGTGCTGCGGTAACTGTGCCGCCCACGTCGAGACAGCGCTTTCGACATCATCTACAGGACAGCTGAGCAGGAGACCTTTCGTCGATGCAGCGCGCATTCGTCTTCCCGGGACAAGGCAGTCAGGCGGTTGGTATGGGCCGAGGCTTGGCAGAAGCCTTTCCGGCCGCTCGTCTGGTCTTCGAGGCAGTGGATGATGCGCTGGGGCAGCACTTGTCCAAGCTCATGTTCGAAGGTCCCGAAAGTGAACTGACGCTCACGGAGAACGCGCAGCCGGCCCTTATGGCCACCAGTCTCGCGGTCGTGCGCACCCTGGAAAGCGAAGGCAATTTCACGCTCGCCGAAAAGGCGCAGTGCGTGGCCGGCCACTCGCTTGGAGAATACTCTGCATTGGCAGCGGCCGGCAGTCTTGCCCTGGCGGACGCCGCGCGGCTGCTCAAGCGCCGCGGTCAGGCAATGCAGACCGCCGTGCCGGTGGGCGAGGGCGCCATGGCCGCGCTCTTGGGCCTCGAACTCGACGCAGCCAGGGAGGTTGCGCAGGCGGCAAGCCTGGGGCCGGAAGGGGAAAGCGAGGTCTGTGCTGCGGCCAACGACAATGCGCCGGGCCAGGTCGTCGTCAGCGGGCACCGTACGGCGGTTGAGCGTGCGGTTACGCTCGCCGGGGAGCGCGGGGCGAAGCGGGCCGTGCTGCTTCCTGTTTCTGCCCCTTTCCATTGCTTGCTCATGGCGCCGGCGGCCGATGCGATGGCCGAAGCCCTGGCCGAGACCACTCTGGCGCCGCCCTCGGTTCCCCTGATCGCCAACGTCACCGCGGCAGCGGTGCAGGAGCCGGAACGCATCCGTCGCCTGCTGGTGGAGCAGGTAACCGCGATGGTGCGCTGGCGTGAAAGCGTGGAGGCCATGAAGGCGCAAGGTGTCGAGCAGCTGGTCGAACTGGGAGCGGGCAAGGTCCTCTCCGGCTTGACCCGGCGCATCGATCGGGAGCTCAAGGGCACGGCCCTCAACGAACCCGCCGATATCGAGAGTTTCTTGCAGTCGCTGTGAAGCCGAAAGGCCGCGGGGCGCCCAGGGAGAAGAGCAATGTTCGATCTTTCCGCTAAATCGGCCTTGGTAACCGGCGCGTCCGGCGGCATCGGTGGCGCCATCGCGCGTGCCCTGCACGCCGCCGGGGCTCAGGTGGCGCTCTCCGGCACGCGCGTGGAGCCCCTGGAGGCACTGGCTGGCGAGTTGGGGGAACGAGCCTTCGTCGTCCCCTGCAGTCTGGCCGACGCAGAAGCCACCGCCGCCCTGCCGGGGCAGGCGGAAGCAGCCATGGGCGGCCTCGACATCCTGGTCAACAATGCGGGCCTGACTCGCGACCAGTTGGCGATGCGGATGAAGGACGAGGACTGGCAGCAGGTGTTGGACATCAACCTGACTGCTTCGTTCCGCCTGTCTCGCGCCGTCCTGCGCGGCATGATGAAGCGCCGCTGGGGCCGGATCATCGGCATCACCTCGATTGTGGGTGTGACCGGCAATCCCGGCCAGACGAACTATGCTGCTTCGAAGGCGGGCATGATCGGCTACTCGAAATCGCTTGCCGGCGAGGTGGCCGCGCGCGGGATCACCGTGAACTGCATCGCCCCCGGCTTCATCGAAACAGCCATGACCGATGCGCTGCCCAAGGCGCAGCGCGACAAGCTGCTGACCTCCATTCCGGCACAGCGTCTCGGCCGGCCGGACGACATCGGCAATGCCTGTGTCTATCTTGCCAGTGAGGAAGCAGCCTACGTGACCGGGCAGACCTTGCATGTTAACGGCGGGATGGCGATGATCTGACCGACTGGTTTCTTGCGGGTGCCTTTACATTGGAAAAGGCTTTTCCACTGTGATAAGCAGCCCGCGCCTGTGAGTGACCGAGAAGGTCATGGTCCGTTCGGACGGGCTCCGACCCAAATGAGGGGCAGCGGTTTCCCGAGAACGACAGATAATAAGTATTCAGCTTGAGGAATGAATGACGATGAGCGATGTGGCGGAGCGCGTGAAGAAGATCGTGGTGGAGCACCTCGGCGTCGAGGAAGCGAAAGTCACGGAAGACGCAAGCTTCATTGACGATCTCGGTGCCGACAGCCTCGACACAGTCGAGCTCGTCATGGCTTTCGAGGAAGAGTTTGGCTGCGAGATTCCCGACGATGCGGCTGAGAAGATCGTGACCGTCAAGGACGCGATCGCCTTCATCCAAGAGAACGCCTGATCCGCTAGGCGGTGGCGACGTCGCACAGCGAAGTCGCGGCCGCCGGCATCAGGGCACCGTTTCCCGAAGAGTGAAGATGAGACGCGTAGTCGTCACCGGTCTGGGGTTGGTCACGCCGCTGGGTACCGGCGTGGACCATGTATGGCAGCAGTTGCTGGCCGGGCGGTCCGGTATCGGCCCTATCCAGAACTTCGACATATCAGACCTTCCCTCCAAGATTGGCGGCCAGCCACCGCTTGGAAATCTGGCCGAAGGGGGCTTCGACCCCATCGACTGGATGGAAGCCAAGGATCAGCGAAAAAATGACCGCTTCATCCTGTACGGCATGGCCGCTGCCCAGCAGGCGATCGAGGATGCCGGCTGGCAGCCCGACGAACCGGAGTCGCTCGAGCGCACCGGCGTGATGATCGGTTCGGGTATCGGTGGGCTCGAGACGATCTACGACGGTGCGATCACGGTGGCCACGCGTGGTCCGCGGAAGCTGTCACCCTTCTTCATTCCGGCCGTCTTGATCAATCTCGTCTCGGGACAGGTATCGATCCGCTATGGCTTCAAGGGGCCGAATCATGCGGTGGTGACAGCCTGCTCCACGGGCGCCCATGCCATCGGCGATGCAGCGCGCATGATCATGCTCGACGACGCCGACGTGATGATTGCCGGCGGTGCCGAGGCTGCGGTATCGCGGATCGGTCTCGCGGGCTTCTGCGCCAGCCGGGCGCTCAGCACCAGCTACAACGACGATCCCCAATCCGCCTCCCGCCCCTGGGACAAGGGCCGCGATGGCTTCGTCATGGGGGAGGGCGCAGGGGTCGTGGTGCTCGAGGAGTATGAGCACGCGCTGCAGCGCGGCGCTCCGATCTACGCCGAGGTCACGGGCTACGGCATGTCGGGGGATGCCCACCATGTGACCGCGCCGCCGGAAGACGGCAACGGTGGCTATCGGGCCATGCAGGCGGCCTTGAAGCGCGCCGGACTCCAGCCCGGGGACATCGACTACATCAATGCCCATGGCACATCGACGCCGCTGGGCGATGCCATTGAACTGGGCGCGGTGAAACGCCTGTTCGGGGACGAGGTGAAGGACCTTGCCATGTCCTCGACCAAATCGGCCATCGGGCACCTGCTGGGTGCGGCCGGTGCCGTGGAAGCCATCTTCTGCGTGTTGGCCATCCGCGACGGTGTCGTGCCGCCGACCTTGAACCTGAACGAACCGGACCCGGTCGCCGAGGGCGTTGACCTGGTGCCGCACGAGGCAAAGGAACGGAAGGTGCGTTGTGCCCTCTCCAACTCCTTCGGTTTCGGCGGGACCAATGCCAGCCTCATCCTCTCGGCTATGGACTGAGGCAGGACCGGAGGCGCCATGAGACGCGTGCTTCGCGTCGGCCTGAGTCTCCTTGTCGGCCTTGCCTTGGCCGCCGGCATCGCCTTGCTGGTGGCTCAGAGCTTCTATGAGGGCGCCGGTCCCCTGGATGAGCCGCGCCAGGTCGTCATTCCGCGCGGCAGCAGCACCGGCGCTGTTGCCGAGCGGCTGGCCGATGCTGGCGTCATCTCCGATCCACGCATCTTTCATGCTGCTGCCGTGGCCACCGGCAAGAACCGGCGGCTACGTGCGGGCGAATACGCCTTTGATCCGGGCATCTCCCTGCGGGGCGTGCTCGAGTTGCTGGAAAGCGGCAAGACGGTCATTCGCCGCTTCACTGTGCCGGAAGGCCTGACCTCTACCGAGATCGTGGCACTGCTGGACGCGACGGAAGGCTTGGCGGGGGAGATCGAGGAGGTGCCTCCCGAAGGCGCGCACCTGCCTGAAACCTATCACTACTCCTGGGGCGACGATCGGGCGCAGCTGTTGCGCCGGATGCAGAGCGCAATGAGCGAAACCCTGGAACGGCTCTGGGAAGAGCGGGCGGAGGGGCTGCCGGTGGCGCGCCCGGAAGAAGCCGTCACTCTGGCGTCGATTGTGGAGAAGGAGACGGGCATTGCCGACGAGCGCCCGCTCGTTGCGAGCGTCTTCGTCAATCGCTTGAACCGCGGCATGCGCCTGCAGTCGGACCCTACGGTCATCTATGCGCTGACCAAGGGTGAGGAGCCCCTGGGGCGTGCCTTGACCCGCGCCGACTGGCAAGTGGAGGACCCCTACAACACCTATCAGATCGACGGCCTGCCGCCCGGTCCCATCGCGAACCCGGGCCGCGCGGCGATCGCCGCTGTGCTCGATCCGCTGGACAGCGACTATTTCTACTTCGTTGCGGACGGTAGCGGTGGCCATGCCTTTGCCCGCACCCTCGACGAACATAACCGCAACGTGGCCAACTGGCGGCGCATCCGTGACGGGGAAGGCGACTGACGGTCGCCGGTGAGTAACGCGTCGCCTGCTTGACGCCGAGTCGCGATTTGTTATCGCTTATGGGCCTGTATCACATCGAGTCGTAAGGAGCCGTTCGTGCGCCGTAGAGACCTGTTGGGAGGAATGGTCTCGGGGCTGCTGCTCGGCAGCCTGCCGGGCCCGGCACAAGCCGCTGTGCCACCCCTGGTGCCGCGCAAGCCCGGTGGGGGCATCATCGTGCTCGATGCGGGCCATGGTGGGCGTGATCCCGGCGCGATCGGCCGCAGCGGCACCCGCGAGAAGGATGTCACTCTGGCTGTGTGCCATGCCATCCGCGACCACCTGGCGGGGACACCCCACGCCGTGATCTTGACCCGGGAGCGTGACACCTCCATGTCGCTGGCCGAGCGTGTCGAGATTGCCCAACGCCATCACGCCGACCTCTTCGTCTCCATTCACGCCGACGCTGCACCCAACACGCGAGCCCGCGGTCTCTCAGCCTACACCCTATCCGAAGAGGCCTCCGATTCCCTGGCCAAGGCGGTGGCGGAGCAGGAGAATGCTGTGGACGACCTCTACGGCATGGACTTCAGCGACACGGATGCAAGTACCGCGGCCATCCTGCTCGATCTGGCGCTGCGCATCGCACGCGAAGACAGTCACCGAGCGCAAAGAAAGATCGTGGAAGGCGTGGCAGGGGACTGGCATCTGCTGGACAACCCCCGGCGCTCCGCGAACTTTGCTGTGCTGCGATCGGGCGAAGTGCCCTCGGTCCTGGTGGAAACGGGTTTCCTGACCAACCCGGATGACGAGCGGCTGCTGGCCGACCCCAGCGCCAGGCGGCGAGTCGCAGCGGCCCTGGCCCGGGAGATCGAGTTCGTCTCCCGCACCTTCTGGCGCGAGCGCAGCGGTCCGAGCTGAACTGCGCCCCTTGGGCCGCGCACGGCCCCTGCAAGGGTCTTTTCCATCCCAGGCGCTCTCCCCAGTGGTTCCATCGGGCAGCGGTGGGCTATAGTGTCCCGCAATGCAACGACGGCTCGAACGCCCGGGCCGGCAAAGAAGGGGATAGCCCATGAAGAAGACACTTTTGGCCAGCGTCGCGGTGGCGCTTGGGGTTGGTGCGGCATCACTGGTGGGTGCAGCCAACACAGCCGAGGCGCAGACCAGGCTGACGCTCAAGTCCGCAGCCTCCACCTCTTCCTACTACGTGATGATGGTGCAGCTGGCGGAATTGCTGCGCGAGGTCAGCGACGGCGCCATCCAGCCGACGGTCGAGGAAAGCCAGGGCTCGGTGCAGAACGTCAAGGAAGCCGGCCGGCGGCCGGGCGCCTTCCTCTTCACCACGCCGCCCAGCCTGATCGCGTCGGCTCGTGATTCCGCAGGCCCCTTCGAAGGCGATGACGGCGCCATGTATGACCCGATTCGCACCCTCTTCGTGATGCCCTTCGTCACGGTGCATCTCGTGGTCGATGCGGAAAGCGACATCCAGGATGCAACGGATCTTGCGGGCGAATCCTTCATCGCTGGTGGGACGGGGACCTTCTGCGAAGGGCGCACACGCGCGATCTTCGAGGCACTGGGCATTCTCGACGAGGTCGAAATCGTCGACGTGGAACTGAACAACGCGCCCAATGCCATGCGCAACAAGCGGGTCGCCGGTTATGCCACCTGTTCGTCGCATCCCGTGCCGGGCCTGGTGGAACTGGCAACCACGGTTCCCGTGCGCGTCCTCAGCTTCACCGATGAGCAGCGCGCCACCCTCGCCGAGGAAGATCCGGCGACGGGCCCGGTGGTGATCGCTGCCGGCACATACTCCGGACAGGAAGACGACGTTCACACTGTCGGGCTTCCGGTCGGTGCTTATGGCACCACGGAGATGGACGAAGAGACGGCCTACACCATCGTCAAGGCCTTCTGGGAGCAGCGGGAAGCCTTGGCGGAAGAAAATCCCTGGTGGGCCGGCGTCGGACCGGAGTTGCTCGACCAGATGGCCGTCCAGCTGCATCCGGGGGCCCTGCGCTATTACGAAGAGGAAGGCATCGCCGTTCCCGATTCGATGAAATGAGTGATCGGTCCGGTGGGGCGCTGGCGGCGCAAGCCGTGAACCCCTGTCGGGCAGATTGAGCCCATAGGCATCCCGGCGCTTGCGCCGGGATGCTGCTGTTTTGGGGAGGGGGTGTCATGCGCGATACAGCAATGAAGGGTCGTGTGCTGGCCCTGGCGGCCGCCGCAGCGCTCGGCGGCACCACCCCATTCGCCCGACTCGCCTATGACGCCGGCACCACGCCCAAGACGCTGCTGGCAGTGCGCTTCATCGTCGCCATCCTGGTTTTCGGTGTGGCGCTGCGGCTGCTCGGGCGACCCCTCTGGCCCACCCGCAGCGACGTACCGGGCTTCATTGCGGCCGGGTTGGCCCTGAGCGGCCTCACGGTCGGCTACCTGCTGTCGATCGCCTACATACCTGTCGGACTTGCGGCCCTGCTTCTCTACACCTTTCCCCTGCTCGTGGCGGCAGCGACGCCGTTCATCGACGGGGTGCGCCTCACCGGGGCCCAGTGGCTCGCCTTCCTGCTGGCCTTTATCGGCCTGGCCGGGGCGCTCGGGCCGGACCTGGGCGCACTGGACCCGCGGGGCGTGGCACTGGCCCTGATGGCGTCCTGCTCCATGGCGACACTGCTCTTCCTGGTGCGGCACCTGACCCGCAGGCACGATCCACTGACGGTGCTGTTCAACGGCAACCTCATGGGGCTCCTGTTCATGAGTCTGCTGCTGGCAACCGAGGGACCGGTGGTCAGCGACACGACCTTCGGCCTCAGCATGTTGACCGTGGCGGCGCTGCTCTATCTTGCCGGAATCGGCTTGAGCTTTCTCGCGGTGAAGGCAGGCGGGCCGGCGGAAACGGCGATGTTCCTCAACCTGGAACCGGTCATGGCCATCCTGCTGGCCATTCTTCTTCTGGGCGAGCGCCTGACTGCCTTGCAGACCACCGGCGTCTTCCTGGTCGTTCTGGCGATCTATCTCGCCGGCCGCAGGAAGCGCGCCCTCTGAGACTCTTAGCCCTGTCCGCCGTCAAGACCGTTTATTTCGGCAGTGGCCTGGATATTCGGGTGACCACCACCGCATTGTGTGGTTCACTAAAGCCTCGTCACAATATGTAGGCGGACATGCTCGGGAGCGCGCACTGGTGCTGTTGCCGAGCCCCGTGAGTGGCGACTGATTTCTTGCTTTCAGGGGGCTTGGTTATGAGGATTTCGCGGCTGTTGACCGAAGAGGGACGGGATGTCTACGAGGACATTCCCTTCCGCACCACAAGCAGCGAGATCCGCAACCCGGACGGCTCGACGGTGTTTGCGGCGGATCACATCGAGGTTCCGGCGGGCTGGAGCCAGGTGGCCTGCGACATCCTTGCGCAGAAGTACTTCCGCAAGCGGGGCCTTCCTGGTGCGGTCAAGCGCGTCGAGGAGTCCAGCGTTCCCTCATTCCTGTGGCGCTCCAGCCCGGATGAGACGGCGCTGGCGAGCCTGCCCGCCGAGCGGCGCAATGTGGGCGAGACCAGTGCCAAGCAGGTTTTCGATCGCCTCGCCGGCACCTGGGCCTATTGGGGCTGGAAGGGCGGCTACTTCGACTCCGAGCAGGACGCGCGCGTCTTCTTCGACGAAGTGCGATTCATGCTCGCAACTCAGATGGCGGCCCCCAACTCGCCACAGTGGTTCAACACCGGTCTGCACTGGGCTTATGGCATCGATGGCCCCAGCCAGGGCCACCATTACGTCGATCACGAGACGGGTGAGCTGAAGCGCTCCGAGTCGGCCTACGAGCACCCGCAGCCGCACGCCTGCTTCATTCAGTCCGTCGATGACGACCTGGTGAACGACAACGGCATCATGGACCTCTGGGTCCGTGAGGCGCGCCTCTTCAAGTACGGCTCGGGCACTGGCACCAACTTCTCGCGCATTCGCGGCGAGAAGGAGCCGCTGTCGGGTGGCGGCAAGTCCTCCGGCCTCATGTCCTTCCTTAAGATCGGGGACCGCGCGGCGGGTGCCATCAAGTCGGGGGGCACGACTCGCCGCGCCGCCAAGATGGTGACGGTCGACCTCGATCATCCCGACATCGAGGACTACATCGACTGGAAGGTGCGCGAAGAGCAGAAGGTGGCCGCGCTGGTCTCCGGCTCGAAGCTCTGCAACCTGCACCTCAATGCCGTCATGGAAGCCTGTCATGCGGCCGAGGGGGAAGAGCGCCTGGATCCCAAGCAGAACCCTGCGCTCAAGGCCACCATCAAGGCGGCGCGCAAGGCGATGGTCCCGGAGAACTACGTGCAGCGGGTGATCCAACTCGCCGGACAGGGCTACAAGGGGATCGAGTTCAAGATCTACGACACCGACTGGGATTCCGAGGCCTACCTGACTGTCAGCGGGCAGAACTCGAACAACTCGGTGCGCATCTCCCGGGACTTCATCGATGCGGTGCTGCGCGACGGCGACTGGCATCTGACCGCCCGCACGGACGGCACGGTGGTGCGGACCCTCAAGGCGCGGGACCTCTGGGAGAAGATCGGCCACGCTGCCTGGTCATCGGCCGACCCCGGCGTGCAGTACGACACCACGATCAACGAGTGGCACACCTGCCCGGCCTCGGGGCGCATCAACGCCTCGAATCCCTGCTCCGAGTATATGTTCCTCGACGACACCGCCTGCAATCTGGCCTCTCTCAACCTGATGACCTTCCGGCCGGAGGGCGGCACCTTCGATGTCGAGGCCTTCCGCCATGCCGTGCGGCTCTGGACCATCGTCCTCGAGATTTCCGTGATGATGGCGCAGTACCCCTCGCCGAAGATCGCGCAGCTCTCTTATGATTTCCGCACCCTCGGCCTGGGCTACGCCAACCTCGGCGGCCTGCTCATGTCCATGGGGCTGCCGTACGACAGCGTCGAGGCCCGCGCGCTCAGTGGCGCATTGACGGCTCTCATGACCGGCACGGCCTACGCGACCTCGGCCGAAATGGCCGCGGCACTCGGTCCTTTCCCGAGCTACGACGTCAACCGCGATGCCATGCTGCGGGTCATCCGCAACCATCGCCGTGCCGCTCAGGGCGAGAACCGCGGCTATGAAGGACTCTCGGTTCAGCCGGTGGCGCTGGATCCGGCCCGCTGCCCGGACGCTGATGTGGCCGAAGCAGCCAAGGCAAGCTGGGACGAGGCACTGAACCTCGGTGAAGCCAATGGTTTCCGCAACGCGCAGGTCTCGGTGATCGCGCCGACCGGGACCATCGGCCTGGTGATGGATTGCGATACCACGGGCATCGAGCCGGATTTCGCGCTGGTGAAGTTCAAGAAGCTGGCCGGCGGCGGCTACTTCAAGATCATCAACCACACCGTGCCGGCCGCGCTGTCGGAACTGGGGTACAGCGACGCCGAAGTCCAGGACATCGTGCACTATGCGGTCGGTCACGGCACCCTGGCCGGGGCCCCGGCCATCAACGCCGAGCGACTGCGCGCCCTGGGCTTCACTGACGAGGTCCTGCAGACTCTCGAACAGTCGCTGGGCAGCGCCTTCGATATCAAGTTCGTCTTCAACAAGTGGACGCTGGGCGACGCCTTCTGCCGCGACACCCTGGGCTTCACCGATGCGCAGTTGAACGATCTCAGCTTCGACATGCTCGTGGCCCTGGGCTTCGACAAGGCGGAGATCGAGGCGGCCAACACCTATGTCTGCGGCGCAATGACTCTGGAAGGCGCCCCGCATCTCAAGGACGAGCACCTGCCGGTCTTCGACTGCGCCAATCCCTGCGGACGCATCGGCAAGCGCTTCCTGTCGGTGGAGAGCCACATCCGCATGATGGCGGCCGCGCAGCCCTTCATCTCGGGGGCGATCTCCAAGACCATCAACATGCCGAACAGCGCGTCGGTGGATGACTGCAAGGATGCCTACCTGCTGTCCTGGAAACTGGGACTGAAGGCCAACGCTCTCTACCGCGACGGCTCCAAGCTCTCGCAGCCCTTGTCTGCCTCGCTGCTGGAGGATGAGGTCGAGTCCGACGAGGCGGAGAGCCTGGTCGAGCAGATTACTGAGGCGCCCCAGAACGCGCGGGCGGCCATGGTGGCGGAACGAGTGGTCGAACGTGTCGTCGAGCGGGTGGTCCAGCGCGAACGTCTCCCGCAGCGCCGCAAGGGCTACACCCAGAAGGCGGTTGTCGGCGGGCACAAGGTCTACCTGCGCACCGGCGAATACGAGGACGGCCGGATAGGCGAGATCTTCGTCGATATGCACAAGGAAGGTGCCGCCTTCCGCAGCCTGATGAACAACTTTGCCATCGCCATTTCCATCGGCCTGCAGTACGGCGTGCCGCTGGAAGAGTATGTCGAAGCCTTCACCTTCACCCGCTTCGAGCCATCGGGCATGGTGGAAGGCAACGACACCATCAAGATGGCCACCTCGGTCATCGACTACATGTTCCGCGAACTGGCGATTTCCTACCTCGGCCGGACCGATCTCGCCCATGTGTCGCCGGACGATCTAGCACCGGACACCACGGGCAAGGGGGAGGGCCAGTCCCAGGTCGACCAGACTGCCATGGCCGGTCAGGCCGCCGATGCGGTGCGCAAGACGGTGGAGCGGGTGACCTCGCGCGGCTTCGTGCGCAATCGTCTGACCGTTCTCGCCGGCGGCGCAGCCACGGCCGCGGTCGAGGAGCCTCAGGCGGAGAGCCGAGTGACGGCCTTTGCCGGCGGCGAAAGCCAAACCGTCGTGGCGCAGAGCGTGACCCGGGACATCGAGACCCGCGTCCAGCAATCGCGCCTTGCCCGCATGAAGGGCTACGAGGGTGACCCTTGCGGCGAGTGCGGCAACTTCACGCTCGTACGCAATGGCACCTGCATGAAGTGCGATACCTGCGGCGGCACCAGCGGCTGCAGCTGAGGAGAGGGGGCAATCCCTCTCCTTTGAGGCTCAGCGGGGAGCGGCGGCGCGGCGCAGGCGGTCATTGATCGCCTGGCCCAATCCGTGGTCGGGGATCGGCATGACCGCGATAGCGCGCACGCCTTCCCTGTCGAGCGCGCGCAGGCTGGCGAAGAGGCGGGCTGCCGCCTCCTGGAGGTCGCCGCTTTCGCTAAGGTTGGTCTCCAGGGCTGCGCCGGGGAGCGTTTCGGGGCCAAAGGACAGCAAGGCCTCGTCCGCCTCGACGCTCTGCGCCGACAGGCGCAGGGGCCGCTCCGGCGCATAGTGGCTTGCCAGCATGCCGGGGGAGGCCAGCGGGGCTTCAGCCTCCGGCAACTGCAGTGGCTCGCCCAGGGTTTCGGCAATGGCCTCGGCAGCAATGCCACCGGGGCGGAGCAGCAGGGGGGCGTCTCCGAGCAGGGACACGACGGTAGACTCCACCCCGACGGGGCAGGGGCCGCCGTCGACGATCAACTCGATGCGTCCGTTCAGTTCCTCCGCCACGTGCTCGGCAGAGGTGGGGCTGACGCGGCCGGAGCGATTGGCGCTCGGGGCGGCTACCGGCCGTCCCACCGCTTCCAGGATTGCGCGCGCCAGCGGCGGTGCCGGAACCCGCACAGCGAGGCTGTCCAGGCCGGCGGAGCAGAGCAGCGATACCGGACAGCTGTCGCGCCGCGGCAGGACCAAGGTGAGCGCGCCCGGCCAGAAGCGCGCGGCCAACAGCTCCGCCCGCGCATCAAAATACACATGCTCCTTCGCGCTTTCGGCGTCGGGGTAGTGGCAGATCAGGGGGTTGAAGCGAGGCCGGCCCTTGGCCTCGAAGATGCGCGCCACTGCCTTGTCATCCGTCGCATCGGCCCCCAGCCCGTAGACCGTCTCGGTGGGAAAGGCGACGAGGCCGCCCTGGCGCAGCAGTTCGGCGGCGCGCGCGATGGCTGCCTGACCGGCAGGCAGGAACTCAGTTGCGATCTCTTTGGCCATGGATCAGTGCGTGGCTTGCATCCGGCGGTAGGCGGGCGGGCAGGGGAGTTGGGCAGACATAGCAACGAAGCCCTCCCGCTTAAAGGAGGGCTTCGTCGATTGCCGTCTCGATGCTCCCGCTTGATCCCATCCCGGGAATGAGAGCTCGGGGCGCGTCGCCGCACGGGCATTGCGGCGGCGAAAGCGTCACCGGAGGACCGGCCACGTGAGGCGCATCATGACTCGCCATAACGCCCCGGTCAATTCGGATCGAACAAGCCGGTCGCGGTCCCCTACTGACGCTCCAACAGCAGGTAGCGAGCCTTCTGATAGATCCGCTGGAAATAGCCGGCGGGCGGCACGTCTACGCCGGCGACGAGCGGCACCTCGTGTCCGGCGATGCCCGGCCCCTCGATGCGCAGGGTGGCGATCTGTTGCCCGGCCTGCAGCGGCGCCGCAATCGGGCCATCGTAGACGACCTTGGCCGTCATCTCCTCGCGAGCCGCGTGGCGCAGGGTGACCTGCACGTCGTTCTGCGCCACCAGCGGCACAGTCGAGGAGGCGCCGAGCCAGACATCGGCTTGCTCGATCACCGCGCCCGCTTCGAAGAGCTGGAAGTTCTCGAACTCGCGAAAGCCCCAGCGCATCAGCCGCTCGGCTTCCTCGGCGCGCTGGCGCTGGCTCTCCAGTCCGGTCACCACCAGGATCAGCCGGCGATCGTTCTGAACTGCCGAGGCCGTCAGGCCGTACCCGGCTTCCTGTGTGTGTCCGGTCTTGAGGCCATCCGCACCGATGTTGCGATAGAGCAGGGGATTGCGGTTGGACTGGCGAATGTCGTTCCAGGTGAACTCGAGTTCGGAATAGTAGTGATAGTGCTCGGGAAAGTCGGAGATCAGGCGCTGGGCGAGATGCGCCAGGTCTCGTGCCGACATCACATGGCCCTCCGCCGGCCAACCGGTCGCATTGCGGAAGGCGCTGTCCCGCAGGCCGATGTCGTCGGCCAGGCCGTTGAGTTCGTTTGCGAAAGCCTCTTCGCTGCCCGACAAGCCCTCCGCCAGCACCACACAGGCATCATTGCCCGATTGGACGATGACGCCGCGCAGCAAGTCTTCGACGGGGATATCGTCACCGATTTCAACGAACATCTTGGAGCCGCCCATGCGCCAGGCCCGCTCGCTGACCGGCAGGGTGTCCTCCAGCGACAGACGGCCCTCGCGGATCCGGTCAAGGACGGCATAGACCGTCATGATCTTGCTCATCGAAGCCGGGGGCATGGCCCGGTCGCCGTCCTTGTCCAGCAGGACCGTCCCCGTTGTCGCGTCGACGAGGTAGGCCTCTCGGGCTGCTGTGTCGATCTGGGCGTAGGCCGGGCCGGCAAAAAACAGGATCAGCAAAGCCATGCCGAGCCGACGGAGGATCACATTCATGGTCGGAACAACTCCCGATTCATCGCTGGGTCGATGCCTGCTCAAAGCGGTCAGGCTGCCGCCGGTGCGAGCCACTTATCGTGCAAATGGGACGAAGCTGTGGCTGCGTCACTGCACAATGACACGGGACTCGGTATAGCCGTCAGAGATCAGCCGCGCCAGCAAACCATCGGCTTCGTCGACACTCTCCACGGGTCCGATGCGCACGCGATAGAAGCTCTGGCCGGATACGGCGGTCGGCTCGATCTGAACATAGCCAAGCGGCTCAAGTCGTGCCGCAAGTTGGGTGGCGTTCGAGTAGTCGGTAAATGCACCGGCCTGAATGAAAAGGTTGCTTGGCTCCGTCTCCTCGAAATGGATCAGCCCGTCGGGCATCTCCACGTTCGGGGAGGGCGAGGGAGCCGGCTGCGACTGCTCGGCAACCTGCACTGGTTCCGGTTCGGCTGGGGCCGCCGGCGGCGGCTTGCTTTCCTGCAGCGGCGGCACCGCTTCGCCGCGGGCCAATGCGGCCAACTGCTGGCTTTCCTCCGGAACCACCCTCACCCGGACCTTGGCCGTGCCCTGTCTCTCGAAGCCCAGCAGCTGCGCGGCCCGGTGGGAAACATCGATGATGCGGCTGTTGGAGAAGGGGCCGCGGTCGTTGACCCGGAGCTTGATGGAGCGGCCGTTGTCGAGGTTGGTCACCTGGACCATGCTCGGCATCGGCAGGGTCGGATGCGCGGCGGTCAGTTCATTTTGATTGTAGCGCTCGCCATTGGCGGTGCGCCGGCCGTGAAAGCCCGGCCCGTACCATGAGGCAACGCCGGTCTGGTCGTAGGCTGGATCCTCGGCCGGATGATACCAGACGCCGTTGATGCGGTAGGGGCGGCCCACCTTATAGCTGCCGACCTGCGCCTGGCTTCCCCCTTTCGAGGCGCCCGGTGAGGTTGATGCGGTCTGTGTCGAGCCGCAGCCACCCAGCGCCAGGGCCACGGTTGCCAAAGCGGCCAATGCGGTGCCCCTCCACCAACACTCCCCTGCCATGATCACTCTCCCCCTACGCTTCCCAACAGGCTCACCTTACTGCCCTGCAGCGCTTCGCAGCAGGGCGAGAAGGTTTGGGTCGGCAAAAGCATCCTGCGGCAACCCCTGGCCGCGTTGGAAACTTCGAATGGCGGTCCGTGTGCGCGGACCGAGCCGGCCGTCAACGCCACCGGCATCATAACCCAGATTCATCAACAGGCGCTGCACCTCGCGGACCTGTTCGTTGGTCAGGCGCTGATCGCCTTGTGGGGGCTGAGCCGAAAGTGGCGCTCCCCCGGTCAGCCGATCCGCCAGATGCCCGACGGCAATCGCATAGAAGATGGAGCGGTTCCACCGCAAGATGCGCTCGTAGTTGTGATGGATCAGGAAGGCGGGGCCGTTGTGGCCAGCCGGGAGAATGAGAGCGGCCGACTGTTCGCTGTTCGGCAACTCATAGCCGCTGGCTGCACGCACGCCGAGCGCGGCCCATTCGCGCAGCGGTCGCCAGTTCTCCGGCCGCGTGTCGATCGAGGCGAGGCTATGATCGAAGCCCGCTGGCAGACTCACCTCCCGACCCCAATCCTCGTCGCCGCGCCAACCGACCTGGGAGAGGAAGTTAGCGGCCGAGGCGAAAACGTCCGGCAGGCTGCCCCAGATATCCCGGCGCCCGTCACCGGTGGCGTCCACGGCGTAGGCCGCGAAGGTCGAGGGCATGAACTGCAGGTGCCCCATGGCGCCAGCCCAGGAGCCTTCCATGCGTTCCGGTGCAATATCGCCGGACTCGATGATCTTCAGCGCGGTGATCAGCTCTTCGCGGAAAAAGGCGCTGCGTCGGGTGTCGTGCGCCAAAGTCGCCAGGGCGCCGACCACCGGGAAGTTGCCGAAGGTGTCGCCGAAATTGGTTTCGAGACCCCAGAAAGCCACGAGATAGCGCGGCTGCACACCATAGCGCGCCTCCACATCAGCCAGGAGCTCACGGTGCTCGCGCAGCAGGGCCCGCCCGCGCTGCACGCGCTCCTCGGAGATGGCGTTGCCGAAGTAGCGCCAGAAGGTGAGCGTGAACTCGGGCTGGCGGCGGTCCAACTCGATCACCCGGGGGATGGGGCGAATCCCTGAAAAGGCCCGTTCGAGCGTGGCCGAGGAGACGCCTTGCGCCATCGCATCGCTGCGCAGGTCCCGAAGCCATGCATCGAAATCAGCCTGCGACGCCTGTGCAATCTGGTTATCGCCGGGTGCGGATTGTCCGGCCGTATTCTGCTCTGCCTCGGTGGCGTTTGCGGAACGCCCCTCGGCGTGCCCAGTCGCGCAGCCGGCAAGAACAAAGGTGGCAATGGCAGCAGCCGCCAGTCGACCCGTAAGGCGAAGGTGCGGTGCGTGTGACGCCTGTGGCGCCTGTCCCGAAGAAATGGCCCTCATGGCGCTCTTCATGCCACGAGCTTCGGAGTCAACACAACGGCGTGCTTGTGCCCGAAGGCGGGCAAAAGACCGTCAGAAACCGGATTTCAGGATCGAAAGGGCAGGGGAGGCATAGAGAGCGGAAACGGGGCGGGAGTGAGCCCGCCCCGTGCGTGTCGGTGCCTGCACAGCGCAGCGGCTATGCGGCTGGCCGAACCTCGATCCCGCGCGTGGTCAGCAGATCCGTCAGCTCGCCCGACTGATACATCTCGCGGATGATATCGCAGCCGCCGACGAACTCGCCCTTTACGTAGAGCTGCGGAATGGTGGGCCAGTTGGAGAAGTCCTTGATCCCCTGGCGCAGGCCCGGGTCCTCCAGCACGTTGATGCCCTTGAACTTGACGCCGAGGTGACTCATCACCTGCACCACCACCGCAGAGAATCCGCACTGCGGGAACACCGGAGTGCCCTTCATAAAGACCACCACGTCGTTTTCGGTGATGTCCTGGCGAATGCGGTCGAAAACCGGATTTTCACTCATAGCTTCTTTCCTTTAACGCAGTGCCAGCTCAATCGGCCGGCGCCGATGTCTGCAGCGCCAGGGCGTGCAGTTCGTTGCCCATTCGACCTTGCAGCGCAGCATACACCATCTGGTGCTGCTGCACCCGGGTCTTCCCCTTGAAAGCGGGAGACACGACATAGGCGGCGTAGTGGTCGCCGTCGCCGCGCAGGTCCTCGATCGTCACCTGCGCGTCGGGCACGCCCTCCTTGATCAAGCTTTCGATCTCCCGCGGGTCCATTGCCATCTACCGGCCTCTCCTGTCCGCTAATTCATCTGTCTGTCCTGGGGCACAGCCGCACTTCGCTCAGGCCACGCCCGCGCTCATATAATCCGGCAACCAACCCTCATGCGTTGCCCGCAAGTCCTCCAGTGAGATGCGACCGATGGTCTCCAGCGTCAAGGCGTCGCTGCCGCTCTCACCGATTTGCGCTGCCGGCACGCCGGCTGCCCGGGCGCGGGCAAGCAACGCCTCGGCATCCTGCGTGGCGACAAGATAGCGTGCCTGATCTTCCCCGAACAACCATTGCGTCATCTTGTCTCGGGCAGATTCGGGCAGGCGCAGCGTCGCGCCGAGACCACCAGCCAGTGCCATCTCCGCCAGGGCCACGAGCAGGCCTCCGTCGGAAAGATCGTGGCAGGCGGCCAGGGCGTCCTGCTTGATCTGCTCCCGCAGGAAATCGCCGTTGCGCTTCTCTGCGTCCAGATCGACCGGCGGCGGGGGACCCTCTTCGCGACCTTCGATGTCCCTGAGGTAGAGCGACTGACCGAGGTGGCCCTGGGTCTCTCCAATGAGGACGAGTGCCAGCCCCTCCCGTTCCAGGCCTGGGGCCGGAAGGTGGGTGATATCGTCGATCAGGCCCACACCACCGATCACCGGGGTTGGAAGAATGGCCTGGCCTTCCGTCTCGTTGTAGAGCGAGACATTGCCGGAGACGACCGGATAGCTGAACGCGCGGCAAGCCTCGCCCATGCCCTGGACGCAGCCCACCAGCTGCCCCATCACCCGCGGACGCTCGGGATTGCCGAAGTTGAGGTTGTTGGTCACCGCCAGCGGCGTCGCGCCGACAGCCGTCAGGTTGCGCCAGGATTCGGCCACGGCCTGGCGACCGCCTTCCACCGGATCGGCGTAGCAGTAGCGCGGCGTGCAGTCGGTGGTCGCCGCCAGGGCGCGGCGTCCGTCCGCCAGACGCACCACCGCGGCATCGGCGCCGGGCCGGCGGATGGTGTCGCCGCCGATCAGATGATCGTACTGCTCCCAGATCCAGCGACGGGAGGCCAGGTCGGGACTGCCGATCAGCGTCCGCAGTGCCTCCAGCGGGTCACCCTGGGATGTCGGCTCGACAGCCTCTGCGGCCGGCGTGGGCTCCCAGGGGCGGTCATACTCGGGGGACGCGAGGGCAAGGGGGTCGATCGGCAGTTCGCCCACCGTGTCGCCATGCCAGCGTAGCACCATCCGACCGCTCTCGGTCAGGCGCCCAATCACGGCGAAGTCCAGGTCCCACTTCTCGAAGATGCGGCGGGCCAGGTCCTCGCGTCCGGGCTTCAACACCATGAGCATGCGCTCCTGGCTTTCCGAGAGCATCAGCTCATAGGGCGTCATGCCCTCTTCGCGCATCGGCACCTGGTCCAGGTCCAGTTCGACGCCGACGCCGCCCTTGGATGCCATCTCGAAGGAGGAGGAGGTGAGGCCGGCCGCGCCCATGTCCTGGATGGCGACGATGGCGTCGGTCTCCATCAACTCCAGGCAGGCCTCGATCAGCAGCTTCTCGGTGAAGGGGTCGCCGACCTGAACGGTCGGGCGCTTTTCCTCGCTGTCGGCGCCGAACTCAGCCGAGGCCATGGTCGCACCGTGAATGCCGTCGCGCCCGGTCTTGGAGCCGACGTAAACCACGGAGTTCCCGGGGCCGGCAGCCGCCGAATAAAAGATGCGGTCGGCCGGCGCCAGGCCCACGGTCATGGCATTGACCAGAATATTGCCGTTGTAGGCCGGGTGGAAGTTCACCTCGCCACCAACGGTGGGTATGCCGACGCAATTGCCATAGCCGCCGATGCCGGCCACCACACCGGAGACCAGATGGCGCGTCTTGGGGTGGTCGGGGCTGCCAAAGCGCAGGGCGTTGAGGTTCATCACCGGCCGCGCGCCCATGGTGAAGACATCGCGCAGAATGCCGCCGACGCCCGTGGCCGCGCCCTGGTAGGGCTCGATGAAGCTAGGGTGGTTGTGGCTTTCGATCTTGAAGATCGCGGCTAGGCCCTCGCCGAGATCGATCACGCCGGCGTTCTCGCCCGGGCCCTGGATCACCTGCGGACCCTCCGTGGGCAGGGTCTTGAGCCACTTCTTGGAGGATTTGTAGGAGCAGTGCTCCGACCACATCACCGAGAAGATGCCCAGCTCCACCAGGTTCGGCTCGCGACCCAGGATCTCCAGGACCTTTTCGTACTCTTGGGGCGTGAGGCCGTGTTCGGCGACCAGCTCCGGGGTCATCTCACTCACGTTGCTTACTCCCTCGGGGCGCTCAGGCCAGCGCCCGGGCCATACTGTCGAAAAGGCCGCAGCCGTCGGTGCCGCCCTGCAGCGGGTCCGTGGCGTCCTCGGGATGCGGCATCATGCCAAGAATGCGGCGGTTTTCACTGAGAATGCCGGCGATGTCGCGGCGCGACCCGTTGGGATTGGCGCGGCTCTCGGGTTCACCCGGACCGGCCACGTAGCGGAAGGCAACACGCCCTTCGCCTTCCAGTCGGTCCAGCGTTGCCTCGTCGGCAAAGTAGTTGCCGTCGTGATGGGCGACCGGCACCCGCAGGACTTGGCCGAGACGGTAGCCTTTGGTGAAGGGCGATTGATTGCTCTCCACCCGCAGATGCACATCCCGGCAGACGAAACGCAGGCCCGCATTGCGCATCAAGGCACCGGGCAGCAGGCCAGCCTCGGTCAGCACCTGGAAGCCGTTGCAAATCCCGATCACGGGAACACCCCGCTCGGCCGCCTGGCGCACCGCCCGCATGATCGGTGACTGCGCCGCCATGGCGCCGGCGCGCAGGTAATCGCCGAAAGCGAAGCCGCCCGGCAGCAGGATCAGGTCGACCGCCGGCAACTCGCTTTCCTTGTGCCAAATGATTTCCGGTTTGCGGCCGCAGGCCCGTTCAAGGGCAACAACCGCATCCTTCTCCCGGTTCGTACCGGGAAAGCGGATGACAGCCGTGCGCATCAATCTTCGACCTCGACCGAATAGTTCTCGATCACCGTATTCGCGAGCAGCTTGCGGCACATCTCTTCCACGGCCGCCCGCGCCTTGTCGGGGTCGCTTTCCGCAAGGTCGAGCTCGATGTACTTGCCCTGGCGCACGTCATCGACGCCGGAGAAGCCCAGGGCGCCCAGCGCGTGCTGGATGGCTTTGCCCTGTGGGTCGAGCACACCGTTCTTGAGGGTGACGTGCACGCGCGCTTTCATGGAGGCTGGTACCTTCGGCTGTCGGCTGGAAAGATGGGCGGAGACTAGCCTTCGCCGACGTCTCATTCAACGACGACCGCCATGCCCCTGTACCCTCCCAGCTATTACGACACATCGCAGCCCACGCCCTCCTGGTGGCACGCCAGCGCCAGCGAACCTGCACCGCCCTGTCCCGCCCTCGAGGGCGACGAGACCTGCGATGTTGCGGTGATCGGTGCCGGCTACACCGGTCTCTCGGCCGCCCTGCATCTGGCGCGCGATCACGGGCTGTCCGTTCGGGTGCTCGAGGCCGGCTATCCGGGCTGGGGTGCCTCGGGCCGCAACGGCGGCTTTTGCTGTATCGGTGGTGCCAAGCTCTCCTATCAGGCAATGATCCGCCGCTTCGGCCTGGAGGAGACCCGGGCCTTCTTCGGCGTGCAGCGCGCCGCCGTCGATCTGGTGCGCGCCATCGCCCTGGACGAAGGCATCGACCTGGCAGCAGGCGATGCGGAGGGCGAGGTCTGTCTGGCCCATCGGCCCAATCGTGCGAAGGAGCTGCAGGAGGAGGGCGCCTTTCTTGCGCGCAATTTTGGCGTCGAGGCCCGCTGGCTTTCCCGCGAGGCCTTGGCCGAGGAGGGCCTGCGCAGCAGCCTCCACGGCGGTCTCTTCCTGCCGCAGGGATTCGGGCTACACCCCCTGAACTATGCGCGGGGTCTGGCCCGCGCGGCCTTGGCGCATGGCGCTGTGCTTCACGGCCACAGCCAAGTCATTGGCTGGGCGCGAGAGGGGAGGCTGCACCGCCTGGCCACGGATCGGGGAAGCCTTCGTGCCGCACAGGTCCTGCTCGCCACCAACGGCTATGAGCAGGGCACGCTCTTGCCGGCGCAGGAACGGCAGCGCCTGCCGGTGCTCTCCAGCATTCTCGTCACCCGACCGCTGAGCGCGGAGGAGCGCCGGGAGCAGGGCTGGCAGGCCAGGACACTCGCCTACGACAGCCGCGATCTGCTGCACTACTTCCGTCTATTGCCGGACGGCCGCTTTCTTTTCGGAGGGCGGGGTGGGGTGAGCGGCAGGCCGGGGGAAACGGCCCGGCAGCGCCGCTGGATGGAGGCTCGCTTCCGCAGCTTCTTTCCGGCCTGGCGTGCGGTGCCCTTCACCCACTTCTGGAACGGCCTCGCCTGCCTGGCCGCCGATCGCTTGCCGCACATCGGGCCAATCGAAGGACTGCCCGGGGCCCATCAGGCTTTTGCATTTCATGGTAATGGCGTGGCACTTGCCACCTGGACGGGAAAGACGGTGGCGCAGCGGATCGCCGGAGGAGGTCCACAACTGCCCGCCCCGCTGCGCCAGTCCGCACCGACCTTCCCTATACCAGCCCTGCGGAAGTTCTATCTCCGCAGCGCCTATGTTGGCCTGCGTGTGCGCGATGAACTGCTGTAAGGGGCGGAGATCACCTACAGCAACCCGTTGCTGCGGAAGGAGTAGTGCCCGCTGCGGCCGATGACAACGTGATCGTGCACCGTGATCCCGAGATGGCCCGCGGCCTGGGCGATGGCCTTGGTCATGTCGATGTCGGCGCGTGAGGGGGTGGGGTCGCCGCTGGGGTGATTGTGCACCAGGATCAGGGCCGAAGCGCTCAGTTCCAGGGCGCGTTTGACCACTTCCCTGGGATAGACCGGCGTGTGATCCACGGTGCCCCTTTGCTGACGTTCGTCGGCGATCAGGCGGTTCTTGCGGTCCAGAAAGAGCAGGTGGAAGTTCTCAACGGCATCGTGGCCAAGGTGCACCCGGCAGTAATCGAGCAGGCGGTCCCAGGAGGTGATTACGGGCGCCTCGAGCAGGGCCTCCCGAGTGGTGCGTTCCAATGCGGCCTGCACGATCTTGATCGTGCCGACCGCACTCTCGCCCATTCCCGGGATGGCGGCCAATTGCTCCGGGCTGGCTTTGAAGAGGCTGCCGAGGGTGCCAAAGCGGAGCAGCAGCTCCCGTGCGAGCGGCTTGGTGTCCACCCGGGGTTTGGCAGCGAACAGCAGCATCTCAACGATCTCGTGATCGCCGAGCGCCAAGGGCCCACCGCTGAGCAGGCGGGCACGCAAACGGCTGCGATGGCCTCGGTGAGGCGCCGGGGCATCCTCCGGCACTGCAATCTCCCAGCGTAAATTATCGCCGGAGATTATCCTATTCGTTGTAGGGAGGGAAGTGCCAGCCCTTGGGTGAGCGGGTGAAGATCTCGTAGCCGTCCGCGGTGACGGCCAGGGAATGCTCGAACTGGGCCGAGAGCGACCGATCACGGGTTACTGCGGTCCAGCCGTCCTCGAGGATCTTCACGTCGTAGCGACCGGCATTCACCATCGGCTCGATGGTGAAGAACATCCCTTCACGCAGTTCCACACCGGTGCCCGGCTTGCCGTAGTGCAGCACGGAGGGAGGCTCGTGAAAGATACGCCCCAGCCCGTGCCCGCAGAAGTCACGCACGACGGAAAAACGCTGCGCTTCCACGTAGGACTGGATGGCGTGACCGATGTCGCCCAGCGTGGCGCCGGGGCGCACGGCTTCGATGCCGCGCATCATGGATTCGTGGGTCACTTCCACCAGGCGCCGCGCCTTTACCGGCACCTTGTCGCCGAGCAGGAACATGCGGCTGGTGTCGCCATGCCAGCCGTCGAGGATGACGGTGATGTCGATGTTCATGATGTCGCCGTTGGCGAGCTTCTTCTGCTCGCTGGGAATCCCATGGCACACGACATGATTGATCGAGGTGCAGATCGACCGGGGAAAGCCCCGATAGTTCAAGGGCGCCGGCGTGGCGCCATGCTCGAGAATGAAGTCGTGGCAGAGCTTGTCCAACTCTCCCGTGGTCACGCCAGGCTTCACGTGAGGCGTGATGAAGTCCAGCGTCTCCGCAGCCAAGCGGCCGGCCCGGCGCATACCTTCGAAGTCGTCGGGGCCATGAAGCGTGATCTGGTTACGCTCGTGGCCCGCAATGCTGCTGAGTTCGTCCTGCATCTGCCTTCTCGATTGAATACCCCAAGCCCGGCGGGGTCGGTGCTCAGAAGATTGCGATTTTGCCCCGCAATCGCAACCCCTGGCGCCGCACAGGCGAGCTATCCCGTTGCGGGAACCCCGATATGCCGGCCGCGTTCTGATCGACAAGAGGAGGCAGAACAGGGTGGCAGGCATGAATCGCGCAGGCGATGCACAGCTGAGAGACTTGGCGGCCCGTCGCATCGCCATCGAAACGGTCGAACCGGCAGTCGATCACGGCCGCTTCCCGGCCAAAGCGGTCATCAACGAGCCCGTCAGCATCGAGGCGGATGTCTTCTGCGATGGCCACGAAGTCATCGCCGTAGCGGTCGAGCACCGGCTGCGTAGCGCGAAGACGTGGCAGGAGAAGCCGATGCGCCTGCTGGTCAACGATCGCTGGCGCACCCAGGTGACCTTCGACGAACCGGGGCACCATGTCTTCCGCATCCTCGCCTGGCGCGATCTCTTTGCCACCTGGCGTGCGGACACAATGAAAAAGCAGGCTGCCGGCCAGGACATCGCCCTCGAACTCGAGGAGGGACGCCGGCTGATCGACTCTGCGGTTAGCAGTCCGCGGGCTGGCGGTCCGGCCGACCGCCAAAGCCTGGGAGCGACGCTGGAAGAACTGGTCGATGCACGCGATCCCGACCTGCTGGCGACGGCCTTGCTGGGCGAACAGACGGCTGTTGCCATGGCCCACTGCGCCGCTCGCATCAACCTGACGGTCAGCGAGTTCAGTTATCCGCTTTTCGTGGACCGGCCCAAGGCGGCCTTCAGCGCCTGGTACGAACTCATGCCCCGCTCCCAATCCGGGCAGGTCGACCGGCATGGCACGTTCGACGACGTCATTGCGCGGCTGCCCTACGTCCGGGATCTCGGCTTCGACGTGCTCTATTTTCCGCCGATCCACCCGATCGGCCGAACGCACAGGAAGGGGCGGAACAACACGCTTGAGGCCGGTCCGGGCGATCCCGGCAGCCCCTACGCCATCGGCGCGGAGGAGGGCGGACACGACGCCATTCATCCCGAACTGGGCACCTTCGAGGATTTCGAGCGGCTGTTGAAGGCCGCCCGCGAGCATGGACTGGAGATTGCGCTCGATTTTGCGATCCAGTGCTCACCGGATCATCCCTGGATCAAGCAGCACCCGGAGTGGTTCGACTGGCGGCCGGACGGCACCATCAAGTACGCCGAGAACCCGCCCAAGAAGTACGAGGATATCGTCAACCTGCACTTCTACCGGGATGCCTTCCCCGGCGTGTGGCACGCACTGCGCGACATTCTGCTCTTCTGGCAGGCAAGGGGCGTGCGCATCTTCCGGGTCGACAATCCGCACACCAAACCCCTGCCGTTCTGGGAATGGGTGATCGAGGAGGTGCGCGAGGTCGATCCGGGGGTGATCTTTCTCTCAGAGGCCTTCACGCGGCCCAAGATGATGAAGCGCTTGGCCAAGATCGGCTTCACCCAGTCCTACTCCTACTTCACCTGGCGCAACAGCAAGCAGGAGCTGACGGACTACCTCACGGAGCTCACGACAGAAGAGTGTCGCCACTACATGCGGCCGAACTTCTTTACCAACACCCCCGACATCAATCCCTACTACCTGCAGAGCAGCGGCCGGGCGGGCTTTCAGGCGCGCCTGATCCTGGCCGCCACGCTTGCCGGGAACTACGGGATCTACAGCGGCTACGAACTAGGCGAGGCCCAGGCGATCCCCGGCAAGGAGGAGTACCTTCACTCCGAGAAGTACGAAATCCGGGCCTGGGACTGGGACAGGCCGGGGCACATCAAAGGCGATATCGCGTTCATCAATGGGCTGCGCCGGCGGCACCCGGCGCTCAAGAGCTTCACCAACCTGCGCTTCTACAACGCCTGGAATGACGCCATCCTCTACTACGGCCGCTTTACCGACGACCTGAGTGATTTCCTGCTCTTCGCCGTCAACCTCGACCCCCACAACGACCAGTCCGCATACTTCGAGATCCCGCTGTGGGAGTTCGGCCTGCCCGATGATGCCTCTATGGAGGCCGAGGACCTGGTGCTCGAACAGCCCTTCCGCTGGAGCGGCAAGGTGCAGCACATGTTTCTAGACCCGAAGCAGCGCCCCTACATGGCCTGGCGTCTGATTGCGCCCGAGGTCCGGCGGTGATGCCGGCGGTGGACCAGGTCGCGCCGGCGGCGGCGTGGTACAAGGACGCGCTGATCTATCAACTCCACATCAAGGCCTTCTGCGATGCCAATGGCGACGGCATCGGTGATTTTCAGGGCCTGATCGAGCGGCTGGATTACATCGAACGCCTGGGCGTGACGACAATCTGGTTGCTGCCCTTCTATCCCTCGCCGCTGCGCGACGACGGCTACGACATTGCGGACTACCGGGCGATCAACCCCTCCTACGGCACGATGCGTGACTTCCGCCGCTTCGTCGCCGAGGCGCACCGGCGCGGCCTGCGGGTCATCACAGAACTGGTGATCAACCACACCTCCGACCAGCATCCCTGGTTCCAGCGTGCCCGCCATGCCAAGCGCGACTCTGCGGCGCGGCGCTTCTATGTCTGGAGCGACGACGATGAGCGCTATACCGGAACGCGCATAATCTTCCTGGACACCGAAACCTCGAACTGGACCTGGGACCCGGTGGCCGGCCAGTTCTTCTGGCATCGCTTCTACTCACATCAGCCGGACCTGAACTTCGACAATCCACGGGTGTTGAAGGAGGTCATTCGCGTGATGGGTTTCTGGCTGTCGCTGGGAGTGGACGGCTTGCGGCTGGATGCCATTCCCTACCTGGTGGAGCGCGAGGGCACCAATAACGAGAACCTGCCGGAAACCCATGATGTCCTGAAACGCATCCGCGCTGCGCTGGATGACGCCTATCCCGATCGCATGCTGCTGGCCGAAGCCAACCAGTGGCCTGAGGACACCCGGCCCTACTTCGGCGAGGGCGACGAGTGCCACATGGCCTTCCACTTTCCGCTGATGCCGCGGATCTACATGGCACTGGCCCAGGAGGACCGACACCCCATCACCGACATCATGCGCCAGACGCCCGATATCCCCGAGGGCTGCCAGTGGGCGATTTTCCTGCGCAATCACGACGAACTAACCCTGGAGATGGTGACCGACCGGGAGCGGGATTATCTCTGGCGGGTCTATGCCGAGGACAGGCGCGCCCGGATCAATCTCGGCATCCGCCGGCGGCTTGCACCCTTGATGCAGAACGACCGGCGCAAGATGGAGCTGATGAACAGCCTGCTGCTCTCCATGCCGGGTACGCCGGTCATCTACTACGGCGACGAACTGGGCATGGGCGACAACATCTTCCTGGGCGACCGCGACGGGGTGCGCACGCCGATGCAGTGGTCCATGGACCGCAACGGCGGCTTCTCCCGCGCCAACCCGCAGGCTCTCTACCTGCCGCCGATCATGGATCCGGTCTACGGCTACCAGACCATCAACGTCGAGGCGCAGGAGGCAGACCCCTCGTCGCTGCTGAACTGGATGCGGCGGATGATCGGGGTGCGCAAGCAGCACGCCGCCTTCGGGCATGGGGACTTCACGCTGCACTACCCGGCGAACCGTCGGATTCTGGTCTACACCCGCAGTCTGGACGACACGACGATCCTCTGTGTCGCCAACCTGTCGCGCTCGGCCCAGGCGGTGGAACTGGATCTTTCGGACTTTCGCGGCACTGTCCCCATCGAGATGATCGCGCAATCCGTCTTCCCGCCGGTGGGCGATCTACCCTACATGCTCACGCTGGCTGGCTATGGGACCTACTGGTTCCTGCTCGCGCACCCGGCTCAGCTTCCCGAGGGCCATGCGCCTGTGAGTGAAGCCATGCCGGAGCTTGTCACCCTGGCCCTGCGGGGTGGGCGACTGGAGCGCCTTCTCGAGGGCCGGGAAAAGCACTTGCTGGAAGCAGACGTCCTGCCGGCCTTCCTGCCACGTCAGCGCTGGTTTGCCGCAAAGGCGGAAACCATACGCAACACCCGCCTGCAGGCCATTGCCGTACTCGAAGCCGAGGCGGGGCTGCTCAGTCTGGTGGAAGTGGCCTTCAAGGAGGCGGAGAAGCAGCGATACCTGCTGCCCTTGAACAGCGTCTGGGGCGAGGATCAGGTGCAGTCAGGTGCACCCCTGCTTCCCGTGACTTTGGCCCGGGTTCGGAAAGGCAGCATGTTGGGGGCACTTATCGATGCTGCCTTCGATGAGCGCTTTGCCCTGCATCTGGTGAACTGCATGCGGCAGCAGGCGCACCAGCCGGTGGCCTCGGGTCTGCTGCGCTATCATGGCACGGAGGCGCTGGCGGAGATGACGCTCGATGAACCGCCCAAGCCCCTGGGCGTGGAGCAGAGCAACCTCTCCATTGCCTTCGGTCGGCAGGCCCTCCTCAAGCTCTACCGCCGCCTGCGCGCGGGCGAGCAGCCGGATGTAGAGGTCCCGCGCTTCTTGACGGAAGTGGCGGAGTTTCGCTCCACACCGGCACATCTCGGCATGATGGAGTTGGAAGAGGACGGCGGTGCCAGGACCGTCATGGCCAGCCTCACGGCCTTCGTGGAGAACCAGGGCGATGCCTGGGGCGTTTTCGTGCATGCGCTGGAGCGGATCATCGAGGACACGATCCTGCGGGCCGGCAGCGAAGAGACGCAAGGGGAGGGGGCGCCGGCGCTGGCCTATCCCCTCGACCTGCTGGAACGTCTGGGACAGCGCAGCGGCGAGCTGCATTGCGCGCTCGCCTGCGAGACCAGCGATCCGGCCTTCCGATGCGAAGCCGTTACCGCCCAGGATTGTCGTCGCTGGGCTAAGGAAGCGGAACAGGAGTTTCTTCAGGCTCTGGCCGCGCTTCGGCGCGCCGAAACCCATCTGCCTGCACATCTGCAACCCGCCTTGGGGCGGCTGTTCGCTGCGGAGGATTCGGTAAAGCAGCGGCTGAAAAGCCTGGCAGGTTTGCCGCCATCGGGAATGAAGTCTCGGATCCACGGCGATTTCCACCTCGGACAGGTGCTCGTTTCGAAACAGGATTTCGTCATCATCGACTTCGAGGGAGAGCCCCAACGTCCGCTGGAGGAGCGGCGGCAGAAGACGCTGCCGCTGCGCGATGTCGCCGGCATGCTCCGGTCCTTCGACTATGCTGCCTGGACCGCGGTGCGTCAGATCGCGGCGCGCTTGCCTGACCAGATCGGCGAGATGGCTCCCTTGGCCCGCCACTGGCGGGAACTCATGATCGAGCGGTTTCTTGCCGGCTACGGTCCGGCGGTTCAGGGCGCAGCGAACCAGCCAGAAAGTGACGATTTGCGCGCCGGTCTCTTGGAACTCTTTCTCCTTCAGAAGGGTTCCTACGAGGTCAGCTATGACCTTTCCAACCGTCCCGACTGGGTGGGCATTCCGATCATGGGCCTGCTTGAACTGATCGAAGGCACACCAGAATGACGTCGGCGGCAGCGGAGCCCTGGCGACTGTCCGACACCCACGCGGTGGCGGCGCTCGTTGCAGGGCGACACGGCGACCCTTTCGCATTGCTTGGCCCGCATGCTGTGGCGGAGGGCCTGGTGATCCGTGTGTTGCGGCCTGATGTCGAAAAGGTCTTCGCGATCGAACCGGGCGAGGGTGACGTCCTTGCGGAACTGGACCGGCGCCACGCCCGCGGCTTCTTCGAAGGATTGCTGGTCGATGCGCCCGCCGGTCGAGGCTATCGACTGCGGTGCCAGCAGAAGGGCGAGGTCTGGGAGGAAGAGGACTGCTACCGCTTTCCTTCGACCTTGGGAGAGTTGGATCTTCATCTTCTGGGGGAAGGTCGCCATCATCAGCTCTACGAAGTCCTGGGCGCCCATCCACTCACGTGTGAGGGCGTCGCGGGCACCCGCTTTGCCGTCTGGGCGCCCAATGCGAGCCGCGTCAGCGTCGTCGGCGCCTTCAATCAGTGGGACGGTCGCCGCCACCCCATGCGGCCCCATCCGGCCCAGGGCCTCTGGGAACTCTTTGTGCCGGCCGTGGCACCGGGCGCGCTCTACAAGTTCGAACTCCTCGGCAGCCAGGGCGAGATGCTTCCGCTCAAGGCCGATCCCTGCGCCTTCCGCAGTGAAGTGCCGCCGGCCACGGCCTCCATCGTTGCCGGTCTGCCCGAGCGGCAGTGGCGCGACGAGGCCTGGATGGAGCAGCGCCATGGACTACAGGACTGCAAAGCGCCGATCTCCGTCTATGAAGTGCATCTCGGATCCTGGCGCCGGCAGAGCGACGGGAACTATCTCAGCTATGATGAACTGGCCGAGAGCCTGCTCCCCTACGTGAAGGACCTCGGTTTCACGCACATCGAGTGCCTGCCGATCAGCGAACACCCCTTTTCAGGCTCCTGGGGCTATCAGCCCATCGGGCTTTACGCGCCGACAAGCCGGTTCGGTACACCGGAGGACTTCGCTGCTTTCGTGGATCGGGCCCACGGTGAGGGGATCGGTGTGATCCTCGATTGGGTTCCGGCCCACTTTCCGTCAGATGCCCATGGGCTCGCCACCTTCGACGGCACGGCGCTCTATGAGCATGCCGACCCCCGCCTTGGTTTCCATCGCGACTGGAACACGCTGATCTACAACTTCGGCCGGCAGGAGGTGGCAAACTTCCTGCTGGCCAACGCGCTCTACTGGCTCGATCGCTTTCACATCGACGCCCTTCGGGTCGATGCGGTCGCCTCCATGCTCTACCTGGATTACAGTCGCGACCCCGGCGAGTGGCTGCCCAACGTTCACGGTGGCCGGGAAAACCTCGAAGCCATTTCCTTTCTCCAGGAAACGAACACAGCGCTCTTCGCCGAACACCCCGGTGCCACCTCCATCGCCGAAGAATCCACCGCTTATCCTGGTGTCTCTCGACCGGTCTATGCCGGGGGGCTGGGGTTCGGCTTCAAGTGGAACATGGGCTGGATGCACGACACCCTGGACTACATGGGCCGGGATCCGCTCTTCCGACATCACCACCATGACCGCATGACCTTCGGCCTGCACTACGGCTTCTCGGAGAACTTCGTCCTGCCGCTCAGCCACGACGAGGTTGTGCATGGCAAGGGCTCGCTTCTGGGGCGCATGCCGGGTGACACCTGGCAGCGCTTTGCGAACCTCCGCGCGTACTTCACATTCATGTGGACCCATCCCGGCAAGAAGCTGCTGTTCATGGGCGGGGAGTTCGCCCAGATCCGTGAGTGGGATCATGACAGCGAGCTCGACTGGCCTTTGCTGGAGCAACCGCTGCACCGGGGCATGCAGGCTCTCGTAAAAGAGCTGAATCAGCTTTATCGCCGGGAACCCGCGCTTCACGAACTGGATTGCGAGCCTGAAGGTTTCGAGTGGATTGATGCCTCGGCGCCTGACCTCGGGACCTACATCTTTCTGCGCAGGGGAGGGGACGGCAGCCGGCCACTGGTCGTCGCGTGTAACTTCACGCCCCTGGTCCACGAGAACTTCCGGATTGGCGTGCCGCATGGCGGTGCATGGACCGAGCTCCTGAACAGTGATGACAGCCGTTATGGCGGGTCAGGCGTGGTGAACGGCGTTCTTCGCGCGGAAGAGCAACCGTGGCATGGCCGACCCGCCTCCATTTTGTTGCGTCTGCCGCCGCTCGGTGGCGTGATTCTGGCACCGGCATGAGGATCTCGGCATGCGCATTGAACCTGGACTGCCTTATCCCCTCGGTGCGACCTGGGATGGCGCCGGCGTCAATGTTGCGGTCTTTTCTGCCCATGCCGAGAAGCTTGAGCTTTGCCTGTTCGACCATCGCGGCAGTCGCGAGCGACAGCGTGTCGCCCTGCCTGAGCACACCCATGAAGTCTGGCACGGCTACTTTCCCGACCTCTTTCCCGGCCAAGTCTACGGCCTGAGGGCGCATGGCCCCTACGATCCGGGTCAGGGGCATCGCTTCAATCCCGCAAAGCTGCTGATCGATCCTCATGCCAAGCTGTTGATGGGCAACCTACGTTGGCACGATGCCTGTTTCGGCTATCGCGTGGGCTCGCCGCGACAGGACCTCTCGATTGATCGACGAGATTCTGCTTTCGTCATGCCGAAATGCGTGATCAGCGACACGGCCATGACCTGGGGCGAGGACGTGCGGCCCCAGCATTCCTGGTCGGATACGGTCATCTATGAAGCGCATGTGAAAGGCATGACCGCACGGCTGGATGACCTTCCCGAACAGCTGCGCGGCACCTTTGCAGGGCTGGCGCATCCCCGCGTGATCGAGCATCTGGTCAAGCTCGGCGTCACCGCCGTCGAGTTGATGCCCGTGCAGGCCTTCTTCGACGACCGCTATCTGGTGGAGAAGCGGCTCGTCAACTACTGGGGCTACAACACCATAGCCTTCTTCGCCGCCGCGCCACGCTACATCTCACCGCACGGCGGCGTGCACGAGTTCAAGCGGATGGTGCGCAAGCTGCACGCCGCGGGGATCGAGGTGATCCTGGACGTGGTCTACAACCACACTGCCGAGGGGAACGAGCTCGGCCCGACGCTGTCCTTTCGCGGACTGGACAATGCCAGCTACTACATCCTCGGCGACGATCCGCGCTACTACTACGACACCACCGGCTGCGGCAACACGCTGAACTTGAAGCACCCGCGGGTGCTGCAGATGGTGATGGATTCCCTGCGGTATTGGGTCGAGGAATGCCACGTGGACGGCTTCCGCTTCGATCTGGCAACCGCCCTGGGGCGGGAAAGGGACAACTTCGAACCCTCCTCGATCTTCTTCGACACGGTGCACCAGGATCCGGTGCTCTCGCGCGTCAAGCTGATCGCCGAGCCGTGGGATTTGGGGCCGGACGGCTATCAGTTGGGCAACTTCCCGCCGGGTTGGGCCGAGTGGAACGGGGCGTATCGCGACCAGGTGCGCTCCTTCTGGCGGGGCGATGAACACCTTGCCCCTGGGCTGGCTTCCAGCCTGCTCGGCAGCGCGGAGACCTTCGATCGCCGGGGGCGCAAGCCCTGGGCCAGCGTCAACTTCGTCACGGCGCACGACGGTTTCACGCTGGCCGACCTTTACGCATACGACGAGCGGCACAATGAGGCGAACCTGGAGGACAATCACGATGGGCACAGCGACAACCGCAGTTGGAACTGCGGCGTCGAAGGCCCGAGCGACGACCCGGAGATCCTTCACCTGAGGGCGCGGATGCGGCGCAATGTCATCAGCACCCTGCTGCTCTCTCAGGGAACGCCGATGCTGCTCATGGGCGACGAGATCGGCCGCTCGCAGCAGGGCAACAACAACGCCTACTGCCAGGACACGGAAATCAACTGGCTCACGTGGGAGGGCCTGGAGGAAGATGAACTGGCGTTCTGCGCCTTCGTCGCCAAGCTGGTCGCTCTGCGCTACAGGTACGAGCGATTACGCATTCCACACTTCCTCCACGGCCAACCGGTGGATGCGCGTTATCGTGATGTGACTTGGCTTGCGCCTTCCGGTGAGCCTCTGTCCCCAGAGGATTGGGAACAGGCTGAACTGCGCAGTCTGGCGCTGATGCACTGTGTGCGTGATGGCGATTGCCTGCTCATCCTGATCAACGCCGCGGCCGATGACATCGAGTTTCACTTGCCAGCACTCGAAGACCGCCACCATTGGCATCTGGTGATGCACACGGACAGCGGCGCCGGAGGTGGCTGGGAGGAACGGCGTCACCGCGGCCATGTCGTTGTAACGGCGCGTTCGCTCACCCTGTTGGAAAGCCGCCTGCAATGAGCGGGGGAAGCTTCAAACCCCACTGGGGCGCGCATCTAGGCACGGACGGACATGCCCACTTTTGCCTTTGGGCACCGGCTGTGGAGACGCTGGAACTGGAGTTGGGGTCCGGGGAAAGATTGCCCATGGCGGCAGTGGGGGGCGGCTGGTTCGAACTCGGCGTCAATGGACTGGCTGAGGGCGTGTCCTACTCCTTCCGCTTGCCCGACGGTCAGTGCGTGCCGGATCCGGCGGCGCGTGCGCAGCTGTCCGACGTGAACGGACCCAGCCTGCTGACCTCGAGCGCTTTTGACTGGCAATGTCAGACGTGGGTCGGCCGCCCCTGGGAAGAGGCCGTGATTTACGAACTGCACCCGGGGACGTTCACTGCCGACGGGACTTTTGCGGGCATCATCGAACAGCTGGATCACCTCGCCGACCTCGGTATCACGGCAATCGAGCTTATGCCGGTATCACAGTTCGCCGGCGAGCGTGGTTGGGGTTATGACGGGGTGCTGCTCTATTGCCCGCACAGGGCGTATGGCGGCGTGCAGGGCATGAAACGCCTCGTGGATGCAGCGCATCAGCGTGGCCTGATGGTCTTCCTGGACGTGGTCTACAATCACTTCGGCCCGGAAGGAAACCACCTCCCACGCTACGCGCCGGACTTTTTTGACCCCGAGCGGCAGACCCCCTGGGGGGCAGGGATTCACTATTCGGAGCCGGCTGTTCGTGCGTTTTTTCTCGATAACGCGCTGTACTGGCTCGCGGAGTTTCGCCTGGACGGCCTGCGCTTCGATGCCATCGATCATGTTATCGATCAAAGTGAGCCGTTCCTCCTGGAGGAGATGGCCGCGCGCATCCGCGAAAGCATTCCCGATCGTCACATTCATTTAATGACCGAGGATGAGCGGAACATCGTGGAACTCCATCCCTACGACGAGCGCAATCGGCCGCTGCTGCACACCGCCGAATGGAACGACGATTTCCACCATGCCGCCCACTGCCTGGCGACGGGTGAAACGGGCGGGTACTACGCCGCCTTTGCCGATGATCCTTTGGAAAGGCTGGGCAAAAGCTTGGCAAAGGGCTTTGTCTACCAGGGCGAGCCCTACGCGCCATGGGACGGCAAGGCACGGGGCGTCGCCAGCAGCGGGCAACCGCCGCAGGCCTTCGTTGTCTTCCTGCAGAATCACGATCAGATCGGCAATCGGGCTTTCGGTGAGCGCTTGACGCGCCTGACCGATCCCCAGACTTATGAACTGCTGCTGGCCGTCCTTCTGCTCAATCCCCAGGTGCCGCTTCTGTTCATGGGAGAGGAGTATGGCGAGACCAGGCCCTTCCTCTTCTTCACCGATTTCCACGGTGATCTGGCACATGCGGTGCGCGAGGGGCGAAGGCGAGAGTTCAAGGCATTTCCCGAGTTCAGTGACGAGAAGGCTGCCGCGATCCCGGACCCGAACGCTCCGGCGACCTTTGAAGCCTGCCGTCTGGATTGGGCCAAAGCCTCGATGCCGGAGGGGAAAGCGCGGGCGGAACTGGTGCGCGAACTGCTCGCCATTCGCAAACGAGAGATCAGCCCCCTCTTGCCCCACATGCGTTCCTTTCAGGGACGCATGGCCCGTTTGGCACCGGAGGCGCTGTACGTGTGCTGGCAAGTGCACGATGAACTGCTCTCGCTTCACCTCAATCTTGGCGCGGCAAGCTGCGTTGCCATACCTGGCAGAGGAACCGCGCGATTGCTGTACGAGAGCCGAGGCGGCAGCTTGTCCGCGCTCCGTCAGGGTCAATTGCCGGGGCATAGCCTGATCTTTACCCTGGAAAGGGCAGGGAGGCAGGAGAATGGCCTCTGAGCTGGACCGGCTGGCGGCAGCCTACGGCATCCTGACCCGCTACCGGGGGGTCGACGGACGTCTTCGGCATACGCCGGACGCCAGCGTGACGTCACTGCTCGACATTCTCGGCCACAGCTACGCTCCGCTGGAAGGCTTGCCGGTGCCGGAGGAGTCTTGGCCCCCGCCGCCTCGGGCACCCGAGGGCGTCAGGTGCTACTTGCCCGCCTTCCTGGGTCGCGGACGGGTGTGGGGGATGACCTGTCAGCTTTACGCTTTGCGTTCCCGGCGCAACTGGGGCATTGGCGATTTTGAGGATCTGGCGCGTCTGGGAGAAGCTGCGGCAGCCTGGGAAGCCGACTTCCTTGGCATCAACCCGCTTCATGCACTGTTCACCGCGGCGCCGGAGCGCAACAGTCCCTTTTTCCCGAGTGACCGCGGCTTTCTCAATCCACTCTACATCGCGGTAGATAGAATCAGCGGCTTCAATGCGGCCGAGGAGGACAACGCTGCGGCCCTTGCCACGCTTCGCGCCAAGCCGCTGCTGGACTATCGTGCCGTCAGCGCAATCAAGCTGCGCGCCCTGCGACGACTCTGGGAGCGGCAGCATCCCAGCGTGCCGGACGCCTTCGTTGAGAGGGGTGGGGAGGAACTGCGGCGCTTTGCGCTGTTCGAGGCGCTGAGTTGCTTCATGGTGGCTGAGGGCTTCGGTGCCGGCTGGACAAGCTGGCCCGCAGCCTATGACCACCCCGAAAGCCAGGCCGTTTCCCGCTTCGCGCGAGAGTATGCGGGTGAAGTGAAATATCACATCTGGCTGCAATGGCTTGCAGAAGAGCAGCTGTCCGCAGCCAGGCGACGCTTGAAGAGCGCCGGTATGCGGATCGGCCTCTATCTCGACCTGGCGATCGGCACGGCCCCGGATGGCGCTGCTACCTGGGCTGATCGCGGTTTGACGGTTGTTGGCGCGACTGTTGGTGCGCCGCCGGATCACTTCAATCCCGCCGGACAGAACTGGGGCCTCGCGCCCTTGTCGCCGACAGCGCTGTTGCAGAGTGATCTGAAACCGTTGCGTCGGGCTTATGACAGCGTTCTGAGGCAGGCAGGCGCTTTGCGGATCGACCACGCGATGGGCGTCTATCGACAATTCTGGATTCCGCAAGGCGCCCCACCGGCTGATGGAGCCTATCTGCTCTATCCCATGGATCGCATTCTGCGCGCCCTCGCTGACGCATCGGAGCAAGCCAGCGCAGTGATCGTTGGCGAAGACTTGGGCGTGGTTCCCGCAGGCTTTCGCGAAGCCATGACATCCATGCGCATTGCCGGCTATCGGCTGTTCTACTTTGAGCGCGGGAGACACGGCGGCTTCAAGGCCCCGGCTCGCTGGCCCCGGTCGGCGCTGGCCTGCCTGGGCAGTCACGATACCCCAACTTTCTCCGGGTGGTGGCGTGGTGAGGATCTGCGCTTGCGTCGCGCACTTGGACTGCTGGAGCGACAGGACACAGCCACGCTTGACGCCGAGCGGGCCGAGGAGAAGTGGCAAGTCCTGGAAGCACTCGCCGCTGAGGGCATCGAAGTGCGAGAGCTTGGTGAAAGCGAGCCACCCACCGTCGCCTTGCATTGCTTCCTGGCACGCACGCCCTGCCGCCTGATGGCCGTGCAACTTGAAGACCTGCTGGGAGTGGACAAGCAGGTCAATCTACCCGGCACCATCGATGAGCATCCCAACTGGCAACAGAGGATGCCCTGCGAGCTGGAGGCACTGGAGGAACGGCCGCTGTTCGGCGCAACGCTTGCAGCCCTCGCTGGCTTACGGCCGCGGCGAGATTCGCACCGAGATTCGCACCAATCGGCATACTCGCGATGACCGAGTTCCTTGCGACCTACCGTCTGCAGTTTCGCAGCGGCATGACCTTCGCGAAGGCGGCGGAGCTTGTGCCCTATCTGGCCGATCTGGGGGTTAGCCACCTCTATGCATCGCCGATCTTTGCCGCCGTACCCGGCTCGACGCACGGCTATGATGTTGTCGACCACCAGCAGTTCGATCCCGGTCTGGGAGGCGAGGAGGGTTTCCGGCTGCTTTCAGAGGCCATGCGCGATCATGGCCTGGGGCTGCTGCTGGATATCGTGCCCAATCACATGGCCGCTCACACGGCGAACCCCTGGTGGCACGACCTGCTGACCCACGGACAGGACAGCGCCTACGCACACTGTTTCGACATCGACTGGCGGGCACCGCGCCTGCTGCTGCCTCTGCTGGCGGAGCCCTATGGCGAGGCTCTGGCGGCGGGTCACTTTTCCCTGGTGTGGCATCAACAGAGCGATGAGGTGCAATTTCGCTATAGGGACCTGCACCTGCCTTTGCATCCGGCGTCGCTGGGTGTGGTGTGCGGTGCGAACCTGGACAGGCGCACCGCAGTGGAGCGGGTCTATCGTAACCCTGAACTACTCCACGCCCTACACGAAGCGCAGGTCTGGCGCCTGGCCCACTGGCGATTGGCGAGGGCGGCGCTGAGCTATCGCCGCTTCTTCGAGATCACGGATCTCGTTGGGGTCCGTGTGGAGGACCCGCGTGTTTTCGCAGCCGTTCATGCCCTGCCGTTGCGGCTGCTCCGGGAAGGCTCTGTCGATCGTTTGCGGATCGACCACATCGACGGGCTGGCAGATCCGAAGACCTATCTCTTTCGTCTCCGAGAGGCGAGTGGGCGCCACTCTGCCCTTGTGGAGAAGATCCTTGGTCCCGAGGAAAGCTTGCCGGAAGATTGGGCCTGTGCCGGCACTACGGGCTACGAAATGGGGGCAATGCTGACGGCCCTGCAAGTCGATCCGGCGGGTGAACCCATTCTGACCGAGGCCTGGTGTCGCTTCACCGGAGCCGGGGCCGACTATGCCGCGGCGCTTCGGGCCGCCAAGCGACAGATCCTGACCGACAATCTTGCGGCGGAATTGACGGCGCTCGTGGGTATGATGACGCAGATCGCGGCCGAGGATACGGCAAGCCGCGACCTTCCTGCGGATTCCCTGCGCAAAGCCATCATCGAACTGATGATCGCGCTGCCGGTTTACCGAACCTATATCGACACCGGCGGCCCCTCGCAGCGCGATCGCCGGCTGCTGCTGCAGGCTGCCCGCGAGGTGGTGTCCGATCGCCGGATAGAAGACAGGCGCGCACTGGGGTTCATCGTCGATCTGCTGCTGCAGCCGGTGAAAGAGGATCCCTGGCATGGCGGTGTGCGCCGGACCTTCATTCAACGCTTTCAGCAGACCAGCGGCCCCCTGATGGCCAAGGCGGTGGAGGATACCCACTTCTACCGTTTCAATCGCCTCATTGCTCTCAATGAGGTGGGGGCGGAGCCGGTGCGCTTCGGGCTGGACAGCGATCGCTTCCATGAAGCCATGCGCCGACGCCAGGCTCAGGGAGCCGGCGCGCTTTCGGCCACTGCGACCCATGATACCAAGCGTGGAGAGGATGCCCGTGCGCGCCTTGCCGTGTTGAGCGAGATGCCGTCGGCTTGGGCCGAGGCGGTCGAGCGCTGGCGTGCTGCTGCATCACCCCTCTGGCCGGCGCCGAGGGACTCCGGCTTGCCGGACCGGTCGGTCGAGTGGTTGTTCTACCAGGCCTTGCTCGGCGCCTGGCCCCCGGAACTTGCCCTGGACAACGAGGCAGGCCTGCAGGACCTGGCCGAGCGGAGCGTGGGCTTCATGATCAAGGCGATGCGTGAAGCCAAGGAGCATACGAGCTGGACCGCGCCGAATCGTGCCTACGAGCGGGGGGTGGAAGTCTTTGTAAGAGGGCTGTTTTCGCCGGCCCAGCGTCCGCTGCTGCGGGACATTCGGGCCACCATCGCGCAGACGGAAACGGCCGGGGTGGTGAACTCTCTGGCGCAGCTTACCCTGAAGCTGACGCTGCCCGGTGTCCCGGACATCTACCAGGGCACAGAACTCTATGATTTCAGCATGGTCGACCCGGACAATCGCCGGCCCGTCGACTTTGTCCGCCGGATGCACCTGCTGGAGGAGGCCAAGGCACTCACGGCGACGCAGGTGATCGAACGCTGGCGCGAAGGCTTGCCGAAGCTCTGGTTGCTTACGCGCCTTCTGGGCCTGCGCCAGGCGAGGCGGGCGCTGTTCCAGGATGGGCGCTATGAGCCGCTCAGGGTCGAGGGCGATGAAGCGCAGCACGTATTGGCCTTCTCGCGCAGCCTGCCCGATAGCAGGCTCGTCGTGGCGGTGCCGCGGCTGGTGCTGCGACACCTTCTGCCCGGTCAACTGGCCTGGAGTCCCGGTGCCTTTGCCCGTACGTTTCTTTGCCTGTCGAGCGGGTCGGTTTTGCGCATGCTCAGCGGCCGCCGCGTGCCGGACGGTCGTATAGCCCTGGATCGGCTGTGGCGCGACTTTCCGGTGGCGGTTGCCTGGACCGACGCTGGCACTTGACCTTTGCCCGCCGCCGGATAGAGTGCCGGCCTCATTCCTGGGAACGCGGGCGTGCACCTTGTTGTGCGTCCCGCCATCGCCTTACGGCTTTGGACTACCGGGACAAAGGCAACCGCTCAAGCGAAGGATCAGCGCATGTCAAAGCGCCTTCAGTCTAAGTACAAGATCAATCGCCGTCTCGGCGAAAACCTCTGGGGCCGGCCGAAGAGCCCCGTCAATCGCCGCCAGTATGGCCCGGGCCAGCATGGCCAGAGCCGCCGGCGCAAGCCGTCCGACTTCGGTATCCAGCTCTCCGCGAAGCAGAAGCTGAAGGGCTACTACGGCAACATCGGCGAGAAGCAGTTCCGCAAGTACTACGAGGAAGCCACGCGTCGCCGCGGCGACACGGGCGAGAACCTCATTGAGCTGCTGGAGCGCCGCCTGGACGCGGTGGTCTATCGCGCCAAGTTCGTGCCGACGGTGTTCGCCGCCCGCCAGTTCGTGAATCACGGCCATGTGATGGTGAACGGCAAGCGGGTGAACATTCCCTCCTACCAGCTGCGCGACGGCGATGTGGTGGAAGTGAAGCAGAAGAGCCGCGAGCTTGTTCTGGTGTTGGAGGCCGTGAGCTCCGGCGAACGCGACACACCGGACTACATCGACATCGAGGACAACGGCCTGAAGGCCACCTATCTGCGCGGTCCGAAGCTGGCCGACGTGCCCTATCCGGTGCAGATGGAACCGAACCTGGTCATCGAGTTCTACTCGCGCTAACGCGACGCAGGCCATGGCTCCGGCCCTGGCCCGCCGCGCGAAACGGCAAGATTATCACCCGTGGCGAAACAGTCCTTCGCCACGGGTGTTTCTTATTCGGCATCCGGTGAAGGCTTATCTTGAGTCGTAGGAGGTGTCGCCGCGCTGTCGGTGATGCCGCAGTCCAATCGATGATAGGTGCCCGCGATGACCAAGAGCCTTCCCAGCCTTTTCCTGTCCCACGGCGCGCCAACGCTTCCTCTCGAGGAGGGCGCGACGCCTGCCTTCCTGCGGGCACTCGGGCAGAACCTGCCGCGGCCCGAAGCCATCCTGATCGTCTCCGCCCACTGGGAGGCCGCCGAGCCTTCCATAGGCATGGCGGAGCGTCCTGAAACCATCCACGATTTCTACGGCTTCCCTGACGCCCTTTACCGGCTGCGCTATCCGGCGCATGGCAGCCGCGAACTGGGCGAGCGGGCGACGGCTCTGCTTGCCGAGGGCGGGCTCACGCCGCAAGCAGTCGCGGACCAGGGTCTGGATCACGGCGCCTGGGTCCCCTTGCTGTTGATGTATCCCGAGGCCGATATCCCGGTGGTGCAGCTGTCGCTGATGCGGGGGCAGGGAGCCACCCACCATCATGAGATCGGCCGCCTGCTTGCGCCACTGCGTGAGGAAGGCGTGCTGCTGGTCGGCTCCGGAGGAGCCGTCCACAATCTGCGCGCACTGAGTCATAGCGATCGCCCCGCGCCCTGGGCGCAGGCCTTCGAGGATTGGCTGGTGGACAGCGTGACAGGAGATTGTCGTGATGAACTGCTTGCCTGGCAGGACCGCGGCGATGCGCGCCAGGCCCAGCCGACGGACGAGCATTTCCTGCCGCTCTTCTTCTCCATGGGAGCGGGGCAGGGCGCCGGCCGGCTGCTGCACCGCGGCTTCACCTACGGCAGCCTCTCGATGGCGGCCTTTGCTTGGGATCACTGAGTCGCAGCGTCTCGTCAGCCAGTGAGGCTGTCGCGGTCCCTGTGAAGAAAGGACAGGCGGGCACGTCCATAGCGCCTCTGGTCCAGCAGGGTGAAGCCCGTTGGGGCGTGCTCCAGTTCCCGGTTGGAGCTTTCCACGACGATCAGGGTTTCCGGCCCGATCCAGCCGGCGTCGGCCAGGGCAGTGAGGGCCGGGGCGGCGAGATCACGGTCGTAGGGCGGATCCATCAGCAGCAGATCGCATGGCGCGGATGCTGCAGGCGGTTGCAAGACATCCGCGCGCTTGATCTGCAGCGCTTCGGAGGGTTCCAAACCCTTGAGGTTGCGGCGCAGGCAGGCGAGGGCTTCGGTAGCGTTCTCGAGGAAGGTCACACTTGCCGCCCCCCGAGAGAAGGCTTCGATGCCAAGTGCTCCTGTGCCAGCGAAGGCGTCGAGCACTCGGGCGCCTTGCGGCAGCCTGTGACCATCACTGAGGCGGCCGGATTCCAGAATGCTGAAAAGGGCTTCCCGGCTGCGTTCCGACGTGGGGCGCAGGCTGCGGCCCTGCGGTGCCTCGAGCCGACGCCCCCGGTATCTACCGGCGACGACGCGCATGCCCGCCGCTATCAATCTTGCCCGGGGCCGGTGTCGAGGCCGTGCCCAGTTGCTCACGCAGGACCTTGGGGGGCACCTCCTCCAGTTCCCCCTCGGGCAGGGCGCCGAGCTGGAAAGGTCCATAGGCAACCCGCAACAACCGGTTCACGCGATAACCGAGATAATCGCAAAGCTTACGGACTTCTCGATTCTTGCCTTCGCGCAGCCGGAAGGTAAGCCACGCGTTGCTGCCGCTCTGTGAGTCGAGACGCGCCTGCACCGCGCCATAGACGACGCCATCAATGGTCACGCCGTGGGCCAGCCTGTCGAGGTCGCTCTGCTGCACTCGGCCAAAGACCCGCACCCGGTAGCGCCGCAGCCAGCCGGTGGCCGGCAATTCGAGGCGCCGTTTCAGGCCACCATCGTTGGTGAGCAGCAGCAGGCCCTCGGAGTTGAGATCCAGGCGCCCCACAGGCATGACGCGGGGCAGGCCTCCCGGCAGGCGGTCATAGATCGTTGGCCGGCTCTGCGGGTCGCGCTCAGTGGTCAGCAAGCCTTTGGGCTTGTGGAAGCGCCAGAGGCGCGGCGGTTCGGCCGCGGCCAGGGCTTCGCCGTCCACGGTAACGCGCTGTCCGGGCGCGACCTTGGTTCCCGGTTCCTGCACAGTCTGTCCGTCCAGGTCGACGCGCCCCTGCTCGATCAGAACTTCCGCCTCTCGCCTGGAACAGAGGCCCGAGCGTGCGATGACCTTGGCAATACGTTCGCCGCTTTCGATTTCAGCCACGTGCTGCCTCGACAAAGGAATGGAAAAGGGCGTGGTCGGCAGCCGAGATTTCATACTCGGGATGCCACTGTACGCCGATGCAGAAGCCCAACTCAGGGTGCTCGATTCCCTCGATGACTCCGTCCGGGGCACGGGCATTGATGATCAGCCCGCTCCCCAGATCAGCCACCGCCTGATGATGGGCGGAGTTGACCTGCAGTTCCCCGGCGCCACACACGCGTTCGAGGCGGGTGCCCGCGACGATGCTCACAGCATGTCCGGGGCGGTCGCGCGGGCCGGGTTGCTCGTGGGCCAGGGCGGCTTCGACACTGTCGGGAATGTGCTGAATCAGGGTACCGCCGAACACCACATTGAGAAGCTGGGCGCCGCCGCAGATGCCGAAGAGCGGCAGGTCGCGTTTGACCGCAAGGCGTGCAGCTTCCAACTCGAAGGCCGTGCGCGCCTGCTTCATGGTGACGCTGGGATGGCGTTCTGCCTCGCCGAACAGGGCAGGGTCGATATCGAATGCGCCGCCGGTGACGATCAGGCCATCCAGCAGATTGAGATAGGCTGCCGCAAGCTCTGGCTCGTGGGGCAGCGCCAGTGGCAGGCCGCCGGCACGCACGACGGCGGAGAAATAATTCCGGCGCAAAGCATACCAGGGCATTCCCGAGTAGCCGCCGGCTTCCTCGGAATCGAGTGTCAGGCCGATGACTGGGCGTCGCGCCATGGCTGGGCTACATCCTCGCTTCGTCGAAGTCGGCGCAGGACAGGCCGAAGGTGTCCAGGCCTTCCTCAAGGTAGTCGGCCACCATGGGCATTCCTAACAGATACTCGGCCGTGCGCTGATTGCGCCGGTCCGCCGCCGCTTCCAGTGCGTCACCCCATTCGGTCTTGTCGTAGTCGCCCCGCCCGAGCCAGGCCAGCGCCACCAACTCGACCTGCTCGTCTTCGCTCATGGCGTCGATGAAGCCTTCCAGCTCCTCGTGCAAGGGGTTGGTTTCCTGCGGGTCATGCCCTTCCAACTCGTCGAAAGCCTCCTCATGGGCGAGATCGAAATCCTCCTCGTCGTCTTGTTCCGGATTCTCGATCAGATCCTCTTCCTGCAGTTCACGCGCGCGCAGGACGATGAAGCAGACCTTGTCGGGGTTCATCTGAAGCATGGCGGCTCCCGAATGGATGCTTGTGATTGGTGCCAAGGGTTACCGACGGTTAGAGGAAAAGGGGTAGCGTGATCCTTGACCCAGCGCAACGGCGGTGCAGTCTCAAGCCATGCACGCAAACGACAGCTCCCCCATGCAGCTTGCCCTGGCGCAGGCTGAACAGGCTGCCAGGGCCGGAGAGGTACCGGTTGGCGCGGTCGTGGTCGAGGGAGGGAGTGGGCGCATTCTGGCCACGGCACACAATCTCGTGGAGCGGGACAGTGATCCGACGGCGCATGCCGAGCTTCTGGCGATCCGCGCCGCTGCCGCAGCGATCCAAAGTCCGAGGCTGGTGGATTGCGATCTCTATGTCACTCTGGAACCCTGCGCCATGTGTGCTCAGGCCATTGCCTTTGCACGCATCCGGCGATTGGTCTTCGGAGCATATGATCCCAAGGGCGGTGGCGTGGAGCACGGTGCCAGAGTGTTCGAACGTACCACCTGTCATCACAAGCCGGAGGTGATCGGCGGAGTGATGGAAGCTGCCGCGGCCGGGCTGTTGAGAGATTTCTTCCACGCGAAAAGAAGATAGTGTCGCAGTAAAGGGCTGTGGTTCTCCCCTCGGCTACGCCCCAAAGTGGCAGCGGAGATTCGCCCATGGATTCTCCCTACCGCCATTCCCCTTCACGGCTGACCGAAAAGTGACCCGGTTCAGCGACCCCTTCACCTAAACTTTGAGTCGCTCTGGCCAGAGCCTGTTGCGCCAAAAGGGTGCGATCTTCACGGGGTGGGGGATGCGATGGAGCCGCACATCCAAGTGCTCAAGACCTCAGCCGAGGCCAAAGCCCTGATGCCGGCTTGGCGGGCTCTCGTGGGTACTCAGCAACGCCATGTGAGCACCTTCCAAACTCCTGAATGGATACTGGCGCTGATGCGACAGCAGTATCGCGGCCGCCAGGAGCGGGCGCGCGTGGTGGCCGCCTTCGATCAGGGGGAGCCCCTGCTGATAGCGCCCTTGGCCTTCGTGGAGCGTAATGGGGTTGGCGTGCTGCAGTGGCTTGGGGAACCGCTGGCCGCCTACGGGGACGTGGTGGCCCGGGACGACTGCGACATCCGGGCGCTCATGAACAGGATCGTCGACCATCTGCGCCGTGACGGCGACCAGATCGATGTGATCCACCTGCCTAAGACCCGCAGAGACGCTGCGGTGATGCCCTTCATCGGCGACTTCAAGGCCGTGCCATTGGCCGAGAAACGGGGCCCCTATGTCGATCTGGCATCCTTTGGCGCGTTCGAAGACTACCTTGCCACACTCAGCAAAAGCGCACTCAAGAGCTATCGCCGCAAGCGCCGCCGACTGGAAGAGCGGGGCACACTTCGGTTCGCCGTCCATGAGGGCGGCAAACAGGCCAGGAACCTGGGCCGGCGTGCGATCGATCTGAAGGTCGAATGGATGGAAACGCACGGCAAGATCAGCCGCGTCTTCGCGGATCCCGGCTGCTTGGCCGCGTTACTCGACTTTCTTGAATGCGAGGAGTCCGGTGGCTGCGTCTCGGAGCTGAGCCTGGACGGCTATCCGACTGCCCTGGAGATCGGGTTCATCAGCAAGGATCACTACTATTCGTTCCTTGGCGCGATGGACGCTGACTATGCGCATTATAGCCCGGGGCACCTTCAGCTTCTGGAGACACTGCGGTGGTGTTTCGACAGAGGCATCAAGGTCTTCGACCTTCTTCCCTCCGACAGCGCGTACAAGCGCGCCTGGGCCACACATTTTGCAACCGAGAACGAGTGGATACGCGCTTGCACCTTCCGAGGTATGCTCTACGCCGATCTGATCGTCAGAGGTGTCATGCCGCTTTCGAGACGGCTCTATGCCCGCACGCCCCTGTCGCTGCGCCGGCCGGCGCGTTCAATGGTCCACAAGGTCATGCAGATCTGATCGACCGGCGCGGAAGTCAGGACTGGCCGCGCCCCAGTAACCCCATGAGCTCACGCCACTCGCGTGGAGACATCCCGCTGTCTTCCTGTTCGACTTGTTCGCCGGCCAAAAGGCGCCGTGTCACGTCCAGCCCCTGGCGCGAGAGCTGTGCCCCCCCGGCGATATAGTCCTCGTAGGCTTCAAAGGTGAGCGGCACCCAGCGCTTAGCCGCTTCCAGCATGGCTTCGGCGTAGGCCCGAATCTCATACTGTGCGTGGGGGTCGGCGCGGAGGGAGAGGAAGTGCAGCAGATTGTGCAGGTCGGTCTTCCAGTACCACTGGGTATAGAAGTTCACCGGCAGGTTCATGCGCGCCAGTTCGCGGGCGAGACCCTTGCGGCCGGGGTCGATGATCTCCCCGGAATCGGTCTCGTTCAGCATGCTCTGATAGTCGGCATAGCTCTGCGCGGCATCGCGCTTGAGCAGCTCCAGGACCTCCGCGGCTTCCTCGCCTTCGAGCAAATTGCCGCGCCCTTGCCGGTTGCTGCGTGATTGCGCTGCCAGATGTTCCGGGGCTGGGATGTAGAACTCCCGGTCCATGATGGAGTAGCGGCCGGAGTACTCGTTCACATTCGCCGTGCGGTGCCGGATCCACTGCCGAGCGACAAAGATCGGCAGCTTTACGTGCAGCTTGATCTCGCACATCTCGAAGGGCGTGGTGTGGCGGTGCCGCAGCAGGTAGCGGATCAGCCCTCGATCCTCCTGCACCCGCTTCGTGCCCCGGCCATAGGATACCCTGGCCGCCTGAACCACGGCCGCATCGTCACCCATGTAGTCGATAATGCGCACGAACCCGTGGTCGAGCACCGGCAGCGCCTGGTAAAGAATCTCTTCCAGCGCCGGCACTGTTGCACGGCGGGTGGGTTGCGTTTCGTCGCGCAGGCGCTCGACCTCGGCCTGCTGCTCGGACGTCAGCGGCATGCTCCACACTCCTTCGAAAATGGGGGCGGGGCAGACTAACGCAGGCGCGCCGAGTCTTCCCGTCCAAAGTCGGACGCGCGGCCATTTTTGGCACTACAACACGCCCCAGCCGCTTACCTGCTCATCAGTGAGTGTTGCGGTACATTTGCCCCCTTTCATGGCGCGCGCAGACGTCCTATATCATTGCGTACCGGGCAACCGGTTATGGCGCTAAACTGGCACTTGGCATAAGCGCAGTGGACCCGGGGGCAGTACCCGGCGCCTCCACCAATTTCGCCGCCGCAGCTCAAGGCGCGGCGGCTTCATGGGGGCGAAACAGGATCGACACGCGTGGTAAAGAAGTGTTGGGCGCTCGGCATGGTACCGCCGTTATCGGGCCAAAATATAGTTGCGAATGACAACTATGCTGAGGCTCGCCTCGCCGCGTAAGCGGTCGGGTGAACCGATTTAAGTCCTCAGGGTTCAGCCCCTGAGGCGGGGTTTGGGGCGCACCTGGCAACAGAAGCGCCCCGCTTTCTTTCCACGCATTGCTTGATCGCTTCGGCCAAGCGCGCAATATGGGTGCCGCGCTGCTATCTCAGTGGCTGACAAGGGACGGTTCTTATGAGTGATGAGGTCTTGCGCTACGACCTGATGGTTGAGGACGCCCTGCGCGGTGTCGTTCGCGTGGCGTTGCAACAGGTGGTGGCGGAAGGCCTTCCGGGCGAACACCATTTTTATATTACCTTCCGGACCACGCACCCGGGCGTGCAGATCGCCGATCGACTGCGTGCGCGCTATCCGGACGAGATGACCATTGTGCTGCAGCACCGCTTCTGGGACCTCAAGGTCGAGGAAGAGCACTTCGAGGTGACGCTGACCTTTGGCGACATTGCCGAGAATCTGGTCATTCCCTTCGATGCCCTGACCGGATTTGCCGACCCCAGCGTCCGTTTCGGTTTGCAGTTCGGTGCGCTGTCGATGCTTCAGGACAGCGACGAAGAGGGTGACGGCACGGAAGCGACTGCCGGCCCGGATGAGGGCGAGAACGACGCGGAAGAGCCTGAGGCGGCGCCAGTCGACGAAGGCGAGAAAGTGGTCACCCTCGATCGGTTCCGAAAGAAGACTTGAGCTGCGAGACAGCCCCGTCGCCCCGAATCGGACGCTACTCAGCAGCCTCGCCGTTGTGCGTGCGATAGCGCCAGGCCGACGCGTCGCCTGTGACGGCGAGGGCCAGCGCCGCTAGCGGCGCCTGAGCCTTGAGATACATCTCATCCAATTCCGCCTGGGGTTCCGAGAGTGCAGTGATGGCCCCGCCTACACCCAGGCTCCAGCGGTGCGACTTTTCCTGCACCAGGGTGCGAATCACCACCGAGAGATCCGCTGCACCATCCATGCCGATCCACCCAAGCGCACCGGAATAGGCGCCGCGCGGTCCCTCTTCCAGGCTATCGATGATCTCCAGGGTCCGACGCTTCGGGGCCCCGGTCATGGAGCCGGGTGGGAAGGCGGCTCGGATCGCGTCGACCAGCGTATGATTCGGAGCCAGCTGCGCCTCGATGGTGGAGACCAACTGGTGGACCGTGGCATAGCTTTCCACCTGCATCAGGGCCGGCACGCGCACGCTGCCCAGCCGCGCCACCCGTCCGAGGTCGTGACGCAACAGGTCGACGATCATCAGGTTTTCGGCCCGGTCCTTTTCACCGCTGCGCAAGGCCTCGGCCAGGGCCGCATCGCGCGCGGGATCTTCATCGCGCCGGACCGTCCCCTTGATCGGCTTGGCTTGCAGTTGGCCATCGGCCGTCGCTGACAGGAATCGCTCCGGGGAGGAACTGGCGAGCGTGATTCCGCCAAGACGCAGGTAGGCGGCATGGGGGGCGGGATTGAGCCGGCGCAGGTGGCGATACACCGTGACGGGATCGACCGCGGCCCAGACTTCCAGGCGGTTGGTGAGACAGACTTCATAGGATTCGCCGTCCCGGATCGCGACCTGCGCCCGCCTGATTCGGTCAAGATAGGCATCGGCCTCGTGCTTTGCCTCCACGAGCAGGGACGTCGCGCCCGGACCCGGAGAGTGTGCCGCCAAGGGCGCAACTTGAGTCTGGGCCGAGAGCTGTTCCTGCACCTGGTCAAACCAGGCCTCGATCTCGTCGGCCGGCATCGTCTCTGACGCAGCGAAGACCAGCCAGGCCCGCCCGTCGCGGTGGTCGATTGCAAGAAAGCGGTCGACGAAGAGGAAGCCCACCTCAGGCAACGTGGATGCGAAGGCGCGCGGGTAGCCGCACTGGTCCTTCGCTTCATAGCCGATCCAGCCAACCCATCCACCATGGAACGGAAAAGGCGCTTCCTGGCCCTCGAGACTGACCGAGGCGAGAGAGTCGTCCAGTTCTTCCAGACTGCGGGGGCCAGGCCGGCCCGTGCCGAGGAAGGACCAGCGCGACAAGCCCCGGACCACCTTCGCGCTGTCCAGCCAGAAGGCATTCGGCTCTCCGTCAAAGCAGGACAGGAAGGCAGTTTCTGCTTCGGGTGCTGTGGGCAGTTCACGAAGATGCATGCGGTAGCGGCGTGGAGGTTGCGCGTCCTCTTGTCTGACTGCCTTGGGCGCTTCGGCCACGGGCGGCTTGCGGTACCCCGTTTGAGTTCGCGGCAGCGCTTTTCGGCTGAGGTCCCGAAAGTTCCGGATCAGCGCGCCGCCGGATTCCGAGCAGATCGATTCAGGGTGAAACTGTACACCCCAGCGTGCCTGCCGCTCATCCGACAGCGCCATGATCAGGCCACTGGCGTTGCGGGCCGTCACACGCAGGCCGGCCGGCAAGGGATCATAAGCCAGCAGCGAGTGATAGCGCACGACCTGCAACGGGTTCGGCAGATTGGCAAAGAGCTCCAATCCTTCGTGCGTGATCCGGTCGAGGCGCCCATGCATCGGCTCCGGCGCGTGCCGAACAGAGCCGCCGGCGAGTTGCACCATTGCCTGATGCCCCAGGCACACGCCCAGCAAGGGCACCTGGGCATGGCGCACCGCCTCTGCCGAAAGTCCCAGATCGTGCGCGCGCGCCGGCGTGCCGGGGCCAGGCGATATGAGGATGTTGTCGAAGGACAATGCCTGGATATCCGCCCAGGTACAGGCATCCTGCGACACCACCAGCGGCGCTTCGCCATTCACCTCTCCCAGCAGGTGGAAGAGGTTGAACGTGAAGGAATCGTGGTTGTCGATGATCAGTGTGCGCATGCGTTCCGTCACCGTGCAGCAGAGGCGCTTCTAGCCCGTCCAAGGCGGTGCTGCCAAGGCCGACATCCCGCTTCCCGCACTGCTTGCGGGGCGGAGCCTTTGCCCTATACTGCCGCGCCAAACACGATCCTCGCTTACACCAGCCTCACGGACTTCCCCATGCGCGACGTCAAGAAAGTGGTTCTCGCCTATTCCGGCGGCCTCGACACCTCTGTCATCCTCAAGTGGCTGCAGGAAACCTACGACTGCGAGGTGGTGACCTTCACCGCCGACCTGGGACAGGGTGAGGAGCTGGAGCCGGCGCGTAAGAAGGCTGAACTGCTCGGCATCAAGTCGGAGAACATCTTCATCGAGGACCTGCGCGAAGAGTTCGTGCGGGATTTCGTCTTCCCGATGTTCCGCGCCAATGCGCTCTACGAGGGACTCTACCTGCTGGGCACCTCGATCGCTCGGCCGCTGATCGCCAAGCGCCAGATCGAGATTGCCCGCGAGACCGGGGCGGACGCCGTCTCCCACGGCGCCACGGGCAAGGGCAACGACCAGATACGTTTCGAGCTGGGCTACTACGCCCTGGAGCCGGGCATCAAGGTGATCGCGCCCTGGCGCGAATGGGACCTGAACAGCCGCACCAAGCTGATCGACTTCGCCGAAAAGCACCAGATTCCCATCGCCAAGGACAAGCGCGGCGAGGCTCCCTTCTCCGTGGACGCCAACCTGCTGCACATCTCCGCCGAGGGGAAGGTGCTGGAGGATCCCTGGGAGGAGGCGCAGGAGTACGTCTACTCCCGTAGCGTTGCACCGGAGCAGGCACCGGACAAGCCCACCTACATCGAAGTCGAGTTCGAGAAGGGCGATCCCGTTGCCATCGACGGCAAGCGCATGAGCCCCGCGACACTGCTGACCGAACTCAACCGGCTGGGCGGGGAGAACGGCATCGGCCGGCTTGACCTGGTTGAGAACCGCTTCGTCGGCATGAAGAGCCGCGGCATCTACGAGACGCCGGGCGGCACTGTCCTGCTGCAGGCCCATCGCGGCATCGAGCAGCTCACGCTAGACCGGGGCGCCATGCACCTGAAGGACGAGCTGATGCCGCGCTACGCGGAGCTGGTCTATAACGGCTTCTGGTTCGCGCCGGAGCGCGAGATGCTGCAGGCAGCCATCGACAAGAGCCAGGAGCATGTGGAGGGCACGGCGCGCCTCAAGCTCTACAAGGGCTCGGTCAACGTCGTGGGGCGCAAGAGCCCGCGCAGCCTTTACAGCGAAGCGCATGTGACCTTCGAGGAAGACACGGTCTACGACCAGCGCGATGCCGAGGGCTTCATCAAGCTCAACGCCCTGCGTCTGCGTCTTCTGGAGCGCCGCGGCCACTGAGTGGGTCTGCCACCGCAGTTCCCTCCGCGGTGTGGTCCTTAGGGGTGCGCAGTCCGCAGATCGCGCGCTGCGGGGGTGCGAATTTCGGGGTCGTAGCGAGGCGCTCGTGGCGCTTACGCGAAACCGGAAGCCTCTCGCCTGCCGCCCTTATTCGAATGCCGCTTCCCAACTTCCCTGGGTTGCGGCCTTTGAATACTCGGTCGAGCGGTTCTCGAAGAAATTGGTGTGCTCCATGCCGTTCAGCATGGCGTCCAGCCAGGGCAGGGGATTGCGCTCGATCCGATAGCTGGGCTGCAGGCCGAGCTGCGTCAGACGCCGGTCGGCGATGTAGCGGATGTAGAGCTTCACATCCTCGGCCGTCAGGCCCTCGACTCCTTCCATCTCGAAGGCGAGGTCGATGAAGGCGTCCTCGTGGGTCACGATGGTCTCGCAGGCGCGATAGAGTTCCCGCTCCAACTCCTCGCTCCAGACCTCCGGATTCTCGTCCATGAAGGTGCGGAACAGGCGGATGATCGAGGCCGTGTGCAGGCTTTCATCGCGCACCGACCAGGAAATGATCTGCCCCATCCCCTTCATTTTGTTGAAGCGCGGGAAGTTGAGCAGGATGGCGAAACTGGCGAAAAGCTGCAGTCCCTCGGTGAAGGCACCGAACACCGCCATGGTCAGCGCAATGTCGCGCTTCGTCTCGACGCCGAAGGCCTGCATGTAGTCGTACTTGTCCTTCATCTCCTTGTAGTGGAGGAAGGCGCTGTACTCGGCTTCCGGCATCCCCAGCGTGTCGAGCAGGTGGCTGTAGGCGGCGATGTGCACAGTCTCCATGTTGGAGAAGGCCGCCAGCATCATCTGCACTTCCGTGGGTTTGAAGACCCGCGAATAGTGCTTCATGTAGCAGTTGTTCACTTCCACGTCGGACTGCGTGAAGAAGCGGAAGATCTGGGTCAGCAGGTTGCGCTCGCCTTCGCTGAGCACGCGCTGCCAGTCCTTCACGTCGTCCGCCAGCGGTACTTCTTCCGGCAGCCAGTGGATGCGCTGTTGCTGCAGCCAGGCATCATAGGCCCAGGGATAGCGGAAGGGCTTGTAGATGGGATCGGACTCGAGAAGGGACATGAACAGAGGCTTTCACTGATACGAAAGTGTCGTGATGGCGGCCCTGTGGCACAGGCTCACGGGCAGGGCTCAAGGTCGGGGGCTCACTGACAGGCGAGGCATTCCTCGTAATCCAGTGTGGCGACCGCGGGCTCATCCTGGCTGTTCACCTTGCCCAGCATCGGCACGACGCCGAGGCCGGCGGCCAGTACCGATTCCGCCCGCTGCAACGAACGAGAGCGGCAGTAATAGAGGCTCTTCACGCCGTTCTTCCAGGCCAGCAGATGGATCTGATGCAGATCGCGCTTATGCACATTGGCCGGCAGGAAGAGGTTGAGCGATTGTGCCTGGCAGATGTACGGGCTGCGATCTCCGGCGTGCTCGATCAGCCAGCGCTGATCCAGTTCGAAGGCAGTCTTGAAGACAGCCTTCTCATCCTCGTCGAGACAATCGAGGTGCTGCACCGAACCTTCATTGATGGTGATGGAAGTCCAGGTTTCCTCGTCGTTTCGACCCTTTTCCTCCAGTAGTTTCTCAAGATAAGGATTGCGCACCGCGAAGGAGCCGGACAGCGTCTTGTGGGTGAAAGCGTTGCCGGCCAAAGGCTCAATGCCCGGCGAGGTGCCACCGCAGATAATGGAGATGGAGGCGGTCGGAGCGATCGCCAGCTTGTGGGAAAAGCGCTCCATGATGCCGTGCTCAGCCGCGTCGGGGCAGGGGCCACGCTCTTCCGCCAGAACCCGCGAAGCGGCGTCCGCCTGCTCGCGGATCTGCTTGAACATGCGGTTGTTCCAGACCTTCGCCATGACGCTTTCGAAGGGAATGCGCTGCTTCTGCAGGAAGGAGTGGAAGCCCATGACGCCGAGACCGACCGAGCGTTCGCGCATGGCGGCATACTTGGCGCGGTCCATGGATTCCGGCGCGTTGGCGATGAAGTCGGAAAGCACATTGTCGAGGAAGCGCATGACATCTTCGACGAAGTCGGGATGGTCGTGCCACTCCTCCCAGGTCTCCAGATTGAGCGAGGAGAGGCAGCAGACCGCCGTGCGATCGCGACCACGATGGTCGATGCCGGTGGGCAAGGTGATTTCGCTGCAGAGATTGGACATCTTGACCGTGAGGCCGGAAAGCTTGTGGTGCTCCGGCATCGCCCGGTTCACGTGATCGCCAAAAATGATGTAGGGCTCGCCTGTCTCGATGCGCGAGGTGAGTAGGCGAATCCACAGGCTGCGTGCGGTCACCTTGCGCACCACGGACTGGTCCTTCGGGCTCTTCAGCGCCCATTCATCATCGTCCACCACGGCGCGCATGAAGGCATCGGAAACCACAACACCGTGGTGGAGGTTGAGTGCCTTGCGGTTGGGGTCACCGCCAGTGGGCCGGCGCAGTTCGATGAACTCCTCGATCTCCGGATGATCGATGGGCAGGTAGACGGCGGCCGAGCCGCGGCGCAATGAGCCCTGGCTGATCGCGAGCGTCAGCGAGTCCATCACCCGGATGAAGGGGATGACGCCGCTCGTCTTGCCATTCATCCCCACCTTCTCGCCGATCGAGCGGAGATTGCCCCAGTAGCTGCCAATGCCGCCGCCGCGGGCCGCCAACCAGACATTCTCGTTCCAGAGATCGACGATGCCTTCCAGGCTGTCGTTGGCCTCGTTCAGGAAACAGGAGATCGGCAGGCCCCGCTTTGTGCCACCATTGGACAGGACGGGCGTGGCGGGCATGAACCAGAGCTTCGAGATGTAGTCGTAGAGCCGCTGCGCATGCGCGCTGTCGTCCGCGAAGTGGGCAGCCACGCGCGCAAAGAGGTCCTGATAGGACTCGCCTTCCAGCAGATAGCGGTCATCGAGGGTCGCCTTGCCGAAGCGGGTCAACCTGGCATCGCGCTCTCGTTGCATATGCACCATGATGCCGCGCTCGTTTTGAAAGCGGTCCCGGAATTCACCGCTCGGCAGCAGATCGGCCATCGCGGGTTCGTTTGTCCGCTCGCTGTCCACAGCCTTATCCACAGCCTCCGGATAGGCGCGGGCAGGGCCGTTCTCCTGCAGAATCGTCGAGCCATCCATGACTGTCTCCATTTTTCCCAAGGCTGTGGATTATCCGCCCTGTGCGCTAAATATAGCGGGTGCGATCGGCGCGGCGACCAAATCTAGCAGAGAATGGCCGCCTGTCACCCGGAACATAAAGGGAACAATAGCCGGGCGGTCGCAGTCCATCAAGCCCGCGCGGCGGGCTCCATGGCAGCCAGATGCCGTCTCGCGTCCGCGGCACGCGCTTCCAACGGCCTGCGGTCGTACTCGGCCGCGATGCAGCGTTCTCCAGCTTCGAGCACCAGCCCTACCTGCTCATCAAGCGCCTGTCGATGCTCCTGGGTGCGCGCCTGTTCGGCCAGCTGTTCCAGGATGGCCATCATCTGGATCAGGATCGCCGGCCGCTCCCCCGACTGGCGAATCTGATTGAAGGCCGCATCGGTCAGGCCGGCAAAGGTGATGGGCTGGCCGACCACCCTGGTGCAGCCTTCATCATCCTGCCAGATCGCCTGGGGCGGATCGCGGCGCATGACCTCGGCCAGACACAACCCGAGACGATCGATCACCACGATGGCCGTAAAGGGATCATTAATGCCGGGCGACAGCGCACGCAGAGCCATTTCGACAAGCTGGCGAATGGCGTATTCAAGATCCTGGGTCGCGCTGCGTTGCCCCCCCATGGCGATGGCGTTGCGGACCTCCTGAATCAATCTTTCGGAGCAGTTCGAGACGGGGTACACCCTGCCGTGCGCGCCGTGGGGAATAAGAAACTGGCCCGGGCGAAAATCGAGCAGGACCCGGCACTGGGACTCCGTGGCACATTCCACGAGGGCGTCATAATCCACCGCCTGGACATAGCCACCACGAACCAGGCTAAAGACTGCGCCGTCTTCCTGGGCATGCGAGTCGGGAGTGGGCTCGGGCGGAGCGCGCTCCGACTTGGGCAGCGTCTCCTCGATGGTGGCGTCGAGCTGCAGTCCGACACGTTCGATGACCGTGTCGGCAACGATTGAACGCCCCAGATGGTGCACGAAGAACAACAACAAAACGACGCAGCCCAGCGACAGAGCGGCACCGACGGTGGCGACAACGTGATGACTCTCTTCCGTGCCCAAATCCGCATTCACGCCACGCAGAACCACAACGAGATAGACGATGGTGGCCAGGAAGAATCCCAGCATGAGCTGCGTGCTTTTGTCGGCCATGAAGCTGCGAATCAGGCGCGGGCCCAGTTGGCCGGCGGCCAGAGTCAGCACCACCATGGTGATAGAAAGTGCGAGCGTCGCGAGGGTAATCATCGACGTGAGCAAGGTGGAGAGCAATGCCGCCACCGACTCGCGATCGCCACTGCTCAGCCACCAATGGCTGTCGGGATCGAAGCCGGTGATCGACAACGCCATGCTCAGCCACGCAAGCAGCAGCGCACCGAGCAGCATCAACCCCGGAACAAACCAGAGGCCCGTGGTGATCTGCTCCCACAACGCCTGTAAACGGGCGAACATGCGCGCGGCCTCCTGGTGACGGACTGTCGGTGCTCGTCCCGTTATAGAGACTTTCGGGACGCGTTGAACCGCCTTACCCTGCGCCCGCTGAACTCTTGAGATAGCGACAGGATGAGAACGTGGCCGATAGCAGCGCCGTAACACGAGAGGCCATCGCCGATGCAGCCAAGCGCATTGCACCACACCTGCGCCGGACGCCGGTGATCGAGGTCAGCGGCGCCGATTTCGGCCTCGAGACGGAAAAGCTCTGCTTCAAGCTCGAGTTCCTGCAGCGCTCCGGCTCCTTCAAGGCACGCGGCGCCTTTGCGAGCCTGCTCCTGCGACCTCTCCCTGATGCCGGCGTCGTGGCCGCTTCCGGTGGCAATCACGGTGCCGCAGTGGCCTGCGCCGCACAGGCTTTGCAGGTGCCGGCCAGCATCTTCGTGCCAACCATCGCATCAGAGGCCAAGCTGGCACTTATCCGCAGTTTCGGCGCCAGGCTCGTCGTGGGAGGCGAACGCTACGCCGATGCGCTCAGCGCCAGCGAAGACTGGCAAGCACAGAGCGGTGCGCTGGCAATCCATGCCTACGATCAGGTGGAAACGCTCCTGGGGCAGGGCACGCTTGGCTGTGAACTGGAACAACAGGCCCCGGACATCGATACGCTGCTGGTTGCTGTTGGGGGAGGGGGCCTGATCGGCGGTCTGGCCGGGTGGTATCGCGGCGCCGTGAAGTTGGTGGGTGTCGAGCCGGAAGGGGCGCCCACCTTGACCCGAGCTTTGGAGGCCGGCGAGCCAGTGGATGCCCCGGCGGAGGGTTTGGCGGCGGATTCCCTGGCACCCAAGCGGATCGGGTCGCTCGGCTTTACCCTGGCACAGCGGTTCGTCGCCCAGACAGTCCTGGTGAGCGATGATGCCATCCGGCAGGCTCAGAACGCGCTCTGGCAAGAGCTGCGCGTCGTTGCCGAACCCGGCGGTGCTGCGGCAATGGCTGCCCTGCTGTCCGGCGCCTATCGGGCGGAGCCCGGCGAACGCGTGGCCGTTCTGCTGTGCGGTGCCAACACGAGCGCGGTGGATTTCACCGCCTGAATTGCTCTGTCGCTGCGTGGGGTACATGCTCCTCGCGGCGAGTTATACTTTTGTTCTGCGCGTGTAGCGTGGGCGGTTCGAACCAAGAGGGAGAGGGGTCAATGAGCCAGGATATCAGTCGGGACCGGCGGAATTTCATTACGGCGGGTGGTGGCGCGATCGTCGGTGCCGCCGCGGTGGCTTCAACCGGATTGTCGGCGCCGGCCATCGCCCAGGACGTGCGTGAACTCAACATGGTGACCTCTTGGCCCAAGGGGGCGCCGGGTGTGGGCGTCAATGCCGAACGCTTTGCACGCCGCCTCGAGCGTCTTTCGGGCGGACGCTTGGCGGTGCGCTTCTTTGGTGCCGGTGAACTGGTGCCGCCCTTCGAGGTGCTGGACGCGGTCAGTGGCGGAACCGCGGATCTGGCGCATTCGAGCCCCTACTACTGGGCAGGCAGTTCCCAGGCCCTGCACTTCTTCACCGGCATTCCTTTCGGCCTGACCGCCACCGAGTGCGCCGCCTGGCTTGAGTTCGGCGGCGGGCAGGCGCTATGGGACGAGGTCTATGCCCCCTTCGGCGTCAAGGCCTTCTATGCTGGGTCGAGTGGTACGCAGTTCGGTGGCTGGTTCAACAAGGAGATCAACAGCCTGGACGATTTGCACGGCCTGCGCTTCCGCATTGCCGGCCTGGGCGGTGAAGTCATGCGACGGCTGGGCGTCTCACCGGTCATGACGCCGCCCGGCGAGATCCCCGTCGCCTTGGCGTCCGGTGCGGTGGACGCGGTGGAGTGGATCGGTCCCTGGAACGATATGGCCTTCGGGCTGGAACGTATGGCGCGCTACTACTACGCGCCCGGCGTCATGGAGCCGGGTCCGGGCCTGGAGATCATGATCAATCAGGGTGTGTGGGAGTCGTTGCCGGAAGACCTGCAGGAAGCGGTCAAGACTGCAGCCCACGCCACGGCCTATGAAACCTATGCCGATTTCATCTACCACAACACCGAGAGCTTCGCCGACATGCTGGCGGAGACCGACGTGGAGATGCGCTCCTTCCCTGATGATGTGAACGAGGCGATCGCGCGCGAACTCGAAAACGTGCTGGACGAGTTCTCGGCCGAGGATGAGGTGTTCGCCCGCGTTCGGGAGTCCCACGACGCCTTCCTGCGCAAATCCCTGGCCTACTCGCCGCAGGCCGAGGGCGGTGTGCTTCAGGCCCGTGCAAAGACTCTGGGGCGCGGCTGACGCGCCTTCTTCCGTGAGTGGTGCGCGTCCGGGCCGGGCATAGCCGGCCTGCCGCCGTAGGGCAGGGCCTGTGGCGAACCTTCGCCAGTTCACATGGCCCATGACCCTGCGGGCCGGTCGTGGCATCCTGGAGCATTCCAGGAACAACTCAGATCGGATGTGCGGGTATGGAAGACTTGATCACCGGCCGTTTGCTGCGGGTTTGCGGATTGCATGAACTGGAAGGCCACTGCGCCGACCGGCCCTCGCATCTGGTCTCCATCCTGGACCCGGGCACAGAACGCAGTCCGCATCTCGATGGCTTCGCCGCAACGGAGATCCATCAGTTCGATTTCCACGATGTGATCGACCCCACACGCGTGGATCGACCGCCGACCGAGGCCGACGTCGAAGCACTGCTGGGCATCGGCGAGCGGGCGTTTCCCGATGCCCGTGCCGTCGAGACCGGCTCCGGCTGTTTGCTGATCCACTGCTACATGGGAATTTCCCGCTCCACCGCGGCACTGACCATCATGCTCGCCGCGCGACACCGCGGGCCGGAGGCAGAACTCTTCGATTTCGTTCGCCAGGTGCGCCCCCAGGCGTGGCCCAACCTGCTGATGATCCGTTACGCCGATGGGCTGATGGGGCGCGAGGGGCGCCTCGAGAAGGCCCTGGCCGAGCACTATCGCTTCCAGGCCGCTGAGCGGCCCGATCTTGCCGAGGCCATCGGTCGGCTCGGCCGCGACGAGGAGTTGCGACTGGCCGGCGTTCTGTAGCGCTGACACAGGCGACGAAGGCCGATCTCAGTCGTCGGTCTTCCGGGGCGGGCCCGTTTCTTCCCGGCCTTCTTCGAGCTGGTCTGCACGGTGGTCCGACCGCTGCGCTGTCGCTCCCTCGGGGTGCGGCTGGGCTTCTGCAGGGGTACCCGGTTCCGGTACGTCCGCTGGTTCGGCTTGCATTTCCACCCCTTCGGCCACTTCCTCGTCGCTGCTGGCGTCGTCCGCACGCGGGTCGAGCGCGACCGGATTGGTGGCCACGGTCTCGGCCACCACGACGAACTCCGCGCCGTGGGTCTCGGCCGGCAGCGGGCGGATCCGCATGCGCAGGAAGGCAAAGGCGGACAGCACCAGATAGATGATTGCAATGAAAAGGAAGAGGGCGGCCGGCCCCGCGTACCCCATGGCCGTGGCCGCCAACAGCGGGCCGATCACCGCGGCGAGGCCATTGACCAGCAGCAGGCCGCTCGAAACTTCGACGAAACTCTCATTGGTGATCAAGTCGTTCACGTGGGCGACCGAGAGCGCGTAGACCGGGAAGGAGAAGGCGCCGAAGGCGAAAGCCAGGGGTGCAATGGCAGCCGGCCAACGTCCGGTGACCAGGAAAAGTCCCAGCCCGCTCATCGCTGAGAGTACGCCGACGCCAATGATCACCATACGGCGGTCGAGGCGGTCGGACAGGCGGCCGAAGGGCCACTGCGAGAGCGCACCGCCGATCACCGTCACGCTCATGAAGAGCGCGATCTGGGTGGTGTTGAAGCCAATTCCCACGGCATAGGCCGGCCCGAGAGACCAGAAGGCGCCGTTGCACATGCCGATGGCCGCACAGCCCACCACACCCACCGGTGAGATCCGCAGGAGATGGAGCGGGCGCATGCGCACGTTGGACAAAGGGGCCGGGGCTGCCGAGGTGGTCAGCGCCACGGGGATCGCCGCAACCGAGACCAGCACCGATGCAATGGCAAAGAGCGGGAACAGCCTTGGATCATAGAACATGATCATCAGCTGTCCGACGGTGATCGCCGCATAGTTCAGCGTGGTGTAGATGGAAAAGATTGCACCGCGGGTATGATTGTCCGCGCGCTCGTTGAGCCAGCTCTCGATCACCAGGAAGAGCGCGGCAATACAGAAGCCGGTAACCGCACGCAGCACCCACCAGGCGACGGGATCGATCACCAGGATGTGGACCAGTGGCATGGCCGACGCACCGGCCACCATGGCAGTGAACACGCGGATGTGACCAACGCGCCGCACAAGATTGCTGGTCAGCAGGCAGCCGGCGACAAAGCCCAGGAAGTAGGCCGAGCCCATCAAACCGATGGAGAAGGCGGGAAAGATCTCCATCTCGGCGCGGACAGGCAGAAGGGTTGTCTGCAGGCCGTTGCCTGCAAGCAGAATGGTCGCACTCAGCAGCAATGCCGCAACGGGAGCCAGCATTCGCAAGGCGCCAGACCCTCCCCTCAAGATGGAGATCAGTTCGCGTCTTCAGCAGCGGTCACGAAGCCGGCGACAACCTTTTTCTCACCGCTATGGTCGAAGGCGATGGTAAGGCGCTCTCCTTCAACGAGAGATACCGTACCGTAGCCGAATTTCTGATGAAACACCCGACTTCCCGGACGATAGCGCGAGTCGCGCCGGGGCGTGCTTTCCACCAGTTGGGCCTGGGCATCGATGACAGGCGGTGTTGCTGCTTCCGCGCGCTCGCGCCGCGCCCGGGCACGTTCCATCCCAGGGGAGTAGCGCGTGTCGCCCCACGACTGAAAGCCACCGAAGTTTCCTCCGCCCCAGGCCTGATGCGCCGCCCCATAGAGGCCCCGGTCACTTTCCTGCTCGCAGTGCTCTTCCGGCAGTTCGTCGATGAAGCGTGACGGGATCGCTGCAGCCCAGGATCCGTAGAGCCGCCGATTGGCAGCGAAGCTCACGATGGCGCGCTTGCGGGCGCGGGTGAGCCCCACGTAGGCGAGGCGGCGCTCCTCCTCAAGGCCGCGGTTGCCCTGCTCATCCAGCGCTCTCTGGTTGGGAAAGAGACCTTCCTCCCAGCCCGGCAGGAAGACCGTGTCGAACTCCAGTCCCTTGGCGGCATGCAAGGTCATGAGGGTGACCTGCGCGCTCTCGGGCTCTTCCAGGTTCTCCATCACAAGCGAGACATGCTCCAGGAACCCGGCCAGGGTCTCGAACTCTGCCAAGGCTTCGATCAGGGCCTTGAGGTTCTCGAGGCGGCCGGGCGCCTCGATTGAGCGGTCCTCCCGCCACATCTCGAGGTAGCCGGACTCCTCGAGCACGCGTTCGGCCAGTTCCGGATGCGGGGTGGTGCGCAGCTCGTCGCGCCATCGCTCGATGCTTTCGACGAACTGTTTGAGCGGCCGCCGGGTTTGCGCGCGCAGCTCGTCCGTCCCCACCATTTGGTGCGCGGCGATGTACAGGGATACCCCGCCACTGCGGGCCGCCGAATGGAGTTTGCGCAATGCCGCCTCCCCCAGACCGCGGCGTGGCTTGTTGCAGATCCGCTCGAAGGCCAGATCGTCGTCGGGCGATTGCAGCAGGCGCAGATAGGCGAGGGCGTCGCGTACCTCCAGGCGCTCATAGAAGCGCGCACCACCGATCACGCGGTAGGGCAGGCCGAGCGAGATGAATCGCTCCTCGAACTCGCGCGTCTGCGCACTGGTTCGGACCAGAATCGCGATCTCGCCCATGGAGTGGCCCTCGCGCTGCAACGCTTCGATTTCCTGCCCCACGAAGCGGGCCTCCGCCTCACCGTCCCAGAGTCCGCGCACCCGCACCGGCTCGCCCGGGTCGCCTTCAGTCCAGAGCGTCTTTCCCAGCCGACCTTCGTTTCGCGCGATCAGCCCGGACGCGGCGCCGAGGATGGCCGGTGTGGAGCGATAGTTGCGCTCCAACCGGATAACCTTGGCGTCGAGAAAATCGCTTTCGAAACGCAGGATGTTTTCGACCTGTGCGCCCCGCCAGCCATAGATCGACTGATCGTCATCGCCAACGCAGCAGATGTTGTTCTCCGGCAGGGCGAGCAGGCGCAGCCAGAGATACTGCGCCACGTTGGTATCCTGGTACTCGTCGACCAGGAGGTAGCGAAAGCGCTGCTGCCAGCGTTGGGCCACATCCGGCCTGGTCTGGAACAGCGTGAGATTGTGCAGCAGCAGGTCGCCGAAGTCGCAAGCATTCAGGGTGCGCAAACGCTCCTGATAGGCGGCGTAGAGCGCCACACTGCGACCCTGAGCGAAGTCCCCGACTTCCTGGCTTGGCACCTTGTCCGGCGTGAAGCCCTTGTCCTTCCAGCGCTCGATCTGGTGGCGCAGGCTCTTGGCCGGCCATGACTTTTCGCTCACACCTTCGGCGGCCATGACCTGTTTGATCAGGCGCAGTTGGTCGTCGCTGTCCAGGATCGTGAAGTTGGATTTCAATCCGACCGCTTCCGCTTCCTGGCGCAGGATGCGGGCGGCCAGGGCGTGAAAGGTGCCCAGCCACCAGCCTTCCACCGAGGGCCGGCCGAGCAAGGCCGCAACCCGCTCCTTCATCTCGCGCGCCGCCTTGTTGGTGAAGGTCACGGCCAGAATCTCGGCAGGACGGGCACGGCCGCTCCAGAGAAGGTGAGCCAGGCGCGTGGTCAGTGCCCGGGTCTTGCCGGTCCCAGCGCCGGCCAGCAGGAGCACGGCACCATCCAGCGCTTCAACGGCCGCCAGCTGGGCATCATTCAGCCCCTGAAGGTAAGGGGCAGAGCTTTCATTCGGGAGAGTCATGCGCCCTATATAGCCGCTTAGCCGGCGAGTCGGGAGGGTGTGGCCCGACAAAGGGCACAGGGCAAGGACAGCACCCTTCGCAACGCTGACCCCCGAACTATCTGACACCCGCTCACGTTGGGATCAGATGATCCGTCGCCGCAGGGCCATTGCCACGAACTCGCCTATGATCACCAGGGCCAGGATGGCGAGGAGGACGGTGGCGGCTTCCTGCCAGTTGAAGGTGTCGATGGCGCCCTGCAGGATCAGGCCAATGCCGCCGGCTCCCACGAGGCCGAGCACCGTGGATTCCCGCAGATTGATGTCCCAGCGCAGAATGCTGACCGCCCAGAACACCGGCATAACCTGCGGCACGATGGCATAGAGAATGACCTTCATGCGTGAAGCACCGGTGGCCTCCAGCGCTTCCACGGGCCGCCGGTCGATCTCCTCAATGGCCTCGCCCAGAAGTTTGCCGATGAACCCAATGGATCGGAACATGATCGCCAGGATGCCGGCGACGATGCCCGGTCCGAAGATCGCCACGAAAAGCAAAGCCCAGATAATGGTGTTCACCGAGCGGCTGGAGACCAGTATGAAGCGGCCCAGCCACAGTGTGGCAATGTTGGGTGTGGTGTTTTGAGCGGCGATGTAGGCGACCGGCAGGGAGACCACCACGGCAACGGCGGTCGCGATTGTGGCAATGTTCACCGTCTCGAGCAGCACCCACAGAATGGTGCCCAGGTTGGTGGTATCGGGCGGCACCATGCGGCCGAAGAGATCACCCATCTGTTCCGGTGCATCCCAGACCCAGGCCCAGATGACGTCGATGCTGGTCAAGGCCCAGACGATCGCCACAATGCTGAACAGGTAGATCAGGAAGCGCTGCAGCCGCTGTTGCGGCGTGTAGCGGGCCCAGCTTTCAGGGGTCGATTCCATGTCTACCATAGCCGTTTCCTGATCTGGCCGCTGATTGCCTCGCTGATGAGGATGACGCCGACGATGACCATGGTGATGGCCAAAGCGAAGTCGTAGTCATAGCGACCGAAGGCGTTGGCAAGGGTCGAGCCGATACCGCCTGCACCGACGATTCCGACCACTGCAGACGCGCGCAGGTTGGAGTCCAGCTGATAGATGCTGAGCCCGATCTGCCGCGGCATGATCTGTGGGAATACGGCGTAGTAGAGGGTGGCCATGTAGCCGGCCCCAGCCGCGCGCGTGGCCTCGACCTGTCCCCAGTCGATCTCCTCGATGCGCTCCGCGAGCATCTTTGCCACAAAGCCGATGGAGTAGACGATAAGGGTCAAAACGCCAGCAAAGGGCCCGAAGCCCACTGCCTTGACGAAGACGATCGCCACGATCACAGGGTGAAAGCTGCGGGCGACGATGATGATGGCACGTCCCAGCAGATAGATCGGCATCGGCGCCAAATTCCGGGCCGCCATGAAGGCGATGGGAATGGAGAGCAAGACGCCGCCGACAGTGGCCAGGATGGCGATCTTGAGACTTTCGGAAAAGCCTTTGATCAACAAGCCGCTGCGCTCGAAGCTGGGGGGAAAGGCGCCACTGAAGATCCGCTGGGCGCGGGTGATCCCTTCACTCACCCGGGCCCAATCGATGGGCAGCATGCTGATCGCCCAGACCACGTAGATCAGGATCGCCACTGCCAGCCCGTAGCGCAGCAGCGGATTGGCAATCATCGGCGGCTTGCGCCAGGTGTCGCGAGCGTCGCTCATGCCGTTTGCGCTTGGATTGTCTCGGCGGCACCGGCTTCTGCGCGCTCCTCGGCGGGGGTGCCGGCGTAGATTTCATCCATGGCCGCGGCGTCCAGGGCGGCCGGCTCTGCATCGAAAGTGATGCGGCCGTAACGCATGCCGACGATGCGATCGGCGTAGGTCTTGGCTTCGACCACGTTGTGGATGTTGATCAGCACAGGCAGCGAGAACTCGCGCGACAGCGAGCCCAGCAGTACCATGATCTGCTCGGAGGTCTTGGGGTCCAGTGAGGCGGTCGGTTCGTCGGCGAGCAGAATCTCGGGTTCCTGCATCAGCGCTCGCACCACGCCGACGCGCTGACGCTCGCCGCCTGAGAGGGCATCCGCCCGCTTGTTTGCGTAATGGGCGATGCCCACCCGCTCCATCAGTTCGTAGGCACGACGAATGTCCTGCTTGGGGTAGCGCCGCATGACGGCGCGCCAGAGCGGGATGTATCCCAGGCGTCCCGACTGCACGTTCTCCATCACGGTCAAGCGGTCGACCAGATTGAAGCCCTGGAAAATCATGCCGATGCGCCGGCGCGCATGGCGCAGTTGGGCGCCGCGCAATGCGGTGAGGTCGACACCGTTCAGCTCGATCTTGCCTGCTGTCGGCTCGACCAGACGGTTGATACAGCGCAGCAGCGTGCTCTTGCCCGCGCCCGAAGCCCCGATGATGGCAACGATGCTCTCGCTCTCCACGGTCAGATCGAGATCCTTGAGCACAGGATCGCCGTTGCCGTAGCGCTTCACCAGTTTCGAAATCTTCAACATGCAGGATGGGGCTCCAAAAGACGCGGGCCGCAGCCATCCAGACTGCGGCCCGCAACGCATCGCAGCTTACTCGTTGGCGAGATCCTGCGGCGTGTAGTTTACGCCGTTGGCTGCCTGAATCTGCCGGATAACCGCCCAGTCATCCTCGTAGGAAATGGGGATGAACTTACTGACGCCCGAGAACTCCTCGCCCAGCGCGGTGCCTTCAAACTCGAAGGAGAAGAAGGCTTCCTTGATACTCTCGACCAGCTCCGGATCGAGGTTGTGGGCATGGGTGTAGGAGGTCGTCGGGAAGGCTGGCGATTCCCAGACGATCTTAACCTCTTCCGGATCATAGAGCCCGCGCTCGGCCATGCGGTCGACCACCTCGGAGGCCACCGGCGCTGCATCGTAATCGCCGGCGACGACACCCAGCATCGACTGGTCGTGGGAGCCGGAATAGTTCACCTCATAGTCCTCGTCCGGCACCACACCGAGATCCGGGAAGAGGGCGCGCGGTGCCTGATTGCCGGAATTGGAGGTCGGCGAGGTGTGGGCAATCCGCTTGCCCTTCAGGTCCTCCATCGTGTCGATGCCGCTATCGGTTCGGGTGTAGACCTGTAGCGTGTAGCCAAAACGGCCGTCATCACCACCCATCAGGGCGAAGGGCACAGCGCCGGCCAGATTGACCGCAAAGGGCGTCGGGCCGGTAGAGAAGCCCGCGATGTGCAGACGGCCGCTGCGCATGGCTTCCACCTCGGCCGAGTTGGACTGCACGGCGAAGAACTGAACATCCTTGCCGGTCACCTCCTCGAGGTGATCGATGAAGGGTTGCCAGATGTCCTCATAGATCGCGGGATCTTCCACCGGCGTATAGGCGAAGACCAGGGTGCCGGGGTTGACGAAGTCATCCGGATTGCTGGGCGGGTCGGCGACTAGGTCGCCGTCGGCATCGCAATAGGCCTGGTCGAGATCGCCGCGATTGGGGCATTCCTCCGCCTGTGCGGGGGCCATGGCCAGGACTGCGGCAAAACCGAATGCGGCCGCGATCGCGTAGCTGATGTAGCCGGTGCCGGGCACCACCTTGTAAGACATCCTATTCCTCCCTTTTGAACGTCTGGCGATCATTCGATCTGCCTGATGGCAAACTATCGATGCTCCGCCGGGAACTGCAACTGTTTGTTAGAAGGCTGTTACAATGGGAATGAACACGAGCAGTCATTGCAGCCAGGGCCGTCCGGACGCATATTCCCGGCCATGAACTCTCTCGGTTTCGATAAGCTCCCCGCGCAGACCCGCGTTGTCGTTGCCATGTCCGGCGGCGTGGACAGTTCCGTCACGGCCGCGCTGCTTCAGGCAGAAGGCTATGACGTGGTTGGCATCACGCTGCAGCTCTATGATCACGGCGCTGCGATCGCCAAGAAGGGCGCCTGCTGCGCCGGTCAGGACATTCACGACGCTAGGCGTGTGGCCGAGACGTTGGGATTTCCTCATTACGTGCTCGATTACGAAAGCCGCTTTCGTGACAGCGTGATGGAGGAGTTTGCCGATTCCTATTTGCGGGGGGAAACGCCAATTCCCTGCGTGCGCTGCAACCAGTCGGTGAAGTTTCGCGACCTGCTGGGGACGGCACGTGACCTTGGAGCGGAGGCTCTGGCGACGGGACACTACGTGCGCCGCAGGATGGGGCCGCAGGGACCGGAGATGCATGTGGCGGAGGACGCGGATCGCGACCAGAGCTACTTCCTTTTCGCCACCACCCGCGAGCAGCTCGATTTCCTGCGCTTTCCCCTGGGCGATCTGCCCAAGCGCGAGGTTCGGGCACTGGCGGAGCGCTTTGGCCTCGCTGTGGCCGACAAGCCGGACAGCCAGGACATCTGCTTCGTGCCCAATGGCTCCTATGCCCGGGTGGTGGAGAAGCTGCGCCCCGGGGCAATTGACCCCGGCGATATCGTTGATCTGGAAGGGCAGGTGCTGGGGCAACACCAGGGCATCATCGGTTTCACTGTGGGCCAGCGTCGCGGCATCGGCGTCGGCGGAACGGAAGAACCGCTCTACGTGGTCCGGCTGGAGCCGGAGAGCCGCCGCGTCGTGGTCGGCCCCAGGCGGGCCTTGGCCCGTGACCGCGTGCTGCTGCGAGAGATGAATTGGCTCGACGGCACTCTGCCGCCGGAGGGTGCGCGGGTCGCGGTGAAGCTGCGCTCAGCGCAGGACCCGGTGCCGGCGCTTGTCCGTTCTTGCGGAATGGATGGTGCCGAAATTCAACTCGATGATCCGGCCTATGGCGTTTCGCCGGGGCAAGCCGCCGTCTGCTATTCGGGCAGCCGGGTCCTGGGCGGCGGCTGGATCGCCGAAACCGCCTTGACCCAGACTGAGATCACGGGAAGCCAAGACGCGGAGCGCGTCTCTGCCTGAGGCTTCGGCTCCGCTTACACGTTCGAATCCGGATCGTCCTGATCGTCGCGGCGCAACGGCTCGACCTCCACCTCCACAGTGATGGCGCCGGCGTTTTCGAACCGCAGGGTCAGGTCGAAGTGATCGCCGGGGAAGTGGGTGCTTTGCAGGCCGATGAGCTGGATCTGTACACCGCCTGGCTGCAGCGTCAGGCTCTGGCCCGGGGCGATCTCGAGCGACGTGACCGTCCGCGTGTGCAGCACGCCCGCGTCATCCAGCACCGGCACCTGGATCTCGGCATGGCTGAAGAAGTCGCCGGTGACACCGGTCAGGCGGTCGGGCTCATCGCCGTCATTCACGATGGTCAGGAAGACGGCGTTGGCATGGGCACTGGGGGCGTTCTCGTGCGTCCAGGCATGACTCACGACGACGTCGCGCGCCGCATAGCTTTCCCCGGCGTGATGGGCCAGCGCCGCCGGAGCGGCCAGGAACGCGGCCAAGAGCACACCGCTGATCAATCGACGCATGAGACACTTCTCCCTGACTGACTGTATCGCGAGCAGGACCATCGAGTGGCACGGAAAGGCGCGGGGCGCAATCATTCCTTGGCCGGCAAACGCCGCAGCAGCGGGTCGGTAAGGCCGGGCGAAAGCGTCCCGAGCAGCCAGGCGGCGAAGTAGGTGGGGAAGGGAAAAGCGATGCGCGCCCGGTTGCGCGCCAGCCCGCGTTTGCAGATGCGCGCTGCCCGCTCGGACGACATCAGCAGCGGCATGGGAAAGCGATTGACCCGCGTCATGGGCGTGTCGATGTAGCCGGGGCAGATGACCGAAACCCCAATGCCGTCAGCGGCAAGCACGCCACGCAAGGCTTCGCCCCACACTCGCACCATCGCCTTGGAGGCACAGTAAGCCGGGGCGCCGGGAAAACCGCGAACGGCAGCCAGAGATGACATGAGGGCGATCTGGCCGTGCCCTTGCTGGCGCATCAGGTCGATGGCGGGCATCACGCTGTTGACCACACCGTCGCCGTTGACGGCAAAGATGCGACGCACTTGCTCCTCCGTTTCGCCATCACCCCCGGTTCCGGCGGATATACCGGCATTGGCGATGAGGAGATCAAGTGGCTGCCGGTGGTGCATCTCGGCGAGCCACCCGGCAAGATTTTCCCTATCGCACACGTCGAGAACGGTCGCGGCCACCTCGGCCCCGGCTTCACGACAGGATTGCGCGATGGCCTCCAGACGGCTGGTGTCGCGCCCCGTAAGGGAGAGACGACGGTTTGGTTCCGCATAGGCCTGCGCCAGGGCAGCGCCGATTCCACTGGTAGCGCCGGTGATCAGGACATGCCGGGGGTTGCTGTAGGACTGTCGCCTCATCTCGTCTCCTGGTTTGCCGAGCGGAAACCCTAAAGGATTCGCGAGCCTTGCACAGGCACATCGCTTGGCGCTGACCTCCCGGGCCGCTATAAGGGCGCCGTCCATTCCCGCCAGAGAGATGCCATGTCCGCCGACCTGCGATCCATGACCGCCTATGCCCGCGCCCAGGGCGGCGACGAGCGCTATGCCTGGAGCTGGGAAATTCGCAGCGTGAACGGCCGGGGCCTGGATATGCGCACACGCCTGCCTCAGGGCTGGGACAGGCTCGACCATCCACTTCGCCAGCGGGTCCAGGGCAAGCTGCAGCGCGGCAATCTTCAGATCGGCTTGACGCTTCGTCAGACGGCTGAGGCCGCTCCCATAAGGGTCAATCGTGCGCTTCTGTCCGAGTTGTCGGAGGTTGCGCGCGAACTGCATGAGGACGGCGCCGCCGTATCTGCCAGCGCGGATGGTTTGCTGAGCCTGCGCGGTGTGCTGGAGCCGGTCGAGGAAAACGCCGACGAGGATGAAGTGCAGCTCAACAACCGCGACGGCGCGCTGCTCGGCGACCTGGATGAGGCGTTGGAACAGCTCTTGGCAATGCGGCGGGCGGAAGGGGCCCACCTCGGCAACCTGCTCGAGGGTCACTTGGGTGAGATAGAAGACTGTGTTGCGCAGGCTTCGGCCCATGCAGCCACGCAGCCCGACGCAATCCGCGCCCGCCTTCGCACACTGGTGGAAGAACTGCTGCAAGCCTCGCCGGCCTTGCCGGAAGAGCGACTGGCTCAAGAGGCGGCGCTGCTGGTGGGCAAGGCCGATGTGCGTGAGGAACTGGATCGCCTGCGTGCTCACATCCAGGCGGCCCGCAAGCTGCTGTCCGAAGGCGGCGCCGTGGGACGGCGGCTGGATTTCCTCTGTCAGGAGTTCAACCGTGAGGCCAACACGCTCTGCTCGAAGTCGGCGGACGTGGAGTTGACGGCCATTGGCCTGCAGCTGAAAGCGGTCATCGAGCAGCTGCGCGAACAGGTGCAGAATCTGGAGTAGGCAGAGTTGACGGACGCCGCCAAGGATACGCCGACAGAAGTGAAGCGCCGGGGCTTGATGCTGGTGCTTTCCTCTCCGTCCGGTGCGGGCAAGACCACCATTTCCCGCGCACTGCTGGCCGAGGAAACCAATCTTACGCTTTCCATTTCAGCCACGACCCGACCCAAGCGGCCGGGCGAACGCGATGGCGTGGATTACTATTTCGTCGACCACTCGCGTTTCGAGGCCATGGTAGAGGCCAATGAAATGCTCGAGCATGCGCTGGTCTTCGGCAATCGCTATGGAACGCCCCGCGCCCCGGTGGAAGATGCCCTGGAGGCCGGGCGGGACGTGCTGTTCGACATCGATTGGCAAGGCACGCAGCAGGTCTCTTCGCGGATGCCACGCGACCTTGTGCGCATCTTCATCCTGCCGCCTTCCCACGCGGAACTGGAGCGCCGGCTGCGCACGCGCGCGCTGGACCCGGAAGAGGTGGTTCAGGAACGCATGGCCAAGGCGGCCGACGAGATGAGCCACTGGGACGCCTACGACTACATCATCGTCAACCGGCAGGTCGAACGGTCGGTGACGGAGGTGAAGGCCATTCTCACCGCCGAACGCCTGCGGCGCGAGCGCCAGGTCGGTCTGACGGAGTTCGTCAGCCGCCTGCGCAGCGCTGCGTGAGGCAGAAAGCAAGTCCATGAGTGAACTGCACCTGCACAACACCCTGACCCGCAGCCGGGAGCTGTTTCAGCCGGAGAACCCGGAGAATGTCCGGCTCTATGTCTGCGGGCCCACGGTTTATGATTTCGCGCACATCGGCAATGCGCGACCCGTGGTGGTCTTTGACGTGCTTTTCCGCCTGCTGCGCCACCTCTATGGCGCGGAGCATGTCACCTACGCGCGCAACATCACCGACGTGGATGACAAGATCATCGCCGCTGCCAAGGAACGGGGCGTTCCGATCGAAACGGTGACCGTGGGTACGACCGAGGCCTTTCACGCCGACGTGGCCGCCCTGGGCGCGCTGCCGCCCAGCATCGAGCCGCGGGCCACCGGGCACATCGCGGAGATGATCGCGATGATCGAGCGCCTGATCGAGCAGGGCCATGCCTACGAGGCGGAAGGGCATGTGCTGTTTGCCGTGGGCACCATGGCGGACTACGGCGCGCTGTCGCGACGCGACCGCGAGGAGTTGATTGCCGGCGCGCGGGTCGAGGTGGCGCCCTACAAGCGCGATCCGGCCGATTTCATCCTCTGGAAGCCGGCTGCGCCCGAAGAGCCGGGTTGGGACAGTCCCTGGGGGCGGGGGCGGCCGGGCTGGCACATCGAATGCTCGGCCATGTCGGCCACGCATTTGGGGGAGACCTTCGACATTCACGGCGGCGGTCTCGACCTGATCTTTCCCCACCATGAGAACGAGATTGCCCAGAGCCGCTGTGCGCACGGCACGGCCCACATGGCGCGGCTGTGGATGCACAACGGCTATGTGGTTGTGGGCGGGGAGAAGATGTCCAAGTCTCTGGGCAACTTCCTCACGGTGCGGCAGCTGCTCGAGGAGGGGGTTCCGGGCGAGGCCATTCGCCTGGCGCTCCTGTCCGGCCACTACCGCCAGCCGCTCGACATCACCCGTGAAAAGCTGGCCGAGGCGCGGGCGCAGCTCGATGGGCTCTATGGCGCTCTGCGCGGCATGCCACTGGATGACGCTGCGGAGCCACCCGAGGGGCTGGTCGCCGCGCTGTGTGACGACCTGAACACGCCTCTGGCGTTGGCAAAGCTTCATGAGGCCGCACATGCGGTCAATAAAGCCACCGGGGAAGAGAGGGCGCGGGCCGCTGTCGTGCTGCGCGCGGGTGGGGCACTGCTGGGCTTCCTGCAGCAGGATCCTGAAGTCTGGTTCCAGGTGGGTGGGGGCGATGCCGCTGCTATCGAGGCGGCCATTGCCGATCGTCAGGCGGCGCGGAAGGCGCGTGATTTCGCCGAGGCCGATCGCATCCGTGACGCACTTGCGGCGCGCGGCATTCTGCTCGAAGACGGTCCGGAAGGCACCACATGGCGTCGCGTATGAACGCCATCTCTGACACGCTACAGCGCCGATGCTGCAGTCTCACAAGTGAAAGGTCTTGAACAGCGTGGCCAAGATGTTGCCCATCTATCTGCTGTCGCTTCGGGTGCCGGAGGGCAGCGTGGCGATGTTCGAGACCGCGCTGGAGCCCCTGGGCGGCGCTCTTGATGTGGGTGGGCCCGACGACAAGGGGCTGGTGCCGCTGCAGCTCTACCTCGGCGAGGATCCGGGACGGGCAGCGGTCTATGCCCAATTGTCCGTGGCAGCGATGGTGACCGGCTGTGATGTTCCGAATTTCACGCTGGAACTCATGCCGGAGATCGATTGGGTTGCCGAAAGCCGCGCCTCCTTGCCGGCACTGACCGCCGGTCGTTTCTGGGTCTATGGCAGCCACGTGGAGACCCCTCCACCGTGGGGATCAATCCCGCTGCTGATAGATGCCAATGTCGCTTTCGGGACCGGAAGGCACGAAACTACACGCGGTTGCCTGCTCGCCCTGGAGGCATTGGCAAAGGACCGGCGGCGCAAACCCAAGCGCGCCCTCGATCTGGGGTGTGGCTCGGGCATCCTCGCGTTTGGGGCAGCGCGGCTCTGGCCCCATCTGCGCGTGCTGGGCAGCGACCTTGATGCGCCCTCGGTGTCCGTGGCGCGCGACAATGCGAAACTCAATCGGGTTGCGACGCGGGTCACGCTGGTGGAAAGCCGGGGCTATCGGGCGCACGCGATCAGCCGCCGCGCTCCCTACGACCTCATCCTCGCGAACATCCTTGCCGGCCCACTCTGTGCCATGGCGACCGATACCGCCCGGCACCTGGCGCCGGGCGGTCGGGTGGTGCTGTCGGGTTTGATCCGTCGGCAGGAACGACAGGTTCTGGCCCGTCATCGTGCCGTCGGCCTCAAGCTCGAACGCCGCTGGCGCATCGGCAACTGGAGCACGTTGCTTCTGCGCCGCGGCGCATGAGGCGGCCCGGCTGAAGGGTCAGACCCAGCCGCGGGCCTCCAGGGGACGCAACGCGGGAACACGCAGCGCATAGGCGCCGGGGCCCATCAGGGCTTGGGCGAGTAGGGCAATGGTCCAGAACACTGGATACTCCCACCCGCCGCCTTCGGCACTGAACACCCAGCCATTGCCGGTGTGTTCAAGCAGCGCGCCAATCATCGTTGGCAGCAGCAGAAGCGCGATCAACCTAACTTGAACGCCCAGGATGAGGAACAAGCCGCCGCCGATCTCTGCCAGGATGACGAGGTAGGCGAAACTTCCCGGATAGCCGATACTCTCGAAGTAGGCCACGGTGCCGGGGACGGTGAACGTGAATACCTTCATCAGGCCGTGGGCCAGGAAGGCGACCCCGAGGGTCAGGCGGAGCAGGAAGGCGCCCAGCGGCGCGGTCGGCGAAAGCATGGTTCTTATCCCCTTCGTTGTGAGATTGGGTGGCGGGGCGGCCACGATCGGGCCGCGTTGAGGTAAGGCATGCCATGCAACGCCTGAAATGATAATCTGGGAAGTTCGCCACAGTTTGTTTTTGCACAGGAAACAATAAGTGGGGAGTTGCTCAGCCCGGAGGAGGAATTTGCACTCCCGCGCATTTTTTATTTGACCTGCATAGGCGAATGGCCTTAGGAAGATTTCACAGCGCCGCTTTGAGGCTCAGCTTGCGGGGCGCTATATAAATTCCAGCTAAAGCGAGCGGGTTTGGAACCCGCCGCTCAGGATCGGCGGGTTTTTTATTGCCCGGATCCTGGCGGACTTCTCCTTACCCGATGTCGTGGAGCCTCGCTCGTGCAAGAGGCGCCCATGGCGTCGCAAGAGGGAGGAGTAAATCATGTTCCCCGTTACCAAGCGTTACTTTCTGTCAATTGGGGCCGCGTTTCTCGCCGGCGGCCTCCTCGCCGCTTCGCCTGCGCCGCTTCAGGCGGCGTCGCCCCCGGACCGCATCAACATCGACTGGGCCTACTACAACCCCGTCAGCATCCTGCTGAAGAACAAGGGTTGGCTGGAAGAAGCCTTTGCCGAAGAGGACGTCGAAGTCCGCTGGGTTCTGTCCCTCGGCTCCAACAAGGCGCTCGAGTTCCTGCGGGGCAGCTCCATTGATTTTGGCTCCACCGCCGGCGCTGCGGCCGTGATCGGCAAGGCTGGCGGGCTGCCGATCAAGTCCATTTACGTCTACTCCAAGCCCGAATGGACCGCCCTGGTCACCCGTGCCGATTCCGGTATCGAGAGTGTCGAGGACCTGAAGGGCAAGTCGGTAGCGGTCACCCGGGGCACCGACCCGCACATCTTCCTGCTGCGTGCCCTGGACTCTGCCGGGCTGAGCGAAGACGACATTCGTCCCGTACTCCTGCAGCATCCCGACGGCTACCGGGCTCTCGTCGGGCGCCAGGTGGATGCCTGGGCCGGGCTCGATCCCCACATGGCGGCGGGTGAACTGGAATCGGGCGTCCGCCTCTTCCACCGCGCCCCCGATCTCAACACCTACGGCATCCTGAACGTGCGGGAATCCTTTGCGGAAGCCCATCCCGAGACGGTGGAGCGGGTGCTGGAAGTTTATGAACGGGCCCGGCGCTATGCACTCGACCACCCTGACGAACTGCAGGCCGCACTGGTCGAAGCGGCCAAGATCACACCGGAGGTGGCTCAGAAACAGCTCGACGAGCGCACGGATCTCAGTACCCCGGCGATCGGACAGCCGCACCGCGAAACCTTCATCGCGGCCGGGGAAGTGCTGCAGAAGATCGGCGTGATCGACGAGGGCACGGACATTGCCGTGCTTGTCGACGAACTGATTGACGAGCGTTTCCTCAACGCCGTCGTCGAGACGCAGTGAGGCACCGCGCATGTCCGTAATCACCTTGGAGCGCCGGGCAGATCTTCCGCCCGGCGTGCAGGGCAGGGCGACGCCGCGCGTCCCTCTGCCTCGCTTGGCACGCCTGCGTGCTTTCGCTCTTCCGGCGGTGTTGCTGCTCCTGTGGCAGAGCCTGACCAGTGCCGGCGTCTTCCCCGACTATCTGCTGCCAGCGCCGGCTGCCGTGGCCAATGAGTTGCTGGCGCTTGCCGCCGGCGGTGTCTTGGCCGAGCACATTGCTATTACCGTTTGGCGGGTTGCGGTGGGATTCGCTGCCGGTGCACTTGCCGCGACGCTTCTCGGGGCTCTGACCGGCTACTCAAGCAACGCGCGCGCCTATCTCGACCCAACCCTGCAGGCACTCAAGGCGGTGCCCTCGCTCGCCTGGGTGCCGCTCTTCATTCTCTGGTTCGGCATCTTCGAGGCCTCCAAGATCACGCTCATCGGCGTCGGTGTCTTCTTCCCCGTGTATCTGAATCTGATGAGCGGCATCCAATCGACCGATCGCAAGCTGGTGGAGGTGGCCCGGGTCAATGGGCTGGGCCGATTCGACCTGATCCGGCGCATCCTCATTCCAGCCACGCTGCCCAGCTATCTCACCGGGCTGCGCTCCGGCCTGGCGCTGGGGTGGATGTTCGTGATCGCAGCGGAACTGATGGGGGCCAGCCAGGGGCTCGGCTTCCTGATGATCGACGGCCAGATGACGGGCCGGCCCGCCATCATCATCGGTGCCCTGCTGCTCTTTGCCGTGGCCGGGAAGCTCTCCGACGCACTGATCGCTGCCACGGCAAAACGCCTGACCGCCTGGCAGGATGGCTATGGCGCCAGCCAGGAGGCCGGTCGTGCTTGATATCTCGCAACTCAGCAAGACCTTCGCCGATGGCGGTGGCCTGACCCACACGGCCCTGGAAGGGGTGGACCTTCGCATCGGCGACAGGGAGATCGTGAGCCTGGTTGGCACTTCCGGCTGCGGTAAATCCACCCTGTTGCGGCTCGTCTGTGGTCTGGACCGACCCACCGGCGGCGATATTCGCCTCGAAGGCCGGCCGGTGACCGGGCCCTCGCCCAATGTGGGCATGGTGTTCCAGGAGCCGCGGCTGATGCCCTGGCTGTCGGTGACCGAGAACGTGCGCCTGGCCCTGCTGGACCTGCCGCGCCGCGAACAGGAGCGGCGCATAGCGGATGCCTTGGAGAAGGTAGGGCTCGCGGACTTCGCTTCGGCCCTGCCGCGACAGCTTTCCGGCGGGATGGCACAACGGGTCGCCATCGCGCGTGCACTGGTGCGCCAGCCCTCGGTTCTGCTGCTGGACGAGCCCTTTTCCGCGCTGGACAGCTTCACGCGGCTGAAACTCCAGGATCATCTCGTGGAACTGTGGGAACGGGAAGGTTTCACCCTCATTCTGGTCACACACGATGTCGAGGAGGCGGTGGTGCTCTCGGATCGCGTGGTGGTGCTGCGCGGGCACCCAGGGCGGATCCACCGCAGCGTGGAAGTCGATCTTCCCCGACCGCGTTCGCGCACGGCGATCGAGGTGCAGCGACTGAAAGAAGAGATCATCGCCAGCCTCGATCTGTCCTGAGTTCCGATTTTCGAGAAGGTGCGTAACGACATGAACGCTGAAGACCTGAAATCCCTGCAAGCCCCCCTGAAGAGCCGCTACAAGGACGAGCCGAATGCCGCAGTCGTCACGCTCTCGGCCGAAGGCAACATTGCGGAAGGCATCGCCTGCAAGGTCGACACCGGCCGGGCCCTCGTCGAAGCGGGTCTGCACCCTGCGACCGGGGGCAGCGGCAGCCAGGCTTGCTCCGGTGACATGCTGCTGGAAGCCCTGGTGGCCTGCGCGGGTGTCACCCTGAAGGCCGTGGCCACGGCGCTGGAGTTTGACCTGCGCGGCGGCAAGGTCACGGCGGAAGGCGACCTGGATTTCCGCGGCACCCTGGGCGTTGCCAAGGACGCACCGGTGGGCTTCTCCGCCATCCGGCTGACGTTCGATCTCGACACGCCCGAGCCGGCCGAGCGCATCGCGACCCTGACCAAGCTGACCGAGCGCTACTGCGTCGTCTTCCAGACTCTGAATCAACCGCCGCCGTTGTCCCTGAAGGTGGACGCCGCCACGGCACAGGCCTGAACGCACGGCGAGGGAAAGGCTTTCGTCGGCGAGCGACGCAGGTATATCGTGAAGCATGGATCGTCTGACGAGTATTGAAGTCTTCCTGCGCGTGGCGGCCCAGGGCAGCTTTGCAGCCGCGGCCAGGGATCTTGGCATGTCCCGTGCCATGGTCAGCAAGCATGTGCAGGCCCTGGAGACGCGTCTGGGCAGTCGCCTGCTGCATCGCACGACCCGCAAGCTGAGCCTGACCGAAGCGGGCCGCTCCTACTTCGAGCAGGCGGGCACATTGCTGGAAGCCCTGCGTGAGGCGGAAGAGACCGTCAGCGCGTTGCAGTCAGCACCGCGCGGGACTTTGCGCATCAACGCGCCGGTCAGCTTCGGGCTGCTGCATCTGGGCTCGGCGCTCGAGAGTTTTATGCGCCGCTACCCGGAGATTTCGGCCGAAATTTCCCTGGAGGACCGCCAAGCCGACTTGGTGAAGGAGGGCTACGATCTGGCAGTGCGCATCGGCCGGCTAACCGATTCAAGCCTGATCGCCCGCCGCATCGCCCCCTGCCGCATGCTGTTGGTTGCTGCGCCCGAGTACCTGGAGCGCCGCGGCCGACCGGCACTGCTGTCCGATCTCGCCCAGCATGAATGCCTCAGCTACAGCTATTCTGCCAGCGGGGACGAGTGGCGTTTCGACGGGCCGGATGGACCGGCCTCGGTGCGCATCGGCGGCCGGTTGCGCGCCAACAACGGTGATCTGCTGCGCGCCGCCTGTGTGGCGGGGCAGGGTATTGCGCTGGTGCCGAGTTTCATTGCCGGACCGGATGTGGTGGCCGGTCGTCTCAAGCCATTGCTGCCCGACTATCGGCCAGCCCTCCTGGGTGTGCATGCTGTCTATCCTCATGCCCGTCATCTGGCGCCGAAGGTGCGGGCCTTCATCGATTTCCTGGTAGAGCATTTCGGACCAGAGCCGGCCTGGGACGCTGGCCTCGAGCCGCTGCAGGACGTGGTTCGGCAATGAGCGACCTGCTGGAGGGCCTGCGCGTCATCGATCTGTCGCAGTGGCTGCCCGGGCCAGCCGCCGGCCAGATGCTGGCCGATCTCGGCGCAAGCGTGGTGAAGGTGGAGCCGCTCGGCGGCGATCCCATGCGCAGGCTGGGGCCGCAGGATCCGGATGGTATCTCGGCCTGGTACAAGCTGGTGAACACCGGCAAGACCGTGCTGCGCCTCAACCTCAAAAGCCAGGAGGGCAAAGCCCGCTTTGCGGAGCTGTTGGCCACGGCGGATGTGCTGCTGGAAAGCTATCGCCCGGGGACCCTGGACAAGCTGGGCTTTGGCGCTGAGCGCCGGCAGGCTCTGCGGCCCGACCTGATCCACTGCGCGCTCTCCGGATTCGGACAGACCGGACCGCTGGCCACGCGCGGCGGCCATGACATCAACTATCTCGCCCTGGGAGGCGGGCTGATCGCCAGCGGTACGGCCGAGCGGCCTGTGGCGGCCTTTCCCCCAGTCGCCGATCACGCCTCGGCGCTGCAGGCGGTGAGCGCCATCCTCGCCGCACTCTTTCGCCGGACGCGCAGCGGGCAAGGTGCCAGCCTGGACATCAGCCTCACCGAGACAGTTCTGGCCTGGCAGGCCATCCCCATGACCAGTGCGCTGCGCGGCGAAGCCCCGCAAAGGGAAGCCGGCGTGCTGAACGGCGGCGCGGCCTTCTATCGCATCTATCAGTGTGCGGACGGCCGTTTTGTCTCCCTCGGCGCCATTGAGCCCAAGTTCTGGGCCAACTTCTGCACGGCGGTCGGGCAGGAGAACTGGATGGCCCGCCAGGACGAACCGCTGCCACAGAACGGCTTGATCGAGGAAGTCGCCGCTCTGTTCAAGAGCCGGCCGCTCCGCGATTGGGAAGCACTTCTCAATGCGGTCGATTGTTGCTTTCAGGCGCTCCTGGGGCCTGAAGAGGTGCTGGCACATCCCCAGGTTCGGGACCGCGGACAGGTGAACGTCAGTGGCGCGGACGGCAGTGGGCCGCTGGTGGAAATCGGCTTTGGCGGCTGGATCGATGGCCAACCGCCGGCGCGGCGCACGCCACTGCAGGAGGCAGAGTCCGCGGAGGTTTTGGCGCAGTGGCGGCGGGACAAACTGCAGTAGCCCGCTAGTATGGGGGGCGTTCAAAGGCGTGGGTCGAGTCCAGGGATGCGTGGACAAGATAAGGGAGCTTGCCTACTCTCCGCCGCAGTACGGAAAACCACCCTTCAACAGCGTCCATCCGAGGCATCCATGCGCCGTTCCGCGTTCTTCCTGCCGACCCTGAAAGAGACTCCCAAGGAGGCGGAGATCGTCTCCCACCGCCTGATGCTGCGCGCCGGGATGGTGCGCCAGGCGTCGGCCGGCATCTATTCCTGGCTGCCGCTGGGTTTTCGCGTGCTGAAGAAGATCGAGCAGATCGTGCGTGAAGAGCAGGATCGCATGGGGTGTCAGGAAGTGCTGATGCCGACCATCCAGTCGGCCGACCTTTGGCGCGAGTCCGGCCGCTACGATGCCTACGGTCCGGAGATGCTGCGCATCAAGGACCGGCACGAGCGTGACATGCTCTACGGGCCGACCAACGAGGAACTGATCACCAACATCTTCGCCCACTCGGTCCGGAGCTATCGCGACCTGCCGAAGCTGCTCTATCACATCCAGTGGAAGTTCCGCGACGAGGTCCGGCCGCGCTTTGGTGTCATGCGTGGCCGTGAGTTCCTCATGAAGGATGCCTATTCCTTCGACCTGGATTTCGAGGCGGCACGGCAGTCCTACAACAAGTTCTTTGTCGCCTATCTCAGGACCTTTGCGCGCCTTGGCCTGAAGGCCATTCCCATGGAGGCCGATACCGGACCGATCGGCGGCAACCTCAGCCACGAGTTCATCATCCTGGCAGACACGGGCGAAAGTCAGGTCTTCTGTGACCGGGATTTCCTGGACGTCGACGTACTGGGCCGGGAAATCGACTACGCCAATCCGGAGGAAGTGGGCTCGGTCGTCGACTACTTCACCAAGCTCTATGCCCGCACCGACGAGAAGCACGAGGAAGCGGCCTTCGAAAAGGAGGTGCCGGAGGCCCGGCGCTATGAAGGTCGGGGCATCGAGGTGGGACACATCTTCTACTTTGGCAGCAAGTACTCGGAACCCCTGGGCGCACGCGTCGCGACGCCCGAGGGTGATGAGGTCGCGGTGCACATGGGCTCCTACGGCGTCGGCGTGTCGCGCCTGGCCGGCGGCATCATCGAAGCGAGCCACGACGAAGCAGGCATTATCTGGCCGGATGCGGTGGCCCCCTTCGACGTGGGGCTGATCAACCTCAAGCCGGGTGACAGCGACTGCGCGAAGGCGGGCGAGGATGCCTATGCTGCTCTGGGTCGCAGCGGTCTCGATGTGCTCTATGATGAGCGTGACGAACGGGCCGGCGCCAAGTTCGCGGAGATGGACCTGATTGGACTGCCGTGGCAGCTCACCATTGGCCCGCGCGGCGTCAAGGCCGGCACCGTGGAGTTGAAACGCCGCGCCTCGGGAGAGAAGGAAGAATTGAGCTTCGAAGCTGCGATCAACAAGATCACGGCCAACAACCTAACGGTGGCCCGCGGATGATCTTTGGCGCCGTCGAGCGTCTGCTGGCACTGCGCTACCTGCGCTCCCGCCGGCAGGAAGGCTTCATCTCGGTCATCGCGGTCTTCTCGCTGCTTGGCATCGCCCTGGGGGTGGCCACTCTCATCATCGTCATGGCGGTGATGAACGGCTTCCGCATCGAGCTCATGAGCCGGATTCTCGGCGTGAATGGCCATCTGACGGCCTACTACGATTCCCAGGCCATCAGCGATTATCGAGACGTCGCACAGCGCCTGGAGGATCTGGAGGGGGTCAGGCTTGCCACGCCGCTCATCCAGTCGCAGGTGATCGTGACGTCCGGCGACCGGGCCATGGGTGCCCAGGTCCGAGGCATGGCGCCGGAAGACCTGGAACGGCGCCAGCAGCTCGTCAGCAAGGTGATCGCCGGCCGGGTCTCGGACTTCGGCCGTGACGGCGGGCTGCTGGCCGGCAGCCGCCTGGCCCAGCAACTGGGTGTCGGGGCAGGGGGGGACATAACCCTGCTGAGTCCGCAGGGGTCGGAGACCGCCATCGGCACGGTGCCTCGGATGAAGGCCTACCCCATTGCCGGGCTCTTCGAGATCGGCATGTACGAGTTCGATCTCTCGACCATCTACATGCCTTTGGATCAGGCGCAGATCTTCTTCCGCTACCCGGAAGCCGCCAACGCCATCGAGATCTTCGTGAACGATCCCGAGCGCGTCTGGGAGTTGCGCGGGGTGATCGACGAGGAACTCGGCCCCGGTTGGCGCACCGTTGACTGGCAGCAAGCACACTCGTCGATCGTCAACGCGCTCGCCGTCGAGCGGAACGTGATGTTCGTCATCCTGTCGCTGATCATCTTGGTGGCCGCCTTCAATATCCTCTCGGGCCAGTACATGCTGGTGAAGGGCAAGGGCCGCGACATTGCCATTCTGCGCACCATGGGAGCCACGCGCGGCACGATCCTGCGCGTCTTCTTCATGAGCGGTGCAGCCGTCGGCCTCTTCGGCACGCTGTTGGGCGTCGCCCTGGGCATCGTCTTCACCGACAACATCCAGACCATCCAGGGCTGGGTGGAAGCCGTGGTGGGCACCCAGGTCTTTAATCCCGAGGTCTATTTCCTGACCAGCATGCCGGCACAGCGCGACCCCCGGGAAGTGCTCGAGGTGGTGGCGATGGCGCTGTTCATCTCCTTCCTGGCACCCCTGCTGCCGGCCTGGCGGGCGGCGCGCCTCGATCCGGTGGAGGCACTGCGCTATGAGTAGGGCAGAGGTGCGCCTGCGCCTGGTGGAGGTGACCAAGTTCTATGCCCAGGGCGACCAACGCCTGGAGATCCTGAAGGGCATCAACCTCAGCCTCTACAGCGGCGAACTGGCCGCCCTGGTCGGCCCCTCGGGATCGGGGAAATCGACCCTGCTGCATATTGCCGGCCTACTGGAAACGCCGGACAGCGGCGAAGTGGAGATCGCCGGTCAAGCCGTCGCCGCGCTGCGCGATCGTGAGCGCACTGCCATCCGGCGCCGGCGTATCGGCTTCGTCTACCAGTATCATCACCTCCTGCCCGAGTTCTCGGCGCTGGAGAACCTGGTGGTGCCGCAGATGATCGCCGGGCGCAAACGCCGCGACGCCACCAATGATGCCAAGGAGTTGTTGCATCTCGTTGGCCTCGGCGACCGCATCGAGCATCGGCCTGGCCGTCTGTCCGGCGGCGAGCAGCAGCGCGTCGCCCTGGCCCGGGCGATCATCAATCGGCCATCGCTGGTGCTGGCGGATGAGCCGACGGGCAACCTCGACCCGGAAACGGCGGACGAGGTGTTCGATCTGCTGACCAAGCTGGTAAAGGGGTCCGGCGTGGCTGCCCTGATCGCCACGCACAATCTCGAACTCGCCGGCCGCATGGATCGAACGCTGCAGCTGCGCGACGGACAGGTTTTCGGTTGAGCGATACCCTGGCCCGACTGAACATCTGCACCTGACCAGGGCACAACGGCACAGTATAGTCCCGCTCTCATGTCCCTGGAGCCCACGCCCCCCTCTGCCGCTCCTCCGCCGGTGCTGATTGCCGGCGTGAGTGCCGCTGTCTGGTTGACGCCGCAGGGCGTGCTGGAAACCCTCTCGCTGCCGGAGGCGGCGCGCCGGGCGGTGGCAGACCCGGTGCTGCTGGTTCACGCTCGGGCCACGGCGCGACGGCTCAACCTCGATGGGCTGCACGCTTACGATCTGCTCGAGCTTTTTGCTTTCACGCGGCCGGCCGTTTTCTGCGCGCCGACCCCGCGCGGGCTCGCCCTGGCACTGGGATTGCCGCTGCCAAAGGACGAGGAGGCACAGGCGCTGTCCCTGCGACAGGCGGCCGGCCTGCTGCTGCGAGAGCTGCAGGCACGCGGGCCTTCCGGGGATCCTCAGGCGGCGGGGATTGCCTTCACAATGACCCGGGCCGGTTGGCTGTGGGGACCTTGGGTGATGCGCATGCTGGGCATTGGCAGCAGCGCCGAGGCGCCGCGCATTGGCGCAGGCTTTCGTGTCTGGGAGAGGCTGGGCGAGTGGTCGGAACATGCCCCCGAACAGCCAGCCGGGCACTTTCCCGTGGAGCCGGCCGCGGCCAGGCAGCGCCTGGCCGAGCTCCTGGGCGACGAATCTGAGGCGCGGCCCCAGCAGGCGGACTATGCGTCGTCGGCCTGCGCCGCCTTTGCGCCGCGGGAAGCAGAGGGAGAGCCACGCTTGGTTCTGGCCGAAGCAGGCACCGGCGTGGGAAAGACGCTCGGCTATATCGCCCCGGCCAGCCTCTGGGCCGAGCGCAACGAAGCGCCGGTGTGGCTGTCGACCTACACGCGCAATCTGCAGCAGCAGATCGATGGCGAACTGGATCGACTTTACCCCCAGACGAGCGAGAAACGCCGCAAGGTGGTGATCCGCAAAGGCCGGGAGAACTATCTCTGCCTGCTCAACTATGCAGAACGCGTGCCCCAGGTCAGCGGGGCGCAGGCTGGCGAGGCGGCGATTCCCCTGGGCCTCGTTGCCCGCTGGGCCTTGCGCACCCGTGATGGCGACATCGCCGGCGGAGACTTCCCGGGCTGGCTGGTTGAGATCATAGGGCGCGGCCGGCTGGCCGGTCTGGTGGACCGACGCGGCGAGTGCATCCATTCCGCCTGCGAGTTCTGGCGCAAGTGCTTCATCGAGAAGTCGATCCGCCGGGCCCGCACGGCGGAGCTGGTGGTGGCCAATCATGCCCTGGTGATGGTGCAGGCCGCGCTCGGTGGGGGCGAGGAGGGCGGCATTCCGCTGCGTTATGTCTTCGATGAGGGGCACCACCTCTTCGATGCCGCCGACAATGCCTTTGCCGCGCACCTCTCCGGCCAGGAAACCGCCGAACTGCGACGATGGCTGCTCGGAGCCGACTCCCGGCGCGGCGGCGGTGCAAGTCGCATGCGCGGGCTGCGCCGGCGCATGGAGGACATGCTGGACAACGGGGGGCCGTTGGAGCAGTCGCTCGATTTCCTAGTGCGCGCCGCCCGGTGCCTGCCCCAGGAGGGCTGGCACGGACGTCTTGCGGACGGCGGGGCCGATGGCGCCTGCGAGCATTTCCTTCTCGCCGTGCGCAGCCAGGTCTTTGCGCGCGCCGAGAAGGCGGGTGAGGGCTATTCGCTGGAATGCGAGCTTCATCCGGTATCGGAAGATCTGCTCACGGCGGCCCATGAGTTGCTGGCGGACCTCCAGGCCATCCTGGACCCCGCCAAGCGCATCGCCACCCAACTGCAGCGCCGCCTCGACGAGGAGGCCGAAACCCTGGAGGTGGATCAGCGCCGGCGGATCGAGGGCCTGGCACGCTCCCTGGAACGGCGCCTGCTGCTGCCGGTGCAGGCCTGGTGCGCCATGCTGGAAGCCCTCGAGCAGCCACCCTCCGAGACCTTCGTCGACTGGCTTGCCGTCGACCGGATCGAAGGCAACGAAATCGACCTTGGGCTGCATCGCCATTGGATCGACCCGACGCTGCCGCTGGCCCGCAGCGTGCTGTCCCGCGCTCACGGGGCACTCATCACCTCAGCCACGCTGACCGACCGCAGCGGAGAGCCTGAAGCCGACTGGCATGCGGCTGAGATGCGCGTCGGTGCGGTGCATCTGCCCAATCCTTCGGTGCGCGCGGGTGTGCCGTCGCCCTTCGACTATGCCTCCCAGACCCGGGTGTTCATTGTCACCGATGTGCGCAAGGACGATCTGGACCAGGTTTCAGCCGCATTGCGAGAACTCTTTCTGGCGGCCGGCGGCGGGGGACTCGGCCTGTTCACCGCGATTTCCCGCCTGCGCGCCGTTCACCGGCGCATTGCCGCGCCACTGGAACAGGCCGGCCTGTCGCTCCTGGCGCAGCATGTGGACGGGATGGACGTCTCCACCCTCGTGGAGATCTTCCGGGCGGAGCCCGACTCCTGCCTGCTCGGCACCGATGCGGTGAGAGACGGCGTCGATGTCCCGGGGCGCGCTCTGCGGCTCATTGTTTTCGATCGTGTGCCCTGGCCGCGCCCGGATTTGCGTCACAAGGCCCGGCGCAAGCAGTTCGACGGCCGGCGCTATGACGATCGGCTGACCCGCCTGAAACTGCGTCAGGCCTTCGGGCGGCTGGTGCGCCGGGCCGATGACCATGGGGTGTTCGTCCTGCTCGACCCGATGATGCCCTCACGGCTATTTGGCGCTTTTCCCGAAGGTGTGACGCCGCAACGCGTTGGCCTGGCCGAGGCCATTGCCGAAAGCCGGGCCTTCCTTGCTCCCGATGCCAAACCACTGGACTGACCCGGACTATTGCGGCGGGTAGGTGCGTGCCGACAGCGGCAGGCTGGTGATCCTTTGTCGCAGGCTTTGCAGGAAAAGCGACTCGGCCCGGCTGTGATGCATGCGCGGGTTGGTCACCAGGTAGATGTCGATGGCCGGCGGTTCCTCGTAGGGCGGCAGGCGCCAGAGCAGGCCGTCGCGCATGTCCTTCTCCACCACGTGGATGGGCAGCGGGCCGATACCCAGCCCGGCCACGATCATGCGACGCACCTCCTCGAGGTGGGAGGAGGTTGCGACGATGCGCCCGCCAAGCCCTGCCCGTTCACGCAAGAGAGCCACGGGCCGCAAGGCGTCGGAAAGCTGATCCGTCTTGAAGGATACGAAGGCCTCGCCCCTGAGGGCCGCAAGCGAGAGACCCCGGCGCCCGAACAGCCGGTGGCTGGGGCCGCAGAAGAAGCCGAAGTGCTCGCGAAAGAAATGCTCGTAGTTGAGCCGCGGGCTTGGGTCGCTGACCAGACAGAAACCGAGCGCCGCACCCTTGTGCAACACGGCGTGCTGAACCAGCGACGAGGTCGAGATCTCCACGGAGAAGCTGGTCTGGGGATGGGCAGCCTGGAAGCCGCTGAGAACCTGGTCGTAGAAGGGGCAGACCACATGACTTGCCGCTGCGATGGAGATCTCGCCGGCCACGGTTTCACGGGAGTCGCGCAGCATCACGGCGAGGCGGGAGACGCTGCCGTATATTTCCACACACTCACGGTAGAGCAGTCGCCCTGACTCGGTCAGCTGAAACCGCCCACGGTTGCGATCGATCAGGCGCCGTTCAAGCTGGGCCTCCAGGCGCTTGAGGGCGTTGCTCACACTCGGCTGGCGCAGCAGCAAGCGGTCGGCTGCTCGGGTGATGCTGCCTTCCTGGACGATCACCATAAAGGTGTGAAGCAGGTTCCAATCCAACTCCCGGCTCAGTCGCTCGGGAATCGATTCCCCTGAAGTTTCCTGTACCTGCATACCACCCTCATAGCCTAACGCTATGTCAGGCATTCTTGCTATCTATTTGCAGAATGTCGAGGCTCCGTTCTGTAATGGGGCTGCGGTCCGCAAGAGACCGTCAGAAGGAATGGGGAGCGCAATGGCGAAAGCCTTGGCGCAGGACGAGGGGTTTGACGCGCGGCCGTGGGTGCTTTTGGCCCCGGCGTTGCTGGCGCTGTTCCTGCTGATGGTCGTGCCCATGGCCATCATCTTCGTCTTCACTTTCTACGAGTACATCGACGTTGCCGTCGACCGACCGGCCTTTCAGTTCGAGAACTGGCGCTGGTTTTTCCAGGACAGCTTCTACCACTACGCCATCTGGCAGACTCTGCGGATCTCCGCCATCACGACCCTGGTCTGCGTGCTGCTGGGGTTTGTGCCGGCATACTTCATCGCCAACACCACCTACCGCCATAAGTGGCTGTTGATGCTGCTGCTGATCCTGCCCTTCTGGGTCAGCTTCATCATCCGCCAGCTGTCCTGGGTGCATGTGCTCGGATCCCAGGGAATCGTGAATGCCACATTGCTTTGGCTGGGCATCATCGATGAGCCGCTGGGCCTGCTCTACAACGAGGCCACGGTGGTGATGGGCCTGGTGCACTTTCTGCTGCCCTTCATGATCCTCAACATCTACGTGAGCCTCGAAGGCATTGATCGGAACCTGGTTTCCGCGGCGCGCACCCTTGGCTGCACCGAATGGCAGGCCTTTCGCGAAGTCACCTTGCCACTCTCGCTGCCGGGATTGGCAGCCGGCTCGCTGCTCTGTTTCGTGCTGGCCGGCGGCAGCTATGTCACGCCGCTCATTCTCGGCGGACCCGACAACTTCCTCTTCGGCAACCTGATCTACGATACCATCATGATGGAGTTGAACTGGCCGATGGGTGCGACGCTGAGCGTGGTGCTGCTGGTCCTGCTCGGATCGCTGGTGGTGATCTACGGCCGCTTCATGGGCCTCAGCCGGCTCTACAAGAGCCTGAACTGAGGAGGCAGAACGATGCGCACCTGGAGTCTTATTCGCTTCTACACCCTGCTGGTCTACCTCTTCATGTTCACGCCGATCGCCATCGTCGTGGTGCTTTCCTTCAACGATGCGCAGTTTGGCGGCTTTCCAATCCAGGGCTTCTCCCTGCGCTGGTTCGAGGCCCTGGCCGACAATGAGCCCGTGGTACGCGCATTTCGCACCTCGATGCTGATGGGCATCGCGGCCGCCGTCATCGCCACAACCCTCGGTATTCTCGCCTCGCTGGCGCTGATGCGGTACAACGTGCGTGGCACCAACTTCCTGAACACGCTGCTGATTTCCCCGGTGCTCGTACCGGAGACCGTGCTGGCGGTGGGCCTACTGCTCTTCATGCGCTGGCTGGATCAGCCGCGCAGCTTGGTGCTGCTGCTGGCCGGGCATGTGCTGATCGCGCTGCCCTTCGTGGTCCTGGTGGTGCAGGCGCGCCTGGTGGGGATTCGCAAGGTCTATGAGGATGCGGCGCGCTCCCTGGGCGCCAATCCCGTGCAGACTTTCTTCCAGATCACCTTCCCGCTGTTGATGCCGGCGGTCTTCGCCGGCCTGCTCTTCGCCTTCACCATTTCCTTCGACAACATCACCGGCACCCTGTTCTGGCGCCCGCCGGGCGTGGAGACGGTGCCGACCCAGATCTTCGGCATGCTGCGTCATTCCATCAGCCCGGAGATCAATGCGTTGGGAACGGTGATGATCGTGATAACCGTCGGACTGCCGCTGCTTGCCGGGGCGGCTGCCCGTGCTTTTGCCCGGGGGCGGCTGTGATGCCGTACCGCGGGCGATACTGAACCGGTCCAATAACAGGAGGCTGAAATGGATAGTAAAAAGCGTCTGGAAAGACTGCGTGAGCGTTACCTGAACGGCGATCTCGAGCGCCGCAGCTTCATGCGGATGCTGGGTTTGGCCGGCGTTGCCGCAGGTGTCTCCGGCGGCGTGCTGGGCGGCGTCAGCCGTCAGGCCTTCGCTGAAGGGGTGGAAATTCGCTTCGATGGCTGGGGCGGTGTCGTCTCCGAAGCGCTGCGGCAGTACGCCTTCAATCCCTTCGAGGAGGCCACCGGCAACACCGTTCTCGATCGCACCTTCGGCGGTGAGGAAGAGGTCCTGACCGGCGTGCGGGCAGGCCAGGTCGGCGACTATCACCTGGTCCACTCCTCCGGCGTGGCCTGGTACAAGCGCTGGATCGACACCGACATGGGCGTCGACCTGAACCTCGACAACATCCCCAACATGGAACTGGTGATGGATGCGCTGGTCGCCCCCTTCCGGAAGGTGTCGCCGGACTTCCTCTCGGCCGTGCCTTACGACTACGGCACCACCGGCATCGCCTACAACCGTGACTACATCTCCGACGAAGAAGCACAGGAGATGGGCGCAAATCTGCTGCTGCACCCGGACCATCAGGGCAAGATCGGCGGCTGGTCCGATTGGCAGACCCGCGTCTGGTATGCGGCGCTGCAGACCGACCAGGATCCCAACAACATCGAGGATATCGATGCTGTCTGGGAGAAGCTGCGCGAGCACCGTGAGGGCCTGCTGAAGTATTGGGGCTCGGGCGCGGAGCTCATGGACCTGTTGGCCAAGGAAGAAATCGTGGTCACCGAGGCCTGGTCCGGCCGCGTCGCCGCGCTGCAGCAGCAGGGCCACAACATCGGCTACATCGACCCGCCGAACAGCTATGCCTGGATGGAATCCATGCTGGTGCTCAAGGGCTCGCCGGTGGAAGAGGCCGAGGTGTTGCTGAACTTCATGCTGGAGCCGGAGACCGCGATCGCCGTCGCGGAAGGGCAGAACTATCCACCGTCTCTCGATCCGAACAAGGTCGAGATGACCGAGAAGGTGGAGGGACTTCCCGCCTACGATCCCACTGGCACGCTGGACAATCTCACCTTCGCCGACCCCGAGTACTGGACGTCGAACGAAGCCGATTGGAAGCGGACCTGGGGCCGCATCGAACGCGGCGCCTGAGGAAGCCAGAAATGCTCGCCCTGGACCGACCGTTCCCGGCGGGTCAGGGCGAGCGCCTTCCCGTGTGAACATATCGATCTGAGTTGAGGACCTGGCATGGCCGAGAGCAGCGCTGGCGCCGTCGAGTTAAAGCGCGTCATCAAGAACTTCGGCGAAGTACAAGCCGTCAAAGGCGTCGATCTGACGGTGGAAGCCGGTTCCTTCCTCACACTCCTTGGCCCGTCGGGCTGCGGCAAGACCACCATCCTGCGCATGGTGGCCGGCTTGGAGCAGCCGAGCAGCGGCGAAATATGGATCAAGGGGCGGCGCATCGATTCTGTGCCGATCCACAAGCGCAACCTGGGACTCGTGTTCCAGAACTATGCCCTGTTTCCCCACAAGACCATTTACGACAACATCGCCTTCGGCCTGCGCTATCGCAATGTGCCGAAGTCCGAGATTCGCGAGCGCGTCGCCCGTGCCCTGGAAATCGTGCGCCTGCCCGGCGTGGAGAAGCGCTTCCCCGCACAGCTTTCAGGCGGGCAGCAGCAGCGCATCGCACTTGCGCGTGCGGTGGTCATCGAGCCGGACGTGCTGCTCCTCGATGAACCGCTCAGCGCCCTGGACGCCAACCTGCGCGAGGAGATGCGGGTCGAGTTGAAGCGCATCCAGCGCGAGCTGGGCATCACCACGATATTCGTGACCCACGATCAGGCGGAGGCCCTGGCTCTGTCCGACAAGGTCGTGGTCATGAGCAATGGCCTGAAGGAGCAGGAGGGGCATCCGGAGGAGATCTACAATCATCCCGCCTCGCGCTTCGTCGCCGAGTTCCTGGGCAATGCCAATCTGCTGCAGGGAACCGTGGAGGCTGAGGGCATCCGGCTGCCGGATGGAACGCTGCTGCCGGTCGAAGAGCAAAGCAGATTTGCGCCCGGAACCCTGTGCGATGTGGTCATCCGGGCCGAACGGATCCTGTTGGCCGAGCATCATACGCCCGAGTCCGGCACGGCCGTCGTTGACGGCAAGGTGCGGGCCCTGGACTATCAGGGTGTGGCGGCACGCTATTTTGTCGACGCGCTGGGCACCAGTCTGCAGGTCATCAACCCGATCGACGAGCAGCCCCTGCGTGACGGCGCGGCCGTGCAACTGCGCATCCGCGCACGCGATTGCGTGCTGCTGTCAAAAGACTCCTGAGGAAACGAAAGGTCGCCCATGTCCACCACCGCCGAAACCGCCAAGCCTGCCGGCCGCAAGGTCATTATCACCTGCGCCGTGACGGGCTCGATCCACACGCCAACCATGACTCCGCATCTGCCCATCACGCCGGACGAGATCGCGACGGAGGCCGTGGCCGCGGCGGAGGCCGGCGCGTCGATTTTGCATCTGCACGCCCGCGATCCCAAGGACGGCAAGCCGACTCCGGATCCGGCGGTCTTCATGGAGTTCCTGCCGCGCATCAAGCAGTCCACCGATGCGGTGGTGAACATCACCACCGGCGGCGGTCACGGCATGTCCCTGGAAGAGCGCCTGGCAGCCCCGCTCAAGGCCAGTCCGGAAATGTGCTCGCTCAACATGGGCTCGATGAACTTCGGTCTCTTCCCGCTGCTCGACAAGTATCCCTCTTTCCAGCACGAGTGGGAGCGCAAGCACCTTGAGAACAGCCGGGACTTCATTTTCCGGAATACGTTCAAGGATATTGAGCAGGTTCTTGAGCGATTGGGCGAGGGATGCGGCACCCGCTTCGAGTTCGAGTGCTACGATGTGGGTCACCTCTACAATCTGGCCCACTTCCTCGACCGCAAGCTGGTCAAGCCGCCGCTCTTCGTGCAGACCATTTTCGGCATACTGGGCGGCATCGGCCCCGATCCCGAGAACCTCATGCACATGCGCCGGATCGCCGACAAACTCTTCGGCAAGGACTACCAGTGGTCCATTCTTGCCGCAGGCCGGCACCAGATGCCGCTTTGCACCATGGGGGCGGTGATGGGCGCCAACGTGCGCGTCGGCCTCGAGGACTCGATCTACGTGAGCAAGGGCGAACTGGCCAAGTCCAACGCAGACCAGGTGGCGAAGATCCGCCGTATCGTCGAGGACCTGTCGCTTGAGGTCGCAACGCCGGCCGAGGCGCGCGCCCTGCTCGATCTCAAGGGCGGCGATCAGGTCGCATTCTGAGGACGTTATGAGCGAAAGCTATGACATCATCGTCGTAGGCGCCGGCATTGCCGGCGCCTCCGCCGCCGCCCGCCTGGCCGGGGATGCACGGGTCCTGCTGCTCGAACGCGAGGAGCAGCCCGGCTATCACTCCACCGGGCGTTCAGCGGCCATGTACATCGTGAACTACGGTCCGCCCGACGTGCGCGCGCTTTCCATCGCCGGCCGGGAGTTCTTCCTCGGCCCGCCGGAGGGTTTCGCGGACACGCCGCTGGTCAGCCCACGCGGGGTGCTGATGCTGGCGCACCCTGGGCAGGAAGCCACTCTTGAGAAGGAACTGGCCGCCTCGGTCGGCATGGAGGCAATCAGTCCCGAAACCGCTCGCGAACTGGTGCCCCTGTTGCGCCCCGAAGCGGTCGCTGCGGCCGGCTACGAGTCGGACGCGCAGGACATCGACGTTGCGGCGCTGCATCAGGGCTTCCTGCGCCTCTTCCGCGCACGCGGCGGCCAGATGCAGCTTCGTGCCCCACTGGAATCGGCGGTGCGCAAGGGCGGCGTCTGGGAAGTGACGACACCCGCGGGCCGCTTCGAGGCGCCAGTTCTGATAAATGCGGCGGGCGCCTGGGCCGACCTGACCGCCGAGGCGGCGGGTGTCAGGCCGTTGGGCATCCAGCCGAAGCGTCGGACCGCGCTGATCATCGACGGAGCGCCGGGAGAGCCTGGCTCGGCGCGCTGGCCGCTGATGGCCGACTGCGGAGAGACCTGGTACTCCCGCCCTGAAGCAACCCGCAAACTGCTGGTCTCACCGGCGGATGCCACCCCGACCGAGCCCTGCGATGCCCGGCCTGAGGAACTGGATGTCGCGCTTGCCGTGGACCGCTTTCAGCAGGCAGTGGACCTGCCGGTGCGACGCATTGAGCACTCCTGGGCCGGACTGCGCAGCTTCTCGCCCGATGGCTCGCTGGTGATCGGCTTCGATCCCGAGGCCGAGGGATTCTTCTGGCTGGCGGGGCAGGGCGGCTACGGCATTCAGACCTCGCCCGGAGCCTCCGCTCTTGCGGCCGCGCTGGTGCGCAAGGAAGCCCTGCCGAGCTATCTGACCGCCGCCGGTGTCGACCCCGAAGCCCTCTCACCGGGGCGCTTTAGCCGCTAAGAGGCGATTGCCATGCGCATCTGGCTGCTGCTGGCGGCAATCAGCGGCTTCCTCGCCGTGGGTCTGGGCGCCGTTGCGGCCCATGGGCTGCAAGGGCGCCTCGATGCCAAGGCGCTGGGCTGGATCGACACCGGTCTGCGCTACCAGATGTTCCACGCCTTGGCCCTCATCGGCGTTGCGCTCTTGAGCCGGGACGGCACGCAGTTGGCCCTGCAGATTGCCGGTTGGAGTTTTGCCGTCGGGACGTTGCTGTTCTGCGGCCTGCTCTACGCCATGGCCCTGGGCGCACCGCGCTGGCTGGGGGCCGTCGTGCCCCTAGGCGGGCTTGCCTTCCTCGGCGGCTGGGTCGCCCTGGCCTGGTTCGCGCTGCGCCTGCGCTGACAGGGGCAGCGCCGATCAGGCCCCGTTCCAGCTGCGGAAGTGCTTGGACAGGGTGAGCCCCTGGCTGTGGTAGGAGGAGCCGATGCCGGCGCCGTACAGCTGGTCTGGCTCCGCCGCGAGGCGTTCGTAGACCAGTCGACCCACTGCCTGGCCATGCTCAAGCACGAAGGGCACCTCGTGCGAGCGGACTTCCAGCACCGCCCGGGTGCCGGCACGCTCGGCCTTCCAACCGAAGCCGGGGTCGAAGAAGCCGGCATAGTGCACCCGGAACTCTCCGATCTGGGTGTCGTAGGGGATCATCTCCGCGGCATAGGCCGGCGGAATGCGCACCGATTCCCGTGAGGCTAGGATGTAGAACTCGTCGGGATCCAGAATGAGGTCGCCGCGACGGCTGCCGGGCAGGGCCTCCCAGAAGTCGCGCGGGTCATAGTGGCCGATTCGATCCAGGTCGATGACGCCGGTGTGGCTTTTGGCGCGATAGCCCACGGGTGCGCCCTCGGTCGCCTGCAGGTCGACGGTGAAGACGAGGCCTTTGCGGATCTGCGCGGCGGCCTCGTCACCCAGCAACCCCACCTCCTCATGCAGTTTCTCCAGCGCCCGATCACCCACGTTAGGCGAGCCGCGGCGCAGGCGTAGCTGGTTCAACCGCGCGCCCTCGCGCACCAGGATGGGAAAGGCGTTGGGCGCGATCTCGGCATAGAGCGGCCCCTGATAGCCGGCCGGCACCATGTCGAAGGCGCCGGCTTCATCGACGATGAGGCGCGTGAAGACGTTCAGCCGGCCGGTGGAGGACTTGGGATTGGCCATGCCGGCGATCCGCCCGTTTAGCGCCAGGCGCTCCTGCAGCGGCACGATGTAGACGCACCCGGTCTCCAGCACCGCCCCGCGCCGGAGGTCGATCTCGTGCATCGCCAGTTCGTCGATCCGCTCGGCCACCTTGCGGCCGGGCCCCGGAAGAAAGGACGCGCGCACGCGATAGGCCAGGGGGCCCAGGCGCAAGTCCAGGCTGGCGGGCTGCACCTGTTCGGCTAGGCCAGGATGTGGCGAAGTGATCTCGCGGCTCTCGATCAAGGCGCGGATCGCCTGGGAGGGGAGAATCCCCGCGCCCTTCACTGCTGTTCCTTCCGCCAACGGCCTGTTCCCGATCCTGACTGCGCTGTGACAAGAAAGCGCATCGTGTTAGCAGGTGGCTCAAGACGGCGCCAGCAGCGTAAACTGCACCAGGCGCGGCAGGTATCTCCAGTGAGGCAACAGTGAGCACATTATTATACACCCACGAGGCCTGTTTCGGGCATGATATGGGGCGCTTCCACCCTGAAAGCCCCGCACGACTCAAGGCTGTCCTGAGTGCGCTCGAAGGGCGGGAGTTTTCCTCCCTGCAGCGACGCGAAGCACCCCGGGCCACCCGCGAACAGCTCGAGCGTGTGCACCCAGCAGACTACGTCGAGCGACTCCTGGCCCTGATTCCAAGCGACGGCGTGGTCGAACTGGACAATGACACCTCCGTGTCTCCCGGCTCCGGCGAGGCTGCCCTTCGTGCGGCGGGGGCCGTTTGTGCCGCCGTCGATGCGGTGATCGCTGGCGAGGCCGACAACGCCTTTTGTGCCGTGCGGCCACCCGGTCATCATGCCGAGCCGAGCAAGGCGATGGGCTTCTGCCTCTTTTCCAACGTCGCGATCGGCGCCCAGCAGGCGCGCGCCGTGCACAATCTGCATCGCATTGCCGTGATCGACTTTGACGTTCATCACGGCAATGGAACCCAGGCGGCCTTCTGGGACGACCCGGACCTGCTGCTGATCTCCTTGCACCAGTCGCCGCTTTATCCGGGGACCGGGCTGCGCAGCGAGCGCGGCTGCGCCGAGAACATCCTCAACATTCCCATGGCCCCAATGGCGAACTCAGAAGCCTTTCGCAGTGCCTTCTCGCAAGAGGCGATCCCGCGCCTGGTCTCGTTCGATCCCGATCTGATCATGATTTCCGCCGGATTCGACGCCCATGAAGACGACCCTTTGGCCAGCCTGCGCTATCTCGAGGAGGATTTCGCCTGGGCCACCTCGGAGTTGCTCGCGGTCGCCAACCATGCCTGCCGGGGGCGTCTTGTGTCGTCGCTGGAGGGGGGCTACGACTTGGATGCATTGGGGCGCAGCGCCGCGGCGCACGTTGGTGCGCTGCTTGCCGCCTGAACCCTGAAGGACACAGCGACAATCCGGGAGTGCCGAGTGATGGCTGAAACCCCTGCAACGGCCGCGCCCGTGGCGAAGGAAGACGTTACCAAGCTGAGCTTCGAAGAGGCTCTGGAAGAGCTGAAGGATATCGTGAAGCGGCTGGAAAGCGGTGAAGGCCGACTGGACGAGGCCATCGAGGCCTATGAACGTGGCGCCCACCTGAAGCAGCAATGTGAAAAGAAGTTGCAGGAAGCCCAGGCCAAGATCGAACGTATTGGGCTTGGGTCTGACGGCACGCCGACCACCTCGCCCTTCGAAAGCCAATAGGGGGAAAGGCAGCCGCGTATGTTGGAACGCCTGAGGCACGACGCGGCGCTGGTCGAGGCGGAACTGGACCGCCTGTTGCCGCTGCCGGAGCGCGGGCCGAGGCGCCGATTGCAGGAGGCCGTGCGCTATGCAGCGCTGGGTGGCGGCAAGCGTCTGCGGCCGTTTCTGCTCCTTCAGTCAGCGCGGCTTTTTGAAGTCCCGGATGCCCGCGCCTTGCGGACGGCCGCAGCCCTCGAAATGCTGCACTGCTATTCGCTGGTGCATGACGACCTGCCTGCCATGGACGATTCCGAACTGCGTCGCGGGCGGCCGACGGTACACCGGGCGTATGACGAGGCGACCGCCGTGCTGGTGGGTGACAGCCTCCTGACCGAGGCCTTCGCGGTGCTTGCGGACCCCGCCACCCATCCTGACGCTGCCTTGCGTTGCCGCTTGGTCGCCAGTCTTGCCAGGGCCGGCGGATTGGGGGGAATGATCGGCGGACAGGCCATCGACCTCGCAGCCGAGCGGGCCGAACTTGAACTGTCGGGCATCGAGGAGTTGCAGGCCTTCAAGACTGGCGCCTTGATCGTGGAAGCCTGCCGCGCCGGGGCCATCCTCGGCGCAGCCGAGGATTCGGACACAAAGGCTCTCGAACGCTATGCACAGGCGCTGGGGCTCGCCTTCCAGATCGTTGACGATCTGTTAGATGCCGAGGGCGACGCCCACGCGCTGGGCAAGCCGGTGGGCCAGGATGCCGCCGCCGGCAAGGCCACCTTTGTCGGCCATCTGGGAGTGGAGGGGGCGCGTCGCCGCGCCGAAACGCTCGTGGACCGGGCCAAGGAGGCGCTGACGCCTTTCGGTCCGTCGGCCGAAACACTGCGCCAGACCGCAGACTTCGTTCTCACGCGCCAGGCCTGAATGCTGCACAGCCGGGTGCGCGGGGAAACCGAGCGGCGCGTCCGCGCTCTTCTTTGCATGAGGGGCCAAGAGGTGCGATTGTGCGCCCTCTGGGCCTCTGAGACACGAACCGATACGAGAGCATGAGCAAGACAGCGTTACTCGATACCGTCCGCCTGCCCCAGGATCTCCGCACGCTGGAGGAAGGCGAACTGCCGCGTCTGGCGGACGAACTGCGCAGCGAGTTGATCGATGCCGTGTCGGTGACAGGCGGGCATCTAGGCGCCGGTCTCGGCGTCGTCGAACTGACTGTCGCGCTCCACTACGTCTTCGACACGCCCCGCGACAAGCTGATCTGGGACGTGGGACATCAGTGCTATCCGCACAAGATTCTCACCGGCAGGCGTGATCGCATCCGCAGTCTGCGCCAGGCTGGCGGTCTCTCGGGATTCACCAGCCGGGCCGAGAGCGAGTACGATCCCTTCGGCGCCGCCCACTCCTCCACCTCGATCTCGGCCGGCCTTGGCTATGCCGTGGCCCGCGACATGGCCGGCGGGGACTGGCGGGTGGTGTCAGTGATCGGCGACGGCGCCATGTCAGCCGGCATGGCTTACGAGGCGATGAACAACGCCGGGGCCAGCGGCTCGAAGCTTATTGTCGTGCTCAACGACAACGACATGTCTATCGCGCCCCCGGTCGGCGCCATGAGCGGCCACCTCTCTCGCATCATCTCGTCCAAGTCCTTCCACTCGGTTCGCTCCGTGGGCAAGCAGCTGACGCGGCGTTTTCCTGGCCCGCTGAAAAGCGCGGCGGAGCGCTTCGACGAGTACGCGCGCGGACTGATCACCGGGGGGACGCTGTTCGAGGAACTCGGCTTTTTCTATGTCGGGCCGGTGGATGGGCACGACCTGTCACAGCTCGTACCCGTGTTACGCAATGTGCGTGATCTGGAGCGCCACGGACCGATCCTGGTGCACGTCGTGACGCAGAAGGGCAAGGGCTACACCCCGGCCGAGGAGTCCGCCGACAAGTACCACGGTGTTGTGAAGTTCGACGTGGTCACCGGCAAGCAGGCCAAGCCCAAGCCCCAGGCACCCTCCTACACCGGGGTCTTTGCGCAGGCTCTGATCGGCGAGGCGGAGCGGGACGAGAAAATCGTGGCTGTGACCGCAGCCATGCCATCGGGGACCGGCCTGGACAAGTTCGGCAGTCGCTTTCCCGAGCGCTGTTTCGATGTCGGCATTGCCGAACAGCACGCCGTGACCTTCTGCGCCGGTCTGGCCTGCGAGGGCTACAGGCCCTTTGCGACCATCTATTCGACCTTCCTGCAGCGGGCCTACGATCAGGTGGTCCACGACGTGGCGATCCAGAAGCTGCCCGTGCGCTTTGCCATCGACCGCGCCGGCTTGGTCGGTGCGGACGGTGTGACGCACCAGGGATCCTACGACATTTCCTATCTCGCCTGTCTGCCGGGATTCGTCCTCATGGCGGCCGCTGACGAGGCCGAGCTGATGCACATGGTGGCGACCCAGGCGGCGTTGGACGAGGGTCCCTCGGCACTGCGCTTCCCGCGCGGGGAGGGCAGTGGAGTGGACCTGCCTGAGCGCGGTCAGGTCCTGGACATCGGCAAGGGACGGGTGCTGCGCGAGGGCACCAAGATCGCCATTCTCTCCTATGGCGCACGCCTGGGTGAGGCCCTGGCCGCCGCCGAAACCCTGGCCTCCAAGGGACTGTCGACCACGGTTGCCGATGCCCGCTTTGCCAAACCCATTGATCACGACCTGCTGCGCCGCCTGGCAAGCGAGCATGAAGTCCTGATCACGCTGGAAGAAGGCGCCGTGGGCGGTTTCGCCACCCAGGTGATGCAACAGCTTGCTACCGAGGGTCTGCTGGACAGCGGGCAGTTGAAGCTGCGGCCCCTATGCCTGCCCGATCGCTTCATCGATCACGGCAAGCCGGCAGAGCAGCTGGCCTGGGCGGGCCTGACGGCGGACGATATCGCCGCCACCGCTCTGCGCGCCTTAGGCTACAACGACGCGCCGGGACGCGAACGCCCCGCTACGGCGTAGTGCAGATCGCGTTCAATAAGGATCGCTTTGCGATCCAAGTTGAACGCGTGAATCTGCACTACCTCTTTGACATTAGACCGGATTCACGCATTCGATCTGAAACCATGTGGTTCAGATTGAATGCGATCCGGTCTAAGCGCCCTCTGCTCGGTCATGTCAAAGACCAGTAGCAGGAAGGCATAGACCAGAGCCACCTCCTCCAGCTTGTCGAAACGACCGGCGGCCCCGGCATGTCCGGCGCTCATATAGGTCTTGAGCAGGAGCTGGCGCTCGGCCGGCATGCAACTCCGCAGCTTTGCCACCCACTTCGCCGGCTCCCAATAGGTCACCCGCGGATCGGTCAGGCCGGCCGTCACCAGAATGTGTGGATAGGGGCGCTCGGCCACGTTCTGGTAGGGGCAATAGCTGCGGATGCGCTCGAAGGCCTGCGGGGACTCCAGAGGATTGCCCCATTCGTTCCATTCCGGCGGCGTGAGCGGCAGGGAGGCGTCGAGCATGGTGTTGAGGACGTCGACGAAGGGGACCTCGGCCACGGCGGCATGAAACAGCTCTGGCGCCCGGTTGAGCACGGTTCCCACCAGCATGCCGCCGGCACTTCCGCCCTGGATGGCGATCCGTCCCTGCTGCGTATAGCCCTGCTCAATCAGGTGCCGGGCCGCGGCCGTGAAGTCGGAGAAGGTGTTCTCCTTGTGCTCCAGCTTGCCCGATCGGTACCAGGCCCAGCCCTTGTCCGTGCCGCCGCGGATGTGCGCGACGGCGTGGATGAAGCCACGGTTGACCAGACTCAGCCGATTGGGCTGGAAGGCGGCGGGAATCGAAAGTCCGTAGGCACCGTAGCCGTAAAGCAGCAGCGGCGCCGAGCCGTCCAGTGCAGTGCTGCGATGGCGCAGGAGAGTGATGGGGATCTTCTCCCCGTCCTCAGCCGGCGCTTCCAGCCGCTCCACCACATAGTCTGCCGGATCGTGCCCGCTGGGGACTTCCTGCTCCTTGCGCAGCACGCGTGCCCTGGTGTTCAGGTCGTAGTCCCAGGTGCGCTGAGGTGTTGTGGGAGAAGAGTAGACGAAACGCAGGCTCGCCGTGTCGTACTCATAGCCCGGGACCAGTCCCAGGGCGTAGGCAGCTTCATCGAAGGCCACCTCATGGCTCTCGCCGTCGGATAGGCGCATGACGAAGAGGCAGGGGAGTGCATGACGGCGTTCGAGCAGCACCAGATGGTCGCGCAGAAGCAACAGATCGAGTCGCAGGCGCCCGGCTTCGTGCGGCAGGATCTCGCTCCAGGACTCCCGTCCCGGGCTGTCCTCCGGGGCTTCCATTAGCTTGAAGTCTTCGGCGTCCTCCCGGTTGGTCAGGATCAGGAAGCGGTTGCGCGGGGCGTCATGCTCCAGGCTGTAGCGTTCTTCTGCGACCCGGGGGGCGACCAGTTGGGGTGAGGACTCCGGCAGGTCGGCATCGATAAGATGGAGTTCGCTGGTCACGTGATCGTGAGCCGAGATGACGATGAAGCGCCGGGAGCTGGTTGTGGAGAGGCCGACGAAGAACCCGGCATCCGCTTCCTGATAGATCAGGACATCCTCGGCCGGTTCGCTGCCAATGCGGTGGCGCAGCACCTTGCACGGCCGGTGCTGGGCGTCGAGCATCACGTAGAAGAGGAAGCGACCGTCGCTGCTCCAGGCCAGATCGCCGCTGCCATCGACCAGCACCTCGGGAAGATCCCGATCGCTTGCCAGGTCGCGAATGCGAATGCGGCAATACTCTGAACCGGCCTCGTCGACCGCGTAGGCGAGAAGGCGGTGATCGGGCGAGTGGGCGGCTGCGTGCAGGTCGAAGAAGGCCTTTCCCTCGGCCAGGCGATCACAGTCGAGAAGCATTTCTTCTCCAGACTCCGAATCGCGTGGTCGACGGCAAAGCAGCGGGTGCTGCCCGCCCTGTCGAAAGCGGGAATAATATTGCCAGGGCCCGTCGGAGAGGGGCACGGAGGCGTCATCATCCTTCAGGCGGCCTTTGAGTTCCTGGAACAGCTGTTGGCGCAATCCGTCCGTCGGTGCCAGCACCGCATTGGCCCAGCGGTTCTCCCCTTCAAGGTACGCGCGAATCTCCGGGTCTAGCCGCTCCGGTTCACGCATAACCTCCTGCCACGACGGATCGCGCAGCCAGGCATAGTCGTCGACCAAGGTGATCCCGTGCACCACTGAGGTCTGGCGCCGGCGCGGCGCGAGCGGAGGCTCGGTTCGAGATGAAGGCTCCGTCATGTCTCTTGTCTCCTGAAAGGCCGGACCGCTGCTACATAGGGGTGTGAGGGTTTGGAGGAAATGCCGATGGCACAGAACACGTCTCGGGGCCACACCCTGGCCCGCCGGCTCTGGTTGGCCTGTCCGCCGGGCCTGCGCCGCACGGCCGTGGCCGGACTGAACGACCGTTTCACCGTAGCGGTTCTGGGCGTCTTCTTCGATCCCCGCGGCCGGGTACTGCTGCTGCGCCATCTCTGGCACGCCAGGAACGGCTGGGCGCTGCCGTCCGGCTTCATCGAGGCGCGAGAAACGCCGGAAGCGGGACTGCTACGCGAACTGCGGGAGGAAACGGGCCTCGAGGGCGCGAGCCTGCGTCTGCTGGAAGCCAGGACGATCGCCAAGCGCAAGCACCTCGAGCTCTTCTTCTCCGGAACGGTCGGCGTGCCGGAGCCGATCTCCCTGAACTACGAGATCCGCGAGGCGGGCTGGTTTGCGCCCGATGCCTTGCCGGACGGCCTCAGCGAAGCCCATCGGGGACCGATCGCCGCCGCCCGGTTGCGCGTTTAGGCCGGGGTCAGTCGGTGTTGAAGCGGCCGAGATTGCCCAGGAGCTGCTGCACGATGGTGATGTCCTGGCCCTCGGTTGGGGTCTCCCGCTCGACGAGTTCAACCTCCTGGCCGTCCTCCAGGCCAAAGAGGTTCACCTGAGACACGCGGTCGGTCTCGTCGAACAGCACTTCCACGACCTGCCGTTCCGTCACCTCCGGATCGAAAAAGGCCACCTTCTCGGTCCGCTGTCCGATGTAGTACCAGACCGGACCCTGAAAGCTCGAAATGGTGGAGGGGGTGCCGAGAATGTAGAGCACATCGTCGCGGGTGGACATGCCGGGTCTGACCTCGGCCACGACGTCCGGATCGAAGCGCATGCCGCGGTTGTCCACCCTGGGGCTGCAGGCTGCCAGCGTTGCCGCCAGGGCAAGGCCGACAAGGCCGGCGCGCACCAACCCTCGTGTGGAAGCTGGACCTCTCGAAGATGTCATGGACTCTACTCCGCCGCCACCGCGGCCGCAAAATGACTGTTACGCCGCTTGATTAACCCCGGCCGCTCGGCCATTTCAAGGTTCGGCAAGACTATAAGGGCCCAGACGTCATGATGCGATCACTGTTTCAGCGCGTATTTCCCGGCAATCCGGTAGAGGAGCCGGCGCGTGCGCTGTACGAGAGCATCGTCCATCAAGCGCGCTGCCCGGAGTTCTATACAGCATGCGGCGTTCCGGATTCGACCGACGGACGTTTCGAGATGCTGCTGCTGCACACCGCCTTGGTGATGCGCCGGCTGCGGCAGGACGGTGAAGCGGCCGCCGGGCTGCGCCAGACGCTGTTCGACACGCTGATCTTCGATATGGACCAGTCCTTGCGACAAAGCGGGGTTGGCGACCTGAAGGTCGGCCCCAAGCTCAAGCGGATGGGTGAAGCCTTTTATGGGCGCTCGAAGGCCTATGACGACGGCCTGGACAGCGCTGAAATGAACGGCCTCCGGGAGGCGCTCGTCCGTAACGTCTACGGCACCACGACAGCGCCCTCCGATGCTGTGCTCGAGGAACTGGCGCACTACATGAGGAAGACGGACGGGCTGCTCGCCCAGCAGGATCGAGCTGCCCTTCTGCAAGGCAAGCCTCATTTCGCCGCTCCGCCAGCCCCAGAGGCTGTGGCACAACAAGCCCTCACGTCTTGACGCAGAGCATCTGGGGATCGAGGTGTGTCGGAGGATCGGCGCAGGCACAGCCGAGCCAAGGATCACGAGCAAGGATCATGTCAGAAACCAAATCCAACGAATTCACCCGACCACTCGTACTGGCCCAGATCGGTGACCGCGAGAGCCGGCACAAGATCGCCGCCGAGGAAGAGGAGCGTTCAGCGCTGGCCAAACGCCTTAGGCTTCAAGGCATAGATCGCCTGGAAGGGGAACTGGCGGTGCGGCGCGTTCGCGGAGGCGCTGCGCTGAAGGTCTCCGGCTCCCTGACCGCCGACGTCACGCAGACCTGCATTGCGACGCTCACGCCGCTCCCTGTGCAGGTGCAGGACAGCTTCCTCGAGAGTTTTGCATTGGAGCACAAAGGGTCCGAGGCAACTGAGATTGATCTCTCCCTCGCGGAAGAAGATGGCATCGAGCCGCTTGGACCGGAACTCTATGCCAACGGCACCTTTGACCTTGGGGAGCTTCTGGTGCAACTTCTCGCCGAACGACTGGATCCCTATCCGCGGCATGCCGATGCTCCCTCGGCTGAGGGTGAGTGGGGCGCAGCCGCAAACGGGGAAAGCGAAGCCAGTCCCTTTGCAGAGCTTGCCCGGAAGTTGAAGCAGTAGCAGCATGCCCGTAAGGCTGTCAGCGTCGGGCTTGTGACAGCGGAGTATTTTCTGTAACTAACGGCGCGCCGCCGCTGGGGTGGTCTGCGCTTATTGCGAGAGTAGAATCATGGCAGTACCTAAGAAAAAAGTTTCCAAGTCCCGGCGCGACATGCGTCGCGCCCACGACGCCCTCAAGTCTCCGTCCTATGTCGAGGACCAGGACAGCGGCGAGTTGCGGCGTCCGCATCACATCGATCTGAAATCGGGTATGTACCGGGGCCGTCAGGTTCTGGAGCCCAAGAGCGATTTTTGATCGGTCCGGTGTGATGCCACGGACGCCGCAGCACTAGGCCATGGTCGTGGGTGGTCGGCTCACTCTGGCACTGGACGCGATGGGCGGGGATCATGCCCCGTCCGCCGTTGTGCGCGGCGCCAACTTGGCCCTGCGGCGCCATCCGGATACGGAGTTTCTCTTTTTCGGACGGGAAGGGGATCTGCGCCCCCTGATCGACCGGATGCGGAAGCTGCGCGGTGTCTCTCAAATCGTGCACACCGACTCTGTGGTGGCGAGCGATGAAAAGCCCTCCGTGGCGCTGCGGAGCGGGCGCAAGTCCTCCATGCGGCTTGCAATCGATGCCGTGCGCGATGGCCAGGCCAATGCGGTCGTCTCCGGTGGAAACACCGGTGCGCTGATGGCTATGGCAAAGTTCGCGCTCCGCACGCTTCCGGGAGTGGATCGGCCGGCGATCAGTTCCTTCTTCCCCACATTGCGTGGGGAAACGGTGATGCTCGACCTGGGCGCCAACGTGGTCTGCGACGCACGAAACCTGGTCCAGTTCGCGGTCATGGGGAACTGCTTCTGCCGCAGTGTGCTCGGCATCCCTGAGCCCACCTATGCGCTCCTCAACGTCGGTTCGGAGGACATGAAGGGCGGAGAGACCCTGCAGGAAGCGGCCGCCATTCTGCGCGACCTGTCGCTGCCAGGCACCTTCGTCGGCTTTGTCGAGGGTGATGACATCGCCAAGGGCACGGTGGACGTCGTGGTGACCGACGGCTTTACCGGCAATGTGGCGCTGAAAACCGCGGAAGGCACGGCAACGCTGTACAGCGAGTTCCTGCAGCGCACCTTCCGGAGTTCGCTCTTGGCGGGGTTGGGGTATCTGTTGGCCCGGCCGGCGATGCACAAGCTGCGCAAGCGTGTCGATCCGCGGCGCTATAACGGAGCTGTCTTTCTCGGCTTGAACGGCATAGCTGTGAAAAGCCATGGGGGAACCGACGCCCTGGGCTTTGCCCACGCCATCGGCGTGTCCGTCGATCTGGCCCGGCACGGTTTTCTGGACGCGATGCGTAAGGATCTTGAGGGGGTGGCAGACGTGCTGAGCAATCCACAGGTACAGGCGGCAGCTGTCTGATGACCCAGCGTTCCGTTATTGTGGGTTGTGGTTCCTACCTGCCACAAAACATCCTGACCAACCAGGATCTGGCAGCCCGCCTCGATACCTCCGACGATTGGATCCGCGATCGCACCGGGATTTGCCAGCGCCACATTGCGGCTGAAGGCGAGGTGACCTCGGATCTTGCTTTGGCAGCCGCCAAGGATGCCCTGCAATCCGCCGGAATGCCGGTCGAGGATCTGGACCTTATCATCTGTGCCACATCGACGCCGGACGAGACTTTCCCGGCAACGGCAACACGGGTGCAGGCCCGGCTGGGCATGACCCGTGGGGCGGCCTTCGATGTCCAGGCCGTGTGTAGCGGGTTCGTCTATGCCTTGGCTGTGGCGGACAACTTCGTGCGCGCCGGTCAGGCCCGCAACGTCCTGGTCATCGGCGCGGAAACCTTCAGCCGCATCCTCGACTGGGAAGACCGTTCGACCTGCGTGCTGTTCGGTGACGGGGCAGGGGCCGTGGTGCTTTCCGCTCAGCCGCTTAATGGCGCCGATCGCCAGCGCGGCGTTCTCTCCACCCACATCTATTCGGATGGTCGGCATCACGACGCCCTCTACGTGGACGGCGGCCCATCTTCGACACAGACCACCGGCCTGCTGCGCATGCAGGGCCGCGAAGTGTTTCGCCATGCCGTGGTCAAGATGGCGGCAGCCATCGACACGGCACTGGAGCACAATGGCCTGACCCCGGGCGACATCGACTGGCTCGTGCCGCACCAGGCGAACATCCGCATCATCGAGGCCATGGCCAAGCGCCTCAACCTGCCGCGTGATCGCGTGGTAGCGACAGTGGACAAGCACGCCAACACCTCGGCAGCCTCCATTCCCCTGGCGCTGGCCGAAGCGAGCAGAGACGGCCGTCTGCAACAGGGCGATCTGGTGCTTCTGGAAGCCATGGGCGGCGGTTTCACCTGGGGCTCGGCCGTCATTCGCTGGTAACAACCGGCTCTCCCATCGATCAGGTACCTGCGGTCATCCTGTGCTCCCGGAAAAGTCACGGGCCTCAAGCATGATTGACCGCTATAACGCCTTGCGATAACGTTTTGAAAAGTCACACGGAGGCGGGCATGGCTGGGCGAACGATCACGCGTGCAGACTTGGGGGAAGCCGTCTACCAGGAGGTGGGGTTGTCCCGCAACGAATCGTCGGAACTGGTTGAAATGGTTCTGGACGAGATGTCCGACGCTCTGGTGCGCGGAGAACTGGTCAAGATTTCCTCATTCGGCACATTCACATCGCGCGAGAAGGGTGAGCGAATCGGACGAAATCCCAAGACTGGTGAAGAAGTGCCCATTCTGCCCCGTCGGGTCCTGGTGTTTCGCGCCTCTCATGTGTTGAAGAATCGCATCAACAGTGGCCGTCGGGCCTGAAGGCCGGAGAGTTTATGAGCGCCCTACGCCAAGACGGAAAATCCGCCGCCGCCTTTCGCACCATCAGCGAGGTTGCGAGGGAGCTGGAGGTAGAGCAGCACGTTCTGCGCTTCTGGGAAACCAAGTTTCCGCAGGTCAAACCACTCAAGCGCGGCGGTGGCCGCCGCTACTATCGCCCGGAAGACATCGAACTGCTGCGTCGCATTCGTGACCTGCTGCGTGAAGACGGATTCTCCATCCGCGGCGTACAGAAGCTTCTGAAGGAGAACGGGGTTCAGGCCATCGTCAAGGGCGAGGAGAAACGCCCGGTGGCGCCGCCCGAAACGGATCCGGCGCAGGACGACAAGCGCGCGAAACTGGGCGAGGTGCTGCGTGAACTTAAAGAGGTCCAGGGCCTGTTGCAGGCCGCGCGCTGAAACGCCTGGGACCCGAGGCCGGGTTCACATCTTGGATATTTCCTGTTTTTAGCGTGTTAGGGCACGTAATTAGTTTTCTGCATTAGCCATCAAACACCCCGGAAAAGCGGCAGGGCGAGCGTTGTCAGACCGGGGCCGGGTCGTTATATAGAAGCCAGCCGAACGACATCGTGTTCGGCCCCCAAGTGACGGAGCGTAGCGCAGTCTGGTAGCGCATCAGTCTGGGGGACTGGGGGTCGTGGGTTCGAATCCCGCCGCTCCGACCAACGAAGAACCCGGCAGGACCATCCCTGCCGGGTTTTTTGTCATTGACCGTAGGCGACATCCCGTCCCGGAGCGGACAGACGCCGATAGGCGAGCATGCCCAGTAGCATGGCAACCACGAAGATCACTGTTTCCATGCGCCCGAAGGCAAGACCGGCAATCGCCGGTCCGGGGCAGTAGCCGACCAGACCCCACCCCGCACCGAACAGCAACGCACCGCCAATCAATCGGCCATCGAGGTCACGGCGCTGAGGAATCTCAAATCGATCGCCCAGGATCGGTGCCTCACGACGCCGGGCGATATAGAAGCCCGGTGCGGCGAACAGCAGCGCGGCCCCCATCACCAAGCCTAGGCTGGGGTCCCAGGTGCCGGTCGCAATGCCGCCGAAATCGAGGAAGGCCAGCACCTTCTCCGGATTCACCATCTGGGAAACGGTCAGGCCGATGCCGAACAGCAGGCCGGCGAAAAGCCCTACAAAGGGGATGAGCATGATTGTCAGCCTCCAATCACGTGGCGTGCGACAAACACCACGGCAGCGCCGGCAGCCATGAAAAGGCCCGTCGCTACCAATGAGCGCGGTGACAATCGAGCAACGCCGCAGACGCCGTGCCCGCTGGTGCATCCGCTGCCAAGGCGTGTGCCAAAGCCCACCAACAGTCCGCCCAGCACAATGATCGGCCAGCTGGCTTCAATGATGATCTCGGGTGGAGCCGCGTTCAGCGCGGGTCCGATGATCATCACCAAGAACGGCCCAAGCAGGATACCGATCACGAAGGGAACGCGCCATGGCGCCCCACTTCGCCCGGCTGTGAAGAGCGAGCCGACAATGCCGCTGATGCCAGCGATGCGTCCTAAGGACAGGAGCAACAGTGACGCCGAAAGTCCGATGAAAGCTCCACCAATCAGAGCCGATACAGGGGTGAAGTTCTCCATGCCAGGTCTTCTCCTTCACTGCCGTTCCGCAGTATGATCAGGCTGCCAACAGACTGTGTTGCAGCGCAACAATGCTCAGATGCGCCGCCGCCGGCGCATTACAAGGACCCTCATCTGGGCGCGGGCGACCTTCCTTGACCCTGGAGCCAAATGTCGCATGCTCGCCTTTGTTGCCTGATCCAATGTATTTCAGTCCTGCAAAGCCGGCCGGCTGAGAGGCTGCATCCAAACCACCCGACCCAGAGAAGGGGAGCCGATGACCACACTGACAAAACTCGACGAGGGCCTCTACGTTGCCGGGCAGATCACTGAGGCCGACGCCGACGTCCTGCGCGACCACGGAATTGTGACAATCGTCAACAATCGGCCGGACGGCGAAGAAGCGGGCCAGCCCAGTGCGGACGAGGCGCGGTGCATCTTTGAAGACATGGGGTTCAGTTACCATCACGTTCCGGTGACCATGGACACCCTGAGTCCCGAGGTGGTCGAAGCCTTTCGCGCCGTGCTGAACCAGGCAGGCGGCCCGGTTCTGGCGCATTGTCGTTCGGGTATGCGCAGCACTCTGCTCTGGGCCCTTGCCGAAGCCCGCTACGGCAGCCAGAGCGCCGAGGCCATAATGACGCAGGCGAAAGCCGCCGGCTACGATCTCACCTCCGCGAAAGGCCTGCTGGAGCAGATTGCCGCCATGCCGCGTTGAAGGAGTGTGATGCAAAATGGCCGATGCCGCATTGATCTATATTACCTACGACGACGAGGAGAAGGCGCGCGCTTTGGGCCGGTCGCTGGTGGAAGAACGGCTGGCCGCCTGCGCCAACGTGCTCGGCCCGATGACACCGATCTATCGCTGGCAGGGGGCAATCGAGGAGGGCAGCGAGGTGGTGCTGCTGGCCAAGACACGGGCAGATCTTGTCTCGAAGGTGACCGATTTCGTGCGGGACTGGCACGACTACGACTGCCCTTGTGTGCTCGCCTTGCCCGTGATCGGCGGGAATCAGGAGTTTCTCGACTGGATCGAGGCTGAGACCATCGCACCAGATTGAGCCGGGTCATCCAGCCGCAGTTTCCTACCGCCGCAATTTCCTCCAGCCGGGGCCATGGCACCGAGTGCGTGGATGGAACCTCGAAGGGCTCAGGCATGTTCCCACTTGGAGGCCGCACTGTACCGGCCGCTTATTCAATGGAGGACAGACCGGAATGAACAGCGACAAGCTTGCCGGAAACTGGAAACAGCTGCGCGGAAAGGCCCAGGAGAAGTGGGGAAAGCTGACCAACGACGATCTGGATGTGATCGAGGGCCAGCGTGATCAGCTCGTGGGCCGGATTCAGGAGCTCTACGGGAAAAGCAAGGAAGAGGCAGAACGCGAGGTCGACGAGTTCTCCAACCAACGCTGAGCCTTTCCCAAAAGCGCCTGCCGGAGCCGCAGCTTGCGGCTCTTCCGGCAGACGCGAGGGGCTTGCAGGAAAGAGCGAGCGGCGCATGCGCCGCTCGTTTTGCCCCGTTTCCCTGCCGGCCACTTTGCTCTAGCCTTCCGCAATCGCAGCAAGGGGAAGGCAGGAAATCGTGGCATTACCGAAGACCCTGATGGAAATGGCTGGCGGTGCCGCACAGCCGCATGCGCTTGCGTCGAGCGCGCTCATCATGATCGACGCCCAGAAGCAGTATCTCAGCGGCCCCCTGGGCCTGACCGGTGTCGAGGCTGCATTGGAGGAAGGGGCCCGTCTTCTCCAAGCCGCGCGCGACGCAGGCTCCCCCATCATACTCGTTAAGCACCGCGGCGCTGCCGGCGGTGCCTTCGATCCGGCCACGCCGGCGTTTGAGATCGCCGAGGCTGTCGCGCCCGGCGAGACGGAAGCGATCGTGGAAAAGCGCCTGCCCAATGCCTTCGCCGGCACCGATCTGGACGAACGGCTGAAGGCAGCCGGGGTAAAAACCTTGATCGTCGCGGGCTTCATGACCCACATGTGCGTCAGTTCGACCGTTCGCTCGGCGCTCGATCATGGCTACGGGACCACCGTGGTCGCCAATGCCTGTGCGACGCGGGACCTTCCCGATGGCCAGGGCGGCGTGCTGAGCGCAGACGCGCTGCATCGGGCCGAGCTGGCAGCCTTATCGGATCGTTTCGCAATCATCGTACCCGATACCGCTGCGCTGCTCGGCTGACCGCCGGTCTTGCCGGCTCGCGACCGCGTTTTATCATCGCCAACAGTCGGGACCGCGCTGGTCCTGCTGTGCTTGTTTCAGCCTCGCTTTTCCAAGGAGGAAAGACCATGTCGACACTTGCCAAGGCTGCCGAGAACGGCGCCCCCCAACTCAACAATCCCAAACTCTTCCGTCAGCAGTGCTACATCGACGGTGCCTGGCTTGATGCCGACAGCGGCAAGGTCAAGGACGTGACCAACCCGGCCACCGGGGAAGTCCTGGGCAGCATTCCGGATATGGGCGCCGACGAGACGCGCCGCGCCATCGAGGCGGCAAACCGGGCCCTGCCGGCTTGGCGTGCGAAGACGGCCAAGGAGCGCTCGAACATCCTGCGCCGCTGGTTCGACCTGATGATGGCGCAGCAGGACGATCTGGGCCTCCTGCTGACTCTGGAACAGGGCAAGCCCCTGGCCGAGGCCAAAGGTGAGATCGCCTATGGCGCCTCCTTCATCGAATGGTTCGCCGAAGAGGCCAAGCGCATCTACGGCGACGTGATCCCGCAGCACCAAAGCGACAAGCGCATTGTCGTGGTGAAGCAGCCGGTGGGCGTTGTCGGCGCGATCACGCCCTGGAACTTCCCCAACGCGATGATCACCCGCAAGGCCGGCCCGGCCCTAGCGGCAGGCTGCACGATCGTGATCAAGCCGGCGACCCAGACGCCTTATTCTGCGCTGGCCATGGCGGAACTGGCTGAGCAGGCCGGCATTCCGGCCGGGGTGTTCAACGTCGTCACCGGCTCTGCCAAGGGCATCGGCGGCGAGATGACCTCCAACCCCATCGTGCGCAAGATCACCTTCACCGGCTCGACCGAGGTGGGCAAGCTCCTGATGGAGCAGTCCGCGTCGACCGTGAAGAAGGTCTCCATGGAACTGGGCGGCAATGCGCCCTTCCTCGTCTTCGACGACGCCGATCTGGATGCGGCCGTGGAAGGCGCGATGATGAGCAAGTTCCGCAACACCGGACAGACCTGCGTGTGCGCGAATCGCATTCTGGTGCAGTCGGGCGTCTATGACGCTTTCGCGGAAAAGCTGGCCGCCAAGGTGAAGGAACTGAAGGTGGGCAATGGCCTCGAAGAGGGCGTCTCCCAGGGTCCGCTGATTGACGGGGCCGCCGTGGAGAAGGTGAAGGAGCACATTGCCGACGCCGTCGCCAAGGGTGCCCAGGTTGCCATCGGCGGCGCTGCCGACTCCAAGGGCGGCACTTTCTTTCAGCCCACCGTGCTGACTGGTGTCACCACCGAGATGAAGGTGACCAAGGAGGAAACCTTCGGCCCCGTGGCGCCGCTGTTCCGCTTCGAGACGGAAGAGGAAGGCATCGCCATGGCCAACGATACCGAGTTCGGTCTCGCGTCCTACTTCTATGCCCGCGACGTCGGCCGCATTTGGCGGGTTGGCGAGGGCCTGGAAAGCGGCATTGTCGGCATCAACACCGGCATCATCTCGACGGAAGTGGCGCCGTTCGGCGGCGTCAAGGAATCGGGTGTCGGCCGCGAAGGCTCCAAATACGGCATCGATGATTTCCTTGAGATCAAGTACATGTGCATGGGCCTGTAAGGCCTTCATCACCCGCCGCCCTGCCCATGTCGGGCGGCGGGTTCTCGTTCGAAGGGGGAGGGGATAATGACGACCACCAATCGCCGAATGGTCCTGGCCCGCCGGCCGGTTCCCGCGGTCGCCGAGGACTGCTTCCGCTTGGAGGAAAGCAGCGTTCCCGAACCTGGCGAAGGCCAGTTCCTGGTGCGCGTGCACTGGCTGTCGATCGATCCGGCCATGCGGGGCTGGATCGCCGAGGGCCCCAACTACTCTCCGCCGGTTCCTCTGGGCGAGGTGATGCGCAGCTTCACTGTCGGTCAGGTGATGGCATCGCGCCATCCCGACTACCCGGAAGGCACGTGGGTCAGCGGCCGTCAGGGCTGGCAGGAATGGGCGTTGTCGGACGGTTCCGACATCGACCGGATTGCTGACCCCGCGGACGGCCCCCTCTCATACAACCTTCACCTCTGGGGTATGACCGGGCTTACCGCCTATCTCGGCTTGACTACCGTGGGCCAGCCCCAGGCCGGCGAAACGGTGGCCGTCTCGACCGCTGCCGGTTCGGTGGGCTCAATCGTGGGGCAGGTGGCACGGGTCCTTGGTTGCCGCACTGTCGGCTTCACCGGTAGTCCGGCCAAGGTCGCTCAGTGCCGCGAGGAGTTCCGGTACGATGCCGCAATCGACTACAAGGCAAGTCCGGATCTGGCCGCCGACCTCTCCGCAGCGGCGCCCGACGGCATCGACGTCTACTACGACAACACTGGCGGTGCGATCTCAGATGCGGTGATGGAGCAGATCAACGTCGGCGCCCGCATCGTCGTCGTTGGCACCATGGCGATTCCCTCCAGCACGCCGCCGCCACAAGGGCCGCGCTACAACCGTGCCATACTGGTCAAGCGCGCCCGCATGCAGGGCTTTCTCGTGCTCGATCACTTTCACCGGCTGCAGGAAGCGGTGGATCAGCTAGGCGAATGGTATCGGGCGGGTGAGATCCGCGTGCGCGAGGACATCGGCGAGGGCCTGGAAAGCGCACCGCGCCAGCTTCTGCGGCTGCTCGCGGGCGAGAACGATGGCAAGGCACTGGTGCGTTTGGAAGAATGACTGACGCTGAAATGCAGTTTCTGCGCCGGGCCATTGGTCTTTCGCTCGACGAGACCGATGCCAATGAAGGCGGCCCCTTCGGCGCGGTGATCGTGAAGGATGGCCGGATCATCGCAGAAGGCTGGAACCGGGTGACTTCGTCGTGTGATCCGACGGCCCACGCCGAGATCGTCGCCATCCGCAACGCCTGCCAGGCCCTCGGGCGCTTCGATCTTGAGGGCTGCGAGATCTATTCCAGCTGCGAGCCCTGTCCCATGTGCCTGGCAGCGATCTATTGGGCCCGTCTGGGGCGCCTGACCTACGCGGCAGATCGTCACGATGCCGCAGCCGTAGGCTTCGATGACGACTGGCTATACCAGGAAGTTCCCAAGCCCCCGGAGGAACGCCTGCTCACCACGCGCCGTGACCTTCAAGCCGAGGCGCAGCAGGCCATGCGTCGATGGCTGGAAAAGGAAGACCGCATCCCTTACTGATGCGCCCGCTGGAGCAATGCACCGCCCCTTGGGCGATCGCCACTGCCTCAGCCATCGCAGCCTGTCCGCCGGGAGTTTGACCATGAGCAGCTATGATTTCGACCTCTTCGTCATCGGGGCCGGGTCCGGTGGCGTGCGCGCCAGCCGCATGGCCGCTGCCGCGGGCAAGCGGGTGGCGGTGGCCGAGGAGCGCCATCTGGGCGGCACCTGCGTCAACATCGGCTGCGTGCCGAAGAAGCTGATGGTCTACGCCAGCCACTTCAGCGAGGAGTTCGAGCAGGCAGCCGGTTTCGGCTGGACGGTGGGGGACAGTGATTTCGACTGGTCGACGCTGATCTCCAACAAGAATGCCGAGATTGCCCGCCTCAACGGCATCTACGAGAACCTGCTGACCAAGGTCGGCGTGGAAATCGTCGAGGGCCGGGCGACTCTGGTCGACTCCCACACGGTGTCGGTACAGGGGCGCCGAATCACCGCTGAGTGCATTCTTGTGGCCACCGGCGGTGTGCCGTCTCGCTCCGACGAGCCGGGTCAGGAACTGGGGCTGGTCTCCGACGACATCTTCTTCCTGGACAAGCAGCCGGAGCGCATCCTCGTGGTGGGCGGTGGCTACATAGCCGTGGAGTTTGCCGGGATCTTTGCCGGTCTCGGCAGCAAGACCTCGGTGGTCTATCGCGGCCCCCTGTTCCTGCGCGGCTTCGATGAGGACCTGCGGGAGTTTCTGGCCCGAGAGATGCCGAAAAAGGGAGTGGATCTGCGTTTCAACCTCAATGTCTCCCGCATCGAGGAGACGCAGAGCGGACGACTGGTGCATTTCTCCGACGGCACCCGAGAAGAGTTCGATCAGGTGCTCTACGCCATTGGGCGGGAGCCGAATACGGATGGGTTGGGTCTCGAAGAGGCCGGTGTCGCCCTGACCGCCAGGGGAGCGGTCAAGGTCGACCCCTATTTCCGCTCGAATGTTGCTTCAATTTTTGCGATCGGTGACGTGACAGACCGGCTGCAGTTGACGCCGGTCGCTATTGCCGAAGCTATGGCTATCGTGCGCTCGCTCTGCGAGGGACAGTCGACGGAACTGAACTACGAAAACATTCCCTCGGCAGTATTCAGCCAGCCGCCTCTGGCCAGTGTGGGTCTCACCGAGGCCCAGGCGCGTGAGCAGCATCGCGAGATCGACGTCTATCGCACCGAGTTCCGCCCGATGAAGCATACGCTGTCTGGCAGTGACGAGCGCACCATCATGAAACTGGTCGTCGACCGGAAAACCCAGAAGGTGATGGGTGCACACATGGGCGGCATGGACGCCGCCGAGATCATCCAGGGCGTGGCCATCGCCATCAAGGCAGGCGCGACCAAACGCGATTTCGATGCCTCCGTCGGCATTCACCCGACGGCGGCCGAGGAGTTCGTGACTATGCGCGAGCCCGTTGCCGAGCCCAAGGGTAATTGAGCCGAATCCTCTCGACAGCAACAAAAGAACTTAACATGCTCGTCGGGTTTCGCCGGCCGCAGGCCGGTTCCGAATAAGGAATCTGCGGATTGGCCATTGCCGGTATCGGTGTCGACGCCCTCTTCGTGCTTTTGGTGACGGCAGGGGTCTTCGTGGCCTTCGCGCGTGCGTGGGCACCGCCCGACGTCATCGCGATGTCGGCCGTGGCCGTGCTCCTCCTGGCGGGCGTGCTGCGCACTGACGACCTGCTTCCCGTGTTTTCAAACAGCGGCCCGATCACGGTCGCCTGCATGTTTGTGCTGTCCGCCGCACTGGATCGAACCGGCGTCATCGAGTGGGTGGGCCTTAGGGTTTCGGCTCTGGCAGAGCATTCCCACAGCTTGGCAATCGTTGTGCTGCTTGGCGGAGTGATGCCGCTCTCCGCCTTCATGAACAACACGCCTGTGGTCGTTGTGATGACCCCGGTGGTGATCGGCTTGGCCGCCACAATCGGCGTTGCGCCGACCCGGCTGCTGATCCCGCTGTCCTACGCCGCCATTCTAGGCGGCGTCTGCACGCTCATCGGCACTTCCACCAACCTCCTGGCAGACGGCGCCGCCCAGGCGCAGGGACTGGCAGCCTTCGGCATGTTCGAGATCACCGGTCTGGGGCTCATCATGGCAACGGTGGGCGGGCTGTACCTGGCGGTGTTCGGCCGCATTCTACTGCCGGACCGACCTTCCCTGGCGGCACTGCTAGGCGATGGCTCGCAGCGGCGCTTCCTTGCTGAAGGGCTGGTGTTGCAGGGGTCGAAGGCTGTCGGCAAGACGCTGGCGGAAGCGGGACTTATGCGCAATCCGGCTGGCGTCGTGATCGATATCATCCGGGATGACCGCTCGCTGCGCCATCGGATGCGTGATCTGACCGGCGTACAGTTGGAGGCGGGTGATCGGGTGGTGCTGCAAACCCATGCCCGCGAGGTGATGGGGCTGCGCGCTGCCGGGAAACTCGCCTTTCCGGGCGACGGCGAGGTGGAACTGGAGCCTGTCTCCACCCAGCAGGCGGTCGTCATGGAGGGCATCGTCGGTCCGGGGTCGCGACTGGTGGGCCGCTCCATCGTCGACCTCTACTTGCGCCGCCGCTACGGCGTGTTTGTGATCGCGGTCCACCGGCAGCACGAGAATCTTTCGCAGAGCTTCGAACGTCTGTCGCTGCGTTTCGGCGATACGCTGCTCCTGGAGGGACCACCCGAAGGAATTCACCGGCTGGTGGAAGACGGCCTGCTGCTGAACCTGAACGAGGTGCACACACGGCCTCTGCGCCGGCGGCGCGCCCCCCTGGCCGTTGGGGCCATCGCCGGGGTCATGCTGCTGGCGACCTTGGGGATCATGCCCATCGCCGGGCTGGCCATTATCGCCACGGTGGCAGTGGTCGTTCTCGGCTGCGTGCGGCCGGACGAGATCTACGAAGCGATCGAATGGCGATTGCTGCTGCTCATTTTCGGAATGCTCGGATTGAGCGTTGCCATGGAACAGACCGGGGCGGTGCTGTTGCTGGTTGAGGGCATGCTGGCCCTGGCCGGCCCCTTCGGGCCCTTCATCGCCCTGTCGATGATCTATCTGATGGCCTCTCTGCTCACCGAGATGGTGTCGAACAACGCCATTGCTGTCCTGATGGTGCCGATTGCCGTCGGCGTGGCGCAGCAGTTCGGCGTCGATCCGCGCCCTTTCGTCGTTGCGGTCATGTTTGCGGCATCTGCCTGTTTCGCGACCCCCATTGGCTATCAAACCAACACCTTCGTTTATCATGCCGGCAACTACCGCTTCAGCGATTTCGTGAAAGTCGGCCTGCCACTTAACATACTGCTCTGGCTCGTCGCCTCCGCGCTGATACCTTTGTTCTGGCCCCTTTGAGGTCATGCCGGAGCCAGGGAGCCCCGAGGAGGCCCCCGCAGGCTCCTATTCCCGCTGGATTCACAGGGGCGCAGTGTCTAAGACTGCTTGAGGAGTGCCGCCTGCCTGCGGTTTCGGCGGCGAACGGACAGTACTGAGGTTCGCGTTATGACACAGACATGGTCACCCCAATCCTGGCGGAGCAAGCCGATCCGGCAGGTGCCCGCCTATCCCGAACCGCAAGCCGTCGAAGCGGTCCGCGGAACCCTCAGCAACTATCCACCCCTGGTTTTTGCCGGTGAAGCGCGCAACCTGAAACGGTCCCTGGCGGACGTGGCCGAAGGCAAGGCCTTCCTGCTGCAGGGCGGGGACTGCGCCGAGAGCTTTGCCGAATTCCATCCGAACAACATCCGGGACACCTTCCGGGTACTCCTGCAAATGGCGGTGGTGCTGACCTTCGGGGCTGCCTGCCCTGTTGTGAAGGTCGGGCGGATGGCGGGGCAGTTTGCCAAGCCGCGCTCGTCGGACGTGGAGGTGCAGGACGGTGTCGAACTGCCGGCCTATCGCGGCGACATCGTCAACGGCATCGACTTCGCGGAATCAGCGCGCACCCCTGATCCCGAGCGTATGCTGCGCGCCTACAATCAAGCCGCGGCCACGCTCAATCTGCTGCGCGCCTTTGCCCAGGGCGGCTTTGCCGATCTGCACAAGGTGCATCAGTGGAACCTGCAGTTCGTGGCCGGCAGTCCGCAGGGACGGCGCTACGAAGAGCTCTCCCAGCGCATCGACGAAGCCATGGCCTTCATGCAGGCCTGCGGCGTGACGCCTGACACGGTGCAGCAGCTGCGCGAGACCGATTTCTACACCAGCCATGAGGCGCTGCTGCTCGACTACGAGCAGCCCCTGACCCGTGTCGACAGCCTGTCGGGCGAGTGGTACGCCTGCTCGGCGCACATGCTCTGGATCGGCGATCGGACCCGGCAGCTCGACGGCGCGCATGTTGAGTTCCTGCGTGGCGTACAGAACCCCATCGGTCTGAAGTGTGGCCCGACCACGGATCCTGACGAGCTGCTGCGCCTGATCGACACCCTGAACCCGCAGAATGAAGCCGGACGATTGACGCTGATTTCGCGGATGGGCGCGGAGAAGGTGCAGGCGCATCTGCCGGCGCTGGTGCGCAAGGTGCGCGAAGAGGGGCGCCATGTCGTCTGGTCCTGCGATCCCATGCACGGCAACACGGTAAAGTCGGGCAGCGGCTTCAAGACGCGCCCCTTTGACCGCATCCTGCAAGAGGTGCGCGGCTTCTTTGCCGTTCATCGCGCCGAGGGCAGCTATGCCGGTGGCGTGCATTTCGAGATGACCGGTCAGGACGTGACCGAGTGCCTTGGCGGGGCCCAGGCCATCGACGATGCCATGCTGGGCGACCGCTACCACACGCACTGCGATCCGCGGCTGAACGCCAATCAGGCTCTCGAACTGGCGTTCCTCATCGCGGAGGAACTGAAGTCCGAACGCCTGGCACGCGGCCAGGACACGCCGGTCGCGCGCGTCGCCGGCGAATAAACGGACGCAGATCACGGAGACAGGGTCCATGCCCGACGAGGTGAAGGCGCAGGAAGCGGCGACGAACGGCGCCGTCTGGCCCCGGACCGATGAGCAGATCGGTGCCTGGACCGACGTCTACTTTCGCAAGACCAAGGCGGTGGTCGGTCAGTTCGGCGATGCCCGTGTGACCTATGCGCTTTTCATGCGCCGACCCGTTGTCTCGGCGCCGCGGTTGGCGATCGAGTGGCTCGAGGCGATCGGACGGGAGCGCGGGGTGACATTCGAGATCGACCAGCGCTATCCCGAGGGCAAGTGGGTCGGGGCCGGCGAACCGATCCTCTATGTCTCCGGGCCCTTCTATCACCTGGTCGACCTGGAAACGCTGCTACTGCAGAAGCTGGGGCCGGCCTGCGTTGCCGCGCACAATGCCTTTTCCATGTGCGCCGATCTGCCGGGCGTCGCCTTTCTTGCCATGGATGCGCGCCACTGTGCCGGTACGGAGATGGCGGAGCTGATGGCCTACGCCGCATCAGTCGGTTCCGCCCGGGCGAAGCGCAAGGTGAATGCCGTCGGCTTCATCGGCAACGCGACCGATGCCACGGCCCACTATTTCGACCAGCCCAAGGGGTTGGGGACCATGCCGCATGCCATTATCGGCTATGCCGGTTCGACGCTGCGCGCAGCCGAAATGTTCGACAGCTGCTTTCCCGATGCTCCCATGACCGTGCTGGTCGACTACTTCGCGCAGGAAGTGACCGACAGCCTGGAGGTCTGCCGGCACTTCGCTGACAGAGCAGCGGCCGGCACACTCTCCGTGCGCCTCGACGTGGCAGGCAGCCGCTATCTGGAAGGCCTCGATCCCACCGCCTCCTACGCGGTGCTGGAACGTCATGTGCCCGAGGCGGTGCGCGGCTATCGCACCGAGGAGGAGCTGCGCTATCTCGTCGGACCGGGCGTGTCGGCGGCCGCCATATGGCGGATGCGTGAAGTCCTTGATGAGGCCGGCTTCCCCAAGGTGAAGATCGTGGCATCCAGCGGCTTCGGGCCGAAGAAGTGCCGGGTCATGTCCGAGGCAAAGGTGCCGGTGGATGTGATCGGAACCGGTAGTTTTCTCCCTATCCGTTGGACCGAAACCTACGCCACGGCGGACATTGTCGAGTACGACGGTCAACCGCGGGTCAAGGTTGGCCGCGAGTTCCTCCTGCGCCGCTGATGGACCGGACGCTACTGTGCGCCGCCGACTGGTGCCGCCGGAAGTGCACATCTTTCCTGCTTGAACCCACCCGCCTTCACCTGCGACACGGGCTCCTATGACCGATCACCTTCGCATCGCCCTGGCTCAGTTCAACCCGACAGTCGGCGACGTGCCCGGCAATCTCGCTCGCCTGCGTGCATTGCGCGAAGAAGCCGCAGCGCAGCAGGCCGACCTGCTGGTCGGGAGTGAGCTCTGCGTATCCGGCTATCCGCCTGAGGATCTCGTGCTCAAGCCCGCTTTTCTCGCCGCGGTGCGCACGGGGATCGAAGAGTTGGCGCTGGAAACCGCCGACGGCGGCCCCGGGCTGTTGATCGGTGCGCCCTGGTGCGAGGATGCCGAAGCCACCTGGCCTTTGCGGGGCAAGGTGTTCAATGCAGCGCTGTTGCTCGATGCCGGTCGTATCCAAGCGGTGCGCTACAAGCACAATCTGCCCAACTACGGCGTGTTCGACGAGGGGAGGGTGTTCACCCAAGGACCGCTGCCCGGTCCCGTCAACTTCCGCAGCGTGCGGATCGGCGTGCCGGTGTGCGAGGACATCTGGTTCCCGGAAGTCGTCGAGTGTCTGGAGGAGTCCGGCGCGGAGTTTCTGCTGGTACCGAACGGCTCGCCGTTCGAGGAAGGCAAGCTGGAAGTCCGCCAGCAAGTGGCGCTCAATCGCATCGCCGAAAGCCGACTCCCCCTGGCCTACGTGAACCAGGTCGGCGGCCAGGATGAACTGGTCTTCGATGGCAGCTCCTTCGTGCTTGGGGCCGACTCCTCCCTCCGCGTGCTGCTTCCCGCCTTCGAAGAACAGCTTTCCTTGACGGACTGGCATAGGGATGACGAGGGCTGGGTCTGCCGCGAAGGGGAGCAGGCAGCTCCGGCGGAAGGTCACGAGGCGCTCTATCGCGCGCTGCAACTGGGCTTGCGCGACTATGTGCGCAAGAACGGCTTCCCCGGCGTTGTGATCGGCATGTCCGGCGGCATCGATTCCGCCCTCTCGGCTGCGGTGGCAGTGGATGCCCTCGGCGCGGAGCAGGTGCACTGCGTGATGATGCCCTCACCCTACACCAGCCAGGACAGCCTGGAGGATGCGGCAGAGTGCGCGCGGCTGCTGGGCTCCCGTCTGGATGAAATCAACATCGGGCCCGCCATGCAGGCCTTCGACACCATGCTCAAGCCGCTGTTCGAGGGTTTGCCAGTCGATGTGACCGAAGAGAACATCCAGGCCCGGGCGCGCGGCATCAGCCTCATGGCCCTCTCCAACAAGTTCGGCCACATGGTGCTGTCCACCGGCAACAAGTCGGAGATGAGCGTCGGCTATGCCACGCTCTACGGCGACATGTGCGGTGGCTACAATGTCCTGAAAGATGTCTACAAGCAGAGCGTCTATGCGCTCTCGCGCTGGCGCAATGCGAACAAGCCGAAGGACGCTCTCGGCCCCGAGGGCATGGTGATTCCCGAGCGCATCATCACCAAGGCGCCCAGCGCCGAACTGCGCCCGGACCAGAAGGACGAGGACAGCCTGCCTCCCTATGCCGACCTCGACGCCATCCTGCGCGGCCTGATCGAGGAGGAAGCCAGCGTGGATGCGATCGTGGAGCGCGGATATGACCGTGCAGTGGTGAACCGGGTATGGCGCTTGCTGGAGAATGCCGAGTACAAGCGCCGGCAGGCAGCGCCGGGTGTGAAGGTCACCTCGCGCGCTTTCGGGCGCGATCGCCGCTATCCAGTGACCAATGCCTTCAAGGGCCCGGCCTGAGGGAGCGAACAGGATGAAGGTTCGCTTCGCTCCCAGCCCCACCGGGCTGCTTCACGTCGGAAATGCCCGCGTTGCCCTGCTGAACTGGCTCTGGGCCCGCAAGGAAGGCGGCACCTTCCTGTTGCGGCTGGACGACACCGATCGCGAACGCTCTACGCAGGTCTACGCAGAGGCCATCTGCAGGGACCTAGTCTGGCTGGGTTTGACCTGGGACGAAACGGCGCGCCAGTCCGATCGCATGGAGCGCTACGCCGATGCCGTGGAACGGCTCAAGGAGGCCGGGCGCCTCTACCCGTGCTGGGAGTCGGCCGAAGACCTGGAGCTCAAGCGCAAGCTCGCCATGAAAGCGGGACGGCCGCCGATCTACGATCGCGCTGCCCTAGGCTTGAGCGATGCCGAGAAGCAGTCGCTGCTCGACGCAGGGGGCAAGCCACACTGGCGCTTCAAGCTGGACCACAGCGCGATCGAGTGGGCAGACGCCGTGCGCGGTCCGCAGCATTTCGGCGGCCAGCATCTCTCCGACCCCGTGCTGCTGCGTGAAGATGGCCGGCCGCTCTATACGCTTTCTTCCGTGGTCGATGATATCGAGCTGGGTGTCACCCACGTGCTGCGTGGCGAGGATCATGTGGCGAATACGGCGGTGCAGATTCAGCTCTTCACGGCACTGGGCGGCAGCGTGCCGGTGTTCGCGCACTTGCCGCTGATTGCCGATGCAAGCGGGCAGGGGCTCTCAAAGCGCCTCGGCTCGCTTTCGTTGGCCTCCCTGCGAGAGCAGGGCCTCGAGCCCATGGCGCTCAACAGTTACCTGGCAAGACTGGGCACCTCGGACCCCATCGAGGCGCATACCGAGATGGAGTCCCTGGTTGCGGGGTACGACATCAGCCGTTTCGGTCGGGCGACTCCCAAGTTCGATCCCCAGGAACTGGAGCCGCTCAACGCCCGTGTTCTGCAGCAGCTGCCATACGAGGCCGTCGCGGAGACCTTCAGCGAGGCCGGCCGCACCGATTTTGGTGCCGCACTGTGGGAGGCCGTTAGAGGGAATCTGGCGCGTCGGCAGGACGCTCTGGAATGGTACCAGGTCGTGCGCGGGAGCATTGCCCCACGCATCGAAGACCCTAAGTTCTGCGCGACAGCGGCAGAGCTCTTGCCGCAAGAGCCCTGGGATCAGAGCACCTGGAAGGACTGGACCGCCGCTGTGAAGCAGGCGAGCGGTCGCAAGGGTCGCCAGCTTTTCCTGCCCTTGCGCCTGGCACTCACCGGTCGCGAGAGCGGACCAGAACTCAAGGATCTGCTGCCCTTGATCGGTCGGGAAAAGGTACGAAAGAGATTGCTGTCTGCGAGCGCGTGACTGCCGAGCAGTTGCAGCTAGAGTATCCGTGTTGATCAAGAAGGAAAGTTGACCCATGGACGCTGATCTCTGAGGAGGGCGTTTGCGAGGATCACGAGCTTGCGCATGATGGCT